>JBDGTS010000019.1:0-48569 GCA_042216675.1 Halobacteriaceae archaeon | reverse complement strand
TGGTGTACAACAAAGAGCAGTTGAAGAACGTCCCGTGGTACAAGGACATGGACCCGCTGGCCTCCCGCGAACCCGACCGCGGCGCGTGGGTCGGCGAGGGCGAGGGCGAAGTCGACTACCAGTAGCGACGACGTGTCCCGACGCCGGGATTTCGGTCTCTTTCTGACGCTCGCGGCGGTGTGGGGCGCGGCGTTCGTCGCCATCGAGACCGGCATCCGGCACGTCCCGCCGGTCCTCTACGCAGCCCTGCGATACGACGTGGCCGCGGTCGTGACGCTGGCGTACTGCGCCCTCGCCGTCGAGGACTGGCGGCCCCGGAGCCACGCCGACTGGGCGACAGTCGCCGTCGGCGGCGCGGCCATCATCGCCGGCTACAACGCGTTCCTCTTTCTCGGCCAGCAGTACGTCACGGGCGCCGTCGCGGCGGTGCTGGTCGGTCTCAATCCGGTCTTGACGACCGTGCTCGCACGCGCACTCCTCCCCTCTGAACGACTGGGGCCGGCGGGCGTCGCTGGCGTGGGACTGGGCTTCGTCGGCGTCGCCGTCATCGCGCGCCCTGACCCGAGCGCCCTCTGGACTGGAAGCACCCGCGGGGCGCTCCTCGTGTTCGGCGCGGCGACGAGCGTCGCGGTGGGGAGCGTCCTCGTGCGGCGGTTCGACGCCGACGTCAGCACGGAAGGGCGCGTCGCGTGGTCGATGGCGCTCGGTGCGGTCTTGCTCCACGCCGTCAGCGGGGCGCTTCCGAGCGAGTCGCTGGCGGCCGCGGAGTGGACGCCGACGGCGCTCTGGTCGCTGGCGTATCTCGCCCTCGTCGCGAGCGCGTTCGGCTACGTGATTTATTTCGACCTGTTGGACCGCCTCGGCGCCGTCGAAATCAACCTCATCTCCTACGCGACGCCCGTGACGGCGGCGGCGACGGGGTTCGTGTTGCTCGGACATGGCGTCGGCGTACCGACCGCCGTGGGCTTCACGTGCATCCTCGCCGGGTTCGCGCTGGTGAAGCGGCGCGCGATTCGTGCGGAACTCCGATAGGCTACCGGACGTGCCACTCGCCGCGGCCCTCGGCGCCGCCGTGGCGGGTGTTCGACCCGAACAGCCCGTCGCGCGTCCAGCGACAGCGGAGCGCGTAGTCGTATCCGAGCGCGTCGGTGGCGGTGACGCCACAGCACCCGGTCATCGCGCCGCGCGTGCGGTCGCCCGTGGGCGAGAACGACACGTCGAGGCGCTCGGCCACCGGGTCCGAGTGGTTCGACGCCTCGACGCCGTTTTGTTCGTGTGGGTTCGGGAACCATTTCGCGAGAGCCCCGTCGTTCGGAAAGTCGGCGACGCGGCGCGTCTCGGCGACCGGATACCCACCCGAGGACGCGGCGTGGACGGCCGTGTGGAGACGGAGTTGCCCCTCACGCTCGTGTCCGACGGTGCGCGAGGCGTACGTCTCACCCGTGGGCAGGCGGCCGGCGACGTGCGTCGCGCCGAGTCGCGCGAACGCGTCCGCGTCCGAGCGCTCGGGGACGAACGTGTCGCACTCGGGCGTGCGCCCGACGAGCGCCCAGCCGAGGGGGTCCAGTATCGGGTCGTCCCAGCCGCCCTCCGCGACGAACTGGTAGGTGGCCACCGCGTCGCCTCGCGGTTCGGCGACGACGAGTTCGACCGGTCGCCCCGAGATAGATTCGACGCCGTAGTGGAAGTCGTCGCCAACAGTCGTGAGCACCGTCCGGAGGGCGGCTTGGCACTCGGGGCCGGCGAACGCGACTGTCGTGCCGTCGCGCATGGCGTCCGCGAGGCGCGCCACGTCGGCGTCAGCGGTGGCGAGTGCGACCCGAGCGTCCGAGAGCGCGTCGGTTTCGGCGGGTGGCGCGGGGAGCGCGGCCACGTCGCCGAGGCGGGCCACCGGTCTGTCGTCGAGGGCGGCGCTCGTGTCTTGGTCGAGGCCGGTCGACGGATTCACGTTCGGCGCGTCTGTCGCGAGCGCGGAGCACCCGGCGACAGCGCCGAGGACCGCGGGCGCGCCACAGCGGAGGAGGGACCGTCGGTTCACGCCGTCACTTGCACGCGCCGGGGGCAGTGCCTTTCGGAGAGTGAAACCGCGGTCGAAGTGACCGTCTCGCATCGCGCACGGCTCGCGGGTCACTCCGTTCCCCGCTCGCTTCGTCGCGGTGCTCGGTCGCCGCCCCACTCAGAATCACGCACGGCTCGCGGGTCACTCCGTTCCCCACTCGCTTCGTCGCGGTGCTCGGTCGCCGCCCCACTCAGAATCACGCACGGCTCGCGGGTCACTCCGTTCCCCACTCGCTTCGTCGCGGTGCTCGGTCGCTTCGCTCCCTCGCACCGCGCACGTCTCGAAATCTTCAAAGGGCTCTCCTCTGAATGACCCCATAATGCCAGTTGTTGAAACGTTCGCGTTCGGGCTGTTCGCGTTTGTGACAGTGGCGAGCAGCCTGGGTGTCGTCCTCGCGCGGGACGTCTGGCACTCCGCGTTACTGCTCGGGGCGGCACTGTTGAGCTTCGCGGTCCACTACGTGATGCTACAGGCCGAGTTCCTCGCCGCCATGCAGATTCTCGTGTACGTCGGCGGGGTACTCATCCTCATCACGTTCGCCGTGATGCTCACGCGCAACCAGAACACGGAGGTGACGGCCTGATGGCGTCGTGGCCGCGACTGTACCGGGGGAGCAAGCTTCGGGGGCTGGCGGCTGTTGCGCTGTTCGCCGTCATGGCGGCGGTGTTCGTCGGCGCTGAGTTCGGCGAGGCGGCGGGCTTCCCGGGCGACGCCTCGATTACGGCGAGCATCGGCTACGCCATGTTCAACCTCGGCGGCGCGGACGTCGCGAGCGAGGGGATGCTCGCGGCGTTCGAGATTATCGACGTCGTTCTCGTCGCCGCCGTGGTGGGCGCGGTGATGCTCGCCCGCCGTGACGAGAAAGAGGACGGGCAACCGATCGACCCGGTCGACGACGGAGGTGAGAGCTGATGGCGGTCCCGATGGAGTACTACCTCCTGCTGTCGGCCGCGGTGTTCTGCATCGGCGTGTTCGGCATCCTGACCCGCCGGAACGCCCTGCTGTTCCTGATGTCGGTCGAACTAATGCTGAACGCCGCGAACATCAATCTCGTGGCGTTCTCGCTGTACCACGGTAACCTCACCGGGCAGGTGTTCAGCCTGTTCACCATGGCGCTCGCCGCCGCAGAGGTCGCCGTCGGTCTCAGCATCATCCTCGTCCTCTACCGGAACTTCCGGGACGTGGACGTGACAGAGGCGACGACCATGAGGTGGTAACATGAGTATGCCATTCGACCTCGCTCCGCTGATCCCGCTGTTGCCGTTTGCATCGTTCGTCATCGCGGTCGTCGTCGGGTACTTCGCGCCGCGCGCCCTGCCGAAGGGCGGCGCGATTCCCGGCATCGCGGCGACTGGACTGTCCCTCGTGCTGTCGCTGTGGCTCGCCGTCGCCGTCGCCGGCGGCGAGACGGTGAACAAGTCCATCTACACGTGGGTGGCCGGACAGGGCACCTTCGACCTGCACTTCGGCGTGCTCATCGACCCGCTGTCGGCGATGATGCTCGCCATCGTGTCGCTCATCGCGACGCTCGTCCACGTCTTCTCGCTTGGCTACATGAACGACGAGGGCGAGACCGGGCTCCCGCGCTACTACGCCGGTCTGGGCCTGTTCTCGGCGAGCATGCTCGCCTTCGTCCTCGCGGACAACCTGTTGATGGCGTTCATGTTCTTCGAACTGGTGGGCCTGTGCTCCTACCTCCTCATCGGCTTCTGGTTCCGCGAGCCCGGCCCCGCGAGCGCCGCGAAGAAGGCGTTCCTCGTGACCCGCTTCGGGGACTACTTCTTCCTCATCGGCGTCGTCGCGACCATCGCCACGTTCGGCACGTCGCGCTTCGTCGGCACGGGCGAGCACCACGGCTTTCCGCACCTCGCGGAGCAGGCGCTCCACGGCGAGGCCACGGTGAACACGTTCCTCGGAATGGGACCGGAGGCGTGGTTCCCTGTCGTCGGCCTCCTCGTCTTGGGCGGCGTCATCGGCAAGTCCGCGCAGTTCCCGCTCCACACGTGGCTCCCCGACGCGATGGAGGGCCCGACGCCCGTCTCCGCGCTCATCCACGCGGCGACGATGGTCGCGGCCGGCGTCTACCTCGTCGCGCGGATGTACGGCTTCTACGCGCTCCTACCGGACGTGCTGGCCGTCATCGCGCTCGTCGGCGGCTTCACGGCGCTGTTCGCGGCGACGATGGCCGTCGTCAAAAACGAACTCAAGCAGGTGCTCGCGTACTCCACCATCTCGCAGTACGGCTACATGATGCTGGGACTCGGAGCGGGCGGCTACGTGGCCGCGACGTTCCACCTGCTCACCCACGCCGTGTTCAAGGCGCTCCTGTTCCTCGGCGCCGGGTCGGTCATCATCGCGATGCACCACAACGAGAACATGTGGGACATGGGCAATCTCCGCGAGAAGATGCCCGTCACCTACTGGACGTTCCTCTCGGGGTCGCTCGCGCTCGCGGGCATCGTCCCCTTCGCCGGCTTCTGGTCGAAGGACGAGGTGCTGTACGAGGCCCTCGCCCACGGCCTCGGCGGCAGTACGGTCCTGCTCGTGGCGTACGCGATGGGCCTGCTCGCCGTCTTCTTCACCGGCTTCTACACGTTCCGGATGGTCGCGCTCACCTTCCACGGCGAGGCGCGCACCGAGACGGCCGAAGACCCCCACGGCGTCGGCTGGAACGTGAAGTTCCCGCTGGCCGTGTTGGGCGTCCTCGCGGCCACTATCGGCCTCATCAACATGACGCCGGTGGCGAAGCTGACGGGCGCACACATCGAGTATCTCCACCAGTGGCTCGACAAGTTCGAGCCGACCGGCGCGCACCACTACGGGGAACTGCTGCACGAGTCCGGCTACACTGTCGGCACCGCCGGACTCGGTGAGACGAACCTCGCGCTCGCCGGCGCGGCAGTCTCGCTCGCGCTGGCTGTCTCCGGGGCGCTCCTCGCGTGGCGGCTGTACGCCGTGCGGGACCCCGTCGTCCACACGGACAAACTCGGCAGCGTGAAGACCGTGCTCTACAACAACTACTATCAAGACGAGTATCAGGTGTGGCTCGCTGAGGGACTCACACTCCGCGTCGCCCGCGCCGCCGACATGTTCGACCAGAGCGTCGTCGACGGCGTGGTGAACGGCATCAGCAGCGCGAGTCGGATGAGCGGGCGGAACGTCCGCAAGCTCCAGACCGGCGTGGTCAGCACCTACGCGGCGCTGCTCACGCTGGGGCTAACGGCGCTCATCCTCGCCTTCGCGCTCCTCGGGGGGTGGTTCTGATGGTCGGCGCCATCGAAGCACTGCTGGCCGTGACGGCACTGAGCGCCGTCGTCGTGATGCTCGCCCCCGACGCGGTGGCGAAGAAACTGGCGCTCGCGCTCAGCCTCGTGCCGCTGGCGGGGAGCATCTGGATGTACCTCAACTTCGACGGGCACGGCAACGCCCTGCTGGAGAGCGGCGAACTCGCCTTCGAGACGAACACGACGTGGATCCAGTTGGGCGACATCTACGCGCTGAACTGGCACGTCGGCCTCGACGGCATCAGCATGCCGCTCGTGGTTCTGACGACCATCCTCACGTCCGCGGCCATACTGAGCGCGTGGACGCCCATCGACGAGCGCCAGTCGCAGTTCTACGGCCTCATGCTGTTCATGGAGGCGTCGCTGCTCGGCGTGTTCGTCGCGCTGGACTTCTTCCTCTGGTTCGTGTTCTGGGAGTTCGTCCTCGTGCCGATGTACGTCATCATCGGCGTCTGGGGCGGACCGCGCCGGCGCTACGCCGCCATTAAGTTCTTCGTCTACACGAACATCGCGAGTCTGGTGATGTTCATCGGGTTCGTGGCGCTCGTGTTCGCGCTCCCGGTGACGTCATTCGACCTGCCGCTCATCGCCCAGTCCCTCCGCGCGGGCCAACTCGGCTCGCTCGCCGGCGTCGGGCCGGAGACGCTGAAGGGACTCGCCTTCCTCGCCCTGTTCGCCGGGTTCGCCGTGAAGGTGCCCCTCGTCCCAGTCCACACGTGGCTTCCGGACGCCCACGTCGAAGCCCCCACGCCCGCGTCGGTGATGTTGGCGGGGGTCATGCTGAAGATGGGGACGTACGCGCTCCTGCGGTTCAACTTCACGATGCTCCCCGAGGTGGCCGCCGAGCACGCCGAACTCATCGCCGTGTTCGCGGCGGTGTCGGTCATCTACGGCGCGATGCTCGCGCTGGCGCAGTCGGACCTCAAACGCATCGTCGCGTACTCCTCTATCTCTTCGATGGGGTACGTCATCCTCGGCCTCGTGGCCTACACGACGTACGGACTCGGCGGGGCCACGTTCCAGATGATCAGCCACGGCCTCATCTCCGGGCTGATGTTCATGTGCGTCGGCGTCATCTACAACACGGCGCACACGCGGATGGTCGGCGACCTCTCGGGCGTCGCCGACCGGATGCCGGTCACCGCCGCCGTCTTCGTCGCGGCGGCGTTCGGTTACATGGGCCTCCCGCTGATGAGCGGGTTCGCCGCCGAGTTCTTCGTCTTCCTCGGCGCGTTCCACTCCTCGGTGCTCGGATCGGCCCCGCTGTTCACCGCCGTGTCGATGTTCGGCATCGTCATCGTGGCGGGCTACCTGCTGTACGCGATGCAGCGGAGCCTCTTCGGGCCGTTCTTCACCGCGGAGGACTACGAGATTACGCCCGCGGCGGTCCACGACGTGGTGCCCCTCGTCGTGTTGCTCCTCGCGATCATCACGCTGGGCACCGCGCCGGAACTGTTCTACGACCAGATTCAGGGCGCGGTCGTCGACCTCGCGGAGAACGGCGGCGCCGAGGCGGCCCACGACACCGCCGCCGCGCTCATCGGAGGTGGTGCATAGATGGCGACCATTCAGGCACACCCACTGACGCCCCAGATTCTGCTGGGTCTGACCGCACTGCTGGTACTGCTGTTCGACTCCGCTTGGCCGCACTCGCGGCGCGACGGCGTCCTCGCGGGCATCTCCGCCATCGGCACCATCGCCGCTGGCGCGGTGGCCGCGTGGTTCCTCGCGGCGGGGACCGGCCAGCCCGAGACGGGGGGGCTCATCTCCGAGTTCGGCGGTGACCTCGTGGTCGACGGGACGAGTCTGTTCTTCACCGTCGTGTTCGCCAGCGTCACCACGCTGGTCATCCTCGCGAGCTACGACTACGTCCGCGACCAGAAGCACGCCGCCGCGTACTACGCGCTGGTGATGCTCGCGGCGACGGGCATGAGCCTGATGGCGAGTGCGAACTCGCTCACCACGGCCTTCGTCGCGCTCGAACTCGCGAGCCTCCCGTCCTACGCGCTCGTGGCGTTCCTGAAGAGCAACCGCGGGAGCGTCGAGGCCGGGCTGAAGTACTTCCTCATCGGCGCGCTGTCGAGTGCGGTGATGGCCTACGGTATCAGCCTCGTGTACGTCTCGACGGGGAGCCTTCGGTTCACGGCAGTCGCTCAGGCACTCTCGGCCGCCGAAGCCGTCGGCGTCCTCGGACTCGGCGTCCTGATGGTCGCGGGCGGCCTCGCGTTCAAGACGGCGAGCGTCCCGTTCCACTTCTGGGCGCCGGAGGCGTACGAGGGCGCGCCCGCGCCGGTGTCGGCGTTCCTCTCCTCGGCGTCGAAGGCCGCCGGCTTCGTGCTGGCGTTCCGCGTCTTCACCGTCGCGTTCCCGCTGGAGGCGGTCACCGAACTCGGCATCGACTGGGCGCTGCTGTTCGCGGTACTGGCCGTCGTCACGATGACGCTCGGCAACTTCGCGGCCGCGACCCAAGAGGAGGTCAAGCGGATGCTGGCGTACTCCTCCATCGGACACGCCGGCTACGTCCTCATCGGCCTCGCGGCCCTCGACGGCGGCGGTGACCTGGTGCTCGGTGCGAGCATGATGCACCTCCTCGTCTACGGCTTCATGAACACCGGCGCGTTCCTGTTCATCGCGCTCACGGAGCACTGGGACGTGGGCCGCACGTTCGAGGACTACAACGGCCTCGCGTCGGAGGCACCGCTGGCCTGCGTCGCGATGACCGTCTTCATGTTCAGCCTCGCCGGCCTTCCCGTCGGCGCCGGCTTCCTGTCGAAGTACGTCCTCTTCATGGGCGCCGTGGGCGCGGGCTACGCGTGGCTGGCGCTCATCGCGGCGGTGAACAGCGCACTGTCGCTGTTCTACTACTCCCGCGTCGTGAAGGCGATGTGGATAGAGGAGGCCGACGACGATGGCTTCGACATCGACAGCCGGCCCGTCGGCATCTACGCGGCGCTGATGGTCGCGGCCGCCGTGACCGTCGGCCTGCTGGTCGTGTTCAACCCTGTGGCCGAGACGGCCATCTCGGCCGCGGGCGGACTGCTCGGGTAGGCTCACCCACAGATGGTTTCCCGGCTCGTGCTCGGGTGTAGTACCCCGGGCAACGCCGTCTTGCGCGCCCTCGGAACCGATGACGTCCACGTCATCGAGGAGGACACGAGCCGGGTCGAGACGCTTCGCAACGAGGGCATCGACGCGCGCACCGGCGACCCGACGGACCCGGAGACGGTGCGCGACGCCGGCCCAGCCGACGTGATATTCGTCGCCGGCGACGACCCCGCCGTGAACGAGCGAGCGACGACCACCGCCGCCGAGACGTTTCCCGACGCGAACCTCGTCGTGTTTTTCGGTACCGACGCCAGCCGCGACCAGCGACGCAGGATGCGGTCGCGGGCCGACCGGGGCATCGACGCCGGCACAGCCGTTCTCGGCGAACTCGACGACGTGAGCGTGGACGACGTGAACCACCGCCGTGGGCTTCGGAACGCACTCGAAGGCGTCGTCGGGTCGCTGGCGGTGGTACCCCACTCGAACCCGGACCCCGATGCAATCGCCGCCGCGGTGGCGCTGGTCCGCATCGCACGCTCGCTCGGCGTCCCAGCGGACGTCTGGTACTACGGCGAAATCTCCCATCAGGAGAACCGAGCGCTCGTGAACCGCCTCGACTACGACCTGCGGAATCTGTCGACGGACGAGGTGCCGGACGCGGAGGCGTTCGCCCTCGTCGACCACTCGCAACCCGGCGTCAACGACCATCTCCCGCGAGACGTGACGCCGGCCGTCGTCATCGACCACCACCCGAGCGAAGACGAGGTGACCGGGGAGTTCGTGGACGTGCGCGTCGACGTGGGCGCCACCTCGACGCTCCTCACGGACTACCTGCGCGGGTTCGGCCTCACGCCCGAGGCGGACGTGGCGACCGGACTGCTGTACGGCATCCACGTGGACACGAGCGACTTCATGCGCGAGACGGCGGTAGAGGACTTCGAGGCGGCGGCGTATCTGCTCCCGCACGTGGACCGGGAAGCCGTCGAGGAGATCGAGAGCCCAAGCATGAGCGGTGACACCCTCGACACCATCGCGCGGGCGATTCGGAACCGCCGAGTCGAGGGCGAGACGGTGGTCAGTTGCGTCGGCGCCATCAGCGACCGGGACACGCTGGCGCAGGCCGCCGACCGACTGCTGGCCCTCGAGGGCGTCTCGACGACGCTCGTCTGTGGCTTCATGGCCGGAACGGTGTACCTCTCCGCACGGACCCGCGGTACGGACGTGGACCTCGGTGCGACGCTCAGGACGGCCTTCGGCGACCTCGGGAGCGCCGGCGGCCACGCCGACATGGCCGGCGCACAGATACCACTCGGCCTGTTCTCGGAGGTCGAGTCCGAAGCCGAATCGTCGCTGACGACCATCCTCGCCAACGTCGTCACCGAGCGGTTCACCGACGCGATGCGGGCGCGCGGCGGGTGAAGTCTTTTGCCGTGGGGGCGTTCAGCGTTAGTATGGACGTTGCCGAGTCGCCGGACGGCGGCAAAACGCCGCTCGTGAGCGACTACATGACCACGGACGTGGTGACCGTCGAACCCGGCGATAGCGTCGAGGTCGTCGCCGAGCGGATGAGTCAGAGCCGGAGCCACAACGGCTTCCCGGTGTGTGAAGGGCAACGTGTCGTCGGCTTCGTGACGGCCCGAGACCTGTTGGGCGTCGAGTCGGAGACCCCAGTCGAGGCGGTGATGAGCGAGGACTTGCTCGTCGCCCATCCCGAGATGAAGGTGAACGACGCCGCGCGCGTCATCCTGCGCTCGGGCATCCAGAAACTGCCCGTCGTCGACGACGACGGTGACCTCGTGGGCATCATCAGCAACACGGACGTGGTTCGGAGCCAGATAGAGCGCGCCACGCCGGAGAAGGTGGGGCGCCTGCGCCGCACGCTCGAATCCATCCACGGCGTCGAAACACGGGAGGAGCGTCGGTCCGTGGCGCTGGCGGACCTCGTACCCACCCAGTCAGAGGTGTACGCCGACGAACTCGAGGGGCGCAGCTACGAACTCCAGCGCGGACTCGCGGAGCCGCT
This sequence comes from Halobacteriaceae archaeon, assembly GCA_042216675.1. Lineage (GTDB taxonomy): Archaea > Halobacteriota > Halobacteria > Halobacteriales > Halobacteriaceae > JBDGTS01. Next base: position 38,158 of record JBDGTS010000019.1, on the reverse strand, counting down.
GGTCACCATCCGCGCCGGCCCCGACGGCAAACTGCTCCTCGCAGACGGCCACCACCGGGCGCTGGCCGCGCGGCGCCTCGACATGGCGGACATCGACGCCTACGTCATCGTCATCGCGGAGCCCATCCAACTCGGGATGGAACGCACCGCCGAGCGCGAAGGGCTATCCAGCATCGACGACGTCGAGGTGGTGGATTACGCGCGCCATCCGCTCGTGGAGTCGACGAAGCGGCTGCAGTAGCGCGGAATCGCACGGTTCGCGACGGCGCAAAGGTTTAAGACGAGCGTCGAAAACTATCCGACAGATCATGACAGACGACGGCGTGGAGGTCGACCTCGAAGCGCGACTCGCCGAGCAGGAAACCTTCGAGCCCCCCGCATCGTTCGTCGAACAGGCGAACGTCTCCGACCCCGACATCTACGAGGAGTTCGAGGAGAACTGGCCGGAGTGCTGGGAGCGCGCGGCCGACTTGCTCGACTGGGAGACGGAGTACGACACAGTCCTCGACGACAGCGAGGAACCGTTCTACGAGTGGTTCCCCGAGGGGAGCCTCAACGCCTGTTACAACTGCGTGGACCGGCACGTCGAGAACGGCGACAAGAACCGCGCCGCCATCGAGTGGGAGGGCGAACACGGCGAGACGCGGACGTACACGTATCAGGACCTCTACCGCGAGGTGAACGAGTTCGCGGCAGCCCTCCGTGACCTCGGCGTCGAGGAGGACGACGTGGTCACCCTCTACATGCCGATGGTGCCCGAGTTGCCCATCGCGATGCTGGCCTGTGCCCGCATCGGCGCGCCACACTCCGTCGTGTTCGCCGGGTTCTCGGCGGACGCCCTCGCGACTCGGATGAACTCCGCCGACTCGGAGTATCTCGTCACCGCGGACGGTTACTACCGGCGCGGCGACCCCCTCGACCACCTCGACAAGGCCAACACCGGGCTGGCGGGCGTGGAACACGAGGTATCGGACGTGGTGGTCGTGGACCGCCTCGGAGACGACGGCTTCGGCCACGGCCTCGCCGCGAACCAACACGACTGGGACGAACTGGTCGCCGCTCAGCAGGGCGAGCGAGTCGACCCCGTCGAACGCTCCGCCGAGGACATGCTGTTCTTGATGTACACCTCGGGGACGACGGGCGAACCGAAGGGCGTCAAGCACACGACGGGTGGCTACCTCGCGTACACGGCGTGGACCTCCCACGCCGTCCTCGACGTGAAACCCGAGGACACGTACTGGTGTTCGGCCGACATCGGCTGGATCACCGGCCACTCCTACATCGTCTACGGACCGCTGTCCCTCGGCACGACGACGGTGATGTACGAGGGGACCCCCGACTACCCCGACAAGGACCGCCTCTGGGAGATGGTCGAGAAGTACGCCGTCGACATCTTCTACACGGCGCCGACGGCCATCCGCGCGTTCATGAAGTGGGGCGAGGAGTACCCCGCGGAACACGACCTCTCCTCGCTCCGACTGCTGGGGACGGTGGGCGAACCCATCAACCCCCGCGCGTGGAAGTGGTACTACAAGCACATCGGGGACGAGGAGTGCCCCATCGTGGACACGTGGTGGCAGACGGAGACGGGCGGCATGATGGTCACGACCCTGCCCGGTGTGAACGAGATGAAACCCGGGTCCGCCGGACCGCCGCTCCCCGGCATCAGCGCCGACGTGGTGGACGGTGGCGGCGAACCCGTCTACGCGGGCGACGCGGGCTATCTGGTCGTCACCGACCCGTGGCCGGGGATGCTCCGCACCCTGTACAACAACGACGAGCGATTCATCGACGAGTACTGGACCGAGTACTCGGACCCCGAGGCCGACGAGTGGGTGTACTTCCCCGAGGACGGCGCGAAAGTGGACGAGGACGGCTACCTGACCATCCTCGGCCGCGTCGACGACGTGCTGAACGTCTCGGGCCACCGCCTCGGGACGATGGAAATCGAGAGCGCCATCGTCGGCGTCGAGGGCGTCGCCGAAGCGGCCATCGTCGGCGGCGACCACGAGGTGAAAGGTGAGGCCGTCTACGCCTACGTCATCACCGAAGACGGGTACGAGGGCGGCGAGGACCTGCGCGAGCAGATAATCGAGGCCGTCGAGGACGCCATCGGCCCAATCGCGCGCCCCGAGGCAGTCATCTTCACGCCCGAACTCCCCAAGACGCGGTCCGGGAAGATCATGCGCCGTCTGCTGGAGGACATCGCCAACGGCGCGGACCTCGGAGACACGACGACGCTCCGCAACCCGGAAATCGTCGAGGAGATTCAGGCGCAAGTGCAAGGCGACTGACGTAACGCTTTTTCCCCTTCGAATCACAACACCGCAACTATGGACACGAGTGACGTCCTGAAACTGGTCCTCGGCGTCGTCGCCGTCCTCCTCCTCGGGCGCCTGTTCCTCGGCGCCCTGTTCGCGACTGCGATGGTCGGCGCGCACGGGCCGATGGCGGGAAGCGTCGTGTTGCTCCCCGTCGTCCTCGTAGCGGGTGGGCTACTGGCACTCGCCGTCGCCGGCGTCGCATACGGCGTGGGCGGCGAGGAGTCCGACGACGCGCTCGACGAACTGCGAAAAGCCTACGCGCGGGGCGACATCGACGACGAGGAGTTCGAGCGACGGCGGGAACGACTCACCGGGAGTCAGAGGTAGGCTGCGTCCCACCGGGACGGCTTGTGCCGGTTCGCGCAGGTGTTGCACTCGTAGCCGCCCATCGAGTTCACGGCCACGTCGGCCGTCTCGCAGTTCCCACAGAGGTAGGCGTACATTGACTCGCGCTCCCTGTCGTTGTACAGCGGGTAGAATGGGGCCAGCGAGCCCTGTTCGCCCTCGTCGTAGGCGACGTAGCGCGTCGCACCTTCGACGGTGACCGGTTGGAGCGGCGACGCGCCCGCACCGTCCTCGGGGCGCCGGCCGAACTCCAGTTCGAGGAAGTCCTCGTCGCCGATTTCGATGCGTCGGCTCCCCGTCTCGGAGTAGCCGTGTCGCCCGTAGAACCCGGCGCCCGCCTCGTTCACGTCGAGGACGAACCCCGCGTAGCGCTCAGCCCCCGCCTCCGCGAGTTCGTCCTCGATGCGGTCCAGCAGGCGGGCGCCGACGCCACGCCCGCGGTGTTCGGGGGCGACGTGGAGCCAGTGAATCTCGCCGACTGGCTCCCGACGCCCGACGACGACGCCCTTCGCGAAGCCGAGCGTCTCGTCGTCCTCTGTCGCGAGCAAGAGGGCCGTCTCGTCCTCCTCGGTCGCACGCTGGATGTTCTCGCTGGTGTACCACTGGTCGACGGCGGCCTCGATGGTGTCGTCGTCGAGGGCCGGCGAGTACGAGGCAGACAACGAGTCGCGAGCGATGTCTCGGACCGTCCCGGCGTCCGACGGCGTGGCGGCTCGGAACTTCATGCGGGGGTGTACGTGGCGTGGTATCAAATAGCGTGTGGTTGCCTCAAATCTGATACCTACTTCTCGACGTAGCGCGCGGAGACGAATCGCACCAACAGGAGTCCGACGAGGAGCACCGAGCCGACCATCACGACGCCGTATATCGCCATCGTAACGGGCGTGATGGGGAACGTGACCGGGCCGAGGGCCGCCTTCGGGAGCGGCCCCTCGACGCGAGTGGGAAGAATGACCGCCCCCAACAGCACGCCGAACGTGGCGGCGACGGCGACGAGGACGCCGATGACGGTGAAGACGACGTTTCGACCGCTCGTGACCGTCGGTTCGGTGGCCGCGTCCATGGCCGCAGGTACGGCGCGGGACGGTTAGGCTTTTGCGCTTTCGCCACCGGACTCCGGTATGGGTGAGAAGGAACTCCTGATGCTTGTACTGGCCGGAATTGCCGTGCTGATATTCGCCACCGGGTTCGTGCTGGTACTGTCCTGAACCGCGAAAAAACCGAGCCGTCAGTTCTCGGACTCCTCGCCGCCGTCAGCGAGTGCGACCTCCTGCTCGCGACGTGACGCGAACCACTCCCACTCGTTTGTGACCTGCCCCTCCTCTTCGAGGTTCCACGGGTCCGCGCTCTCGATGCGGGGTCCCTCGCGCCACGACTGGAACATGTTCCAGACCCAGAGGATCTGGGCGAACAGCATGATGAACGCGCCGATGGTGGCGAGTTGGTGGAACGCCGAGTAGAGGCTGACCGGCGCGGCGCCGCCGAAGTCGTACGTGGCGTAGCGGCGCGGGTGGCCGAGGTAGCCCAGCACGATCATCGAGAGGAAGACGACGTTCGAGCCGATGATGGAGAGCCAGAAGTGCCAGACGCCGAGGCGGCGCTGGTACATCCGACCGGTCACCATCGGGAACCAGTAGTAGATGCCCGCGAACGCCGCGAAGCCGATGGCGCCGAACACGATGAAGTGGAAGTGGCCGACGACGTAGTAGGTGTCGTGGAGCAGGAGGTCCACGGGCACCGCGGCGAGGAAGACGCCGGTGACGCCGCCGATGATGAAGTTCTGGACGAAGCCGATGGAGAACAGCATCGGCGTCGTCAGGCGGAGTTTCCCGTTCCACATCGTCGTGATCCAGTTGAACGTCTTGACCGCGCTCGGTATCGCGATTGCCAACGAGACGGCCATGAACGAGGCGCGGAGGCGCGGGTCGATGCCCGTGGCGAACATGTGGTGTGCCCACACGCCAAAGGAGAGGACGCCGATTGCCAGCGTCGAGTAGACGACGTACTTGAGGCCGAACAGCTTCCGGCCCGAGAACTTCGGCAGGATGAGCGAGACGAGGCCCATCGGCGGCAAGACGAGGATGTACACCTCCGGATGGCCGAAGAACCAGAACAGATGCTGCCAGAGGAGGGCGCCGCCGCCCTCCGTCGCGAAGAACATCGTGCCGAAGTTGCGGTCGAGGAGGAGCATCACGAGGGCGCTCCCGAGCAGCGGGAACGAGAACAGGATGAGCCCCGACTGGGTGAGCATCGTCCACGAGAAGATGTCGAGGTTCTCCCAGCCCACGTCCTCGCCGCGTTCGGTGAAGATGGTCGCGATGAAGTTGATGGCACCCATGGTCGCGGAGACGCCGGTGAGGTGCAGGCCGAGGAGCATCAGGTCGACGCCCGCACCGCCCATGTTCCCCGCGCCCGCGCCCAGCGACAGCGGCGTGTACATCGTCCACGAGGTCTCCGCCGGGCCGATGTTGGCGAACAGCGGGTCGAGGAAGAAGCCGCCCCAGATGAGGAGCGCGCCGGGCGGGAGGAGCCAGAACGCGATGGCGTTGATGCGTGGGAACGCCATGTCGTCGGCACCGATGAGAAGCGGGATGAAGTAGTTCCCGAACGCCGCGAGAATCGGGGTCCCGAAGAGGAACAGCATCGTGATGCCGTGACTGGTGAGCAACGCGTTGTACATCGTGGCGCTCACCACGTCCTGTGCGGCCGTCGCGAGTTCCGTTCGCATCAAGATGACGGCCAGGCCACCCCACGCGAAGGAGATGACGCCGAAGATGCCGTACAGAATGCCGATGTCCTTGTGGTCGACCGTCGTCAGCCACCGCATCAGGCCCGCCGGCTTCTCGGCGGTCGTCTCACGTCCCGCCTCTCCGTAGCCGCTCGCACCCGAGCCGAGCGGCGAGTACGAACGCCAGTCCTCGATACGGGTGAGCCACAGCCCGATGGCGAGGAGCAACACCCCCATCAGGATGGTTAGCGCCAGTTCGTTTGCCATGCACGACGCTAGGGACCATGAGGTAAAGAAAGCTTAGGTTTACTCCTCGACTTCGATGCGCTTCGCCGCGGCGTACGTCAGAATTGTGAGGGCTACGAGCGGGACGAGAATGAGACCGTACTGGATGGCGCGTCCGAGCAGCGAGCCCTGCCACGGGTTCACCACCGTGTAGAGGACGACGAAGAAGAGACCGATTGCGATGGGGATGATGTTGACGAGAAGGTCGAAGAACGTGTCCCGGGTGAACAGCGTGGAAGCCATTATCGGCGTTTCTGCGCCCCCGGCAAAATAGCTTTGCGCTTTCCCTCAGAGGCGGCCCGCCTCGCGGAGCGCCAGTCCGAGCGCCGCGACGAGGAGGAGGCCGCCGACGGCGCCGACGTACGCCGCGCGGAAGTGCATCTCCGCGCCGACGAACAGCACGACGCCGACGACGCTCCAGATGGCGCCCATCGTGGCCGTCGGGCGCCACAGCGTCCGCGCGTAGCCCGACTCGCGGAAGATACCGACGACGCTCGCGGAGAACAGCGCCAACCCCCCGACGGCGACGCTGAGCGCGTTGAACAGCACGCCGAGTTCCGAGAGGACGAAGCCCAGCGCCACGAACAGCGGCCACGGACTCGCACGCGGGTACTGGTCGCTGACCCCGCCGTGCGCGTCGGTGTTGCCAGCCATGCCTAAACCAAGGGCGACCACGTAAGTTAAGCCATCGCTTCCCGGCTACGTCACGACGGCGTACGCCATCAGGAACCCGAAGTAGAGGAGGACGAGCGCTCCCAGCGCCTGCAGTCGGAACAGGCGGAGCGACCCCGTCTCGGCCTCGCGTGCGTCCTCGAAGGCGCTCCGCTCGGTGGGCGTCAGGTCCTCGTGTGCGTGCCCGCGATGGAGCGCTAACAGGTGCTCGTCGGGGAACGGCTCTCCGCAGCGGTCACAGGTCGGTGCCGAGTCGGGGGCGGTGCGTGGAATCATAGTCCGGGTGGCGTAACGGTCGGTTGCGAGACGATCCAGAGGCTGACGACGGTGTAACAGACCAGCACGACCGTGAGCGGGTACTGGCTCCGGATGGCCTGCATCCGGCCGGGGAAGGTGTCGAAGGCGACGGCGTGCGCGACGGCGACGGCGACGACGTGGCCGAGCAGCACCGCAAACAGGCTGACCACTTCGAGCCATCCCGGCACGACCAGTACGAGGGGCACGGGCGAGAGCGGGTGGACAGCGGCGCTCGCCAGCGACGGCGCGAGGCGGAGGAAGTAGTCGAGGTAGTGGGCGAGGTGGTAGCCGGCGGCGATAGGCAACAGCGACGCCGCGAAGCGCCGCGCGAGGGCGTCGGCGGTGACGTACGTCGGCGCGGTGCGGCGGGCGGCCCGCGTCGCGGCGCGGTAGGCGGCGTAGAACGCGACGAAGCCGGCGACGAGCGTGACGAGGTACAGCGCACGCGGGGGGACGCCCGCGTCGAAAACCGGGCCAACCACGTCGGCCCACGCCGGCGTCGCGACGAGGCCGTCGAATGTGGTGCCCCACAGGAGCGCGACGACGAAGGCAACGTCGCCGTCCGAGAGCGTCGCGTCGACGAGCGCCGCGCCGGGGAGCGAGACGGCGAGGCCGTCTTCGGTCCGCTGAATCGGCGCGACGCGGCCGTAGGTACGGAAGACGCGCGCCACCGGGTCGACGCGCTCGAACCAGTCGGCGCGCCCGACGGCCACCGCGCCCGCGACGGCGAGAGTCACGTAGCCCGCGACGGCGGCGACGAGGAGGCTGGGGCGCTCCGCGAGCGGGCTGACGACTTCGACGAAGACGAGGGCGAGGAACGCGACGACGCTCGGCCACGCGCCGAGCCACGACGGGAGCGGGCGGACGCCGCCCGGGAGCGCCCGGCTGACGGTTCGAGCGGGGTCGAGCGCGCGCCACACGTCGCCGACGAGGTACGCGCCCATCACCAGCCCCGCCCACCAGCCGACCCAGACGAGGAGGATTGCGACGTTTCGCTGTGGGTCGGTCGGCCCGAGGACGCCACCCACGACGACGACGGCGAGGGCGACGAGTCCGAGCGCGCGGCCGACCCACGCCAGCGGTGCGCGCGGGAGAGACACCGGACGGCGCCACTCGTGAAGCGAGCGCACGAAATCCCGGTCCGTAGCGAAGGAGGCCAGCAGAAACGAGGCACCGACGACGGCGCCGCCGGTGAGCAGGACGAGCCACGTCGGCACGTCCGTCGCACTCGCCTCGCGGGCGCCGAGGCTGGCGCCGTGTGCGAGCGCCGTCCCCGTGAACAGCAGGGAGAGCAGAAGTCCCGAGAGCCGCCCCAACAGGTGTGCGCGGCGCATGTCGGACCGTTCGGCGCGAGCGTAGAGTAGGTTGCGCTCCGGGCGCGGTTGGGAGGCTTTTTATCCACGGCCTCGCAAGCGCCGTTCATGAGTGTCGCAGAGGACGATTCGGAGGACCATCACCATCACCTTCCGGCGGTCGAAGACTGGCCGCACGGCTTCGGGGAAGCGAGTTGGTGGCCCTTCATCACCGCTATCGGCGTCGCGGGCGTGTACCTCGCGGCGGCGCTGTACGTACTGGGCCACGGCGAGTCGAGCGTCGTGGGGTCGAACGTGGGGCCACTCGCGTTCATCGCCAGCACCGTCGTCTTCCTCGTCGGCCTGTACGGGTGGGTGTACCACGACTTCGTGAAGGCCTACTGGGAGGGCGGCGAGGGCGAGTCGACGGGGCTCCGCTGGGGGATGATACTGTTCCTCGGGTCGGAGATCGCCACCTTCAGCGCCGGCTTCGTCTACTACTTCTTCCTGCGGACGGGCGCGTGGCCGCCACAGGAACTCCCGCATCTCATCAACTCGCTGGTCCTCGCGAACACGGGCATCCTCGTGCTGTCGAGCATCACGCTCCACTTCGCGCACGTCGCACTCCACGAGGGGAAGCGCCGGCGCTTCATCGGCCTCCTCGGCGCGACGCTGCTGCTGGGCATCGTCTTCATCGGCGGGCAGGCGCTCGAATACTACGAGTTCATCGTCCACGAGGGCTTCACGCTCACCGAGGGCGTCTTCGGGAGCGCGTTCTACGGCCTGACGGGCCTGCACGGCCTCCACGTCACCCTCGGCGCGGTGCTCATCGCCATCGTCTTCGCGCGGGCGCTTGTGGGCCAGTACAACGCCGAGCGTGACACGTCCATCTCCACCGTCGCGATGTACTGGCACTTCGTCGACGCCGTCTGGATATTCCTCGTCGTCGTCATCTACGTCGGCTCCGAGGTCAGCTTCTGAGCGCGGTTCTCACCGTTTTCGTCCGACTCCGAGTGACGACGCCGCGCCCGCGAGGAGGCCCGCGGCGTCGCAGACGTACGCGGCGACGAAAGTCTCGACGCGCGCCACCACGGCGTCGGCGCGCACATCGCTGCCAGCGTGTCGTCACAGGGCGTCTCGACCGGCCACGCGTAGACGGCGAGGAACAGAAAGCCGACGGCGAGACACGTCGCCACGGCCGCCACGACGGCATCCTCGACGCCGCGGAGGAACGCGAGACCGACTGCGGTGACCGCGAGGACCGTCACGAGGACGAGCGCCGACGCGTCGCCGTCCGCCGTGCCGGGGAGCATCTGTTCGAGGTGTCACGACAGGGCAGCGATGGCGGACGAGAGCGGACCCGTGAGGAGCGCCATACCTGCGACGTCGAGGAGTCAGCGGGCGAGTGAGGGGCGCGAGGGCACGCCTCCGGAAAGAGTGGCCGATGGAAAAAGTTAGTGCGCCGAACCGTCAGAGGGTGGTGTTCTCGGGGTCCTGAAGCCACTGGTTGTACGTCTCCTGGTCCACGACTTCGATGGTGGCGAGCATCCCGGAGTGGCCCGCACCGCAGAACTCGGCACAGTAGAGCGTGTAGGTGCCCTCCTCGGTGAGGGTCGTCTTGATGTACGTCTTTTGCCCGGGGAACGAGTCCTTCTTCAGACCGAGTTCGGGCGCGTGGAACGAGTGGATGACGTTCCGCGAGGAGAGCTCTAACACCACGGTGCGGTCGGTGGGCAGAACGAGGGTGGACGCCTCCTGCGGGCCGTCATCGTAGTTGAACTGCCAGCCCCACTGGTAGGCGTCGACCTCGACGACAGCGGGGTTGCCGCTCTCGATGGCCTCCTGTGCGTCCTCCTGCGTGGTGATGACGTCGTCGCTGGCCATCGCGCCGTAGGCGGTGACGCCGACGAACAGCAAGACGAGCGCCGTCGTGATTGTCCAGGTCACTTCGAGGCGGCGGTTCTCCTGCGTCGGCTTCGCCTCGTCGGAGTTGCGGAACTTCCAGACCGTATAGAAGAGAATCCCCTCGACGAGTACCGTGATGGGGATGGCCACCGCGAGGAGATTGTTGTTGACGCCCCAGATCAACTTCTCCGTCACAGACGACGTGCTCTGTGCCGCCGCGGGCGAAGTCGCGACGGCGACGAGGGCCACGACGGCGACGGAGAGCGGACCGAGCGACCGCTTCCATTGCATAGACGGGTGTTTGGACCTGACCCACATATACCTGCTGACTTGCGGTGTCACCGAGCGGTTCCCGCGCCTCGGAAAGAGTCGGGGAGGATAAGTAGCCCCCTTCCTAAGCCTCGGAAAAGGGGTCACACGTGGACGACAGCATCTCCGAGCGGTTCACCGACCTGCTCGCTCTCACGACGGTGGGCGTGTACGTACTCGTACTCGCGGGCGCGACCACCGCAATCGCGGACGCGACGCGCTCGTGTTCGTCGTGGCCGGGGTGTGGCGCAACGGCGTTCCCGCCCCGGAGTACCGACGTGGCAATCGCGCTCGGCCACCGGGCCGCGGCGCTCGTCGTCGGGGTGCTCGTTCTCGCCACCGCCGTGGCGGCGTGGCGCGGCGACGCGTCCCGGCGCGTCCGGGCCGCGACGGCGATTGCGCTGGCGCTCTACCCCGCGCAGATCGGTATCGGCGCGGTGACGGCCACCACGCAAGGGGCCGTCGCGTCGCCGCTGCATCTCCTCGTCGCCGTCGGCATCTTCGGCGCCCTCGTGGTCGCCCTCGCGTGGACGCTGGAGGAACAGACGCCCGCCGAGGAACCGAGCGACGAGCCACGCCGCGCGGACCCGCCGGAGGACCCGGCGCCCGCGACGGGGCCGTTCGCCACCGTTCGGGCGTATCTCCGCCTCACCAAGCCCCGCCTGATGTGGCTGCTGTGTCTGGTCGCCGGCGCCGGGATGGCGCTGGCCGCCGGGCCGTCGCTCTCGCCGCGCACCGTCGCGCTGACGCTCGGGGGCGGCGTCCTCGCCATCGGGGCCAGCGGGACGTTCAACAACGTCCTCGAACGCGAGAAGGACCGCAAGATGAACCGCACCGCCGACCGGCCGGTCGCGGAACAGCAGGTGCCCGCCCGGAACGCCTTCGCCTTCGGCGTGGCGCTGGCGGCGTCGAGCGTCGCCGTCCTCTGGCAGGTGAACGCGCTCGCGGCGGCGCTGGGTTTCGTCGCGATTATCTACTACAGCGTCGTGTACACGCTCCTGTTGAAGCCCAACACCGTCCAAAATACGGTCATCGGCGGCTTCGCGGGATCGCTTCCGGCGCTCATCGGGTGGGCCGCCGTCACCGAAACCATCGGCGTGCCGGCGCTGGCGCTCGCGGGCGTCATCTTCGTCTGGACGCCGGCGCACTTCTACAACCTCGCGCTGGCCTACCGCGACGACTACGCCTCCGGGGGGTTCCCGATGATGCCCGTCGTGCGCGGCGCGACGACGACGCGCAAGCACATCGTGCTGTGGCTGGGCGCGACGCTCGTCGCCGCGACTGCCCTCACCGCCGTCACGGCGCTGGGACCGCTGTACGCCGGGACGAGCGCCGTCTTCGGCGCCGTGTTCCTCTGGGCGGTCATGCGCCTGCACCGCGAGCGGACCCGGAGCGCGGCGCTCCGGGCGTTCCACGCCTCGAACGCCTACCTCGGCACCCTGCTCGTCGCCGTGGTGTTCGACGCGCTCCTGCTATGAGCACTGCGACGCTCACGCGCTTCCGACCCGACCGGTCGACGGCGCTCCTGTGGGCACTCGTCCTGAACACGGAACTCGCGGCGGTGCTGGCGTACCTCGCCACCGCGCCGGTGAGCGACGTGGACCCGGTACTGGTCGCGGTGCCGTTCGTCTGGATCAACGTCGGCGCGTGGGCGGTCCTGCAGGTCGATGCCCCCGACGCGCCGAGGCGCACGCGTCTCGCCGCGATGGCCGTCGGCGCCGCCTACTTCGTGGTGCTGGGCTGGGCGGGTGGCGTCTTCGGCGCCTCGCACAGCCACGTCATCAGTGGGGGGCACACCCACGCCGTGACGATGCTCCCGACGGTGGACGTCCACTGGATTCTGCCGCCGGGATGGGGGCCGCTCCTCGACGTGTCGTGGGCGGGCTATCAGGCGATGCTGTTCCCGTTCAAGGTCGTCGGCTACGCGGCGCTGGCGTATCTCGTCTACGCGACGCTCCTCGACGCCGCAACGCGCGCCGTCACGGGCGTCGTCGGCCTCTTTGCCTGCGTGAGTTGCACGTGGCCGGTGCTGGGGTCGTTCGTCGCCGCCATCTTCGGGAGCGGGTCCGTCGTGGCCGCCGCGGCGACCCAACAGCCGTACCGCGTCTCGACGCTCGTGTTTCTGAGCGCCGTCGCACTGCTCGTGTGGCGGCCCGGCGCGGACTGAACCGACGAACTTACCGCGGGCCGTTCGGAGTATCACGTATGACACCCGCAGTCGTCGCCGAAGGGGTCAGAAAGGCCTACGGCGACACCGTTGCGCTCGACGGGGTAGACCTCTCGGTGGCCGAGGGGGAGGTGTTCGGCCTCATCGGCCCGAACGGCGCCGGCAAGACCACGCTCGTGCGCTGTCTCACCGGCACGGCCCGCCCCGACTCGGGCCGGGTGGCGGTGCTGGGGGAGACACCCGCCGGCGTCTCGGCCGAACGGGTCGGCCTCCTCCCGCAGTCCTTCGCGCCCGCCGCGCGCCTGACCGGCCGGGAACTCGTCGCGTACTACGCGGGCCTCTACGACGACGCGCGGGACCCCGACGCGGTGCTGGACGACGTGGGCCTCGACGACAGGGCGACGCGCTACGAGGCGCTCTCGGGCGGACAGAAACGCCGCGTCTGTGTCGCCGCGGCCGTCGTGAACGACCCGGACGTGTTGTTCCTCGACGAGCCGACGACGGGCATCGACCCGGCGGGCCGGCGCGCCGTGCGCCGCGTCGTCGGGCGCCTCGTGGACCGCGGGACGACGGTACTACTCACCACGCACGACATGGCCGAGGCGGAGACGCTGGCCGACCGGGTGGCACTCCTCGCCGCCGGCGACGTAGCCGCCGTCGGCACGCCGGGTGACCTCGTGAACGAGTACGCCGGCGAGCGCCGCCTCTACGTCGAGACGGACGCGGACGCCGCCGACCTGACTGCCGTCGAGGCGCGGGACACGGACCACGGCGTCGTCGTGGTGGGCGTCACGCCCGCCGAAATCGGGACCGTCGTCGACGCCATCGAGGCGACGGGCGCGAACGTGGCCGAACTGACGTGGCGCGAACCCGGACTGGAGGACGTGTACCTCGAACTGACCGGCGCCGACGTGAGCGAGGTGGTGGCGTGAGCCGCCTCGGCCGCGTCCGCGCGGAGACGAGCGCCGGGTGGCGGGCGTTCGTGCGGCGGCGCACCGCCGTGTTCTTCACGTTCCTCTTCCCGGCGCTCATCATCCTCATCTTCGGCGCCCTCGTCCAGACACAGCGGACGGGCGGCGGCCTGTTCGCGGAACCGGCGGGCTACTACGTCCCGGGCTACCTCGCCGTGGTGGTGCTGTTGACGCCGCTCTCGCGCGTGGGGAGCACCGTCGCGCGCCACCGGAGCGACCGCCGCTTCGAGAAGTTGGCGACGACGCCACTCACCCGACGCGAGTGGCTCGCGGCCCAGACGGCCGTGAACGCCGCCATCATCGGTCTCGCGAGCGTCCTGCTGTTGGGGCTGTTGGTCCTCGTCACCGACGCGCAGGTCCGTCCGGCGCCCGTCGTGGCCCTGTTCGTCGTCGCGGGCGTCGTGCTGTTCTGCGGCGTCGGCGCGGCCATCGGCCGCCTCGCCGGGTCACAGGACGGCGTCATCGCGGTGAGCAACACCGTCGGCTTCCCCCTGCTCTTCCTCTCGGAGACGTTCGTGCCGCCGGCGATGCTCCCCGACTGGTTCGGCCCCGTCGTCGCGCTCTCCCCGCTGACGTACTTCGCGCGCGGCGTCCGGGCGGCGACGTACGGCGACGGCGCTGTGTGGCCGAATCTGGCCGTCGTCGCCGGCTTAGCGGCCGTCGCGTTCCTCCTCGGCGCCGCGCTCCTGCCGTGGACGGAGTGAGGCGACGAGGAACAGCGCCGAGGCGGCGCGCTCCCAGCCGTAGACGTGGTTCAAAAGGAGATACGTGACGACGCCGAGGAACAGCGAGAGCCCCCACGCCGCGACGGCGATGCGCCCGACGCGGGGGTGTTCGGTGTCCGGAAGTTCCGCCGGCGAGTGCGTCAACCCGAGGACGACGGCGTGGAGGACGACGGGGACGGCGACGACGGAGAGGATGATGTGGATGGCGAGCATGACGAAGTAGGCGCCGGTGATGACGCCAGCGTAGTTCGCGAGGGGCGCGCCCGCGGGCACCACGAACTCCTTCGTGAAGCCGCCGCCCACTTTCCAGAGGTAGAAGAACAGAAAGAGGAGGATGAGCGCGAACGCCGTGAGCATCGCCGCGCGGTGGCGGCGCACGTCACCGCGCTCGATGAAGGCGACGCCAGCGACGATGGCGGTGAGCGCGCAGGTGTTGATGACGGCGATGAGGTCCCCGAACAGGAGGACCGTCGACTCGTCGAGGGGTGGCAGTCGGACTCCGGCGAAGATGGCGCCGACGAGCACGTAGCCGAGGACGCTCAGACCGGCTGTCGCGCGACGCGGGTGGGACCGCACCCAGTCGCGAGTGGCGTCGAATGTGGTCATAGTGGAGATGTGGCGGCCCGGCCCTACCCGCTTTCGGTTCCGGGAGACAACCATAAGCCGGTGGCCACCGAAGCGCCGGCATGAAACTCCGGACCGCCCTCCTCGGCGCCGCCGCCGGACTGGGTGCCACCGCAGTCGGAAACCGCCTGCTCGCTGACCGCGCCGGCCCCCTCCCGCCGGCCCTCGTCGGCGACCAACACACCGACCGCTGGCGCGGGTTCGAGGTGGCGTACGCGACGGCCGGCGACCCCGACGACCCGGACGTGCTTCTCCTCCACGGCCTCCACGCCGCCGCGACGAGCCAAGAGTTCGACGCGATTTTCGAGTCACTAGCCGAGAACCACCACGTCGTCGCGCCGGACCTCCCCGGCTTCGGTCGCACCGACCGGCCGCCGGTCACCTACACCGCGGGGCTGTACCGGGAGTTCGTCGCCGACTTCGCGGCCGAACACACCGAGGACGCGACGTGCATCGCCACGTCGCTCACCGGCGCGTACGCGGCCAGTGCCATCGAGGAAGCGGGCTTCTCGCGGCTGATTCTGGTCTGTCCCACCGACGACGCCGGCCCGCGGCGACGCTGGCTTCGGGGCCTGTTCCGCGCGCCCGTCGTCGGACAGGGCCTGTTCAACGCCCTCGTGAGTCAGCCCTCGCTCGAATACTTCGACGAGAAAGAGGCGTACTCCCGCGGCGCGGACCCGGCGACGGTGGACTACCAGTGGCGGACGGCCCACCAGTCGGGTGCGCGCTACGCCCCGGCGTCGTTCATCGGCGGCTACCTCACGCCGTCGGCGTCACTGCCCGAGTCTCTCGGCGATGCTGACGTCCCGGTGACGCTGGTGTGGGGCCGCGAGGCCACGACGACGCCGCTGGCGACGGGGCGGACGCTGGCCGAGCAGATCGACGCACGCCTCGTCGTCGTCGACGACGCGCGACTGCTCCCCCACCACGAGCACCCCGAGCGATTCCTCGACGCCATCGAGACGGCCCTGCCGGACGCCTGACTACATCCCCATGTCGGAAGCGGCGTCGGGAATCGGCAGGTCACCGACCCCGACGGCGAGCAGTTCGGCCGCGTGATCCAGTGCCATGTCGAAGCCGTAGTAGCGCTCCAGTTCGTCGCCGTCGGGGTCTCTGCGCACCTTCAGCATCGCGTACCCCTCGCGGTTCTGTGCCACCGTGGCGACGCGACCGTCGCGTTCGAAGACGAGGCGACGTTCCTCGGGCGTCTCCCGGTAGTCGGCCGTCACGTCGGCGTCGGAGTCGGACATCGCGCTGGCCTACGCGGCCCGGCTACAAAAGACGGTGGAAAGATTCAAACGCCGCCTACCGAACATTTAGGCGGCATGGCTGACGCCGACACGGACCTGACTGACCTCCGCTTCGTGGGCCCGGCGACGGCGGCGGCACTCCGGGCCGCGGGCATCTCGTCGGCGGACATCGAGGAGAGACGGGTCGACCACGAGTCGCTCAAGGACGCGGGCGTGAACCCGGGCGTCGCGGCGCGCATCCGCCGGGAGCACTCGTTGGCGTGGAGCCACACCGCCGGCGGGGACCTCTCACACCGTGCGAAGAGCGTCGGCGGCCTCGGGGACGCGGAGCGAGACTGGGTGGCCGCGAGTTCGGGAGACTGGGAGAATCACGACGTGGACACCGAACGGGGGGAAGACTGGCGCTCCGACGAGTCGACGTGGCGCGAGGAGAGCGCACCGAACCCCGTGACGGTACTCGACGAGGTGTCGAGCGAGGACGCGACCCGACTCGCCGAGGCGGGCGTCACCTCGGTCCGGACGCTCGCCAAGGCCGACGCCGAACGGGTGGCCCGCGTGCTTGGGCTCGACCCTCACCGGGTCCGGGCGTGGAAGGGCGCCGCCCGCGACTTCGAGGAGTAGCATATGTATAATATGAATTCCTTATATGAGATATAACCATATTAATACGAAAAGCGGCGCGTTTTTGCACCTATCGCCGCCGTAGTCTGATAATGGCAGACGAAGCCAATCCATTCGAGAGCCTTCAAGAACAACTCGACGACGCCGCCGAGTACATCGACGTCGGCGACGATGTGCTGGAGCGTCTGAAGAACCCGGAGCGCATCCTCGAAACGAACCTCTCCGTCGAGATGGACGACGGGAGCATCGAAGTGTTCCGGGCCTACCGCTCTGAGTTCAACGGGGACCGCGGCCCCTACAAGGGCGGCATCCGCTACCACCCGGGCGTCACGCGCGACGAGGTGAAGGCCCTCTCCGGGTGGATGGTGTACAAGTGTGCAACCGTCGGTATCCCGTTCGGCGGCGGCAAGGGTGGCATCACCATCGACCCCGACGAGTACAGCGAGTCCGAACTCGAACGCATCACGCGCTCCTTCGCGAAGGAACTTCGCCCCTTCATCGGCGAGGACCGCGACGTCCCCGCGCCCGACGTGAACACGGGTCAGCGGGAGATGAACTGGATCAAAGACACCTACGAGACGCTGGAGGACACGACTGAGCCCGGCGTCATCACGGGCAAGGACATCTCCAGTGGCGGCAGTGAGGGCCGCGTCGAGGCGACCGGTCGCTCGACGATGCTCGTCGTCCGCGAGATGTTCGACTACCTCGGCCGCGACCTGCAGGGCGCCACCGTCGCCGTGCAGGGCTACGGCAACGCGGGCCACATCGCCGCCTACCTGCTGGAGGACCTCGGCGCCACCGTCGTCGCCGTCAGCGACTCCTCCGGCGGCGTCCACGACCCTACCGGCCTCGACGCCCGCGACGTGAAGGAACACAAGAACGAGACCGGCTCCGTCGTCGGCTACGAGGACACCGACGAGATCTCCAACGAGGAGCTCCTGAAACTCGACGTCGACGTGCTGGTCCCGGCCGCACTGGAGAACGCCATCGACGGCGACCTCGCACACGATGTGCAGGCCGACGTCATCGCCGAGGCCGCGAACGGCCCCCTCACGCCGGATGCCGACGAGGTGCTGAGCGAGCGTGACGTGTACGTCATCCCGGACATCCTCGCGAACGCCGGCGGCGTCACGGTCTCCTACTTCGAGTGGGTCCAGAACCGCCAGCGCTTCTACTGGTCCGAAGAGCGCGTCAACGACGAACTCGAGGACATCATCACGGACTCGTTCTGGACGCTCGTGGACGCCTACGAGGAGCACGACCTGCCGAACTTCCGCACGGCGGCCTACGTCGTCGCCGTCAACCGCGTCCTCGACTCCTACGAGCAGTCGGGCAACTGGCCCTAACGCCGTAGCACCGTCCACGCCGCGACCCCGACGACGAACGCGACAGCGAGATTCGTGAGGACGCCCACGGCCGCCACCGCGGCCGTGAGCGGATCCGACGACGTGTTCAGCCCCGCGCGCCCCAGTTCTCCCGCGACCACCGCCAACACCACGCCGAGCATCGGGAGCGGAAACGCCCGCACGACGCCGACGGCGCTCACCGCCACCGCGACGTAGAGCGCGCCCAAGAGCAGGTTCGCGCCGGCGGTCCGCGCCCCGAACGCGTGCTTGCCGGCGAGTCCGCCGCTCCCGTGGCACATCGGCACGCCACCGAAGGGGACCGCGAGCAGGTTCGTCACGCCCATGCTCGTCGCCAGTTCGTCGGCGGACACGTCCCGGTCGTAGAACTCCCCGACCAACAGCGACGTGGCGACGGCCGCGTTGCCGACGGTCATCCCCAGTTGCGCCACGGTGGCCTCGGCCGCTGCGGGGGAGAACGCCCCTCGCGGCACGCCTGCCTCGACGGCCGGAAGCGAGGGGAGCGTGAATCCGGTCGTCGCCGCCGCAAGGACGCCGCCGACGGCGAGGACGGCGAGACCGCTGGCCTTCCGACACCCGGCCGCGAAGACGACGGCCGCGACGGCCGTCCCTGCCGCGGCGGAGGTGAGGTCGGCCGCCGCGAGGCCGACGCCGGTCTCCAACAGCAGGAGGGCGACGCCGAGTTGAATCCCGCGCACGACGGGGGCGCCGACGTACGCGTCGATGCGGTCGAGCGCCCGCGTGGCGCCGACGACGAGCAACGCGACGCCGGCGAGGAGGCCCGCGGCGAGATACTCCTCGGCCGTCAGCGCGCCCGAGATGACTAGCGCCGCGAGGGCCTTCATGGGCTCTACGGACATCGGGAGCCCGTAGTAGAGTCCCCACGCCACCTGCGCGAGACCGAACCACGCCAGCATCAGCGCCAGCGAGAGGTCGGTGAGGACGGCCACCGAGACGACGATGGGGAGGACGGTCACGGCGTCCCCGACGGCGCCAGTCAGTTCGTGACCGGCGAACGCGATACGCCGGTCATGGGACGTGGCGGTCACGACTCCCCCCTGTCGATGCATCGTCAAAAGCGTGCACCCCGAAGACTGAAACGCCGGCCGCGCCTATCGAGAGGCCATGGCGTTTCGCCGGTTTCTCCGCGGCCGCGTGTCGTGGGACCGCCTCGAAGCGGTCTCCGGGGAGGTCGCCCGCCGATACGACCTCCAAACGGCGCGCGTGGAGTTCCTCGACGCGGACAACTGGCTCTCGGTCCCCTGCGTCGTCGACGACCGCTTCTTCGTGAAGATCATCACGCCCCAGCACTCGCTGGTCCACGCACTCCTCACGACGGGGCGGAACCTCGGCGCGTTCTCCTCGGGCACGGAGGGCTTCTTCGAGCACTTCGGCGCGCCCCTCGAAATGGCCAAGCACGAACTCGACGCGACCGAGCGGATGCGGGACATCGGCGTCAACGCGCCCGAACCGGTCGAGGCCTTCGAGTACGACGGCCTCGGCGTCCTCGTTTTGGAGTATCTACCGGACTTCGAAGCGCTCGACGACGTGGACGCGGACCGCGCGGAGGCGTTGGCGCCCGCGCTGTTCGGGTCGCTCGCCCGCCTCCACGAGAACGGCCTCGCGCACGGGGACCTGCGCGCGGAGAACGTCCTCGTCGCCGACGGCGACCTCTACTTCATCGACGCGACGAAAGTCAGAGAGGGCGCAATCGCGGAGGCCCGCGCCTACGACCTCGCGTGCGCGCTGGCGGCTCTGGCACCCCTCGTTGGCGCGCGCGCTGCCGTCGCCGCCGCGAACGAGGCGTACTCGACGGCGGACCTGCTGGCGGCCCGCGAGTTTCTGGACTTCGTCAACATCCGCCCGGACCACGCGTTCGAGGCGACGGTCGTGAAGGGCGAAATCGAGAAGGTGGCGGCCTGACTGGGACCGCGAGAGACTGCGGACGAGGGGTGAGAGGCGAAAGGCGACGGGTCGGGACCGCTCCGGGCCGAGGAGCGGAGCGGAGGCGGGAGGGGAGGTGGCGGACACCTGCTATATCCGCCGGGGGTGCGTGCCGGACAGTGACGAGAAAAGCGTCACAGCGCCGGCGAGACACTCTACGAGTCCGGCACGTAAAAACGTTTATCGCCGCGGGCGTCAGGGCGCCGTCGCCTCGCGCACCCGGCGTTCGAGTCTGTCGAGTTCCGCGTCGAGGTTGCCGCTGAAGAATCGCTCGACGCCCGGGAAGTGGCCCTCGACGACGAACGTGTTCACGACGCGACTGCCGTCCCCGTGGGGCCGGATTTCGTGTTCGCCGGTCACCCGAAACGCGGGCGAACGGCCGACGAATTTGACGCGGTTCGGCGGGTCGCGCTCCACCTCGCGGGTGTGGACCGTCACGGTTTGGTTCACGACCGGAATCGGGAGCTTGACGTGCCAGTCGGTCCCGTCCTCGGTGTCCTCGTAGTCTTCGACGACGCTTATCGCCCCCGCGCGCTTCGCCGGGTCCGAGAGGAAGGCCCACACGTCCTCCGGCGGGGCATCGAGGTCGAACGTCCGCGTCACCCGAACGGTCATACTGCCCACTCTCCGACCCGGAGCAAAAAAGACGCCGGCTCAGGCGCGCTCCACGCGCCACGTCGTGGACCGGGAGCGACCCCACTTCTCGATGTCCACGTCCTCTGCCTCCTCGGAGAGACGCGGGAGGCGGGCCCCCACCTGCTTCGCCGTGAGGCCGATACTGTTGGCGATGTTCTTCGCCCGGAAATACCGCTCGCCGCGCTCTACGCTCTCACGGAGATACGAGACGATCCGCCGATCCTCCTCGTCGAGATCGGTCATCACTCTCGTTACGTTCCCGAGCGGTAAAACGATTATTCCCCGTACACGTGAAGTGCCGAGACGCTCAGCACCGCCAGCACCATCGCGGCCGCGAACCCCCACGCCGTGGCCTCCTGCGACGGGGCGACGTAGGTGTATGCGGCGGCGGCGAACGTGAGTGCGCCGAACAACAGCGTCAGTCCGAGTCCCATGTCGGTCGTTCCGGTGGCAGGCATGGGCGGGCGTTTCCGCGGGGGCGACTTAGTTCATTCCTTTGGGCCAGAAGGCTTTCACGGGCGCGAGTCGCGTGGTAGAGCATGGACATCCGGTCAGCGCTCCTCGGGAGCAAACTGCGCATCGCCGGCACGGTCCTCCTCGTGTTGGCGGTAGGTGTCGCCGCCGCCTACTTCGGCGGCGTCATCGGCGTCCCGCAGGTCGAGAGCATGGAGAACTCCTTTGGCACCGTCAACGAGTCCACGACGGTCATCGAGACGAACGTGACCGTCAACAACCCCAACCCCATCGGCATCTCCCTGGGCGGGGTGTCGCTGAACTACACCGTCGACATGAACGAGGTGCGGATGGCCTCGGGCGACAAGACGGGTATCAGCATCGGGACGGGCAACAGCACCGTCACGCTGACGACGCTGATGGACAACAGCCAGATTCCCAAGTGGTGGGTCTCCCACATCCGGAACGGCGAACAGACGACGGTGGACGTTCGGGCGACGGTGACGTCCTCGTTGCTGGGCCAGAGTTACACCACGTCGCTTCCCGGCCGGACCATCAACACGGACCTGCTGAGTTCGTTCAACTCCACGGAGACGCGCGCGGTGAACGCCAACCACCCCATCGTCTCGGACCCGGTGGCGTACATCAACGAGACATCGGCGTCGTGGGGACAGGTCACGCAGTCCGAGACGCCCACGAAGATGGCGTTCGTCGTCTACAACCCCAAGAGCTACCCCATCACCGTCTCCGAACTCGGCTACAACGTGACGATGGCCGGCGTCGACATGGGTGACGGCGCCACTCAGGACCCCGTCGTCATTCAGCCCCACAGCGCGGAGACGATACGCGCGAACGTCGTCATCGACAACACGAATCTCGACCGGTGGTGGGTCGAACACCTCCAGAACGGCCAGTCCTCGACGCTCCGCATCACGTTCTACGCGCGAGCGAGCGTCGGCGGCCAGACGATTCGGCTCCCCCTCGACGCGTTCACGCACGAGGAACAGATAGAGACGGACATCTTCGGCGGCAGCGGCGCCTGACTACTCCTCGAGTGCGAGATTGGCCGCGATTTCGGCGTTCCGCATCGCGTACTGTGCGGTCTCCTGCAGGCTCACCAGCACCTCCCGAACCTGTAGCAAGTCCTCGTTGGGGAGTTCCGGCAGGTCGGCGAGAATCTCGCTCTCCCGGTCGCCAATCTCTTGGAACAGTTGGCGCGCCTCGATGGTGAGTTCGTAGTCGCGTTCGACGACGGCCCGCACGCCGAGAGCGGTCATCTTGTCCACTTGGTCGGTGAACTCGCGAACGCGACGCAGGGTCGGCTGGTCGATTTCGAGCGTGTGCCCCTCGGTCTCCAGTGCGATTTCGGCGATGTCCTCGGCGTCGTCGGCGGTGAGTTCGAGGTTCTTCGCCACCGAGCGGTAGCCGATGAGCGGGAAGCCGTCGTCCAGTCCCACCGCGCGTGCGAGGCTCGGATTCTGGTAGGCGGTGAAGATGAGGCGGAGCAGGAGGACGAAAATCTTGTTCGCCTGTCGCTCCCGGTTGAGCGCCCGTTGCGCGAGGTCCGGGTTGCCGTGGGCGAGTGCCTTCACGGCCTCGCTCCGCATCGTCGACCCGGTGTTCTCCAGTCGTTCGAGGAGGTTGTCGAGCGTGAAGTCCTCGGGGTCCACCGAACAGCGAATGGTGATGCGCTCGGGCGTCTCCTCGATGACGCCGAGGCCCATCAGTTGCGTCTCGGCCTTGTAGACGGCGTTGATGTGAGCGCTGTCGAGGGCCTCCTCGCTCGTGACGTGGATGATGCGTCGGCCGAGGACGTACTGGCCGACGATGGCGCGTTCGACGGAGTCGGCGTCGAAGTTCTGCGCGTCGATGGACGCCTCCGAGTCGCCGTCGCTGGCGGACTCGGGCGTGACGGTGAGCGTCCCCTTGCCGCTGGCGCGGATGGTGACCTCGTCCCCCTTCTCGACGTTCTGCTCGCTGGTCCACTCGGCCGGGAGGGTCATCGCCAGCGTCGAGGGCCCCAGCCGTTGAATCTTTCGCGTGTCCATACAGAAGGGTAGATGGCGCAGCGAATATAACCTTGTCCGTATCCCCTTATACAACACGGACGAGTTGGTGCTCGACCCGGCCGACGCGGACGCGGCGCCAGCCACGGAGCGACTCGTCGAGGTCCGGATCGCCGGTATCGACGCGGAGCACGGCCGTTTCGGCCAGTTTCTCGCGGGACGCGACGACAGTCACCTCGCTCCGGCGGATGACGGCCGGCGATATCTGGTCGTTGCCGCGGCCGAACATGAACCCCTGCCCCCCGATGGGCGAGACGACGATGTCGTTCCGGTCCCCGAGTGCGGCCCGTATCTCCGACTCGGAACCGTCACGCACCAGCACCTCGCCGTCGCGCCACACGTCGACGCCGAGCGGCGACCCCTCGAAGCCGAAGGCCCCCTTGACGGCGTCGAGGGTCCCACCCGGCCCGAGGACGTACGTCACCTCGGGGTCGGCCTCGGCGGCGAGGCCCCGGGCGAGCCCCTCGACGGACCCGCCGAGCGACTGCTTTTGCTCTTGGACGCCCTCCGCGACGGGTACCGAGACGACGGCCCGGGGCGTCGCGCGCACCTCGCCCTC
Source organism: Halobacteriaceae archaeon (assembly GCA_042216675.1). GTDB lineage: Archaea > Halobacteriota > Halobacteria > Halobacteriales > Halobacteriaceae > JBDGTS01. The sequence continues at coordinate 14,621 of JBDGTS010000019.1, read as the reverse complement.
GCGGTAGGCGTCCTCGTCGATGTCGCTCACCTCGCGGCGCTCGGTGCGGTCGAACGTCGCGGCGACGCGGCCCGCCGCGTCGGGCGAGACGGCGAACACCGCCGAGTAGATTTTGACGCCAGCGGGGACGCCCAACACGGGCACGTCGGCGCCGTCGAGGGCTTCCGCCACGTCGACGGCGGTGCCGTCGCCGCCGACGAACAGAATCAGGTCCGCGTCACGGCCCACGAAGGCGCGGACGGCCTCGCGGGTGTCCGAGGCCGCCGTCTCGCCGTCCGGGCGGCCCAGCACCGCCGGGTCGAGGTCGGCGTCGCGGGCCTCGCGTTCGCCCATCGAATCGCCCCACGTCAGCACCTCGGCGTCGGGCGCGTGGGCGCGGAACGATTGGAGGGCCTCGACGGCCCGGTCCGGTGCGCGAGGCTCGGCGCCGCGGCGGCGCGCCTCCGCGACGCGCCCGTCCGTGCCCTTCAACCCCACGCGGCCGCCCATCCCGGCCACGGGGTTGACGACGACGCCGATTCGCATGCCGACGGGTAGGGGAGCGGGCGGGAAAAGGGCGACGTGACTGATGGTTTTATGAGCGTCCTCGGAGAACAGCCGCCCATGTTGCTCGAAACCACAGCGCTCCCGATGGACGTCGTGGGCGCCGCCGTGTTGGCGCTCGGACTGCTGGCCGTCGTCGCGTGGACGGCGCTTCTCTACCGCTGACGCGTCACGCGTTCGCGGAGCCAGTCCGCGGCCGCGTCCGCGGCCTCCGGGTCCGTCGAGCGCACCTTCAGTCGCACCGTCTCCCCCGGATAACTGCCGATGGTCACGTCGAAGCGCTCCTGTGCCGTCGCGATGCGGTCCACGAGGGCGCTCTCGGGTTCGTCGGCCTCCACCGTCTCGACGTGGCTCACGTCGCCGTCGAACTCGTCGGCGACGGCGTCGAACATCGCCTTCATCTCGCCGGGGACGCCCGGGAGGACGTAGACGCCCTCCACGACGGCACCCGGTGCGACGCCCTCCGGGTTCGGGAGGAAGCGGGCACCCTCGGGCAGATGCCCGGTTCCCTCGGTCAGGTCGTCGTAGTCGTAGCCGCTGTCACCGTCCAGCCACGCGACCGCGTCGGAGTGCTCCGCGAGGTCGCGGTCGAAAGCCGTCGCGACGGCCGCCATCGTCACGTCGTCGTGTGTCGGCCCGAGGCCGCCCGTGACGAGGACGGCGTCGTATCTGTCGTGGAGCGTCCGAACCGTCTCGGCGATGTCGGCCACGTCGTCGGGGACGGTCACGACGCGGCGGACGGCCGCGCCGCGTTCGGCGAGCCGCTGGCAGAGCCACGTGGCGTTCGTGTTCGTGACTTCGCCGACGAGGAGTTCGTCGCCGACGGTGACTACCGCGACGTGCATCTGCTATTCGCGTATGGTTCGGCGGCGTAAAAGCCCTCGCTCACTCCTCGAAGTGGTCCGCCGCCTCGCGTTGCCGCTCCAGCAGTCGAATCTGGTGGCGGAAGTAGGCAACGCCGACGAGGCCGACGACAGTCAGCAGGCCGACGAGCCCGGTGAACAGCCAGAAGTCCCGTTCGAGGTAGTAGTCGACGCTGAGCGACCCGCTGGGCGTCTCGTTCCACCGGACGTGGACGCGGCCGTTCTCCATCTCCGTGGTGTAGCCGCCGGGGCTCACGTCACCGAACACGGGTGCGGCGACGCGCATGCCGCGGGGGAGGATGACCTCGTGTGACCCCTCGGCGATGACCGGCCGGTCGAGGTGCTGGTCGCCGACGCTCGCAGTGAACGCCATCGTCCCGTTCCCCGCGGGCGCCTCGATGACTGTCTTGCTCCCCGAGCGCTCGACGGTGAACGCACCGGCGCCGACGACGGTGCCGTTCGGATAGCGGAACTGCAGGGCCTCGATGGAGAGTGGCTGTCGGCCGCCGAGTTCGGCGTGCCAGTACAGTTCGAACGTCGTGCGGTTCGCGGCCGTGACGTCGACGATGGCCGCGTGGTCGCCCTTGGTGATGTCGTAGGTGACCGTCGCGTCGCGGTCGAAGTCGTAGTCGGCCGATTCGTTCAGGGCCGAGCGGTCGACGCCGCCGCTCCCACAGCCTGCGAGGAGGGCGAGCGAGACGAGCGCGAGCGCGGCGAGCGCGCGGCGGCTCATGGAACGACGGCGAGCAGTTCCGAGGGGAGATACTCCCCGATGTCGGCCAGCAGACCGGGCGGGTCCGTCCCCTCGCGGCAGACGATAGACTGCTCCAGCAGACCCAGTCGCTCGACCGTGACGATGTCTTGGGCGTGACCGGCGCGATTGACCGTCGCGCGCACCTCCGCTCGGGTGGCGCTGTTCACGTTGACGCGGCCGACGCCGCGGGTCCATTCGTAGAGGCGGTCCTGCTCCGCCTCGGCGAGACGCGGCGTCTCCTCGTTGACGAAGCGCATCGGGAGATGCTGGACGAGGCCGTAGCGCCGCCGAATCTGAGAGGGGTCGCCGGGGCCGAGGCCGATTTCCTCGGCGGGAATGCGGACGCGTTCGCCCGCGTCGAGGACGATGCCGTCCTCGTCCCACTCGTCGAGGGTGCCCACGTACTCCTCGCCGTCCTCGAGTTGGGCGGGAATCTCGCCCCACTCCGCGCGGAGGGCGTTGCGGGCGGCGACGGCGTCCTCCCCCTCGATGGTGACGGAGGGGAAGTCGTCGTGTCGCACGCCGAGGTCCCACTCGACGTCGAGGTCACCGATGTCGTTGCCGACGAGCGACCGGAGGCTGTCGAGCGCTCGTTCACGGGCGTCGCCGCCCACGTACAGTTTCGTCGCGAGGACGACCATTATGCCTCGACCTGCTGGACGCCGAGTTCGTCGCGCAGGGACTCGATGCGCTCCTCCATCGCGTCGATGAGGTGGGTGTTCTCCATGGATTCGAGCGGGGAGCCACACTCGGGGCACTCGAAGCCGCGCTCCATCGCCTCGCCGAACTCGAAGCGGAGCGAGCAGACCTCACACAGGTAGAACTCGTTCTCCAGTTCGTACTCGCGCCGGTTCTCGAGGGCGTCGAGCAGGCGGTGCATCTCGTCCTCCAGATTGGAGGGAATGTTGTCGTACTGGAACGTCCAGAGATACGTCAGCCACCCGGAGTCCTCGTCGCGGAGGCGCCGGTACGTGGCGAGGTCGTTCTCGTACAGGATAAAGAGCGCCCGCCGCACGTCGTTGAGTTCGAGGCCGAGCCGTTCCGCGAGTTCCTCATCTGTCACCTCTCCGTCAGGGGGTGCCGCCGCCACCGGCATCCCGTTCGGACCGACGAGTTCGTGGAGGTACTTCTGCACTACCGGGTCCTCCAGAAGTTCCTCAAAAGCCATTACCGGTACTACCGCCCGAAGCACGGTTAAATCTTGTGAGAAGAGCGGCCCGAACACGTTCCGCGAAACCCCGAGGGCGGAGGCGCCCGTCGGCGGACCCATGGCGCAGGCAGAGGCCGACCTCGACGACGTGGCGGCGGCCGTGGACTCGCTCCCCGGCGTCGAGCGAGCGTGGTGGATGCGGAGTTTCGGCACGCCAGTCGTGGCGCTGGAGGTGCCCCACGGTGCGGCCGTCCCCGAGGCGGCAGTCGAGCGACTCCGAGACGTGGGCCTCCATCCGACCGGGGCCGTGGACGGCGACGACGGCGACTCGTTCGTCGGGCAGGTGGGCGACGCCGACAGGCACCGGTTCGTCGACCCGGACGTCCGGTAGTCGCCACGGGCGCCCGAGACGGCCCCACAGTTACCACGCTGGCGAACCCAACCACGCCTGATGTCCGCTTCCGGACTCCTCCACCGCGTGTTGCGGACCACTCGTGAGCGCTTCGACGTTCGGTCCGGGGTCCTCGCTCTCGCGGTCGTGCTCGCCGTCGGCGTCGTCCCCGACCAGAGCCTCGCAGACGACGTGGACCTGCTCGTCGCGTTCCTCGTGACGGCCGTCGCACTCGAGGTGGTCGACGCCGCGCGCCACACGGACGACGTGAACGCTGCCCTCGTCAGCGCCGCGATGGGAGTCGTCCCCGCCCTCGGCGGCGCGTACTTCCTCCTGACGAGGAGCGGCGGCGTCCCCGGCGCGGTGCTCGGCGTCGTCGGCGTCGTCGCCGGCGCCTGGATGGTCCTCGACGGCCTCACGGCCTCCCGACGCGGCGAGGACCGGACACCGACCGACGAGGGAATCGACGTCGACGCGGAGGTGGTCGCGATGACACACGGGTCGCTGCTCGTCGAGGAACTCCGCGACGGCCCGCAGACCGTGCCCCAACTCGCCGACGCCGCGGACCTCACCGAGTCGCGGGTCGAGGACGCCCTCGACAGGATGACGACGGCCGGCATCGTGACGGAGACCGACGAGGGCTACGCGCTCGACGAGTCGGCGATGGGCGCGACCGGCCTCACCCGTCGCGCGGTCCGGCGCCTCCTTCGACCGATCCGAGCGCTCGCGTCGTAGTCACTCCACGTCCTCGACGCGCTTGCCCGTCTCCTGTGGCACGACGCGGCGGTCCGCGGCCTTCCACTCCCGGTCCAGTTCCCGGCCCTCGAACAGGCGGTCCAGAAACACCGCCAGCCCCGCCACCTCGGAGTGTGGTTGGTTCGTCACCGCGACGTTCCAGTCGGCGGTGTCGTAGATTTCGAAGGGGACCTTCTCCGCGCCCACGACGACCAAGAGAGGGTCGTCGCGGTGGGCGGCCCGCACCTCGTCCTCGACGTCCTGCACGCGTTCGCCGTACATCGTGAGGTGGGCGGTGGCGCCCTCCCAGTTCCGGACGAGCGACCGGGGACTCTCGGCAGTCGCCACCTCGAAGGGACCGCCGAAGCGGTCCGTGATGTCGCGGGCGGTGGCGACGGCGTCGGAGGCGTTGGCCGGGAACACCACCTTGTCGGCGCCGAGGGCGCGCGCCGTGAGGCCGACGTGTGTCGTCATGCGGTCGTCTCGCCCGGGGCGGTGGCCCAGTCGGCAGACGACGACCGCCGGTTCGTCTTGCACGCCCGGTCCTCGGGCGCCGCGCCGGATAGCCGTTTCTCCTCGTATCGCAAAGCACTTGCAGGCTCCACGGGAGTCACGAGCATGGACCTCACGGAGCGACGCGTGCTGATAACGGGCGGTGCGGGCCTCATCGGCCCGAACCTCGCCCGCCGACTGCGTGACCACCACGACGCGGCCGTGGTCATCGCCGACGACCTCTCGAAGGGGCGCCGCGAACGCGTTCCGGACGGCGTCGAGTTCGTCGAGGCGGACTTCACGGACCCCGACGACGTGGCCGACGCGGTGACCGAAGACGTGGACGCCGTCTTCCACCTCGCGGCGTACACGGACACGAACTTCGACGACGACCGGCGCCTCTTCGAGGAGAACACCGAGATGACGTACAACCTCCTCGAACGGATGGACGAGGTCGGCGTGCGGAACCTCGCGTTCACCTCCTCCTCGACTGTCTATGGCGAGGCGCCGCGCCCGACGCCCGAGGACTACGCGCCCCTCGAACCCATCAGCGTCTACGGGTCGAGCAAACTCGCAGACGAGGCGCTCCTCTCGGCCTACGCGCACAGCCACGACTTCACGGTCTGGTGTTTCCGCTTCGCGAACATCGTCGGCCCGGGCCAACGCGGCACCGTCATTCCGGACTTCATCGAGAAACTGACCGACGACCCCGAGACGCTGACCATCCTCGGGAACGGGCGACAGGAGAAGTCCTATCTCCACGTCACCGAGTGCGTCGAGGCGATGTGCCACGTCGTCGAGAGCGCCGACGCGGCGCTGAACACGTACAATCTCGGGACGCGAACGACCACCTCCGTCAACACTATCGCGGACGTCGTGAGCGACGCGATGGGGCTGGACCCCGAGTACGAGTACACCGGCGGGGACCGGGGCTGGAGCGGCGACGTGCCGAAGATGCGCCTCTCCATCGAGAAACTGTCGGCGCTTGGCTGGCAACCCGCGCTGTCGAGTCACGAGGCCGTCGAGCGCGCGGCCGAGGAACTCGTGGCGGAGATGACGTAGAGCGACACGGCTTTCACCCGGAACTTCCTACGGGTCGGCGTGCAGATCGTCGGCTACGAGTCCGCCGTCGGGGGGGACGCCGCCCTCCTCCTCGCCGACGACGGCGCCGTCGAGCGCCGCGCCCTCGCGCCCGGCAGCGACGTCGACGTCGGCCTCGGGCGGCGCCACTGCGCGGGCGCCCTCACCGAGAGCGGTCACGCCGCCTGCGAGGCCGACGCCGCCCCCCACTGTGACGTCCACACCTCCCGGTGGCCCTGCGCGCGGTGCCGCGGCGACTGCGACATGCCGGTGGCCGCCTGCCACGAGGACCACGCCGTCTACCTCGCCGCGTTCGCCCCCGCGTCGTTCAAAGTCGGGGTCACGCGCTCGTGGCGCCTCGACGAGCGACTGCGGGAACAGGGCGCCGACCGGGCCGCACACATCCGGAGCGTCGAGGACGGCCGCCGGGCGCGGCGAATCGAGGCCGGCATCGCCGAATCTATCGGCGACCAAGTCCGCGTCGCGACGAAAGTCGAGGGGATTCACCGCCCCGTCGACGGCGGCGCGTGGACCGCGCTCCTCGCCGACTTCGACCCCATCGAGACGCTCGCGTTCGACTACGGCTTCTCGCTCTCGGCGCGGCCGGTGACGGCGACGATGGCGCGCGGGACGGTGCGCGGCGTGCAGGGCCGCGTCCTCGTCCTCGACCGCGGCGACACGACGTACGCGGTCGACCTCCGCGACTTGGTGGGCCACGAGGTGCGCGCCGACGCCGCCGCGGCCGACAGACAGGCCAGCCTCGGGGCCTTCGAGTGAGACGTTCAACACCCTTTTCCGGGGCGCGAGACAACTCCACCCCATGCCCGAAGATTCCGACGAGAGCGAGACGGAGGAAGAGGAGAAGTCGTTCCGGGAGCGCGTCGAGGAGATTCGAGAGCGCCGCGCCGAGGAGGGCGAGGACGCCGAGGGAGACCGTGAGGCCCCCGAGGACCCCCGCGAGCGCATGGAAGAGATGATGGGCGGCGGCGGTGGCGGTGGCGGCATGGGCGGTGGCGGCGGCAACCCCTTCGCCCAGATGATGGGCGGCATGATGGGCGGCGGCGGACCCGGCATGGGCGGCGGTCCCGGCGGCCGTGGCGAAGAGGGCGGCGTCAACGAGGAGCGCATCGCCCGCGAACTCGAACTGATTCGTGAGGAACTCCGCGACGCCACCGACCACCTCGACCGCATCGCCGACGCGCTCGAACAGGACGACTAACGCACCGACGCGTACAGTTCTTCGAGTCTGTCGACTGCGTGCTCGACGCTCATCTCGTCGCGTCGAGCGAGACAGGACTCCCGCAGCGACTCTCGCTCCGCCAGCGCCCGCTGTAGCGCCTCGCGGAACGACACCACGTCGCCCGTCTCGAAGTGATAGCCGGTGACGCCGTCCTCGACGGTGGTGGCGAGAGCGCCCTCGTCCGCGCCGACGACGGGCGTGCCACAGGCGTTGGCTTCGAGGGCGACGAGTCCTTGCGTCTCGACGGGGCTGGGGAACGCGAACACGTCCAGCGCGGTGTAGAACGCCGCCATCTCCTCTCTGTCGAGGAACCCGAGGAAGCGCGCGTCGACGTTCGCGGCCGCGGCCTGTTCTTCGATGTCCTCGCGCGCCGGGCCATCCCCGCCGAACACGAGGGTCACGTCGAGTTCCGCCGCGGCGCCGATGACGTCCGAGAGGCGCTTCTCGTAGCCGTGGCGTCCCGTGTAGCCGACGAGGGGCCGGTCGGTGTGGAGACCGTGCCGGTCCAGAAAGTCGGCGGGGTCGGTCGGGCTGAACTGCTCGACGTCGACGCCGTTGGGGACGACTTCTACCGGCGTCGAGACGCCCACCTCCTCGCGGAGGTGGTCGCGGGTCGCCTCGCTCGGCGCCACCGCGAGGTCCGCCCGGTCGTAGAACCACCGTTCGTAGCGCTCGCTGACGCCTCGCAGCGCCGACGCGCTCCGGTCCCCGACAGCGAGGTAATCGGCGTACTCGGCCGTCGGCGTGTGGTAGGAGGCCACCAGCGGCAGGTCCGCGCGCCCCGCGAGGCGGAGGCCGGCGAAGCCGACGGCGAAGGGCGTGTGGGCGTGCACGAGGTCCACGTCCCGCACGGCGTCGGGCACGCGCGGCGTGCCGAGGTGGAACCCCTCGTAGAACGGGAGCGGGAGACTAGAGACGGGATGCTCGTCGGAAATCGGGTCGTGGTCGGCATCGGGGTAGACCACGGCCATGCGGCCCCCGCGGTCCACCCATCGGTCCCGCCACGTCTGGATGGTGTAGGTGACGCCGTTCACCGTCGGCAGGTAGGTGTCCGTGAACGCGGCCACGTCGGTGTCGACCAATTCACTCACCCGTCAGGTCGCGATACACGTCGGCCAGTCGCTCGCCCATCCGGTCGACGTCGTGTTCGGCGGCCGTCTCGCGGCCGTTCTCGCCGAGTCGCTCCCGGAGTGCCGGGTCGTCCGCGAGGCGGCCCAGCGCCGCCTCGAACTCCGCCTCGTCGGCACAGAGCAGACAGTCGTGGCCGTCCTCGAACTGCTCTCGGAAGACCGGGATGTCCCGGAGGACGACCGGCTTCCCGCAGGCCATCGCCTCCAAGACGACGAGGCCTTGCGTCTCCTCCTTCGCGGGGAAGCAGAACACGTCCCCGGCGGCGAACATGCCGCGCTTCTCCTCGACCCAGCCGGTGAACGTGACGTTCTCCGGAGGGTCCCCCGTCCACTTCCGCACGGGCCGGGAGGCGATGGGACCGGTGTCGTAGGGGCCGAACCAGACGAACTCGTAGTCGGTGGCCTGCGCGAGGCGGCAGAAGGTGGTGAGGCCCTTGCGCTCGAAGACGTTTCCCACCGAGAACACGACCATCCCGTCGAGGTCGAATCGCTCGCGGTACTCCTCGCGGAACTGCTCGAACCCGGCCAACGAGTCTCTGTCGACGCCGCCGGTCAAGACTTCGGTGGGCGTGCCGATGGGGTACTCCTGCACGAGGCCCTCGGCGTAGCCCGTCGGACAGAGCACCAGGTCGGCCTGCGCGTAGAACCACCGGAGATAGCGCCGGAGCGGCCCCTCGATGAAGTCCGCACCGCGCCAACTGCCCGTCGTGTTCTCGGCGAGAGTGTGGGCGTGGGCGACGACGGGCACGTCGTTGTGCCGGGCGTGGCGCAGGACGGCCAGCGACCCGGGCCCGAAGAGGTGGAGATGCGCGAGGTCGAACTCGCGGAACGCGCCCCGCCCGGCCAGCCCAGACGCCGCGGCGCGCACCGGGTCGCCGCCGCGCCACGGGGTCGTGACCACGTCGACGTCGGTGTCCGCGAGGGCGTCGCGTTGCTGGCGGGCCGCGGTGGCGATGCCGCTTCGCTCCAGCGGTCCCGCGAGTTCGAGGTAGTTCAGCGCGCGCACGCCGAACCGTCTCTGCGGGGACTCGTTAAGCCTACCGGAAAAGGCTAAAGCGGGGGTGCCGAATCACGGGCCGTGACAGTCGCCGCCGAGCGCATCGACCGGTTAGACGCCCTCGCACGCGCCGCCACGGAGCGCGGCGACGAGGAGCGAGCGCGCGCGTACGTCCGCCTCGCGCGGCGCATCGCGGAGCGGAACCGCATCGACCTCCCGAAGCGCTTCCGGCGGGCGGCGTGTGACGCCTGCGACCGGTATCGCATCCCGGGCGTGAACGCGCGGGTCCGCCTGCAGGACGGCCACGTCGTCTGGACCTGTGACTGTGGCCATCAGGACCGCTACCCGTACTGACACACCCGGGGATTGAAAAGCGGGCCGTCCCTACGTCGGTCAACATGGCTTCGAACACTGCGGAGAAGATCCACAACCTCGACGTGACGGTGTGGGTCGGTAAGGCCGGCATCGACCCGGTGGCGGACGAGCTCTCGGACCAACTCGACGACCGGGAGTTCGTGAAGGTCCGGTTCCACCGGTCGGCGCTCGGCGGCACGGAGATGGACGAGGTCGCGGCGGACCTCGCGGACCTCGCGGACGCCGAACTCGTGGAGACCCGTGGCCACACGGGGGTGTACCGTTAAATGGCCGTCTCGCCGCCGCCACAACTCGCTGACGCCATCGGGGTCGGCGCGGCGACGGCCGTCACGCAGTTCGTCTTCTTCGTCGCCGCGTTTCTCGGCGTCTACCTCATCGGCCGCCTATTCGTGCGCCCCGTCTTCGACCGGGCACTCGACGAGCGAAACCTCGACACCCACGCGAAGAAGCCACTCCAGAAACTGCTGACTGGCATCATCGTCTTCGTCGGCATCTCGGTGGCGTTCCGCTTCGCCGGCTACGGCGACTTCCTCACGTCGCTGGCGACCATCGCCGCCGCCGCGACCCTCGCCATCGGCTTCGCGATGCAGGACGTCATCAAGAACTTCGTCGCCGGGGTCTTCATCTACACCGACGAACCGTTCCGCATCGGCGACTGGATCGAGTTCGACGGCTACTCCGGCGTCGTCGAGGACATCAGCCTCCGCGTGACCCGGGTGCGCACCTTCGACAACGAACTGCTGACGGTGCCCAACTCCCAACTCACCGACGGCGTCCTCAAGAACCCCGTCGCGAAGGACACGCTCCGACTGAAGGTGCTCTTCGGCATCGGCTACGACGACGACGTCGAGCAAGCGACGGACATCATCCTCGACGAGGCTGAAAAGCACGACGCCATCCTCGCGGACCCCGAGCCCACGGTTCGTCTGACCGAACTCGGCGACTCCGCCGTGGGACTCCAGTCCCGCGTCTGGATCGCGAACCCGAGTCGCTCGGACTTCGTGAAGACGCGCGGAGAGTACACCACCGCCGTGAAGGAGCGCTTCGACGAGGCGGGCATCGACATCCCCTACCCGACCCGCACCCTCACGGGCGGCATCGACGTGGCGGGCGGCGACGTCGTGGCCGAGTGACGCCGGTTCACACTCGGTTCTCGTGCGCCACAGCGCGTCCGCTGAAGGACTGAATGCGGTATGAATGAGCGGACGGCCGGGGTCGCCCGGTCGGTCCCGGACGGGTAGTCCCGGTCGCCTCCTCCACCCCGCGACCCTACGAGCGACGGGCGTTCGGTGCTGGGCTGCTCGCTTCCGCGCCTGACCCGGTGGCACCGGCGAACCGCGACGACGACGCCCCTGCAGGCGCGCGCCGCGGACCGCCGTCCCCGCAGGACGAGGTTTCTACGTCGGCTTCCGGGGCCCGCCCGGGTCGAACCCGGACTCGCCCGGCGTTCGGTCCCCGCTGAAGGCCATAGTGCGGGTGACGGGCGGGGCCTGGCCGCCCGACCTAGTCCACTCGACTATAGGCCGATGCGACTTAAGGGCCTTTCGCATCCCCGAGCGGGCTTGCGAATAGCCCCGCCAGCGCGAGGGCGGCGCTCACAGCGACGAGGCCCCAGCGATGGTAGCCAAAGGCGGCGCTCGTCGGAAGGCCGCCCGTGACACCGGCGGCACTGAGCGCCCACGAGAGCGTGATGAGGACGGCACCGACACCGACGACGAGCGCCAGTCCCGCGACGGTGGCGGTGTCCGCCCTGCCAGCCGCGGCGGACCCGAGCGCCACGAACGCCACCCCGGCGAACAGGGCGACGACGAGCGGACTCACCGGCCCGACGCCGTAGTACACTTGCACCGTCGCCGCGTCGAACAGCGCGTACGGCGCCGCAAGCAGGGCGAGGAGCGCCAGACAGGCGAGTGCGCCGACGCGGAGGGCGAGCGTGGTTCGCTGCACAGTGGGCGCTCGGAACGGGGAGGGTATAAGCGCGACGACAAGGCCTAAGCGGACGGCTCGACTACTCGCGGCCATGGGATTCGGAAGCACGGCGAAGAAGGTCCAGAAACTCGCGGACACGGCCGAGAAACTGTACGGGCGCCTCGACGAGGTGCGCCAGCAGGTCGTCGAGACACGGAAGACTGTCAACGACTCGAACGAGCGCCTCCGGGAGCTAGAGCGCGAGATGGCGGCTCAGCGCGCCGTCCTCGACGCCATCGCCGAGGACCACGACGTCGACGTCGCGGCCGTGCGGGACGAGGTGTCGGCCGACGCCGAGAGCGAGAGCGGCACCGCCGACTAACCGAACAGTCGCTCGTACTCGACGCGCATACAGCGGTCCTGCACGACGCGGATGCCCGTCTCCTCAGCGCGGGCGGCCGCCGCGTCGTCGGTGATGCCGAGTTGGAGCCAGATGGCGTCCACGTCGCCGTGTTCGATGGCGTCGTCGACGATGCCAGCTACCTCCTCGCTCGGGCGGAACACGTCCACCACGTCGACGTGGCCGGGCACGTCGGTCAGCGAGTCGAACGCCGGTTCGCCCAGCACCGAGTCGGCGTAGGGGTTCACCGGGACGATTTCGTAGCCCTGCTCCTGCAGGAAGGCCGGCACCTCGTGGGCGTCTTTCCCGGGCGTCGTCGAACAGCCGACGACGGCGATTCTGTCGCCCCGAAGCACGTCGCGCAGTTCGGCGTCCGAGTCGATTGGCATAGTCGAGAACAGGGGCGCGGTGGGCAAAAAGCCGGGGTCAGTACGCCGTCCACTCCGAGGACGCGCCCTCGATGCCCGAGGCGCGACACTGCCGCTCGCCGTCGTCCTCGCGCACCTCGATGACGCCGTCGAACAGCTGTTTGAGCGTGCTCATCGTCTGCTCGTCGTGTGCGGTGTCGTCAATGAGAAATAGGCCCAGCCCGTCCGCGCTCTGGACGCGCCCCGTCGAGACGTGGAGGAACCGGAACACCGTCTGGAGGTTCGAGTACATCAGCAGGGTCGAGAGCGAGTACATCACGGTTCGGTTGCGCTCGATTCCCCGTTGCTTGTAGAACAGCCGCAGGAGTTCGGAGAACTCGATTCCGATGCCCGTGAGGTCGTTCGGCGAGGAGGCGTAGCGCACGAGGTCCGACTCCGCTTCCTCGCCCATCCCCTGTTGGCGAGTGACACAGTCGACGATGCCGAGTGCGCCATCGGGCGCCCGGTCCGCGAAGGACTCCTCGACTTTCCGGGCGCTGTCCTTCGTCGTCACCACGATGCCGCCCTCGCCGTCCTGAAATCCCTCCGCGAGGACGCCGAAGGCGAGTTCGCGCTTGCCAGTCATCGGCGGCCCGACGATCAGGAGGTTCGTCCCGGGGGCGACGGACCCGTCGACGCAGTCGACCCCGATATCATACATGTGGCTCACTCACACTTCGGGAGCGACGGCGGACGACCAACTGATCGGGCCACGACTCCCCAGGGGCCATCTGGACTAGTCGTGTGGGGACCGACTTATAATTCTTTTCGGTCCGCTGGCCCGAGTGCCAGTCACACGAGGGCGACGCCCCGTCCCACGACGAACGCCACGGCCGCGAGACCCATCCCATATTTGAGACGTACGTGGCCCCGCCCCGGGTCCGAGAAGCTCAGCCCCATCGCGGAGAGCATCAGCACGTCCGCCGGGACGACGAGCGCGAGGTACGCGGGGCCCAGCGTCCCCCGCAGATACGGGAGCGGACTGGCCGCGACGGCGACGACGAGGAGCGCCGCCGCCAGCCACAGCGCCCGGCGCTCCCCGACGACGATGGGGAGCGTCCGGAGACCCTCTGCCCTGTCCCCGGGGGCGTCCTCCACGTCCTTGATTATCTCTCGGGCGAGCGTCGAGAGCGCCGCGAGGAGGAACAGCACGACCGGTGCGGGTCCCAGCGCCCGGGCCGCGGCCGCGCCGAAAAGGAACGTCGACCCGCCGAGATAGGCGACGACGGCGTTGCCGACGCCGGGGAGGCCCTTGAACAGTTCCGTGTACGCGACGAGGGCCATCAGATTGACGCCGGCGATGGCGATTGCCAGTGCCGGGAGGGTGACGGCGAGCACCACGGCGGAGAGGAAGAGGACGACGCTGAACGCCAGCGCACCCCGCGCGGAGACGGCCCCCCGCGGGATGGGGCGCTCGGGGTTGTTGATTCGGTCCACGTCACGGTCGAAGTAGTCGTTTATCGCCATCCCCGCTGCCGTGGCGACGACAGTGGCGGCGACGGCGGTGGCGACGGCGACGGGCGCGTCGCTCGCGCCGCCAGCGACGAACGCGCCCACGAACGTCAGACCGCCCGCCAGCACGCTGTTGCCGGGGCGCGTGAGCTCTATCAGTCCCGCGACCGTCCCGCGATTCATATCCGGGTTAGCCCGTGCGCGGGCCATAAATCCGCGGAATGTCGGCCGTTCGGGACGGGTTTAAATACGCTGACGACGCAGTACAGGGACGACATGGCTATCGACCCCGACTTCGAGACGGACCGTGACGTCGTGGACGAGCACGAGAACCACGACGTGTGGGGCCCCGTGGACGAACCCGAGAAACGGGGCATCCACGGTACCCACGTCGCCGTGGACTTCGACATCTGCATCGCCGACGGCGCGTGCCTCGAAGACTGCCCCGTCGACGTGTTCGAGTGGGTGGAGACCCCCGACCACCCCGAGAGCGAACTCAAGGCCGACCCGGCCCACGAGAGCCAGTGCATCGACTGCATGCTCTGTGTCGACGTCTGTCCGGTCGACGCCATCGACGTGGACGCGAGTCGGAGCAGTCCGTGACTCGCAACCGCGACGTTTAACAATCGCCTCGGAGTACGGTGTGGTGCGGGCGCTTAGCTCAGTCTGGACAGAGTACTTGGCTTCGGACCAAGCTGTCGCGG
>JBDGTS010000021.1:0-48628 GCA_042216675.1 Halobacteriaceae archaeon | reverse complement strand
CGTCACGGCGACGTCGAATCGCGCTGGGAGCGCACCGACGACGGCCTCGAACTCGCGGTCACCGTCCCGTGGAACACCACCGCCACCGTCCGCGTGCCGGCGGCTGAGGGCGACAGCATCCGTCTCGACGGTGACACGGTGTGGGACGGCGCGCCGGCGACGCTTCCTGCAGGCGTCGACGACGCGCGCCGAGTCGACGGCGGCGTAGCGTTCGACGTGACAGCAGGGGAGTACCAGTTCGTCGTCGCCTGACTCAGTCCTCGTTCACCGCCGCCCCGCGCCGGGCCGCCCGTTCGATGAATTCCGGGGGCAAGTCGTCGAGTAGGCCCGCCTGAATCCGCCAGAGGTCAGTGTGGAGGCTGGACGCGACTAGAACGCCCGGTGGTACTGCGGGGGCGCCTCGACGGCGTCCTCGCGGCCGAGTTCGCGCGCGGCGTGGAGCGCGAAGTAGGGGTCCCGAAGATGCTCGCGGCCGACGACAGCCACGTCAGCACGCTCGTTTCGGACGAGAGCGTCGGCTTGCTCGGGCGTCGTGATGCCGCCGACGGCGCCCACGGCCACGTCGGCGTCCACGCCCGCTTTGACGCGGCGGCCGTAGCGAATCTGGTAGCCGGGGCCGGTGTCGGGCACGTGCTGGTCGGGGTGGATGCCGCCCGCGCTCACGTCCACGAGGTCCACGCCGCGGGCGGCGGCCCGCTCCGCGAAGCGAATCGACTGCGCGACGTCCCACGAGTCGCGGTCCGGGAGCCAGTCCGTCGCGGAGATGCGGACGAACAGTGGTTTGTCGTCGGGCCACGCGTCACGCACCGCGTCGATGACCGACAGCGGGAAGCGGACGCGGGACTCGAAGTCACCGCCGTAGGCGTCCTCGCGGGTGTTCGTGACCGGCGAGAGGAACTCGTGGAGGAGGTAGCCGTGAGCGGCGTGAACCTCCGCGATTTGGAACCCGGCGTCGTCGGCGCGGCGCGCGGCGTCGGCGAAAGCGTCCCGAACCGTGGCCAGTCCGCCCTCGTCGAGGGCGCTCGTCGGCGGCGCCTCGTCGTCGTAGGGCCACGGCTCGGCCGTCGGACCGACGACGGGCCACCCGCCCTCGTCGGGTTGGAGCGGGTCGTGACCCTCCCACGGGCGCGACGTGGCCGCCTTCCGGCCGGCGTGGGCGAGTTGGATGCCCGGGACTGCGCCCTGTTCGCGGGCGAAGGCCGTCACGTCGGCGAGGGCGTCGGCGTGCGCGTCGCTCCAGATGCCGAGGTCCTCAGGCGAGATGCGCCCGCGCGCCTCGACGGCGGTGGCCTCGGTCATCACGACGCCGGCGCCGCCGACGGCGCGACTGCCGAGGTGCTGGCGGTGCCAGTCGGTGGCGAGGCCGTCGCGGGCCGCACAGGAGTACTGGCACATCGGAGACACCATCACGCGGTTCGGGAGTTCCACGTCGCCGAGGGTGAGCGGCGTGAACAGGTCGGCTGACATTGCGCCCGATTGCGCCGGCCGGGGAAAGTATCCCACGCTCGCGGTGAGCGGAACCGGACTGCGCGGACGACCCGCGCGGTCGAGCGTTCGGTGAGAGTTCCAGACACGACCTCCGCGTTTTGCGATTCGGTTGTTTGTAATGCCCCATCTGAATTGTATTTCCGTTCGTAGTCCTCCTCTAATGTCCCATTTATGGGTTAGATAGTCCAAATTCTTCGGAAAAGTAGATACGCTTGCCCAATTCCGTTTTGAAACTCGACTGTGGAAGAAAAGTCAGAAATAGAGGTATCTAAATTAACTGTTGTTTCTATCTCCCATCGAATCACCCTATTCTCAAATCCGCGCTAGCTAGAGCCTTAATCCCAGTATTTCACCGCTTCAACTTTTCACGAGTCAATGACGGAGAGGGAGTGGAAAATACAGCCTATTCCGGCCTTAGAGGCGCTCTACGTGACTATATACCGATTCATATCAAAAATATGTCTAAAACATACTATTCCTGATTTATATGAATATACCCCAGATTATATATGTTTCATCCAGTCATTCGAGGCCGACGAGTCAATTTCACGAGAGGTGGCCGAATGAGTCCGACGGTGTCCTCGTTGTGACGGCATCCGACCCGGGCGAGTGCGTCGATGGCGATCCCCTTACAGAGTCGCGAGTCGGCGTCGGGCCCTGAGAGACCCGAATCTTTTTGATCCTCGAATCGCGCGATAACGCATGGCACGAAGCGAGGCCGGGGCGAGAGCCCCGCCTGTAGACCTCCGTATCGGCTACGACCGGGACCCAGCCGCCGTCCCGGAAGACGACGTGCGCTTCTCGTGGCGTGTCCCGACAGACGGCCGGGGGCACCGACAGTCTGCGTACCGGCTCAGAGTCGCGCGGGACGTTGGGACGCTCCGCGACGGGGGCGCGGACGTGTGGGACACCGGCCGCGTCGAGAGCGACCGAGCGACCGATGTCGCGTATGGCGGGCCGGACCTCGACGCCGACGCGACGTACTGGTGGACCGTGCGCGTCTGGGACGGCGACGGCGAGGCAAGCGAGTGGGCCGAGCCGGCGCGGTTCGCGACGGCGCTGGGCGACGCGGGCGACTGGGAGGGGGCGTGGCTCGCGCACGAACCGAACGGCGGCGACGCCAACGGGTATCGGAGCGAGTGGACGACGGGCCCGGACGAGCAGTGGGTCCGAATCGACCTCGGGGAGCGCCGCGACGTCGCGGAAGTGACGCTGTACCCCGCTGAGCCGCTCGACGGTCCGGAGACGCCCGACGGGTTCACCGTGTCGCCGATTCACGGGAAGTCGGGGAGCCGACAGGGCGGCGCCGAGGGGTTCGGTTTCCCAGTCGAGTACCGCGTCGAGGCGGCCACGGATCCCGAGTTCGAGGACGCGTGGACCGTCGCGGACCGCACCGGCGACGCACAGCCCAATCCCGGCGCGGAGCCGGTGACCCTCGACGCGGACGGGCGAGCGCGCTACCTCCGCGTCGTCGCGACCGAACCGTACGAGTTCGACCCCTTCGACCCGCCCGGGCGGGGGCCGCAGTACAAACCGGACCTCGTTCGCGAAGCCTACGAGTCGTGGCACGTCGTCGCGCTCGCGGCCGTCGCAGTGCGGACCGGCGACGGCGTCGACGTGGCGCGGGGCGCGGACGTGACGGCCAGTTCGAGCGTCGAGTCGGCGTCGTGGGGCCGTGACATGCTGGTGGATGGCCACTACGAGTCACGGTTCGGCGCCGCGTCGCCGCTACTGCGCCGTGAGGTGGCCCTCACGAAGCCGGTGGCCGAGGCCCGCGCCCACGTCTGCACGCTCGGCTGTGGCGAGCTGTACGTCAACGGCGAGCGCATCGGTGACGAGGTGCTTGACCCGGCGTGGACGGACTACGACGAGCGGGCGCTGTACACCACGCACGACGTGACGGACGCCCTCGGGGCCGGCGAGAACGCCCTCGGTATCTGGCTCGGGCGCGGGCGCTTCGGGCAGAACGCCGGCGGCTGGACCGCCGGCGGGTCGCCGCGGGCCATCCTCCAGCTACACGTCGAGTACGAGGACGGGACGACGCGGACCGTCACGACGGACGAGGGCTGGGACGCCGCAGAAAGTCCGCTCGTGGAGAACGACCTCTACGACGGCGAGGTGTACGACGCACGCCGCGAGCGACCGGGATGGGCGACGCCGGGCCACGACGCCACCGATTGGGACGACGCCGCGCGCGTCGAGGGACCGGACGGGACGCTCGTCCCCCAGCGTACGCCGCCGATGCGCCGAGTCGAGGAGCGGACGCCCGAGGCGATTCACGACCACGAGGACGGCCCCATCGTGGACTTCGGGCAGAACCTCACCGGCTGGGTCGAACTCGTGGTGCAGGACGGTGACGCGGGCGACGAAATCGACCTGCGGTACGCGGAGATACGGCTCGACGACGGGAGCCTGAACCGCATCGACCTCGAACCCGCGGACCCGACGGACACCTACGTCTGCGCCGGCGACGACGTAGAGACGTACGAACCCCGGTTCACGTACCACGGCTTTCGCTACGTGCAGGTGGACGGCTACCCCGGTGATCTCGACGCCGACGACGTGACCGCCCGCGTCGTCCACACGGACATGCCCGAAACCGGCTCCTTCGACTGTTCGAACGAGGAGCTCGCGCAGGTCCAGCACAACGCCGAGTGGAGCCTCCGCGGCAACAGCCACGGCATCCCGACAGACTGCCCCCAGCGCGCGGAGCGGCTGGGCTGGACCGGCGACGGCCACATCGCGGGTCGAGCACTGATGTACAACTTCGAGTCGGTGCGCTTCCACGAGAAGTGGCTCCGGGACCACGCAGACCAGCAGTCCGAGCACGGCTACGTCGCCGACACCGTCCCCTTCGCCTACGGCACGATTCCGGAGGACCGAACGTGGGCGCTGACGCAGGTGACGCTCCCGTGGCACCTCTACCGGCACTTCGGTGATCGGCGGGTGCTAGAGCGACACTACGAGAACATGCGGCGCTACGTGGACTACTGGCACGACGTGGCGGAGGACGGCATCATCGGCGAAGAAGCGGGCAACTACGGCGACTGGCTCGCCTTCGAGAACGCCGACGGGCGCCGCGGCCTACCGTTCGATCTGTTCAACACGGCATTCCACTACCACACCGTATCGCTGTTCGCGGACATCGCGGGCGTCCTCGGCAACGAGGGGGACCGCGAGCGCTACGCGGAGCGCGCAGCGGCCGTGAAGGCGGCGTTCAACGACCGGTTCTTCGACCCGGAGACGGCGACGTACGGTCCCGGCACGCAGTCCTCGTACGCGGTACCGCTGTTCGTGGGTCTCGTGCCCGAGGAGCACGAGGCGGCGGTCGCTGACGGCCTCGCGGAGGCGGTGCGCGACGCCGGCGGCAAACTCCAGACCGGGTTCCTCGGCGCGCGGCCGCTGATCAACGCGCTCGCCGACTACGGCCACGCCGACGTGGCGTACGAAGTCGTGAGCCAACCCGAGCGGCCGGGATGGGTGTATATGGTCCGGAACGGCGCCACGACGATGTGGGAGCGCTGGGACTCCGACGACCGAATCGGCGACGGGATGAACTCGTTCAACCACTCGCCGTTCACGTTCGTCTCGGAGTGGTTCTTCTCGGCGCTCGCCGGCCTCGACTTCGACGACTCCGTGGCCGAGGGCCTGACCGTCGCGCCCCGCGTCGTCGATGCCCTCGACTGGGCGTCGGCGTCGCTGGAGACGGTGGACGGCGAAGCCGCGGTGCGCTGGGAGACCGAAGGCGACGCGCTCTCCCTCGACGTGACGGTTCCGTGGAACACGAGTGCGACGGTGCGCGTTCCCGACGCGGCCGACGCGACGGTCACCGAAGGCGGCGACGCCCTCTGGGACGGCGGGGCCGCCGACTCCCTCCCCGACGGCGTCGCGTCCGTCGAACGCGACGGCGACGCCGTCGTCGTCGAAGTCGGCGCGGGGTCGTACGCGTTCGAGCGGCCGTGACTACTCGGTGACGAACGTCCACGTCCCGGGCGACAGCGTCGCCGTCGAGTCGGGGGCGTCGCTCGACCCCGGCAGGCGGACGACGGCCTCGGTGTTCTTGGGGACGCGGAACTCGAACTCGACACCGTCCTCCGTGCGCTCCCACGCGGACTCGACGGTGCCACGCGGCGTATCTACGGTGGCCGAGACGCCGTCGAGGCCAGTCGGGACATGCGGTTCGAGCGCCACCGTCTCGTAGCCGGGGGCCGCGGGCCGAACGCCGGCGAGGTACTCGTAGAACCAGCCGTCAACGCTGCCGAACATGTGGTGGTTGTGGCTCCGCGCCGACAGTTCCCACGTCTCCAGCATCGACGTCTCGCCCTGTTCTATCCAGTAGCCCCACCCGGGGTAGTCCGACTGGGTCGCCACCTCGTACGCCAGGTCGGTGTGGCCCGCGTCACAGAGGACGCCGAGGAGGTAGCGCGTGCCCAGAATGCCCGTGTCGAGGTGCGCGTCGTGTTCGTCGCGGACGTTCGCGACGAGGGTCTCGACGACGGCGTCGCGGTGCTCGTCGGGCACCATGTCGAACGCCAGCGGGAAGGCGTTCGAGGTCTGTCGGTACTCCTCGGTTTCGCCGGTGGCGTACAGGCCGGCGTCGGCGTCGAGGAAGGCGTCGTTGAACGCCGCGCGGGTGCGGTCGGCGAGAGCGCCGTAGGCGTCGCTGTCGCGGGGGCGCCCGAGGACGTCCGCGGCGTCGGACAGCACCTCGGCGAAGCGATAGAGATAGCCCGTCGAGGTGATGGCGGTGCCCTCCGGAGGGTTCCAGCGCGGTTCGCCGTGGCCCGGCGGGAACCAGTCGCCCAGTCCCTCGTCGAGGATGCCGTCCTCGGCGAAGTCGGCGAGGTAGCGCACGAGCGCCTGCATCCCCTCGTAGTGGTCGGCGAGGAACGTGCGGTCGCCCGTGTGGCGGTAGGTCCACCACGGCACGAGGACGTACGCCGCGTCCCACGCGGGGTTCGGGGCCCGGATGACCGCGTCGTGCGGGCCGTCGCTGTACCCCCAGTCGCTCGTGGGCGCGAACGGCGGGAGTTCGCCGGTGTCCCGTTGGGCGTCGGCGCAGTCGGCGAGCCACTTGCGGTAGAACGGCGCCATCTCGAAGTTGTAGAGCGCCGTCGAGGCCGTCACCTGCACGTCGCCGGTCCAGCCGTGTTTCTCGTAGGCCGGCGTGTCCGTGGGGACGCCGTGGTGGTTGCTGAGAAGCGCCCGCGTGGCCCGGTCGTGAATCTCGTTCAGGCGCTCGTCGGTGGCGGTGAACTCGCTCCGGGAGTCGGCCTCGATGGTCGAGTGCGCGACGACGCCCGTGAGCGTGTCGGGGTCGGGCCGCTCCGGCAGGCCCTCGACCTGTACGTAGCGGAAGCCCTTGTACGTGAAGCGGGGTTCCCACGTCTCGTCGCCGCCGGCGCAGACGTAGGTGTCCGTCTGGAACGGCGCGTCGAGATGGTCCTGTTCGGTGCCGACGGTGCCGTCGTCGTGTCGCGTCTCGCCGTGAATCACGTCGAGTTCGGTGCCCGCCGGGGCCGAGACGGCGAGGCGGACCCAGCCCGCAATCTGCTCGCCGAAGTCGAAGACATAGACGCCGGGTTCGGGTTCGGAGACGTCGTCGGCGGCCACCTCGCGCACCGGCGCGACGCGCTGGGCGGTCTGGGGCGCGAGCGTCCCGTCCGGCCCGTCAACGACGGCCGCGGTCGGCCAGTCCACCGACAGGCCCGGGTCGCTCCACGTCTCGGCTTCGCGGGCGTCGTAGCGCTCGCCGGTGTACAGCGAGTCGAAGCGGGTGGCGCTCGGGCCGACGCGCCACGAGTCGTCCGTGCGAATCGTCCGCGTCTCGCCGTCGGCGAAGGTGAGCGTCAGCGACGCCGACAGTTCGGGGTGGGGACGCTGCCACGGCGTGTCGTGCCACGCCCACTCGTTCTCGACGGTCATCGCGTAGCGCTCGCGGCCGCAGGCGACGGCCAGTGCGTTCTCGCCGGCGTCGAGGGCCTCTGTCACGTCGTAGGTGGTGTAGAGGACGCGCTCCTCGTAGTCGGTCTGGGCGGGGTCGAGGCCGCTCTCGGCGACGCGCGTGCCGTTCAGGCGCGGGTCGGCGGTGCCGCCGGCCGCCACGTCGAGGCGCGCGCGTTCCACCGGCCGGTCCACGTCGAACGTCGTCCGAAAGACGGGCGCGGGGGCGGGCGTCGTCTCGTACTCGGGACCGGTCGGCGCCAGCCAGTCGGCCGTCCAGTCCGTGACGCCGGTAGCGAACGCCGCGGGGTCGCTCCACGGCGTCCAGTCGCCGTCGCCGTCGCGGACCCGGACGGTCCAGCGGTAGCGCGTCCGGGAGTCGAGGCGCGGGCCGGCGTAGGGCACGGCCGTCGAATCGCCCGACTCGACCGGGCCGCTGTCCCAGTCGGGGGCCTCGCGCGGGTCGCTGTCCGTCGCGAGGCGGATGCGGTACGCCGTCTGTGTCTCGGCCGGCGTCTCCCACCCGAACGTCACGGCGTCGTGTGCGGTGCCGAGTGGCTCGGGCCGGCCGTCAACGCGGAGTCGTCGCGGCGGTGACTGCGTCGCCATCCTCTGAGCGGTCACCTCCCACCCACAAAAACCTTCGTCGGCGCGGGGGTACGATTAAGTCGCCGCTCGGCACAGAGTCGGTATGCGCCACGCCGGCGTCGATTTGCACAACGTGGAAGCGCTGACCGAGACGGACACCGACGGCCGTCGCCTCGACAGACTGTCCCCGGAACTCCGCGCCGACGTGAACGAGAACGCCCGCGAGATGTACACGTGGGCGGCCGGGACCGAGGTCAGATTCGTCTGCGACGGGTCCGCGACAGTGACGCTCTCCTGTCCGACTGGAGAGTGTACGGTCGTCCCCCACTACGGCTCGTTCGCGGCCGATCCCGCGGAGTGGGAGACGCTCGGGCCGGAGCCGACGGCGCTCGAACTCGACGCGCCCGACGGACTCCACGCCATCGACGCGGACCGGCGAGCGGAGATGGCGTTCGACCCCGCTGTGGTCCGGCTCTGTCTGCAGGGGGAACCGGTCCACCTCCACGATGTCGCGGGCGACGTGCGCCCGCCCCACGAGGCGGAACTACCCGACCGGACGCTCCTGACGTACGGCACCTCCATCACGCAGGGCCTGCTGGCGAGCGCCGGGCACCACACCTACGCCGCGCGGACCGCGCGCCGCCTCGGCACGGACCTCGTGAACCTCGGCACGAGCGGGTCGGCCCACTGCGAGCGGGTGATCGCGGACCACGTCGCAGACCGCGACGACTGGGACGTCGGCGTCCTCTCCATCTCGGTGAACATGCTCGCGAACGGCTTCACGCCCGCCGAGTTCCGGAAGCGCGCGGCGTACATGGTCGACGCCGTGGCGGGCGGCGAGCGACCCGTCGCCTGCGTCACGCTCTACCCGCTGTTCACCGACGTGCGCGACGAGGACGCGCCCGAGGAGTGGGGCGGGTCCACGGCGGCGTACCGCGAGACGCTCCGGGACGTCGTCGCCGAATCGCCTCACGACGACCTCCATCTGGTCGAGGGGCCGGACCTGCTGACCGACGTGACCGGGCTGTCCCCCGACCTCGTCCATCCCAGCGACTACGGCATGGGCGAAATCGGGGCGCGGCTGGCGGACCGGCTCGCGGACCTCGCGGACTGATCACACCGGCTCCCAGTCCGAATAGAGAACCGCGCTGACCAGCAGGAAGTTCAGGACGATGAGGCCGGCACAGAGCTGGATGACGACGCGCGTCGCGGACGTGAGTCGCGCGCCGGTGACGAGGATGCCGACGGTGGAGAGCGCGAGCAACACACCCAGCGCGATGTCGGCGACGAGTAACCGACGCATCAGGTCACGGAAAGCCATACCGACCGTATGGACTGGTCCCCGGAAAAGTGTGTAGGGCTACGGCTCCTCGGTGCTGACCGTGTCCGCCGTGGAGTCGGCGTGTCGTGCGCGCACCCGGGGGTTGAACAAGCGGTCCATCCCCTGCGAGAAGATGGTGATGCCGAAGCCGAGGAGGCTGATGGTGACGATCGGCACCAGTAGCCACGGGAGGCCCTGCCACGACAGCATCGCGCCGCGGTTGTACGCGGCGTTGATCATCACGCCCCAGTTCTGAGTCGTGAACGGCAGGACGCCGAGGAAGTACAGGCCGACGGAGGCGTGGATGACGCGGATGGCGTTCCCCATGAAGTTGATCATGATGTACGGCATCACGTTGGGGAGGATGTCGTCGCGGACGATGGCCCCCGACCCGAAGCCCATCAGCCGGGACGCCTCAACGTAGGACTCGCTCCGGAGCGCGAGTACCTGCGAGTGGATGGACCGCGAGAGGCCGGCCCACGCGTCCACACCGAGGATGAGACCGACCACGAACGGGTCGTCGGGCTGAATCGCCAGTGCGAGGACGATGAGCAGCGGCAGTCCCGGAATCGCGATTTGGATGTCCGTCGCGGTCATCAGAACGCTCTCGACCGTCCCCCGCTTGTAGCCCGCGATAGTGCCCACGACGGCACCGACAGCCGTCGTGAACACGCCGCCGGCGAGCATCATCTTCAGCATCGCCGGCGTCGCATGGACGGTGAGTTCGAACAGCCCCGTGCCGAACCCGTTCGTCCCGAGCGGGAACTGCCAGAGGCCCGAGTACGTCCACGACGCGACGCCCACATCGATCGTGAACGGTGCGACGCCGAAGGCGTCCACCGTGTACGCCGGGTCGAACGGCTGGACGTACGCCGGGCCCTCGTTCTGCGTCGGCGCGGAGACGAGCCGGACGCCGGCCGTCCCCACGAAGATGAACAGCCCGATGATCAGCGCGCCGTAGCGGGTGCGGTAGTCCTGCCACATGATCCGGGCCGGTGCGAGGATCCACAGGTCGGTCCACGCCCACAGGCGTTCGGACAGCGAACTCGCTTCGATGTCGTCGGTGCCTTGCAACACCTCCAGCGGGTCGGTGCCCGCCGCGGTGCCGCCGTCGGTCTTGGTGCGCTCGGTCTCAGAAGGACTCATCTGACTCACCTCGGGAGACGCGGGGGTCGACGATGCCGTACGTGAGGTCCGCGACGAGCATCGCGATGGCGACGGTCACGGTGATGAGGATGAACCCGCCCATCATCAGCGGGTAGTCGTCGGCCTGTATCGCCCGGAACATGTACCAGCCGACGCCGCGGTACACGAAGATGCGTTCGAGGATGATCGAGCCTGCGAAGATGAAGCCGATCTGGATGAGCATCCCCGTGTACATCGGCAAGATGGCGTTGCGCGCCACGTACAGGATGGTGATTCGCCTGGAGCCGATGCCCCGGAGCTTCGCCGTGCGGACGTAGTCCTCCCCGAGCACCTGGATCGCGTTCGCGCGCATCGCGATGGCCCCGGCACCGAAGGAGGCCCACGCGAGCGCCGCGACGGGCAACGCCGCGTGATTCAGGATACCCGAGATGAACGGCCAGTTGAGGCCGGCCACCGCGTCTGCATTGTAGCGACCGCTCGTGGGGAACCATCCCCACTGGTAGCCGAAGACGTACAGGAGCAGGATGCCGATGATGTAGAACGGTAGCGAGTGCCCCCAGACGAGGGCCGTCGTACCGCCCGCGTCGAAGCGCGTCCCCTCCTTGTACGCCAACGCCGCCCCGACGACGACGCGGCTGACGAAGGAGATGAAGACGGCGATGGTCCCGAGGAAGACGGTCCACGGGATGGCGGGCAACAGGACGTTCTCCACGGGCGCGGTGAAGTAGATGGACTGGCCCAAGTCGCCCTGCGCCAGTTGCGACATGTACTGGATGTACTGCTCGTGAATCGGCTTGTCCGGGTCGATGTTGATGTACAGTTCCGCGAGTCGGTTGAACGCGGCCAGTTGGTCGGTGCTCCCCTGCAGGCCGGACGAGCTACCCTGCCCGATGTTGCCCGCGATCACCTGCGCCCGGAGGTAGTCCAGCGGCCCGCCGGGCATGAACCGGATGAGGACGAAGGTGATGGTCAGCACCGCCCAGATGGTGAAGAGGGTCTGGCCGATGCGCTTGGCGTAGTAGTTCATTGCGTGTCTCCGTCGTCGATGCCCGTTGGGGCGGGCGCGATGCGGTCGGTTTGCTCACGTTGCATCTGTATCACTCTCGGTTGGTGTCAAACACGTCGGTCGTCTCGTCGGCGTCGGTCAGTTCCTCACTCTCCCAGTACTCGTGGTCGGACTGTGACCGGAAGCAGGCGACGGTGCCGGCGTCGGCGTCGTCGGGCGATGGCCGCTCACGGGTGCACACCTCGCGGGCCTCCGGGCACCGCGTGTGGAAGCGACAGCCACTCGGCGGGTCCTGTGGGTCCGGGATGTCGATCCGTCGCACTGGCGGCGACTCCGTTCCGGCGGCCGGGTCGAGACTCGGAGTCGCCCACCGGAGCGCCTTGGTGTAGGGGTGTTGTGGGTTATGGATGATCTGCTCGACCGGCCCGATTTCCACGATTTCGCCGAGGTACATCACCGCGATGCGCCCGTCCGCCTTCTCGGCGAGATAGCGGGCGTTGGCGAGGTCGTGGCTCACGAACACGAAAGACGTGTCGAACATCGTCTGGAGGTCGAGCATGAGGTCCATCATCTCGACCCGAAGGCTCACGTCGAGGGCGCTGATGGCCTCGTCTGCGAGGATCAGATCCGGATTCATGAACAGCGCGCGGATGAGCGCGACGCGCTGTTTCTCGCCGCCGGAGAGCTGATGGGGATAGCGATGCGCGTAGTCGTCGGGCGGCGTCATCCCGACCCGTTCGAGCATCGCCTTGATCGCCTGCTCGCGTTCGACGCGAGACAGGCCCGGCCGGGACTTCTGGAGGGGCTTCCCCAGCGAACTGAGGACCCGCTTGTTCGGGTTCAGTGAACTCCCAGGGTCCTGGTGGATCATCTGGAGGGACTGCCGAATCTCCTCGAACCCGATGTCGGCATCGGAGTCCCCATCCCGGACATCCCACACGTCGTGGCCGCGATACCGGACCGTTCCCGACTCGGGACGGTGGATGCCGATCATCGCTTTCCCGAGCGACGTCTTGCCACACCCGGACTCCCCGACCAGCGCGACGACGTCGTTCGCGTACACGTCGAGGTCAACGCCGTCGACGGCGCGGACCCCTTCCGACTCCCCGAAGAGGTCGAAAATCGACTCGTCGGAGCGGAACTCCACGGTCACGTCGTCGAGCGAGACGAGGGGGTCCTCGTCCGTTGGTTCGACGTCTGCGGCGGCCGTGGCGGCGGCGTCGTCGGCCACGCTGACCTCAGCGCCTCCGGTTTCGTCGATAGAGTAGTCCACCGACTCGCGGGCGTCCTCCCAGAAGTGACACGCCGACACGTGGTCGTCGGTGACGTCCTGGAAGTCGGGGTCGTCTTCCCGACAGACGTCCTTCGCGATTGGACAGCGGGGGTGGAAACGACAGCCGTCAGGAACCGACACCGGATCCGGACTCGACCCCTCGATGACCTCCATCTCGTCCACGGGCGCGTCGAGATCCGGTGTCGCCCCGAGCAACAGCCGGGTATAGGGGTGAGCGGCGTTGCGAATGATGTCGCCCGCCGGACCGACCTCGACGAGTTCGAAGGCGTACAGCACGCCGATTCGGTCCGCGAGGTGGGCCACCAGCGGCAAGTCGTGCGTGATGAACACCAGCGTCAGGTCGTACTCCGACTGGAGACGTTCGAGCAGGGAGATGATCGACCGCTGCATCAGCAAGTCCAGTGCAGCCGTCGGCTCGTCCATCACGAGCACCTCGGGTTCGAGGACGAGCGAGAGGGCGATGAGCGTCCGCTGTTGCATGCCGCCGCTCAGTTCGTGCGCGTAGGCGTCGAGGACGTGGTCCGGTTCGAGATAGAGATCCCGGAGGAGGTTTTCGGCGCGTTCCATCCCCTCCTCGACGTCGACGTCGTGGGCGTCGAGCGTCTCGATGAAGTGGTCGCGCACCTTCATCGTCGGGTTGAACGAGCTCATCGCCCCCTGGAACACCATCGACACCTCC
The DNA here is from genome assembly GCA_042216675.1 of Halobacteriaceae archaeon. GTDB lineage: Archaea > Halobacteriota > Halobacteria > Halobacteriales > Halobacteriaceae > JBDGTS01. The sequence continues at coordinate 35,163 of JBDGTS010000021.1, read as the reverse complement.
TCCCACCGGAACGACCGGAGCTCGTCCTCGGACAGCTCCAGCACGTCCACCGGCTCCCCGCCGTCGGACGGATTGTACGTGATGTCGCCGGAGAGTTGCCCCGGTTCGACGACGGCGTCGAGGAGCGCATTAGCGAGCATCGACTTTCCGCTCCCGCTCTCGCCGACGATGCCGAGGACCTCGTCGCGTTCGATGGTGAGATCCACGTCGTCGAGGACACACGATTCACCGCGACTCATGTCGAAGGTCACGCGAGCGTCCGAGACCTCCATCACGGTCCCGTCGTCAAGTCGCGTCGATTCGGCAGTTTGCATTGCCATCAGTCGTCACCCATGGTAGACTCGCTCATGGAGACGCATTTCGGAACCGGTTACTTGTTTGTTTTGGTGGTTCTTCATGGCGTTCCTCAATCGAGTAGTGACAGCGCCGAGACGGGAACGACGACGAACAGGACGGACACGATGATCAGGATGATGGCGAACGCGACTGTCAGCGCCGCCACCACGGGCTTGCCGATGAGTTCGAAGAACACCGCGAAGGCGCCCAAGGAGAGGAGGAATGCCACGAGCGCCGACATGAACGTCTGTTCTCGGACCGCGGTCAGAAGCGGCGTGAGTGGATTCTGCTGCATACCTTGTGCCATGCTACCTTGGATGGTTTGGTCCGGACAGATAAATGCACCGGCGTCACGGACCGTCGAGCAGCGACTCGACTTCACGTGCAGCGTCGGCGAGCGCCTCCGCGGGCGTCGCCGACTGTTCGACGACGACGCGCTCGACGGCCTCATTCAGCACGTCGTTGAACGCGGTAAACTGGGGAATCTTCGGCATCGTGTTCACCGGGCCGGTGTTTATTTCCTCGACCATCGGGTAGAACGACTGGTCGGCGACGACGTCGGGATCGCGCCACGTCGAGAGGCGGGTGCCGCTCCCGCCGGCGGTGGTGGTTACCTTGTCCATCTCCGGGGACCCGAGGTGGCGGATGAACTCGTAGGCGAGATCGGGGTTCGGAGCGCTCGCGGGAATGGTCGTCCCGTAGTTGACGGTGAGTGAAGTGTGGCGCCCGTCAGGCCCATCGGCGCGCGGAATTAGCCCGTAGCCGGTGTGACCGAACACGGCCGAGTCGAGGTCCTCCGCGAGCGCCCCGAACCCGGCCCAGTTCCACATCATGGCCGCCTTCCCCTCGGCGTAGAACTGGCCGGCCTCGACGGACTCCATCTCGACGGACTCCGGGGGCGCCACTTCGTCCTCGTGGATCAAGTCGTGGTAGAACTGGAGGGCCTCAACGCCCGTCTCGTCGTGGAACGTGGGATTCATTTCGTCGTCGAACACGTCGCCGCCCCGCGACCAGAGCTGAATGAGGAAGTCGTACACGTCGTTGTGGCCGTCCGGGAGCGCCGCGACGACGGTCCCCCAGAGGTCCTCCTCGGGGCGGGTGAAGAACTCCGCTACCTCTCGGAACTCGGCCCACGTCTTCGGCGGGTGGAGAGGGCGCCCGTACTCCTCGCGAAAGCGTCGCTGTTCGGCGACGCTCTCGAAGAGGTCGGTGCGGTAGTGGAAGAGTTCGGGCCCGTCGTGGTAGGGGAGGCCGTACGTGTGGCCGTCGTAGCACAATAGCGACCGCATGCTCTCGGCCCACCCCTCGGGGTAGTCGGCGGGCGGGTCGGCCGCAAGCCGGTCGTCCAACGGTTCGATCAGTCCCCGGTCGGCCACGTCGGGGAGCCAGTCGCTCAGGCAGATGAACACGTCGTAGTCGGCGTCGGCCAGCCCCTCGTCCTCGATGAGGTCCGCGTGAATCTCCGGGAGCGGGCGGTGGTCTACCTCCACGGCCACGTCGCGGTCCTCGGTGAAGGCGTCTATCTGTCGGTCGAGTGCGCGTTCGAATCCCTCGAAGGGACGAACTAGGACCCGTAGCGTCGGTGCCATGTGCTATCCACCCATCCGACGGCGAATAAACGTTACCCGAGGGGAGTGCTGTCGCGGAGGGCGTCGTGGACCGTGCGGGCGAGGTAGTAGTTCGTCCAGAGGAGTTCAGTATCCACGGCGTAGTCACCCGGTCTGTCGAAGCAACCGTGGAGAACGGCGCCGTACCGGTCGTCGTCGGGGTCGGTGACGAGGTAGTTCCGCAGGAGCGAGTCGAGCGTCGCGTGGCCCACGTCGCGGAGGGCCGCCACCCGCTCGGGGTCGTCACCTTCGTCGCGGAGGCGCGTCAGCCCGTAGGCCACCAGCGCCGCGGCGCTGGAGTCCCGTGGCGCGTCCGGGATTTCCGGGTCCTCGAAGTCCCAGTAGGGAACCATGTCCGACGGCGTGTGGTCGGTGTAGTAGTCCACCATCCGTTCGAGGGCGGCGAGGTAGCGCTCGGCTCCCGTCTCGGAGTAGGCGCGAGCGACGCCGGCAATGCTCCAGCCCTGTCCCCGCGACCAGCAGGTGTCGGCCCCGTGCGCGAGGTCGTTGAACTGCCGTTCGAGCGCCCCCGTCTCCGGGTCGAAGGCACACTCGTGCCACGTCGAGCCGTCGGGTCGGAGACACCAGTCGAGGTGTCGGTCGGCGTGGGCCACGGCCACGTCGCGGAACTCAGGTATCGAGGTTTCGCGGTACGCCCGCCACAGCACCGGGAGCGCCGTGTACACCGCATCCGTCGCGCCGACGCGGCTACCGGGCGGCCGATCGGCGTGTTCCGTCTCGAGGTCGAACTGCTCCTCGGGCCCCTCGATCTGATACTCGCCGATGGGCACCATACGCGCCCGCTCGTGAAAGGCCGCGACCATCGCGTCGGCACCCTCGAGTCCGAGCGCGAAGAACGAGCGGTCGCCTGTAGTGTCGTAGCCGCGGAAGCCAGCGTAGTGGAAGTTCATCCCGCAGAACATGTTGTCGCGCGGCATCTCGGCGCGGAGCGTCTCGGCGTGTGTGCGTGCGGCGTCCGCGAAGCGGGGAGGGTCCACGTTGAGGTCGGTCCCGTCGCGCGCCGCGTGGTCGCGGGCCAGCCACAGGAGGTCGACCCAGTGGCCCCCACACCAGTTCCCGTCGCTCGTCGTCATCCACCGACCGGTGTCGGCGTCCACGACGTACGGGAACTCGTCGCCGGTCTCGGCGAGCGTCTCTTCGGTGCGAGCGGTGAGTGCATCCATCGCGGCCCGCAACCGACCTCGCTCTACGTCCGTAGCCGTCTGTAGGCGTCCCCGGTCCATCGTCAACACCTACGCAGATTTGTGGACGTCACGATAAGTGTTGTGCCTTCACACCCGGGGTCGGGCTGAACTATTTATGCCTGGTTCCGGTTGGTGGCACCGATGACGCAACCACTCGACGGCGTGACGGTGGCGGACTTCACGACGGCACATCAGGGGCCGTGGGCGACGCAGAAACTCGGGGACCTCGGCGCGGAGGTCATCAAGGTCGAACGCTACGAGGGAGAGTGGGCGCGCGACCTGACTGTGGGAGGCGACCGGTACGTGGACGGCGCCAGCCCGTTCTGGCTCTCGGCGAACCGGAGCAAGCGTAGCATCAACCTCGACCTGAAGACAGAGGGAGGTCACGAGGTGGCCCTCGACCTAGTGTCGGAAGCCGACGTGGTCGTAGAGAACTTCCGGCCGGGCGTGATGGACCGCCTCGGCCTCGGCTACGAGGACGTGCGCGAGGTGAACCCCGAGGTGGTGTACGTCTCCGCGAGCGGGTTCGGGAGCGACGGGCCCTACGCGGATCGGCCCGGACAGGACCTGCTGATGCAGGCCGTCTCCGGCATCGCGAGTTCCGTCGGCCGGCGGGACGATCCCCCGCTCCCGGTGCCGTTCCCCATCGTCGATGGCCACGCCGCGATGCAGATTGCACTCCACGCGATGGTCGCGCTGTTCCACCGCGAACGCACCGGGGAGGGTCAGCGCGTCGAGGTGAACCTCCTCGACGCCGCCGTCGACAGCCAGTGTCAGGCGTTCACCGTCGAGTGCAACATGGACGACGACTTCGAGCGGAGCGAGGCCGGCATCGGTCAGAAGTACCTCCCGGCGCCGTACGGCATCTACGAGACGGCCGACGGGTACGCGGCCATCGCGATGACCCCCCTCGACCGACTCGCGGCGGTCCTCGACTGTCCGGATCTGATGGAATACGCGCCCTACGAGGAGCGAGACGAGGTGAAGCGACGCCTCGAAGCTCACACCCGCGAACGCGAGACCGAGGAGCTGGTGGAGACACTGGTGGACGCCGACGTGTGGGCGGCCGCAGTCAACGACTTCGCGGCGGCCGCTGACCACCCACAGATTCAGCACAACGACATGCTCGTGGACGTGGCGCATCCGGACCCCGACGCCGAGGCGTTCGAGACGACGGGCATCCCCGCGTCCTTCTCCGCGACCGAGGCCGAAATCGACCGCGGGCCGCCGCGCGTCGGCGAACACGCCGAGGAGATTCTGCGGGAACTGGGCTACGACGACGACCTGATCGCGGACCTCGTCGCGGCCGAGGTGACGGGTCGTCCCGGTGAAAAAGTATAATCGGGGCCGTCCTGTGGTCGGGCACATGGAGCCGAACACCGAGCGCGACTACGCGGCGGAATACGACGACCACGGCCGCGGCATCGCCGTCGTCGGCGCGGGCGCCATCGTCGAGGCGGCGCACCTGCCGGCGTACCGGCGCGCCGGCTTCGACGTGCGCGGCGTGATGGACGCCGACCCGGAGCGTGCGGCGACGGTTGCCGACGACGCCGACCGCTCGCTGTCCGTGTACGAGGACCTCGACGCCGTCCTCGACGATCCGGCGGTGGACGTCGTGGACGTGGCCGTCCCGCCCCAGTACCAGTACGACATCGTGGAGCGCGTCGTCGAGAGCGGGCGCCACGTCCTGTGTCAGAAACCACTCGCTGAGTCGATGGACGACGCGCGAGCGCTCGTCTCGACAGTAGAAGACGCGGACGTGACCGCCGCCGTGAACCAGCAGATGCGCTGGCAGAAGTCCGTCCGCGCCGTCGGGGACCTGCTCGAATCAGGCGCACTCGGCGAACCGCTCCGGGCCAAAATCGAGGTCAACATCGACACGGACTGGAGCGGGTGGGACTGGCTCCTCGATGCGCCGCGCCTCGAGGTGATGTTCCACAGCCTCCACTACCTCGACGCCCTGCGCTTCCTCCTCGGCGACCCCGAGCGCGTCCGGTCGACGATGGCGCGGGCGCCGTATCAGGAGGCGGCGGCCGAGACGCGGACGCTCCACGTGCTGGAGTACCCCGGCGACCTGTTCGCGACGGTGGACGTGAATCACAACAACTGGGCCGACGCCTACGCGGAGTTCCGCGTCGAGGGCACCGAGGGCGTCGTCCGGGGCACCATCGGCCTCTTCGACGACTATCCCGAGGGCGCGCCCGACACCTTCGAGTACCGCCTCGGCCGCGACGCGGAGTGGGAGTCGCGCACCGTCCCTGACGCGTGGGTCCCCGACGCCTTCGTGGGGCCGATGGGGACCCTGCTCGCCGCGGCTGAGGACGGGGGGCGACCCCCGACCCACCCGGCCGACAACCTCGATACCCTCCGCCTGGCGAACGCGACGTACAAGTCCGCGGCCACGGGGGCGGCGGTAGACCCCGCGACGGTCACCGACGACTGGTATCCCGACGACCGATGACCGACGACCTCGGGGCGCTCGGGTACACGCTCCCGTCGGAAGCGACGGCGACGGCCTTCTACGAGGAGTTCGCGTGGGCTCTGCCCGAGCGCTACAACGTCGCCGCGGCGACCCTCGATGCCCGGGCGCCCGCGGACCGCACGGCGCTCCGGCACGTGGACGCGAGCGGCGAACGCCATGCGTTCACCTACAGCGCCCTGCGCGAGGCGGTCGACGCCGTCGCGGCGGGCCTCGCCGAGGCGGGCGTCGGCCGAGGGGACCGCGTCGCGGTTCGGCTCCCGACCTGTCCCGAACTCCTAGCGGTCCATCTCGGGGCCCTCCGTCTGGGCGCCGTCGTGGTGCCGCTCTCGGTTCTGCTGGGTGACGAGGCGGTATCGGATGCCCTCGACCGGACCGCGCCGACCGTCTACGTCGCGGACGCCGAGTACCGCGCGGACGCCGACGCGAGCGCGGCCGAGGCGGTCCTCGAAGTGACGCCCGGGAGATACGCCGACCGGGGGCCCGTCGGGGACCTCGGGTCGCTGGCGCGCGCCGACGCGGCCGTCGAGGCCGCCGCCACCGCCCCGGACGACCCCGCGATGGTGCTGTTCACGTCGGGCACGAGCGGCGCTCCGAAGGGGGCGCTGGTCCCTCACAGCTACCTCGCCGGGTCGCTCCCGGGGTATCACTGCTGGTTCCACCTGTTCTCGCTGGACGACGCGGCGGACGCGCGAGTGTGGACGCCCGCCGAGTGGGCGTGGGCGGGGGCGCTGTTCGACGTGGTGTACCCGACGCTCGCGCTCGGAGGTACCGTCGTCTCGCGGTGCCGGCGGTCCGGCTTCGACCCGGAGGTCGGCTTGTCGCTCCTCCGCGAGGCAGACGTGAGCCACGCCTTCCTCCCGCCGACGGCCGTTGCGCAACTGCGCTCGGCGGGCGTCGACGCCGCGCCGCGGGCACTCGACGTGGTGATGTGCGGCGGCGAGAGTCTCGCACCGGATCTCCGGCGTTGGGCCGAGGACGCGCTCGACGCGGTCGTGAACGAGGCCTACGGACAGACAGAGGCCAACGCCACCGTGGGGAACTGCGCCGCGGCGTTCGAGGCGAACCCGGGGTCGATCGGGAAGGCATACCCCGGCCACGAGGTGGCGGTCGTGGACGACGACGGGTGCGCGGTGCCCGCCGGCGAGCGGGGCGAACTCGTGGTCGAACTCCCCGACCCGGTGGCCTTCCTGCGCTACTGGGACGACCCCGAGGCGACGGCACGAACGGTGCGCGACGGCCGGCTCCACACGGGAGACCTCGCGCGCCGGAGGGCGGACGGCCACCTCGTCCACGCCGGCCGCGCCGACGAGTTGGTTGTCACCGCCGGCTACCGCGTGGACCCCCTCGAAGTCGAACGAACACTGGCCGACCACCCCGCCGTCGTCGAGGCCGTCGTCGGCGGCGTCCCCGACGACGAGCGGGGCGAGCGCGTGAAAGCCGCCGTTCTCCCCGTAGCGGACGCGACGCCGTCCGACGAACTGGCGGCCGACCTGCGGGACTTCGTGCGGGACCGCATCGGCGCGCACAAGGCGCCCCGCGAGGTGTCGTTCGTGTCCGACCTCCCCGCCACCCGCACCGGGAAGGCGGACCGCGAGGACCTACTCTGACTTCTCGACGAGCGTGATGTGCTCGCAGACGAGTACCGTCTCGTCGTCCTCGTCCGTCACCTCGTACTCGTAGACGACGCGCCCGAAGTCCTCGTCGTAGGACTCAGTCGAGACGACCTCCCGGCGCGCGCTGATGGTGGTACCGATGGTGACTGGCGCCGTGAAGCGTAGCGAGTCGTAGCCGTAGGAGAACGACTTTGGATTCATGTCCGCCACCAGCGCCTCTGCGACGGAGAACACGAGGTTGCCGTGCGCGATGCGCTCCTCGAAGTCCGAGTCGGCCGCGGCGGCCGTGCTGACGTGAAGCGGGTGGAAGTCGCCGGAGACGCCCGCGAAGTTCATCACGTCCGCCTCGGTGATGGTCCGCGCGTCCTCGACGGTGTACGTCTCACCCTCCTCGATGGCCTCGAAGTAGCGGTCGGTGTCCTTGGATGGTGCCGCTGGCATATCTCCTCGTTCCCGTGCGGCGGCATAAAACCCACCGACGTGGCCGACCCGACCAAATCCATTTGTGGGTGGGGGGTGAGGTGGGGGTATGCCGACCTACGAGGAGAACTGGCGGTCGCTCGAACAGCACCCGATCCCGCGATGGTTCAAGGACGCCGCCTTCGGCGTCTACTTCCACTGGGGGCCGTACTCGGTTCCGGCTCACGACAACGAGTGGTACTCGCGGAACATGTACGACGAGGACACCGACGTCTTCGACTACCATCGCGAGACCTACGGCGACCAGTCCGAGTTCGGGTACAAGGACTTCCTCCCAGAGTTCGACGCCGCCGAGTGGGACCCCGAGGCGTGGGTCGACCGATGCGTCGACGCGGGCGCCGAGTTCGTCGGCGTCACGGCGGTCCACGCCGACGGGTTCTGCATGTGGGACAGCGACGTGACCGAGTGGAACGCCGCCGAGAAGGGGCCCGAACGCGACGTCCTCGGGGAGTTGGCGGCCGCAGTGCGCGACCGGGACCTGAAGTTCGTCGCCTCGGTTCACCACGCCTGTCACTGGTGGTGGTACCCCCACGAGGAGGGCTGGGACACGGCTGACCCGGCCTACGAGGGGCTGTACGGCCCCGCCCACGAGCGCGGCGAGCAACCCCCGGAGTCCTACTACGAGCGGTGGCGCGACCTGACGTTCGAAGTCATAGACGACTACCGTCCGGACCTGCTGTACTTCGACTGGGGATGGGGTAACGACTGGTTCGTGGGCCACGACGAGTACCGCCGAGAGGTCGTCGCGCACTACTACAACCGGGCCGAGGAGTGGGGGAAGGAGGTAGACATCTGCCAGAAGACCAACGTCCAACCCGGCGTCGGCGTGGTGGACTACGAGCGCACCCGCGCCGACGACGTGGCCCACCACGCGTGGCTGACCGACACGCCGGTGGACCTCGAGTCGTGGGGCTACGTCGAGGACCCCGACTTCAAGTCGGCGGATACGCTGGTCACGGGGCTCGTGGACCGGGTGAGCAAGAACGGGCGCACGATGCTCAACATCGGGCCGCGCCCGGACGGGACTATCCCGGAGCCAGCGGCCGAGCGCCTCCGGGCCATCGGCGAGTGGATGGACACGAACGCCGAGGGCCTCCGCGACACGCGGCCGTGGTGGACGTTCGGGGAGGGGCCCACCGAAGTCACGTCCACGGAGTACGAGGACGCGTCGCTGGTGTCGTACACGCCCGAGGATGTGCGCTTCACCCGCACCGACGACGCGGTGTACGTGTTCTTCCTCGCGTGGCCGGAAGGGCCGGTCACAATCGAGACGCCCGCGGGGCGTCGGCTGAGTGCGTTTGCAGGCGAGTGGTCGCTCGGGCCGGACCCAGAGCCGTGGGGCGAGGCCACGCGCGTGGAACTGCTCGGCTCGGACGCCGCCGTCGACTGGGACGCCACCGAGGAGGGGCTCGTCGTGGACCTCCCCGACGAGCGCCCGTGCCGGTACGCCTACGGTCTGCGGATCGAACTCGACTGACTCACTCGTGCCCGACGACGGGGACGGGCTGATAGGGCTCTTCGAGCCACTCGATGTCGCTGTCCGAGAGGTCGATGTCGAGGGCTTCGACGGCGTCTTCGAGGTGTTCGACGCTCGTCGTTCCGACGATGGGAGCGTCCACGGTGTCCTTGTGAAGGAGCCACGCGAGCGCGATCTGCGCCATCGACACCTGCTTCTCGTCGGCCAGTTCCTGCACGCGCTCGTTGATTTCGTCGCCGCCGTTCGCGCGGTAGGTCCGGATCATGTCCGTGACTACGTCGCCGCGTTCGAGGCTCTGGTCGCCGCGCGTGGTGTCCGCGAACGTCTCGTGAGGCCGCGCGAGGAAGCCCCGCGCGAGCGGGCTCCAGGTCACGACGCCGATGCCGTGTTTGCGACAGAACGGAAGCATCTCGCGCTCCTCCTCGCGGTACGCGAGGTTGTAGTGGTTCTGCATCGAGACGAACTGTTCGGCGCCGAGGGCGTCCGCCGTGCGGATGGCGTCCGCGAACTGATGGGCCCACATCGAGGAGGCACCGAGATAGCGCACGTCGCCGCGCCGCACGGCGTCGTCGAGGGCGCGCACCGTCTCCTCGATGGGCGTGTCGTAGTCCCAGCGGTGGATCTGATACAGGTCGATGGTGTCCATGCCCAGTCGGTCGAGACTGTTCTGCAGTTCCTGCTCGATGGCTTTCCGTGAGAGGCCCTCCGCGTTCGGGTTGTCGGGGTCCATCGGGTTGTACACCTTCGACGCCACCACCGGCCAGTCCCGGTCGTAGTCGTCGAGGACGGTCCCGAGGATGCGCTCGGACTCGCCTGTCGAATACTGGTTCGCGGTGTCGAAGAAGTTGATACCGAGGTCGATCGCGCGCTCGATGATCTCGCGGCTCTCGTCCTCGCCGAGGACCCAGTCTCGCCAATCCGGGTCGCCGAAGGACATGCAACCGAGACCGATACGACTCACTTCGAGTCCGGTGTCACCGAGAGTCGTGTACTCCATGTTGCCCTCCTGCGTGGGGGGCGCCATATATGTACCGACGGCGGTCACTTCGTCGCCGTCACGCCACCGTCCACGACGAGCGAGTGACCGGTGACGAAGGACCCGAGGTCGCTCGACAGGTAGAGCGCGGCGTTGGCGATGTCGTCGGGTTGGCTCGGCCGGTCGAGGAGGAGGTTCTCCTCAACGTAGCGCGCGCCCTCGTCGGTGCCGATCATGTCGAGGTCGTCGCGCGTCATCGCCGTCTCCGTGTAGTCGGGATGGATCGCGTTGACGCGAATCCGGGGCGCGAGGGCGTCGGCCAGCGCGTAGGTCATCAGGCGCACCGCGCCCTTCGAGGTGCAGTAGCGCACGCCGTCCCCGCGGCCGCGCAGACCCGACGTGCTGGAGATGTTGACGATAGAGCCCCGGCGGTCGCCCTCCGCCATGGAGCGTGCGGCGGCCTGCGCGCCGAAGAAGACACCCTTCACGTTCACGTCCATCATCTGGTCGAACTCCGCTTCCGTCGTCTCCGCGAAGGACTGGCTCTCGGTGATGCCAGCGTTGTTCACCATCACGGTCACGCCGCCGAACTGTTCCGCCGAATCGACGGCCGCGTACACGTCGTCCACGTCGGACACGTCACACTCGACGTACGCCGCGTCTGCATCCGTCTCTTCGCGGATGCGCTCGTGTGTGGGTACGCCACCCTCTCGTGGTTCGTCGGTGAGGTCGGCCACGACTACGTCGGCGCCCTGTTCGGCGAAGCTGAGAGCGATCTGCCGGCCGTTTCCGCTCGCGCCGCCGGTAACGACGGCTACCTCGTCGTCGAGGAGATCTGGCAACGCCATACCGCATCGGAACGGAGCAACGACATAAATGTTCGTGGCGCGACCCCCGGTGCAATTATTACGGGTCGGGGAGCAGGCCCCGATACGCCGATGGTTGACACACCGCCCGGGGACGGGACCGTTCCCGACACGCTCTCGCTGGAAGACCGCGCCCGCACCGCGCTCAACGCGCTCACGCGCTGTCTCGACGCGGACGACGGGCGGCCGTACATGACCGCCGACCTCACCGCGTCGCCGCCCTCGCTGGCACACTCGAGTTGGGACTACGGCAGTAGCGTCGGCCGCCTCGTCAGCTCCATCGCGCTGGCCCGCGAGATGACGGGGGCAGACACCGGCCGCGACGTGGAGGCTGACCTCAGGGAGCGGCTCCTCGACATGTTCGATGACGACGGCCTCAACTACCGTGCGGCGTCCGAGCACACCGAACCCCGTGCCAACATGCACGATCAGCGTTCGGTGCTGTTGGGGTTGGTGACGTGGTACATGCAGGAGTCAGACCCGGACGTGCGCGACGCCGCCGACGACCTGTGTGCGGCGCTCCGCCGCATCGCCGTCAAGGAGGGGCACCCTCACCTCGAGAAGCAGGACTTCTGGTACTTCCCGGCCGTCGAGTACACGCGCGACGGCTGGCCGTCGCCGGACACCATCTACCTCGGTCTGGCGACGGATCCGGCCCACACCAGCGCCCGGATGATCAATCCGCTCGCGCGCTACCACGAACTGACGGGCAACCACGACGCGCTCGACCTCTCCCGGGAGTTCACGCGTCACACCGTCGAGTACAGCGGCGCGTTCAACGACGACGGGAGCTTCAACGACGGCGTGGAGTTCCGCACGGGCCACTTCCACAGCCGAATGGTCAGCGTCACCGCCATCGCGCGGTACGCGCTGACCGCGGACGACGCCGCCACCCTCGACTGGGCCGCGACGGTATACGACTGGGCGCTCTCGCAGGGTACCGCGTTCGGCTGGTTCCCGGGTGCGCTCCGCGAGGACTACGTCCACAAGCACGAGACGTGTGCGCTCGTCGACATGATCGAACTCGGAATCTTGCTCGCCGAGCACGGCTATCCCGAGCACTGGGGCCGCGTCGAGCGCTTCGTCCGCAACCACCTCGCCGGGACGCAGTTGCGCGACACCGCGTGGCTCGGCGACGACGAGGTGGCCGAGCGACTGCGCGGCGCGTTCCCGGGGTGGGCCGCGCCCAACGACTTCGTCTGTGACGTGGGCGACGACCCGGACGTGATGACGTGCTGTGTCGCAGCGGGGACTCGCGGCCTCTTCCTCGCGTGGCACCACGCAGTCACGACAGACGGCGACGACGTGTCGGTGAACCTCCTCCTCAACCGCGAGACGCCGGCGGTAGACGTCTACAGCTATCTCCCCCACGAGGGGCGCGTCGTGGTGGACGCGAACCGCGACGTGCCGCGCCTGCGGGTCCGCGTTCCGTCGTGGGTGGACCCTGCGCGCGTGAGCGTCTCCGGCGCCGAGCGGGACGGCTGGGAGGGGGACTTCCTCCGCCTCTCGAATGTGGCCGACGGTGACCGGCTGTCGGTGTCGTTCCCGGTGCGCGACGCGAAGACGACGGCGACGGCGGCCGATCGGTCCTTCAACGTGACGTGGCGCGGCGATACCGTCGTCGACGTCGCGCCCGAGGGCGACCACCATCCGCTGTACGCCGACCGGACAGTGCGGGACGAGGCGGGCCACCGCGAGGCAGACCTGCGCCGCCGCTGGTCCGCTATCGAGTGGTGATCATTCCGGGTCGACGCCGCCCGCCCGCAAAGCCTCGAAGTAGTTCTCGCCGCCCGTCTGGCCGCCCTTGAGCGTGATTTCGATGCCGTCGAAGACGTCGGTGTGCGAGTGGATCCGACAGAGCGGCGCGCCGGGCGCGGTGGGCGCGACCGGTTCGAGCGCGTAGGCGTCGAGTTGGGGGACGACGTAGCCACTCGTGTCGCCGCCAGCGACGCAGACGCGCTCGAGCCCACTCTCCGCGATGAGGGCCCGGAACACGCGGCCCTGCTCACGGCCGAGGCGCGCGCCCATGCTCTCGTCGCAGTCGAGGGCCGCGTACCGCTCGCGCGTCCGCTCGATGGCGGGGTCGTCGGGACCACGCGCCGTGTAGAGGACGACGCTCCGCCCATCTTCGACCGCGGCGAGTGCGGCGTCGAGGGCGTCCTCGCGGGCCGCGGCCGCCTCGTCGGGGTCGACGAGGCGCGGCGCGTCGAGGCGGAGGGTGGCGAAGCCGTCGTCGGCCGCGCGCTGTATCTGTCGATCCGTCACCGGGGACGCACTCCCGGAGACGACGGCGACCTGTTCCACCGGCGGGTGGGGTTCGAGCAACGAGTCCGTGTCCGGAATAGCGCCCGTCTCGGCCCACCGAGTCGTGAGCGCGTGGTGTTCGAGTCCCGACGACCCGACGGCGAAGAGGGGGCCGTCGGCGGCCGTCGCGCGGTCCCAGAGGAACTCGCCGATGGTGTGGAGGTGCCGCGGCGCGATGGCGTCGAAGACTACCACCTCAGACTCGGGGAGCGACACCGCGCCGCGCTCCAGTTGCCGGAGGTCGACGAGGCCGATGTCGCGGTCCGTCTGCTCGCCGAGGTGACGGCGCAAGTCGCTCTCGCGCATCGGCGTCGTCGGGTGGTCGCGCATCGTCGGGTGGCGGTCGATGCGGTACACGTCGTCGCCCTCCGCCGCGAAGAGGTTCCCGAAGGCGACGTAGCGGCCCGCCGGGACCGTCGAGGCCTGCGAGACGGGAACGAACGGCGAATCGAGCGTCGACTGTGCCACGTCGATTGCGCGGCCGATGCTCCCCACGTCGGGCGCTGAGTCGAACGTCGAGCACACCTTGTAGTGAATCATCTCGGGTTCGAGGTCACCCAGCGCCCGGAACACGTCGGGGAGGGTCTCGTCCATCTGTTCGGGGCTCATCGAGCGTGAGCGGCCGGCCACGCCGACGGCGTCGAGGTCGCCGACGGCCGCGAGTTCCGCGGATGTGGGCGGGTCGAGAAACAGCATCGCGCGCACGCCGTTCAACGCGAGGCCCTCGAGCGCGTCAGTCGATCCCGTGAAGTCGTCGCCGTAGAAGGCGAGCAACGGTTCGTCCATGCTGTCGGCGTGGCGAGCGGGACACTTCAAACCATCCCGGCCCGGCCCGGCCCGGCCCGGTCAAGAGCGCCACGTCAGCCGCGACGCCCGCGTTTCGCGTGCCTCGCGAATCCGATTGGCGAGTTCCACCCCCGCCGCGAGGACCGGGTGACGGACCGGGAGCGGCCCGTAGACGAACGCGAGCCCCCGCTTGAGATTACCACTTCCGTCGCGGGCGTGGAGGTCACGTTGGCGGTCGTCGAGCAGGGCCTCGACGCGCGACTGGACGTCGCCGAGGCGTGTCCACTCCTCGAACAGTGCCTCGAAGGACAGGCGCCGCGCCGGTTCGACGCCGAGTTCGTCGACGTCGCTCGCCACGTCGTCGAGGGTCCGCTCGGCGTCCGCGAGCGCGTCGGCCTCCCTGTCGAGCTCGGTGACGGCCGAGTCGCGGGTGTCGGCCACCGCCCGGGCCCGCCGCGCGAGGGCCGCTTGAAGCTGTGGCGAGACGGTCGCTCCGTCGAGGAGAGGCGCGGCCAGGTCGGTGCCGAGCTCCGCGGCCAGATTCCGCGCGAGCGACTCCTCGACGCTGTCGCGGTGATCCACAGCGAGAACTGTGTCGCGGTACGCACGCACGATCCGTCTGGTCTGGGACCCTCCGCCCCGGTCGGTGCCCGCGAGGCGCGCCGTCCCGCCCGCCGCTGACGACGGCTCTCGGCGCGCACTGGAGAGAGACGCGTCGAGCGACGACACTTCGCTCGCGAAGGCGACGAACGCGTCCCGCTCCGTGGCGGTCCGCTCTCGTTCCCGTTCGACGAGCGAGCGCGCCCGCGGTACGTACGCGACGGTGGCAAACGCCGACGCACCGACGAGCAGAACCGCGCTCAGCGCGACGACGGCGCTACCCGACCCGGTGACTCCCGGTGCGAAGGTGAGCATCGCGTGATGGATTCGTCACCGTGCGACCTCTTAACTGTGGGGGTGAACAGCCGCGTCAGGGGCGCTCCACGTCCGAAAGCGGCTCGCTGGTGAGGAGGCCGATGCCGCGGCCCGCATCGCCCACGGCGTTGTAGAACATGTAGTAGCGGTCCTCGTCCGCCTCGTAGACGAGCGAAATCTTGTGCGCGAAGCGCTCGTCGAGCCCGTCCGGATGCCCGCCCGCGCGGTACAGCGGCTCGGGGTTGACGGTCCAGTGCTGGAGGTCCCAGGAGAACGCCGCCATGATGTGCGCGCCGTCGCGACCGACGCCGAAGAACAGCATCACCCAGTGGTCGTCGTGGCGGAACACCTTCGGGTCCGAGGAAAACTGTGAGTTGTAGCTCGCGGGCGGCCCCGTCTCGACGATGGGGTTCCGGTCGGAGCGCTCCCACTCGTACAGGTCGTCGGAGACGGCCAGCCCGGTCTGCTCGACGGACCCCTCCGCGGCGTTGTAGAAGTTGTAGTAGGTCCCCTCGTGCTCCACGAGCCACGGCTGGTAGATACAGCTCTGCTCCCAGTCGCCGCAGTCGGCGTCGTACACCGAGAGAATCGGGTCCTCGGTCGCACGCTCCCAGTGGATGCCGTCCTCGCTCCGGGCGAGGCCCTCCGCACCGGGTCGGGGTTCGTACGACCCCTGTCGGGGGTAGCCGCCGTAGAGGCTCCAGTAGTAGCCGTCGTGGCGCTTCAGTCGCCGCGGCGCGTCGAGGTCGTAGGAGTCGTAGAGGTAGGCGCCGAGGATGACCCCGCCGTGGTCGAAGCCGTCCTCCGGGCCGAAGCCCATCGCGAGGCGGGGCTCGGACCAGTGGACGAGGTCCTCGCTCTCCGCGACGAACGTCTTGTAGCCGTCGCCGTTGAACCCGACGAACGACATGTAGTACCGGTCGTCACCCGGAATCTGGTACACGGTCGGCACGTCCGTTCGGACCACGTCTGGATGTCCGTCGATTCCGGGTTCGGGGTCGATGACGTGCTCCGGGTAGTAGTGCCAGTCCCGGAACGGTTCGGTCCACTCGGACAGCGTCTCGTAGTCGATGGGATGTGCGCTCATTGCGGGTGCGCTTCGATTCTCCGATGGGGAGGTATTACGTCTTTCGCCGGTCGGCGATTCCGCAGACACGATAGGCGTGTGACAGTAGCCGATTATAATCCATGGAAAATTTTATCAGCATGGGGTTGAGTTGACCTACCATGCCAGATGATGGCAGAGGCGAGAATGGGAGTACTAGGTTCAGCCGTCGCCGCTGTCTGCAATCCGCTGCAGCAGCGTCAGTCGTGGCCATGGCGGGCTGTTCGAGCGGTGGCGGCAGTTCGAACGACCCCACCGACACCAGCAGTGGGGGCGACGGCGGGAACGGGTCGTCGACGACCACGAGCGGCCCAAAAATCGTCGAGGACACGCTGAAGTGGCACCTCAGGGAGACGTCCACGGACATCCCCTCCGCGAACCTGAACTGGTGGGCGGCGAACCCCAACGGCGACCTGAGCCGGCAGGTGTACACCCACACCGGCACCGACTCCGAGACGCACAACTACGACTGGATTCCGCTGTCCGTCCTCGGCTGGACCGAGGACCAGGAGAACAACGAACTCCGCGTGCAGGTCCGCGAAGACGTGTACTGGACGCAGGGTGGCGAGACGATCGATCCGTTCACCGCCGGGGACCTCAAGACGTGGTTCGAACTGCAACGTCGCATGACCCCGAAGAAGAACCGGCCCGAGAACCCCGCGGTCGTCGGCTGGCGCGTCGAGGGCGATAACGACCGCACGTTCGTGATGGAACTCAACCCCAACGGATACAACATCGAGGTGGTGACCTCGGACCTCGAGTCCCAGTACATCACGACGTACCGGAACGGCTTCTTCGGGACGAAGCTGGAGGAGCTCCGGTCGGCGTCCACGAAGGAGGAGAAGTCGGCCATCCGGAAAGAAGTCGCGAACAAGGAGATCACGCTGGCCGACGATCCGCCGATCTGTACTCCGTGGATGCTGGAGACCGCGAACCCCCAGACCGCGCGCTTCACGCTCAACGAGGACCACTGGGTCGCGAAGTCGGACGCCACGACGCCGCGGACGCTCGAAATCAAGGTCGTCGGCGGTGGCTCCAGTGCAGGGTACCAGGCGCTCAAGTCGGGCGACATCCACATCTCGGACACCCAGATTCCGGACAGCATCCCCAACAACTCCGTGCCCGACCAGGTCAAGCAGGTCACCTACGCCACGGCCGCCGGCTGGACGCTGAAAATGAACTACGGGGGGAAGATCGACCCGTACATGGGAATCGACACGGACAAGCCCCGTGAAGAGTGGGTCGCGGGAGCGCAACAGGCCAAGGTCCGGCAGGGTATCGGTCACGCCATCAAATTCTCGGACGTGCTGGCGAACCACCTCGGGTCCCGCGCTGCGGACCTCATCGACCCGTTCCAGAAGGCGCATCCGAGCTCGGTCCACCGCGTCAAGGGGCGGTTCCCGGACTTCTACGAGAACGACCTACCCTCCTACACGGCGCGCGACTTGGAGATGGCCGCCCAGCGCTTCGAGGAGGCTGGCCTGACGAAGGAGGGCGGGACGTGGACGAAGCCCAACGGCGACCCCCTCAAGTTCGTCATTCAGGCGTCGTCCACGGACGTGTCGATGATGCGGACGATTCACAACGACCTCAAGGACTTCGGCGTCAAGACCGAACTGCAGACGCTCGGCTCCCAGGTCTGGAAGCACTATAACCAGGGTAGCTACGGCGCGGTGATGGGGTGGAACCAGGACAAGCTTCCGGTCGGCCTCGAAGCGCGTGGCCACCTCGTGCCCGGCGCAGTGTGGCCCGCGGGGCCCGTGCCCGAGAAGTACAAGGTGCCGCCCATCGGGGAGATGGACGCCGAACCCACAGAGACGGTCCATCCGCGGGAACTGACCAAGGGCTTCGAGACGGAGAACCCCTCGGCCCACGCGGAGGCGACGAAGAAGCTGGTGTGGACGTACGCCTACCACCTCACGAACATCCCGCTGATGCCGTGGATGGGCGGCTTCATGGTGAACGACGAGGCGATGAACTGGGCACAGCCGGCCCCGGACGGGACGTTCGCGGTGCCCAACGAGGACCACGACCCGCTCTACGGCGGCGGCTACTACTTCATGCAACGTCTCGGCGCCCGCGGCCAGACCGAGTGACGGCACGGCGCTCGAACCGATACCGATCCCTTATTCCGACGCGATTCGCGCCGTGCTCTCACGCACGGCCTCCCGGTCGAACACCGCATCCGCCCAGCCGTCGGTGAAGATGTCGTCTATCGCGTCCTCGACGGCGGCCTGTGCGGCGTCCGAGAGCGGGAAGTCGGCTTCGCCGAAGACGATGGCCGCTTCCGTGCGAAGATGGCCGTACAGGAAGTCGCGGGCCGCCGCCTCGGGGACGCCCATCTCGACGGCGCGCTCCAGTCCCTCCCGCATCGCGTAGAGGAGCGTCGCGGTCACCGTCTCGACGAGGGCGGGTTCGAGAATCGCCATCTGTTCGGTCGTCAGTCGATGGACGTCGATGACCGGGGCGTACACGTCGCGGGCGATGCGCGCGCCGCGGTCGTAGTCGGCCTCGTCGCCGCGGTGAAGAGCGCAGACGACGCTCTGCGCCGCGTCGCCGCCGAAGTAGTCGTTCGCGCGGGCGTCCGGGTCCACGTCGAGGCCGTCGGTGAACAGCGGGGGGTGGCAGGGATGGGCGACGACGTAGGAGACGCCGTCCGAGTCCGGGAGGGCGCCGGCGTACGCGGCCGCAGGGTCGAGGAGGAGGATCAGCGCATCCCCATCGAGACGCTCGATCACGTCCGTGCAGACGTCGCCGATGACCTCGTCCGGGACGGCCATCACGACGGCGTCGGTGCCGTCGAGGGCGTCGTCGAGTGGTATCGGCTCGACGCCCCGTTCACGAAGCCGTTCGCGCCCATCCTCGCCCGGTTCGACGTGGCGCACGTCGTAGGCCGAGTCGTCCGCGAGGGCGTCGGTGATTCGAGTCCCCATCTTGCCGCCGGCACCGACGAGTGTGAGTGCGAGAGTCATGGTCGCGCACCAACAGCGGCGCGCCCCACTACAATAGTAATTCCGCCACCGGGAGAGTTACTACCCGGGCGCCGGAAGGGGTGGTCACGATGGCTTCGGAGCGCTTCAGCGCGACGTACCGCATCGAGACGGCCCATCCGCTCTCCGAGGCGGCGGAGGCGATGGCCGGCGAGCAGTCCTCGGGGACGTTCGTCGATGTGCCCGGCGAGACGGACGAACTGCGGGAGCGACACGCCGCCAGCGTGGAGTCTATCACGGAACTCGGGACGGTATCCGAGCCGACGCTCCCGGGCGCGGAACCACCATCCGACGGCGACCCCGACGAGTACACCCGCGCCGAAGTGGAGCTCTCGATCCCCGTCGAGAACGTCGGCGCTTCGTTGCCGAACCTCAAGACGACGGTGGCGGGCAACCTCTTCGAGTTGCGCTACTTCACGGGCCTGCGCCTCCTCGACGTGGAGATTCCAGACGTGATTGCGGAGACCTATCCCGGCCCCGCCTTCGGCATCGAGGGGACCCGCGACGTGGTGGACGTTCAGGACCGCCCCATCGTGGGGACGATAATCAAGCCGAGCGTCGGCCTCGAACCCGAGGACACCGCGAACCTCGTCTCGGACCTCGCGGCGGCGGGGGTGGACTTCATCAAGGACGACGAACTGATCGCGAGCCCGCCGTACTCGCCCGTCGAAGAGCGCATCGAAGCGGTGATGGATGTCCTCGACAGACACGAGGCCGAGACGGGCAAGGAGGTGATGTACGCCTGCAACATCACCGGCGACGTGGACGAGATGCTACGGCGCCACGACGCCGTCGTGGAGGCGGGCGGGAACTGCGTGATGGTGAGTCTGAACAGCGTCGGGCTCGGCGCCGTGACGAAGCTACGCGAACACGCGGAGGTCCCCATCCACGGCCACCGCAACGGCTGGGGGGCGCTCTCCCGGTGCCCACAGCTGGGCTTCGAGTTCACGGCGTACCAGAAGCTCTTCCGGATGGCCGGCGTCGACCACATTCACGTCAACGGCATCCGGAACAAGTTCTGCGAGTCC
Source organism: Halobacteriaceae archaeon (assembly GCA_042216675.1). Classification (GTDB taxonomy): domain Archaea; phylum Halobacteriota; class Halobacteria; order Halobacteriales; family Halobacteriaceae; genus JBDGTS01. Next base: position 14,993 of record JBDGTS010000021.1, on the reverse strand, counting down.
GACGAGTCGGTCATCGAGTCCGCTCAGTCGCTCCAGCGCCCCATCGCGGAGGACGACGTGGCGATGCCCGTATTCTCCTCGGGACAGTGGGCGGGACAGGCCCCCGACACGTACGAGGCGCTCGGAAACGTCGACTGCATGTACCTCGCCGGCGGCGGCATCGTGGGCCATCCTGACGGCCCGGCCGCGGGCGTCGAGCACCTCAAACAGGGCTGGGCGGCCGCGATGGAGGGCGTCCCCCTCGAAGAGTACGCCGAAGACCACGCTGAACTCCGGCGCGCCATCGAGAAGTTCGGGCCGGTCGGGACAGGTCGATAGCGTTCGGCGAGAGTGAACGCGATATAATTTGAGGCGCTGTCGTCGACGAATATAGGACGGGAGTGGTACCCTGTTCGTCAGAATCGAACACGCGTCGAACAGTTTGCGACCCGAGCAAGGACTATAACCGTGGTTCGACATGGTCGGAGCATGGGCACCGACGGGACGTCGAACACGGTACAATCGGACGAGAACCTGCTCGCCATCCTGCGGGCGATTCGGGAGGACGACCGCCACGGCGTGACCGAAATCGCCGAGGAACTCGACATGGCGAAGAGCACGGTTCACGGCCACCTCACGACCCTCGAGGAACACGGCTTCCTCGACCGGACCGACGGTCAGTACGACGTGGGCTTTCGCTTCCTCGACTACGGCATCTTCGCGCGGAACAACCACCCTCTCTTCAAGGCGGCCAAGCAGAGCGTGGACGAACTCGCCGAGGAAACCAACGAGCGCGCGTGGTGTGTCATCGAGCGGAACGGGCAGGCAGTGTATCTCTACGGAGCGACGGGGCGGCGGGCCATCCAAACCCACGAGCACGTCGGCGAGCACCGGACGCTCCACGATATCGCCGCCGGAAAGGCGATTCTCGCGTTCCTCCCGGACGAGCGAATCGAGGAAATCGTCGAAGCGACCGACCTTGAGGCGGCCGACACCACGAGGCCCTCGTCGGAGGGCGACCCCGTCAGCGCACGGCAGGCCATCCTCTCGGACGCACCGCGCCAGTTCCTCGCCGACGACGACTTCGACGAGGACTTCGAGGAGATGGATCTCGACGCCGAAACCGAACGGACGATCACGACTCACGACGACATCTACAACGAACTCGCCGAGATCCGGGAGCGCGGTATCGCGTTCAACTTCGAGGAATCGATGGAGGGCGTTCACGCGGCCGGTGCACCCATCCGCCGCGTCGACGGCGGCGTCTACGGCGCCATCAGCGTCGGCGGCCCCGCGCGGCGGATGACGAAGGACCGCCTCACGAACGACATCGCGGACATGCTCCTTGGGATGGCCAACGAGATCGAGGTGAACATCCGCCATCAGTAGCGTCGTTCCCTCACGTCGAACGTCGTGGGCAGTTGCCGCCGCTATCGCTCGTTATAGGACAGTGGGTTCGCTGACAGGGAACGCATCGCGCGTAGATGAGACACCCTAAGTCCGTCTCACCGATACGTGCCGCTCACGCCACCCGCTCCACGTCGTCGGAGACGACCTCCCACCCGTCGGGCGAGACGACGTGGGCGTCGAAGTCGCCGGCTTCCGGATACGCCGTCGTGACGACGTAGGGCGACCGGTCACGGAAGTAGTCGACGAGGTGGTGGAGATGCTCGGTGGCGAGACCGCCGAGCTCGTCGAGGAGGATGACGGGAACGCGTTCCCTCACGTCGAACGCTTCGTGGCCGGCCAGGGCCGCGACGAAGCCGAGCAGTTCGACCTCCCCCTCACTGAGCACGTCGATGGACACCTCGCGGCCGTCGCGAACCACGACGAGGTCGAACTGAGACGTGAGACGAGCGTGCTCGAAGCCCGGTTCGAAGACCGGCAACACCTCCGCCATGGCGTCGTCGAAGGCCTCGCGGGCGTCTTGCTTGAGGCGGTCCTTCCGGGTCCGCAGTTCCGTGATCTGCTCGGCAAGGGATTCACGTCGCTCCTCGAGGGCGTCTACCTCGGCCGCCGTCTCCTCGGCCGCTTCGAGGTCGGCACGCGCGTCTTCGAGTTCGCTCTCGGTGTACTTGATCTCGCTCTCGACCTCGGTGATTTCGGACTCCGTCTCGTCCACGTCGGCTTCGAGGGACGCCATCTCGTCTTCGAGGGCCGCGATTTCGTCTTCGAGTTCGGCTAACCGGTCGCGCGAGCGCTCTAGCTCCGCGGTGTACTCGTCGCGGCGCTGCTTGAGGTCCGATATCTCTTCCTCGAGCGCGGCCTCGCGGCGCTGGGCCGTCTCGCGCGCCTCGCGGTCAGCCTCGAGCGACTCGATCTGTGAACGGAGATCGCCGGCCTCCGCCCGGAGATCCTGGGTGGCGTCGTCGATGGCCGCGAGGCGGCTCTCGAACGCGTCCCGGTCGGCCGTCTCTCCGCAGACCCAGCACGTGAGCGTGTCCTCCATCAGCCCTCGCTCCACGTCGGTCAGGAGGTCGAGAAGATCCTCGTCGAGGACGCGGCTGTTCGCGTTGTATACGTCGGTCAACACGTCGATTTGCCGCTCGACGCGGTCGAGTTCCGTGCGAGCCTCCTCGATCTGCTCCTCGTAGTCCTCGGTCTCCGGCACCTCGACGTCCGCGAGGGCCTCGCGCTTGGCCGCGAGTTCGTCCTCGGCGCTCTCGACGTTCGATTCGAGGCGGCCGATGCGGCTCCTGAGCTGGTCTCGCTGGGCGCGTGCGTCGCTGAGGCTGTCCCGGACCGCGGTCAGTTCCTCGTGCTCGTCAGTCTCGTCGTCGAGGGCCGCCCGCGTCTCGCGGAGGTCATCGAGGTCGGATTCGAGTCCGGTCACCCGCTCCTGAAGCGCCGGGAGGCGGTCACGCGCCCGCTCGGCCTCCCGGAGTTCGGACTCGACCTGCTCGCGCTCCCGCCGGTAGGCCGCTATCTGCTCGTCGATGTTCTCGAAGTCGAGCGGGCGGGTCAGCACGTCCTCGAGGTTGTCGCCGCGCCGCACGGCGCTCCGCACGGGGTTGTCCTCGCTGAGGAAGGCGAAGAGGTCGGCGTACGCGCGGTCCTGCTCGTCGACGAGATACGGGTCACCCGTGCGGACGACGCGGCCGTGCTCGCGTTCGAGGGTGACCGAGACGGCCATCCCGTCGCCGTCTACCGTCACCGCGCCCCGTTCGGCACCGTCCGTGAGCGCCGTCGCGGTACCCATCGCCGTCTCGATACCGGCGAGGAAGCTCGATTTCCCCTGCCAATTGCTGGCCTGCACCACGTTCAGTCCCGGCTGAAGCGTCGCGCGCCCCGACCTGATGCCGGCCACGTTCTCGATATCGATTTCCCACATTACTCAGGTTTCATCAGGGCACGAACAAAAGCCTTGCTCCCACGGGGGTGCGACTTAAGTCCCCCCGGCCGCACTCAACACACATGGCAGACGACTGCTGTAAGATCGGGCGTGCTACACGACGCCACGAGCTACAGCCACCCGGCGACGCCCACGACGCTATGGACGAGTACCTCGTCGCCCGGTGGCGCGGCGACGGCGACTACGATGCGACCGGTATCCGGCCCCTCGTCGCGTGGTTCAACAAGCAACTGCTCCGCGGCACGTACATCGAGCACGGCCGCCGGGTCACGACGACCCGCATCGAGAGCGAGTACGACGCCCTCACCGGTGACGACGAAGTGGCGGCACGAGAGGTGATGGACGACCTCGCCCACGACGGCATCGACGGCGAGGAGCTCCAACAGCGCTTCGCGACCCGGTCCACGATGGCGCGCCATCTCAAGCAGTGCCTCGGCGCGAGCAAGTCCACCGGCCGGGAAGGCGAGCGTGACTGGGAGGCCGCCAGCATCGACTACACGCGGCAGAACGCCCGCGATCACGCTACGGATACGCTGGAGACGCTGGCGAACAAGGGGAAGATTCCGGGCGCGACGGAGGCGGACCTCTCCGTGCAGTTCTACCTCACCTGTCCGGAGTGCACGACGCGCGTCGAGGTCGAAACGGCGCTCCGCCGTGGCTACATCTGTGACACGCACCTCGGTCGGTCGGACTGACCGTCCCCCCTATTTTAAGTCAGGGGGCGGCGTTTGCTGGGCCGAGCCGCGACGATGCACCACCAGGCATACACACTCGACGAGGGAGAGCTTCCGGACCTCGACGTGCGACTGACGCCGCGCCCGTCCGACGAGTCGGCGCGGACGGCACTCCACGGCACGTGGCGGTTCGCGCCCGGCCCCGACGACGCGCCGCCGGCGGCCCCGGACTGGCGTCGCCACGAGGTCCCGAACCAGTGGAATACACGGGGATACGAGGTCGAATCCGGCCGAGGATGGTACCGACGGGAGTTCCGCGTCCCCGAGGCGTGGCGCGACGGCCGCATCATCCTCCGCTTCGACGGCGCGTACAGCGACGCCGTCGTGTCGGTGAACGGCGAGCGAATCGGCGATCACGTCGGCGGCTACACGCCCTTCGAGTTCGACGTGACCGACGCCGTCGACCCCGGTCCGGACAACGTCGTGACCGTCGGCGTCGCCGAGGGGTCGGTAGCCGACGACACCTCGCAGGCGAGTCCCGGCGCGGGCCTCGTCCGAAACGTGACGCTGTTCCGCGTCCCCGACTGCCACCTCGCGGACGTGGACGTGCGTACCAGCCTCGGCGACGTGGCGGAGGTGACGGTCGAGACGGCTGTCCGAAACGCCGGCGAGACGGCCGCGGACGCACAGTGGGAAGTCACGCTGACCGCGCCGGACGGGGCAGTAGCCGCCACGGTGGACGAGCGCGTCGAGGGCGTCCCGGCGGGCGAGACGCGAACGACGACGGCGACAGTGACGCTCGACGAGTTCGTGGCGTGGAACCCCGAACAACCCCGGCAGTACGAGGTCACGGTCGCCCTCGACGCCGGGGAGCGAGAGCGGGTCGCGCAGTCGGTGGGCCTCCGCGAGGTGACAGTGGACGGCGACCAGCTACGGCTGAACGGCGAGTCGGTGACGCTCCGAGGAGTGAACTGGCGGGAGGCAGACGCGGACCGGGGTATCAGCGTCGCGGCCGCGGCGACGCGACGGGACGCGGAACGGCTCCGCGAAGCGAACGTCAACTACGTCCGCACGGGCCACCACCCGCCCTCGGAGGCGTTCGTGGAGGCCTGCGACGAACTGGGAATCGTGATCGAGATGGAGGCGCCCATCGCCTTCATGCGCTTCGAGAACAGCCACCGGGCGGACGACCCGTCGTTCCGGGAGCCGCTGTGCCGGCAGGCGCTCGAGATCGTCGCCCGGGACAAGAATCACCCGTCGGTCTGTGTCTGGTCCATCGCGAACGAGTCCGACTGGGGGTCGAACCTCGAAGCCATCGCCAGAGTCGTGAAGCGCGCGGACCCGACGCGCCCGGTGACGTTCAACTGGGGGATGTACCGCGACGACGCCGCCGGCGTGGTGGACGTGGCGAACCACCACTACCCCGCGCTCCGCGACTCGCAGGTGTCCCTCGACGACTTCGTGGACTTCGACCGCCCGGTGCTGTTCGACGAGTTCGCCCACACCTACTGCTACGACGGCCGCGAACTCGCGACGGACCCCGGCCTCCGGGACGACTACGTTCGCGTCCTCGAAGCGTGCTGGGACGCCGTCACCGACCTCGACGCGTTCACGGGCGCGGCCATCTGGGCCGGCCTCGACCATCACACCCCCGAGTACCGCTGGGGCGTCGTGGACCGGCACGGCCGGAAGCGCCCCGAGCACTGGCACGTCAAGAAGGTGTACGCGCCGGTGACGCTCGTCGACGCCACGTGGACCGCGGACGGTGTGACGGTCGAACTAGCCAACGGGAGCACGTTCGCGGACCTCGCTGACCGGCGCGTCGAGTGGACGACCGACGGGGAGCGAGGCACCGTCGCGATGGCGGCGGCGCCCGGCGAGTCCGACCGCGCGACGCTACCGGTTCCCGATGCCGAGACGGTGACGCTCCGAGTGCTCCATCCCGCTGGCTTCGCCATCAACGAGTTCGCGATTCGACGGGACGAGAACGATGGGGCTGAAGCGGACGTCGAACCGTCGCCGGCAATGCGCGAGTCCGACACCGAGGTTGCAGTCGAAACGGACGCGGGGACGCTCACCGTGGACCGGAACGGCGGGCACGTCACTCTCCGGACGCCGGACGGGACGACTGTGGCGGACGGCCTACCCGCGCTCGTTGCGACCCCGCCCCAGAGCGACATCTCGGTGCCGCCGGAATACGGCCGACCGATGAGCGGCCGCCTCAGCCCGTGGCGCTGTGAGTCCGTCTCCGTGCGTGACGACGGCGCCGTGGAGATCGAGGGCGGCTACTACTACGACACCATCGACGCCGCGAGCGGGTCGTTCGTGGTGCGCCCGCGCGCCGACGGCTTCGAGGTGGCGTACGACTTCACGGTCCACGAGGAGCGGTCGGCCCGCGAAGTCGGCCTCGTCCTGCCGCTTTCGCCGTCGCTCGACCGCCTGTCGTGGGACCGCGACGCCCGGTGGAGCACGTACCCCGACGACCACATCGGCCGGCGCGAGGGCACGGCGCGGGCCTTCGGCGCGCGCGACGCCGTGGACGGCGACGCGGACACCCTCGACCGGACGCGGCCGTGGGCGGCGAGCGCCACGTCGCGGGGGACCAACGACTTCCGTAGCACGAAACGAAACGTCCGGACGGCCGCGGTGACGGACGACGACGGCCGCGGCGTCGTCGTGCACGGCAACGGCGACCAGCACGTGCGCTGTGCGGCCGGCGACGACGCGACGGACCTGTTCGTCCTCGACCGCTCGCTCGCGGGCGTCGGCCTCGAACTGCTGGACCGCTACGAACTGCTCAACGAGGACCCGACGGTCGAAGAAGGCGAGCGTCTGGTCGGTTCGGTCTCGCTCGCACTCCGCGCGGAGTAAGGGTTACTCCGCGACGACGTCAACGTCGACGGCGTCCGGCCCAGCCTCGACCACCGTCACATCGTGACCACTCACGTGGGCGTCGCCGAGGAGTATGGCCGCGTCCGTCTCGACGCGCACCGGTGCCGCGCCGTGGTTGAGGACCCACGTGTAGCCGCCGCGGTGCGCAAGACGGACCCCGTCGGGGAGCGGTTCGTCGCGGGGGAGCGCCGGGCCCAACAGGTCGCTCACCAGCGCATCGGCGAGACGAGTGCCCGGCCAGACGCCGACGTAGGTGGCCGTGCCCGCACCGTGGTCGTTTCGGACGGCCGCGGGCGCCCCCGCGCCCGGCCCCGAGCGGTGCGTCGCGAGCGCCGACCCCGCCTCGGCGTCTAGCCACTCGCCCCACACGCGGAAGTCGTAGTCCGCGCCGTCGTAGGCGACAGTCGTCTCGACGCCGGGCGCGAGGCTCTCGTGTTGCTCGACGGTCGCTCCGACGACGTCGGCCAGCGGACCGGGGGACGGTTCGTCGTGGAGTGTGTCCGCGGCGTCAGCGTACCCGGAGCGCGCGCCCACCACGAGGTCGCCGCCGTCGGCGACGTAGTCGGCGAGTCGCTCGGCGAGGCCCGACGGCAGGACGTACAGCGACGGCGCGACGACGGCCTCGTAGTCCCCGAAGTCCGCATCGGGTCCGACCACGTCCACGGTGGCGCCGTGGCGCCGGCACGCGCGGAAGTACGTCCGCAGATGCGACCAGTAGTCGAACTCGGGCGAGTGGGGTTCGGCCTCGATGGCCCACAGGCTGTCGTAGTCGTGCAGGAGCGCCACGTCCGCCTCAACTGGCCCGAGGTCCGGTAGCGCTTCGAACTCCTCGGCCACCTGCGTCGCCGACTGGAGCCCCCGGTCGGCGCGTCCGTCGCGGTCACACAGCGCGCCCCAGTACTGCTCCTGGCCGTACCGACAGCGGCGCCACCGGAAGTACGACACCGTCTCGGCGCCGTGCGCGACGGACGCGTGGGCCCAGACGCGGAGCATCCCGTCGGCGGGTTCCGCGGAATAGGGGAACGCGCGGATGTCGCCGGCCTGATGCTCCATGACCCAGAACGGCCCGTCGCCGGCACACCGGTACAGCGCGTGGTTCAGTGCGGTCACGTCGGGGTCGCCCGCGCGCTGGATTTCCTCGCTCTCGGTGTCGATGGCGGGGTCGGTGTCGCCCCCGGTCTGGGCGTGGAGCGTCGGATAGGAGTCCCACGACGCGAAGTCGAGGTCGTCGCTCACGTCGCGGGCGTCGAGCGCGCCGTAGTCGCCCATGAAGTTGTGCGTGAGGAACCAGTCGTCGTCGGCCTCGCGCAGGATGTCGGCGTGGAGGCGGTTGTACGATGCGACGCGGTCGCTGGTGAAGCGATGGTAGTCCAGCAGGTGCGCCGGGTGATGGTTCGCGGGAGTTCGCCGCGGGGGGTCGATTTCGCCGAACGAGCGGTACGTCTGGCTCCAGAACGCGGTTCCCCACGCCTCGTTGAGGGCGTCGACGTCCTCGTAGGTGTCGCGAAGCCAGTCACGGAACGCACTGGCGCAGTCGTCGCAGTAACACCGAAGCGTGTCGTGACAGCCAAACTCGTTGTCGGTCTGCCAGCCGACGACGCCGGGGTGCCCCGCGAAGTGCTCCGCCAGCGCCGAGACGATGCGACGCGACTCGCGGCGGTAGACGGGGGAGTTGAAGCAGTAGTGACGACGGCTCCCGAACTGCCGCACCGTGCCGTCCTGATCCTCCTGCCTGATGTCGGGATGCTCGTCCACGAGCCACTTCGGCGGCGTCGCCGTCGGCGTACAGAGGACCGCCTGCATCCCCGCGTCGGCGACGAGGTCCACAGCGGTTTCCAGCCACTCGAAGTCGTAGGTTCCCGGTTCGGGTTCGAAACGCGTCCACGCGAACTCGCCCATCCGGACGTACTCGATGCCCGCGTCGACCATCCGCGAGACGTCCTCGGCCCACTGGTCCCGCGACCAGTGCTCCGGGAAGTAGCATACTCCTGTCTGCATGGCGGCGACTCGAAGCGGGGGGTCAAAAGAGTGGCGGGAACGGCGCGAGAGAAAAATAATTTATCCGAGAATATAGAGGAAAGAACATTCTACGTATGATTATCGGGATTCTACTCCTGTTCTCTATTTCCAGTTATCGGCGCCAAGATAGCGATTGTATCGGGTGTATCGGAATGAAAGTCCAGTTTTAGAGTTCTTTCCCAAATTATTTTTTCGAAATTATTTTGCCGCCCGATTCTCGGATAGGAACTACTAAACTTCGTTACAGAATTTTTTCTCGATAGTTTCGGCGCGCCGTATCGTCGCCGTGAGAAAGTTTATGACTCCGACAGGACTAGAGGGCGAGAACAGATGGCACGCGCGACTGCGGAGGGAGAGGCGGAGGCCGCGACCGAGCGGCCGGCGATAGACCCGGACGACGCGGCCCTCTACGTCGAGGGTCTCCGGAAACAGTTCGGGGACGTGACGGCCGTCGCGGACGTGTCCTTCGCCGTCGAACCCGGCGAAGTCGTGGGACTACTCGGGCCGAACGGCGCCGGCAAGACGACGACCATCAAGTCGATTCTGGGGCTGGTCGAACCCGACGCCGGCGACGTGCGGATTCGCGGCGTCGACGTGTCTGAACGGCCGCGTGCGGCCTACGCCCACGTCGACGCGATGCTGGAGGGCGCGCGCAACGACTACTGGCGGCTGACCGTCCGCGAGAACCTCCGCTACTTCGCGGCCATCCGCGGCCGGGACCCCGATTCGCTCGCGGACCGGCACGTCGAACTGCTGGAGCGCTTCGACCTCGCGGACGAGGCGGACACGCAGGTACGGGCGCTCTCCCGCGGGATGAAGCAGAAAGTGTCGCTCGCCAGCGCCCTCGCCGGCGACGTGTCGGCGGCGTTCCTCGACGAACCGACGCTGGGACTCGACGTGGAGAGTTCCCTGCAACTCCGGCGGGAAATCGTCCGCCTCGCCGAGGAACGCGGGCTGACGCTGGTCATCTCCAGTCACGACATGGAGGTCATCGAGGACGTGTGCGACCGGGTCGTCATCATGAGTCGGGGCCGCGTCGTCGCCGACGACACCGTCGACAACCTGCTCGCCGGCTTCGAGACGCGGGGCTACCGCATCACGGCCCGCGACGTGGCGCCGGCGACGGTGGCGGCCGTCCGCGAGGCGGTGGAGGTGACCGAAGTCACGGACCTCGACGGTCGCACCAGAATCGAGGTGGCCGGCGACTCGGCGGCGTTCTACCGGCTCACGGACGTGCTGGAGGCCCACGGCGTCGAACTCGACGGCGTCGAGACGATGCAACCGGACCTCGCGGAGGCGTTCGTCGAGATGACCGAGGAGGCAGAGCGATGAACCGAACGGGCGGCTACTACCACCTGCTGAAGGCCGTCGTCTACCGGGACCTGCTGGTGTGGGTGCGCTACCCCGTCAACGCGGCGCTGGGGCTGGTGATGGGCGTGTTCTTCTTCGGCGTGATGTTCTACGGCGGGAACCTCCTCGCCGGCGAGGCCATCAGCGACAGCATCGAGGGCCTCGTCGTCGGCTACTTCCTGTGGACGCTGTCGCTCGGCGCCTACTCGGGTATCACGAACGAGGTGCGCTCGGAGGCGAGTTGGGGAACCCTCGAACGCCACTTCATCACGCCCTTCGGCTTCGGCCCGGTGATGCTCGCGAAGGCGGTGGCCATCGTGTTCCGGACGTTTCTCACCTCGACGGTCGTCCTCGCCGTGATGCTCGCGATGACGGGGACGAGCCTCGACGTGAACGTCCTCACCGTCGTGCCGGTGGCGTCGCTCGCCATCGCGTCGGCGCTGGGCCTCGGGTTCGCGATGGGGGGCCTCAGCGTCCTCTACAAGCAGATCGGGAACGTCATCAACCTCGTCCAGTTCGGCTTCATCGGCCTCATCTCGGCCCCGGCCTTCGACATCCCGTGGCTGAAGGCGCTCCCGTTGGCACAGGGGAGCGCGCTCCTCCAGCGAGCGATGACCGAGGGCGTCCGCCTCTGGGAGTTCGAGCCGACGGCGCTGGCCGTCCTCGTCGCGACGGCCGTGGGCTATCTCGGTGCGGGCTACGTCGCCTTCACCCTCGCGACGCGGCGGGCGCGGCGACTCGGGGTGCTGGGCGACTACTAGCCGAGGACCTCGACGTCGAACTTCGAGTGCCACCGGTAGCGCCGGCCGCCCCAGACGAACGTGCGTCGGGCGAGGACGTACGCCGTCAGCGGCGCCTGCGCGAGGACGGCCGGGTAGAGCAGGAACGCCGTCGTCCGGCGGACCCCGAAGTAGGCGTAGACGCCGGCGGCGAATAGCGAGGTCACACCGAAGGCCAACAGGGGCGCGAGCAGGCACATCGCGGCGAGGACCGTCGTCACGAGCGCCGTCGGTGCGAGGCCGTTCGGGTCGTGGCGGGCGACGATTTTCGTGAAGCGGACGTGGCGTTCGAGCGACGCGCGGATCGAGCCGCCGACCTCGACGCGCCGGACGCGGCGGAGCGCCGTCGCGTCGAGATACTCCGAGAGCAGGCCGTCGTCGCTGACGGTGCGCCGGAGGTCGGCGAGAAACGCGTCCTCGTCGAGGTCCGAGCGCTCGAACAGCACCGCGCCCGCCCACACCTTGTCGTCGGCGTAGACGCCGAGCGTCCCGCCGAGCGCGTACATCGGTTCGAGGAGAGTCGAGAGCGAGTCGCGGCCGACGAAAAACGGGAGTTCCGACACCGGCCCGTGACGCTCGTAGGCCGCGTGGAGGCCGTCGAGCCAGTCCGGCGGGTGGTGGAAGTCGTCGTCGGTCCAGACGAGTCGGTCGTGGCGGGCCGCGTCCATCGCCGCGGCGATGGCGTTGGCCTTCCCCGAACAGCCCTCGGGGTCGCCGGCGACGACGAGGCGGACGTTCGCGGGCGCCTTCCGGACGCGTTCGGCCACCGGGTCGTCGGGGTGGTCGCAGACGACGAGCAGTTCGTCGTCGGGGCGAATCTGATCGGCCACCTCGCCGCAGGCGTCGGTCCACGAGACGGTGGGGAGGAGGACGGAGGTGGGCGGCGGGTCCATGTCCGGGGCTACCGACAGACGGGGCAAAAGCGCACCGCTGTTCTGGTCGGTCCACCGTCGCATTCGGCTCGCACCAACCGGGCTGCCGCCGGATCAGCGGTCCGCCGAGTCTCCGATGGGAAGCGTGATCGTCCGATCGGTGGCGAACAGGGCAAAGAGGGCGAACAGCGCGTAGAGGGGGGGCTCGTTCGTCCACACGCCGAGGACCCCGAAGATCCCGAGGATGCCGAGCCGATCGATCGGTATCTCCATGCGTGAGGATAGTTGCGCGGCCGACAAGAGTTCGGCGGGAGTTCCCGCGGCCCGGCAATAGCTCCGCTTCGAAGCGAGAACGGGCCGAATCAGGGGCTCGAAGCGGCGACGCGACCAAGTCCCAGTCGGAGGAAGAACGGCAGCGTGACCGCGGCCAGCGCGATTTCGACGCCCCCGGCCACGAGGAAGGCGGCGTCGAAGCCAGCGGCCGCGGCGACGGTGCCGCCGACGACGATGCCGGCGAGGAAGCCGACGCTCCCGACGGCGTTGAAGCCCGCGATGGCGACGCCGCGTTCGTCGCCGCCCGCGAGGTCCGAGACGAGCGCCATCGTCGCGGGCGCCATCAGCGCCCCGATGACGCCGACAAGGACCATCCCCGCGCCCGCCAGCGCCACGGTAGGCGCGAACCCGACGGCGACGACGGCGACGCCGTACAGCGCCGACCCGGCGACGATGGGGCCGGTGCGGCCGACACGGTCCGAGAGGACGCCGAAGGGGTACTGGAACAGGGCGAAGGGGGCGAAGAACAGCGCCAGCATCAGGCCGGTGTCGCCGGGCGACAGCGCGAACGCCTCGCGGAAGTAGTCGCGGCCGACGTAGGCGAAAAAGCCCGCCGTGAGGCGGTCGATGAAACCGAAGGCGAACGGAATCAACAGCGTCGGCGTGTCGCGGACGGTGGCGAGCGCCGCCGCGATTCGGCGCTCGCCCGGTGCGGGCGCCCTGTCGCCGACGAACGCCGCGCCGAGACCGACGACGAACAGGAGCGCACTCGCCGCGTAGAGAGGTGCGATCGGGTCCACCTCGTACAGTTGGCCGCCGAGGGGCGCGCCCATCGCCGTGCCGAGGCCGATGGCGATGCCCGCCGCGCCCATGTTCCGGCCGTGGCCGCCGTCCAAGTCCACGAGCATCGTCATCGCCAGCGAGAAGGCGCCGATGGTGGCCGCGCCCTGCGCGACGCGGAGGGCGAGGACGACGGCCAGCGATGCGCCGCCGAACCGCGGCACGGCGGCGAGAAGCGCGTAGCCCGCGGCCGCGCCGAGGGCGCCGACGACGACGAACGGCAGGCGGCGGCCGGTCCGGTCGCTCAGCGCGCCCCACACCGGTGCGAAGACGACGAAGGCCGCGAACTCGGCCGCGAGGAACCACATGCTCGCGGATTCGGCGGCGCCGGGCGCCAGCATCGGGAGGAGGAGGTCGATGCCCGGATACAGGAGGACCTGCGCGAGCAGAACCGCGAAGACGACGCCGGCGAGGAGAACGCGTGCGCGGCGGTGCGACACGGTCGAGGGTACGCCCGACAGCGAAAAGGTCTTTCCGGAACTGGTCAGTCGTCCGCGCTGACCGGGGGCGTCGTGGCGTCGGCCTGCGAGTGCCAGAGGTTGGCGTAGGTTCCCTCGTAGTCGATGAGGGCGTCGTGGGTCCCCGTCTCGATGATGTGGCCGTCGTCCATCACGACGATGCGGTCGGCGTCCTGAATCGTCGAGAGGCGGTGGGCGATGACGAACGCCGTGCGGTCCTCGACCAACTGTTCGAGGTTCTCCTGGATGATCTCCTCCGTCTCCGTGTCCACGTCGGAGGTGGCCTCGTCGAGGACGATGATGGAGGGGTCGTTCAGCAGTGCGCGGGCGATGGAGACCCGCTGACGCTGGCCGCCGGAGAGTTTGACCCCGCGCTCGCCGACCTGCGTGTCGAAGCCGTCGGGGAGGTGCTCGATGAACGCCTCGGCGCCAGCGAGGCGCGCGGCCTCCCGAACCTTCTCGTCGGCCTCGGCGGGCACCTCGTCCTCGGCGGACTCGTAGAGGTCCCGGAAGATGTCCCGGTCACCGTAGGCGATGTTGTCGTAGATGGTGCCCGAGAACATGTACGGATTCTGCTCCACGACGCCGATCTCGTCGCGGAGCGTCTGCAGTTCGAAGTCGCGCACGTCGACGCCGTCGACGCGGACCGCGCCCTCGTCCACGTCGTAGAAGCGCGAGAGGAGTTTGAGGAGCGTCGACTTTCCGGAGCCACTGGTGCCCGCGAGGCCCACCGTCGCGCCGGCGGGGACGTCGAGGCTCACGCCGCCGAGGATGCGTTCGTCCACGCCCTCGTAGCTGAAGGTCACGTCGTCGAACTCGACGGTTCCCGACACCGACTCGGGGTCGTAGGCGTCGTCGGGCGCGGTGATGGCCGGTTCGTGGCCGAGGATGCCGAAGACGCGTTCGGCGCTGGACTTGGCTTTCTGGTACTTGTTCGCCGTCTTGCCGATGCGGGTCATCGGGCCGTCGAGGCGGCGCATCAGCATGAAGAAGACGGCGAAGGTGCCCGCCGAGAGCGTGCCCTGAATCGCCGTCTGGCCGCCGAAGACGAGGATGAGGACGAACGTGGCGCCGATGACGAGGCGGAGCGAGGAGAAGAAGACCCGGCGCACGGTGATGGCCTGAATCTTCTCGTCGCGGTACTCCGCGCTCTGGTCGGTGACGCGGTCGAGTTCCACGCCGTAGCGGTCGAAGGACTTGATGACCGGCGCGCCGCCGAGGTTGTTCGAGAGGCGCGTGTTGAGTTCCGCCACCAGTTCGCGGATGCGCTGGTACTTGGGCTCGATCCAGACGATGAACTTCGCGGTGACGTAGGCGAGCAACGGCATCGGCGCCAGCGCGATGGGCGCGAGTTCCGGCGCGAGGTAGACCATGTACGCGCCGACGGCCGCGAACATCACGATGGCGCGGACGATCATCCGAATCTCGCCGTTGAAGAAGTTCTCCAGTCGGTTGATGTCGGAGTTGATGACCGACATCATCGCGCCGGTCTGGTGGTCGTTGAA
>JBDGTS010000014.1:27591-52854 GCA_042216675.1 Halobacteriaceae archaeon | reverse complement strand
CCGATGACGTGGACGATGCCCTGATCGCCGCTGGTGGGGTCGTCGAACTCGATGCCCGCGTCGCGGACGTTCTGTTCGAGTTCGCTCATCATCTCCTCGGCCGCGTCGTCCCCGAAGGGACGCGACTGGTCGGCCGTCGGGACGATGTGGTCCACGGTGGCGTGGGTCAACTCGGGGTACGCGACGTCCATATCGCGCTCCTTGAGCATCCCGAACGCCTGCGGGCTGGTGACCTCGTGGATGAGGTGGAGGCCGACGAACAGCTGGTCCTGCCCGTTCGGCAGGGTCGTGACCTTGTGCTGGTCCCAGACCTTGTCGTACAGCGTGCCCTCGCTCATCGATGTGTCACCTCAGTCATCCGCGGGCGCCTCCGGTTTCGCCTCCTCGGGGACCTCGGACTCCTCCCACGCGAACAGGTCGCGCAGGCGGGCGCCGACGTCCTCGATCTGGTGGTCGGCTTCCTGTGCCTTGTACTGCGTGTAGGCCGGGCGACCGGCCTGATTCTCGGAGATCCACTCGCGCGCGAACTCGCCGTTCTGGACGCGCTCTAACTGCTCCTCCATGTTCTCGCGAACCGTCTCGTCCACGATGTCGTCCTGCGTCGAGAGGCCACCGTACTCGGCGGTGTCCGAGACGGAGTACCACATGTAGCCCAGCCCGCCCTCGTAGAGCAGGTCGACGATGAGCTTCAGCTCGTTCATGCACTCGAAGTACGCCATCTCGGGAGCGTACCCGGCGTCCACGAGCGTCTCGAAGCCGTGCTTGATGAGGCTCGTGACGCCGCCACAGAGGACGGCCTGCTCGCCGAACAGGTCGGTCTCGACCTCCTCCTGAAAGCTCGTCTCGACGATGCCCGCGCGGGCCGCGCCGATGGCGTGGGCGTACGCCAGCGCTTCCTGCTTGGCCTCGCCGGTCCGGTCGCGGTAGACGGCGACGAGCGCGGGCGTCCCCTCGCCGCGCTCGTAGTCGCGGCGGACGATGTGGCCGGGCCCCTTCGGCGCGACCATCGTCACGTCGACGTGCTCCGGGGGTTCGATCTGGTTGTAGTGGATGTTGAAGCCGTGCGCGAACATCACGGTGTCGCCCTCGTCGAGTTCGGGCTCCAGCGCCTCGAACACCGCGGGCTGAACGTTGTCGGGGACGAGGACCATCACCACGTCGGCCTCGGCCGCGGCGTCGTCGGGGGCCGCGACGCGCAGGCCGTCGGCTTCCGCCTGTTCGCGCGAGGACGACCCCTCGCGCAGGCCCACGACGACCTCGACTCCACTCTCGTGGAGGTTCAGCGCGTGGGCGTGGCCCTGACTGCCGTAGCCGATGACGGCGACGGTCTTCTCGTCGATGTAGCTTCGGTCCGGGTCGTCCTCGTAGTATACCGGTGTGGTGAACTGATTGTTGTCGGTCATGTGGTCTCCTCGGCACCGCTTGCGAGTGCCGCCGTACCTGTCCGCACTACCTCACGCACTGTAAAGCGCTCGAAGGTCTCCAGCGCGGCGTCGATCTGTGCCTCCGTGCCCGTCAACTCGACGGTGATGGTCTCGGGGCCGATGTCCACGACGTCGCCGTCGCACATCTCCGCGACGGCCTGCACCTCGTCCGGGTCGTCGCGCACGTCGAGTTTCACCATCGCCAGTTCGCGCTCGACGGCCTCCTCGCGGAGTTCGCGCACGGAGATGACGGGGACGAGCTTCTCCAGTTGCTTCTTGGCCTGCTCGATGCCCGGGTCGTGTTCCTCGATGACCATCGTGATGCGGGCGACTCCCTCTCGCTCGGTGGGGCCGACCGCCAGACTCTCGATGTTGAACTGGCGTCGGCTGAACAGCCCCGACACCTTCGCGAGCACGCCCGGTTCGTGCCACACCTGCGCCGACAGCACGGCGCGGTGGGTCGGCGGTTCCGCCGACTCCTGTTCGATTCGAATGCCCTGTTCGTTGCGTCGCCCCTCGGGGTGGGGGCGCTCGTCCGGCGCGGGTCCTTCGAGTCCTCCAGCCATGGTTACAGTTGCTCCAGTTGCTCGGCGTTCATCGCGAACAGTCCGTTCTTCCCGCCGCTCGGCACCATCGGGAAGACGTTCTCCTGCGGGTCGACGTGGAAGTCGATGACCGTCGGCCCGTCGTAGTCGAGGGCGGCCTCGATGGCGTCGGGCACCCCGTCGTAGTCGTCGACGGTGAGGCCCTGCGCGCCGAAGGCTTCGGCGAGTTTCGCGAAGTCGGGACACCACGCGTACTCAGAGGCCATGTGGCGACCCTCGTAGAAGCCGTCCTGCCACTGTCGGACCATCCCGACGTACTCGTTGTTGAGGACGGCGACGGTGAGATCGAGGTCCTCGCGGACCGCGACGGCCAGTTCCTCGACGGTCATCAGCAGGGAGCCGTCTCCCTCGAAGGCGACGACGTCTTGCTCCTCGTCGGCGGCGAAGCGCGCGCCGATGGCCGCGGGCAGGCCGTAGCCCATCGTGCCTAGTCCGTGCGAGGAGACCCACGTCCGGGGCTCCGTGTACTCCCAGTACTGGCAGGCCCACATCTGGTGTTGGCCGACGCCGGTGGTGACGATAGTGTCGGGGTCGGTAGCCTCGTCGAACGCCTCGACGACGAACTCCGGCTTGAGGGGTTCGTCCTCGGGCGTCTCGTAGTCCATCGGGTACTCGGCCTTCCACGTCTGACACTGCGCGCGCCACTCGTCGGCGGGCGGTTCGCTCGGCATCGCCTCGTACAGTTGGTCGAGGACGAACTCGGCGTCGCCGACGAGTGGGTAGTCCGCGTGGATGTTCTTCGAGATTTCGGCGGGGTCGATGTCGACGTGGATGACCTCCGCCTCGGGCGCGAAGGAGTCCACGCCGCCGGTGAGTCGGTCGTCGAAGCGGGTGCCCACGGCCAGCATCACGTCGGTGTGGGTGACCGCCATGTTGGCGTAGCCGGTGCCGTGCATCCCCGCGAAGCCAAGCGACAGGTCGTCGTCCTCGGGGAACGAGCCCAGCCCGGGCATCGTCGTGACGACCGGAATCTCGTACTCGCGGGCGAACGCCCGGAGTTCGGGGCTGGCGTTGGCCTTGATGACTCCGCCGCCGGCGAGGATGACCGGGCGCTCGGCGTTCGACAGCGCCTCGGCGGCCTCGGCGACGTTCTCCTCGTCGGCCCGCTCTTCGGGGTCGTGGGTCTCGGGGGCCTCGGCCGGCGCGGGCTCTCGCTCCGCGTCGCCTTGGGTCACGTCCTTCGGCAGGTCGACGAGCGTCGGCCCCTGCCGGCCCTCGCTCGCGAGGGCGAACGCGGTGCCCACGTCATCACCGACGGAGTCGGGGTCCTGTGCGAAGAAGTTCGCCTTCGTGACGGGCGCGGTGACGCCGGTGGTGTCCGTCTCCTGGAAGGCGTCGTTGCCGACCATCGACGTCGGCACCTGCCCGGTCAGCGCGATGAGCGGGTCCGAGTCCATGTCGGCGTCGGCGATGCCAGTCACGAGGTTCGTCGCGCCGGGACCCGAGGTGGCGAGACAGACGCCGGGGTCGCCGCTGACGACGCCGTACGCGTCGGCGGCGTGGGCGGCGCCCTGCTCGTGGCCCATCGTGACGTGGGTCATCTCCGAATCGTACAGCGCGTCGTAGACGGGCATGATGGCGCCGCCGGTGACGCCGAAGAGCGTCTCGACGCCCGCGTTCTCCAGCGCTCGCACGACGGACTCCGCGCCCGTCGAGACGGGTCGCTTCTCGTCCTGTTCGTCCTCGGTCAGCCGTTGGCTCGGCGTTTCGCTCACCGCCGATCACCTCGATTGTGGGGTTTCGCGTGTGTCATCTGTGGAGTCGGTGGCCGCTGTGCGGCGGCCCTCGCTGGACAGTCGTGCACGGACTCGATGGAGAAGGAACTGTGCGGGGCGTTACGCCCCTACGAGTACGACGGCCGCGGCGCTGGCGGCGGTCGGTCGACCGTGCGCCGGGCGCGTCTCCAGCATGTACGTCCGACTGACGGGACGACCAATCATAAATCTTGCTGGCCGCCGCGGAGCGACGGCCCCGTGGCTGTCCGGTGAGGGCGAACGCGGGGACGGGCATCAGGCCTGAACCTCCTCGATGCCAGTCTCCCGCGCGAACCGTTCGAGGTCGGACATCGTGACGCGGTTCTTCTCCGCGCCGTAGTCCTTCACGCGCCGGGTGACCTCTCGGACCTCCTCGGGGGTCGGGTCGAAGCCAGCGTCGATGAGGCGCTCGCGCACGGAGTGAGTCCCCGTGTGCTTGCCCAACACGAGTTCGCGGGACGCCCCGACCATCTCGGGAGTCATCACGCCGGGCTCGAACGTCTCGGAGTTCTCGATGACGCCCGCGGCGTGGATGCCGCTCTCGTGGGAGAACGCGTTGCGCCCCACGACGGGCTTGTTCGCGGGCACGCGGATGTCGGACTTCTCCTCGATCATCCGCGCCAGTTCCGTGATGCCAGTGGTGTCGATGCCGGTGTCGACGCCGTACAGCGACTCCGCTGACATCACGACCTCCTCGTAAGCCGCGTTGCCGGCGCGTTCGCCGATGCCGTTGACGCTCACCTGTGCCTGCGCCGCGCCGTTCTCGAAGCCGGCCAGCGCGTTCGCAGTCGCGAGTCCGAAGTCGTCGTGCGTGTGGACGTCTATCTTCGCGTCCGTGTGCTCGACGAGCTCGCCGATGAGGCTGCCAAACCTCGTCGGCGTCGCCACCCCGCAGGTGTCCGGGATGTTTATCCAGTCGGTCCCCGCCTCGGTGACGGCCTCCACGACCTCCAGCAGGAAGTCGTGGTCCGTGCGGGTCGCGTCCATCGGCGAGTACATGCACTCCACGCCCGCCGATTTGACGCGTTCGACCGCCTCGACCGACCGTTCCAGTACCTCCTCGCGGGTCGCGTGCATCGAGTCTTCGATCTGCACGTCGCTGGTGGAGGAGAAGACGTGGACGATGTCCACGTTCGCATCGAGTGCCGCCTCGATGTCCTCCTCGACGACGCGCGCGAGACCGCAGACGTCGGACGTCGTGCTCTCGGCGATGTCGCGCACCGCCTCGAACTCGGCGTCGCTGTTGACCGGGAACCCAGCCTCGATGACGTGGGTGCCCATGTCGTCGAGCGTCGCGGCTATCTCGCGCTTGTCGTCGTAACTGAACGACGTGCGTGGCGACTGCTCCCCGTCGCGGAGCGTGGTGTCGAAGATGCGTGCCTCGTCGATCTCGCTACGCTGGGCTAACGTGCCCTTGAAGAACTCGGTCCCCCGGACTTGCACCGGGGTCGTCGTGAGACGACATTGTACCCTACGGTGGGCCGGCCGAACACTTAAGCCTGTCCGTAGCGCCGCCCGGCGCTCGGGCGACAACCAAACGATTATCTGAAACGATGGAAAAGCGCGGCGCATGGTCTCCCGCGAGAACGCCACCCTCGGCGTCGGGTTCCTCGTCGGAGCCGCGTGTTTCGTCGCGGCGGGGGTCCGCGGACTGGAGTCTCTCTCGGGACTCGGCATCTACCTGCTCGCGACGGTCGCGACGGGCATCGGCCCGCAGCTGTATCTCGCCGCCGTCGACGCCGCGACGGGCGTGCGCCTCCGCGTCCGAACCGGCGTGTTCGTCACGGGCTATCTCGCGGCGCTCGCGATGTCGCCCTCGATGGAGACGACGGAGCAGGGGCGGGCCGCCGTGGCCGCGTTCTTGGGGCTCCTCGTCGGCGGCCTGCTGACATACGAGTTCGTCGCCGGGTTCTACAGGCGCGAGAAGACTTAGACGCCGCGGCCCTGCAGTTCCTCCTCCTCGGCGACGTCCGCCTCACCCTTCATGCCCTTGCCGACGTTCGACGCGATTTCGGCGAGGCGCTCGGGGTCGTCCCAGTTGTTGACGGCGTCGACGACGGCGCGGCCCATCGTCTCGGGGTCCTCCGCGCCGAAGATGCCGGACCCGACGAAGATGCCGTCGCACTCGTGGTACATCATCAGGGCCGCGTCGGCGGGCGTCGCGATGCCGCCCGCGGCGAAGTTGACGACGGGGAGGCGGCCGCGCTCTGCCGTCTCGTGGACGAGTTCGGCGGGCGCCTCGTTCTCGCGCGCCCACTTCTCGCGCTCCTCGTAGTTCATGCCCTCCAGCGTTCGGATGGCGCCCTTGATGGTGCGCTGGTGGAAGACGGCCTGATTCACGTCGCCGGTGCCGGCCTCGCCCTTCGTGCGAATCATCGCGGCGCCCTCGTCGATGCGCCGGAGCGCCTCGCCGAGGTTCCGTGCGCCGCAGACGAACGGCGCGGTGAACTCCCGCTTGTCGATGTGGTACTGGTCGTCCGCGGGCGTCAGCACCTCGGACTCGTCGATCATGTCGACGCCGATGGCCTCCAGAATCTCGGCCTCCTTCCGGTGGCCGATGCGGGACTTGCCCATCACCGGGATGGAGACGGCGTCGATGATTTCCTGCACGTCGGCGGGGTCTGCCATTCGCGCCACGCCCCCGCGCTTACGGATGTCCGCGGGCACGGCTTCGAGGGCCATCACCGCGACGGCGCCGACTTCCTCGGCGATTTTGGCTTGCTCGGCGTTCACCACGTCCATGATGACGCCGCCCTTCTGCATCTGCGCGAACCCGCGCTTGACGAGTTCGGTGCCCCGACGGAGTTCCTCAAGGTCGGTCGCCTCGCTCATACGTGAACGGTTGGGGGCCATCGGCTAATCACTTGTGACATCGGCGGCCCCACCCGGGGCCGCCGGACGGGCGAGCGACGACGGAGGCCACGCCCGACCGCACCGCTTTTGCCCCGGCCCCGCCGAGTCCCGGCCGTGACACGCGCCGAGCGGTCCCGACTGCCGCGCTATCTCGCCCCCCTGCCGACGTGGCTGGAGGACCTCGCGCTCCGGTTCGCGTGGCTCATCGTCCTCGTCAACCTCGGTGGGACGGCCTTCGGATTCTGGTACTACCGCCACCAGTTGGCCGAGACGGCGGTGTGGCTGTGGCCCGTCGTGCCCGACAGCCCCGCGGCGACGCTGTTCATCGCGCTCTCGCTGGCGGCGTGGAAACTCGACCGCCAGTCCGCGATCCTCGACTCACTGGCGTTCTTCGGTTGCATCAAACTCGGCCTCTGGACCCCCTACGTCCAATTGGCGCTGAACGGTCCCGGCGGCATCGCGACGTGGCTCTACTGGTTTCTCGTCGTGAGCCACCTCGGGATGGCGCTGGAGGCGTTCGTGCTCCACCGCTACGCCGACTTCCCGGTGCGGGCGGTGGGCGCCGCCGCCGGGTGGTACTGGCTCAACGACGTCGTGGACTACTTCGTCCCCGTCGGCGGGGGCGTCCACCACACGCCGCTCCGGGCCGAACTGGTCGGCGGCGAGGTGAGCCACGCGCTGGCGGCCCACAGTCGCGCGGCCGCGGCGGCGGTGACGCTCACCCTACTGGCGACGTATCTCGCGCTGGCGACCCGCGTAAAGAAGGTCGAGTAGTCACTCGCCGTCGATGGCGAGGTCGTCGCGCCGGTCGGCGTGCGCCCGGACCCACAGTTCGCCGGTGCGGGAGAGCCGCGTCCGGTAGGACTTGCCGTGGGACTCTTGCTCGACGTACCCCTTCCCACCGGGGCCGAGGCGGTCCACGTTGTAGATGACCTTCGAGCGGAACGAGTCGGTGAACTCCTCGTTGAGTTCCGTGGCGAGGGTGTCCGCGAGTTCGGAGACGGACTCGAACTCGCCGTGTTCCCCGAGCGTGAACAGGATGAGTTCCTCGAAGGGCTTGACGTTCGAGAAGGAGGCCACCGGGAGTTCGACGATATGGCTGTCGCCGATTTTCTTCGCGCCGACGGTGGTGCCCCGCTCGTCGAACTCCGAAAGCAGGTCGCGGGCGCTGTCGAGGCGCTCGTCGATACGCTCCTCGTCCACGTCCCCGTCCCGCACGTCCTCTAACAGGTCGATTTCGTCGCGGAGTTCCTCCCCGAGTTCGGTCTCCAGGTACTTCTCGGGCGCCGTGTAGTAGGTGTGGATGCGGTCCCGGTCGTCCTCGCGTTCGACCATGATGGAGGAGGCGGCGGTGGCGAACGCGAAACTCACCGTCCGGGGCATCGCGGAGACGTTCACCCACACGTCCCCGTCGTCGCCGTTCTCGTCGGTGGAGGTGTCGAGTTCGGCGTTGATGAGGTCGAAGGCCCGCGCGAACGCGGCGTCGTAGTCGTACACGTCCGTGATGGCGACGCGCTCGGTGTCGGCGCCGAGCAGATTCTGGAAGTCCGCTTCGAGTTTCTCCGCGAGGCGCCGGGAGTAGTCCACGTTGGCGGCGCTCCCGACGGCGCCCTCGAGGAGGACGACCCGGTCCACGGTCAGGCGCTCGCGGACCAGCGGCGCGATGAGCCGGTCGTAGTCGAACCCGACCGGGACGATGTGGGTCTGCATGGGGCGGCGTAGGGGTGCCTCCCCTAAGTGCGTGACTAGTCCGCGCCGACGGTGTACGCCGCGCGATCCTCGTCGGCGGCGGGCGAGGTGACCAGCGACACGCCGACGGTCAGCGCGAGGCCGAGGGCCATCCCCACGACGTTCGCGCCCCACCCGCCGAAGTAGGCGCCGGCGAAGACGCCCGCGGCCGGCGCCCACGCCTCGGCGAGCGTCGCGCCGACGACGGGCAGGTCACCGAGCCACGTCTCCGGCTGGAACACCGTCAGGAGGAAGAACGCCTGACTGCCGAAGATACCCGTCGCGACGCCGGAGCGGGTCGTGCGCGTCCAGTAGAGAGCGACGACGACGGGGAGTGCGAGTTGGGCGAAGCCGCCGAACGCGGTGTCGCCGATGCGGTAGAGGGTCCACGTCCCCTCGATGCTGTGGTTGTAGAGGCTCATGCCGTACGTCGCGAGGGCGAACGCGGCGACGCCGACGCGCGCGAGGCGGTCCTCGCGGCGCTCGTCGACGCCCTCGCTCACGAACGGGCGGTAGAGGTCCCGCGTGAAGTACGACGACCCCGAGAGAAGCATCGAGTCCGAGGACGACATCATCGCGGCCATCGCGCCCGCGACGACGACGGCGGCGAACCAGCCCGGCGTGTGGTCGGCGAGGAGAGCCGGCAGGACGTTGCCCGCCTCGGAGGTGACGCCGAGTCCGGTCGCCCACGCGCCGAGGAGGAACGCAGGCACGAACAGGAGGATGACGAGGACGGGCCAGAGCGCGAACGAGCGCTTGAGGACTTCCTCGGACTTGCCGACGAAGAAGCGCTGGTTCACCTGCGGGAACATCGTGACGCCGAAGGCGATGCCGACGGCCGTCGAGAGGAAGTTCGGGACGGCGTAGAACCCGCCGCCGAGCGCGAGGAACTCGGCGTTGGCGTCGCCCATCGCCGCCGTCGCGGCCGACGCGCCGCCGACGGAGTGGAGCACCCAGACGAGCGCCGTCCAGACCACGACGAGCATGAACGCGCCCTGCAGCGTGTCCGTCCACGCGACGCCGCGCATCCCCGCGAGGACGACGTAGAGAATCATGAACACGGTGATGAGGGCCGCGCCGGCCCAGTACGGCACGGCGCCCTCCGTCAGCGCCGCGAGGGCGGTGCCGGCCCCGTCCTGCTGGAGCATCACGTACGGGAACAGCCAGAACAGGCTGACGAGGGCGACGCCGCCCCGGAGACGCCGGGAGCCGAATCGGTCGCCGAGCATCTCCCCGAGGGTGACGTAGCCGTGCTTGCGCCCGAGGAGCCACTGCTTGTAGCCCACGAAGTACCAGAGGACGCCGAAGATGACGCCGTCCATCAACCCCATCACCAGAATCCACTCCGGCCCGAACGCGGCGGCGATGTTCGGTCCGGCGAAGAACGTGAACGCCGAGAGCAGCGTGGCGAACGTCGTGAACAGGAGGACGACGGTGCCGATGGTCCGACTCGCGAGGTAGTAGTCCTCGGCGGTCCGTTCGGTGAGCCGGTACGCGAAGTAGCCCACCCCGAGCGCCAAAAGGAGGTAGGCCACGACGATACCCATCTGGAGTGCGACGCTCACGCGCGCTCACCCCCGACCCAGAGGCCCCACGAGCGCTGGGTGAACGCGTAGAACACAGCCGAGGTGAGCACCAGCCACCCGACGTGCCACCACACCCACACAGGGAGGCCGGCCACGACGGTGTCGTCCCGCCAGAGGAACCACGGCACGGCCAACCCGACGACGATGGCGAACACGGCCGCCCACGCGAACTTCTCCGTTCGGTTTCGCATGTATAGCGACGGTTAACGAACACTACGGCATAAGGGTTGCTGATAGACCTTCGGACAGCCATGTTGAAGAAAAATATCGTTCAAACTCCGCGGCGACGACAGGTATTTCCACCGCGACGCTGTACGAGAGAAGCGAAGAGGTGCCCTCGCCACGGGGCTGTTTCCGCATGGAGGACACTGCAAAATACCTCATCCACGCGGACGTCGCGACGGACGGCGTCGTCGAGCGAAGCGACGTCGTCGGCGCGGTGTTCGGCCAGACGGAGGGACTGCTGGGCGACGAACTCGACATCCGGGACCTCCAGCAGTCCTCGAAGCTCGGCCGGATAGACGTGGCCATCGAGAGCGAGGGCGGCCAGTCGTTCGGACAGTTGACCATCGCGAGCAACCTCGACAGGGTCGAGACGGCCGTCCTCGCGGCCGGACTCGAAACCATCGACCGAGTCGGACCCTGCGAAGCGACGATTCGGGTCACCGAGATTCAGGACGCCCGCTCGGCGAAGCGCCGGGCCGTCGTGGACCGCGCGAAGGAACTGCTCGCGACGGCGTTCGAGGACACGCTGACGACGGAGGAACTCGTCGCTGAGGTGCGCGAGAGCGTCCGCGTCGAGGACATCGTGGAGTACGAGGGCTACCCAGCAGGCCCGCGCGTCGGCGCTGGGGACGCCGTCATCGTCGTCGAGGGACGCGCGGACGTGCTTCGCCTCCTGCGCTACGGCGTGAAGAACGCCGTCGCCGTCGAGGGCGTCAACGTGCCCGACCCCATCGCTGACCTCACCCGGGAGCGCACGGCGACGGCGTTCCTCGACGGTGACCACGGTGGGGACCTGATTCTCCGCGAACTCGCACAAGTCGGCGACATCGACTACGTCGCGCGGGCGCCCGATGGGCGGTCCGTCGAGGACCTCTCCCGCGAGGCAGTACTGCACGCCCTCCGCGAGAAGGTGCCCCTCGACGTGGCGCTGGACAGACTCGACGAGGAGGAAGGTGAGGCGGAGGCCAGCGAAGCCAGCGAAGCCAACGAAGCCAGCGAAGCCAGCGAGGCCGCCGAGACGAACGGGACGGTCGAGGCGGACTCGGAGAGTGGCGGCACAGCCGTCATCGCGACGCCACAGACACTCCCCGCGCACGCCACGGCCGTCTGTGAGGACGGCACCGGAACCGTGCGTCTGCTTGCGTCCGACTGCTCGGTGCTGGAGGAAGCCGACGCCGACGACGCCGTGGCGGCGGTCGAAGCCGTCGAGGAGGTGCCCCACGCCGTCGTCGTGGACGGCGTCGTGACCCAAGCGCTGTTGGACGTGGCGGCGCAACGGGGCGTCGAACGCGTCGTCGGCCGCGAACGCGGCGACTTCACGAAACAGCCGGCCTCCGTGCGGGTCCACACCGCGGCCGAACTACAGTAGGAGCGCGAGCGCACCGCCCACCGCGGCGCCGGTGCCCGTCGCGAGAAAGTTGACGCTCTGGTTGCCGAGGTACCCACCTTCGACAGTCGCACCGAGGAGACTGTCGGCCGTCATGCCAGCCACGCCGCCCGCGACGACGACGACACCGCCGACGGCCGAAAGCGAGAACAGCGCGACCGCGAGGCCTGCGATGACGGCGCTCCCGGCGAGGCCCGCGAGTTCGCCCTGCCACGTCACCGCGCCATCGGTGCCGGGTTCGACGCGTTGGAAGGTGGTGACCAGCCGAGGCTGGTCGTAGAGACCGCCGATTTCACTGGAGAGCGTGTCGCCCAGTGCCGTCGCCATGCTCCCCGCGAAGGCGTACTGGAACACGTCGGCCGAAACGGGAAGCAGCGAGTGGACGCTGGCCGCGAACAGCACGACGGCGACGAGGCCCGGCAGGGAGTTGCCGAGGACGTTCGCGGTGCCGCGCGCGCCGCCGTCGGGTTCGGCGACGCCGCGGTCGAGTTTCTCCTCGTAGCGGAACTTCGTCGAGAGGCCACCGATGCCGAAGAACGCGAGCATCACGAGGAACCAGTCGTACCCCCCGAGAACGACGGTGACGAGACCCAGCAGGATGCCCGTGAGCATCCCCGTGATGGAAGCTGTGTCGAGCGCCCACGAGACGTAGCCGAAGCCGACGGTCACCGCGAGAGCGAGCGCGATGCCCTGCCACGACACCTCGACGGGGAGGTAGTGGAGGAGCCAGAGCGCCATCGCGCCGGCGACGAGCATCAACGGGTCCTCGTGGCCGGGGAAGACGGCCCGCAGGAGGCCCGCGAACAGCGCCCCGCTGGCGGCGAGGAAAACGACTTTCGGCGGCGCGACCGGTACGCCCGTCTCGACGGCGAGGGCCGGCACGTCGGCGACGAGGCTCGCGGCGGCGATGCGCGGTGCCGCGACGAGGCCGACGGCCGCCGCCCCGGCCCCGCCGCAGGTGAACGCCGCCGTCGTCAGGATGTCGGCGCGGCCGAGCCGTCTGGTCGCGACGGCCGCGAGATTCCCCCAGCCGACGAGCAGGACGGCCGCGACGAAGACGCCGACGGGGAAGTCGACGAGCGTCGGCAGCACCGCCAGCCCCGCGGCTGCGAGGGCGAAACTCAGGAGGCCGTACAGCCGTCCCTCCTGATAATCGCCGGGCCGCGCGAACAACTCGAAGACGGGGCCGGACGTGGTCGCCGCCGCGCCGGCCGCGACCAGCAAGAACGGGGCCACAGCGGCCGCTCCGAGGAGTGGCGCCCCGAGCGCCAGCGTCGCGACAACCGCGAAGGCCGCCGCCCGACGGAGCGTCGATGTCACACTACCCCCACGGTTCCTCGGCGGTCACTTAACCCTCCCGAACCGGAGTGGTGGACTTTTACCGACAGCCGGTGTAGCCGCCCGTGTGGGTCTCTACGACCGCTACCTGTCCCTGCGCGTCCGTCGGAACGCCGACGCCCTCCCCGACCACGTCGCGCTGGTCATCACCGAGCGGGACCTGCTGGAGCGGGACGCCTACGACACGCTCACGGCGCTGTTCCGGTGGGCGTTCGACTACGGCGCCGAACAGGTGACGGTGTACGTCAGCGTCCTCGACGAGGCGGCCGCGCCGACCCTCCGGCGTGAACTCGAACGCCTCCCGGCCCCTCGCGAGGTGGCCGTGCGCGGCCCCCACGACACCGACCGGGCCGACGCGCCGATTCAAGTGAGCGTCGGCCTCGGGGGCCGCCACGAGTTCGCGGGTGCGGTGCAGGATATCGCACACGACGTGGCCGAGTCGGACCTCGACCCCGACGACATCGACGGCTCGGACATCGAGGAGCGACTCGTGTTCCCCGAGGAACCGGACCTCGTCATCAAGACTGGTGCCGAGCGGCTCTCGGATTTCATGATCTGGCAGTCCGTCTACTCGGAACTGTACTTCACCGACGTGAACTGGCGCGACGTGCGCAAGCGGGACTACCTGCGCGCACTGCTGGACTACGCCGACAGACAGCGCCGCTTCGGCCGGTGATCAGTCGGCGGGTCGTGGCTCCGCGTCTTCGACTGCCTCCGCGGACTCGCCGTTGGGAAGGTGGTCGCGGAAGCGCCGCAGGACGCGGCGCGCCTCGTCGAGCTCGGTGCCACCGACGGCGCGCACGAGCGAGAGCGCACGGAGTGCGCGTGTGCGCCGCCACGACTCCTCTCTGCGCTGGTAGGTCCGCACCGCGCGCAGGAAGTCCGTCTTCGAGAACTCCGGCCAGTACGGCGTGCAGAACACCGCCGCCGCCTCGTTGCCGTTGGCGTGCCACGGGAGGAAATTCGACGTGCGCTCGTCGCCACCGGTTCGGAGGATGAGGTCCACGTCGCGCACCCTGTCGCCGTGGAGGCGTCGCTCCACGGTGCCGACGGACACCGACTCCGGGTCCACCTCGCCGGCCGCCACGTCGCGGGCCACGTCGCGCACCGCCCCGAGCAGTTCGGTCCGGCCGCCGTAGCCCACCGCGACGTTCAACACGAAGGCCTCGTGGTGGCGGGTGCGGCGCTCCGCGTACGCGACGGCGTCCTGCACCCTGTCGGGGAGGCGGTCCACGTCACCGATAGCGCGGATTCGCACGCCGTCCTCGTGAACTCTGTCGGCGTCGGCGAACTCGCGGAGTTTGTCTGCCAGCAGGTCGAAGAGGCGTTCGCGCTCCTCGGCGGGGCGCTTGTCGTTCTCGGTGGAGAAGGTGTAGAGCGTGAGTTCCTCGACGCCGAGGTCCGCACACCACTTGAGGACGTCCGCCGTCGTCTCGGCGCCGGCGCGGTGCCCGTCGTGGGCGTCGCCGCCGCGCTGTCGGGCGTAACGTCGGTTGCCGTCCTGAATGACCGCGACGTGCGCGGGAACGCCGTCGATTTCCCGACGGAGCAGGCGCTCGTACGCCTCGCGCACCTGTCGTCGGAGCCACGTCCGCATCGTCAATTCCTGCTCACTACGGGGGTATGAGCCTTGTGTGTCGAGACGGGAGGTTTTTAGTCTCACCGGCCGTGAATTCAGATACTATGGCACGCGGCACCGTCGCGTTCTTCAACGACAGCGGTGGATACGGATTCATCGAGACCGACGCGGCTGACGACGACGTGTTCTTCCACATGGCCGACATCGAGGGGCCGGACCTCGAAGAGGGCCAGGAGGTCGAGTTCGAAATCGAGGAGGCCGAGGAGGGCCCCCGAGCGACTAACGTGGAGCGGTTGGACTCGTGAGCCAAGCCACCGACGACAGCCTGTACCGCCGGGCCGTCGAACTGCTCAAGCCGGGCGACGTGACCCTGCACGGTGCCGTCGTCCACACCGGCTTCGCAAACGACGAGGAGGCCCTGCTCCATCAGGCGACCCTCGAAATCGGGGACGTCGTGGCCGAACACGCGGACGCTGGCGACACCTACGTCTACTCCGGCAACGACGACCCGGACTTCGGCGTGAACCAGCACCACGGCCTCACCGTCGAGGGCGACGAGTTCGTCTGGGAGTGCCAACAGCTGTTTCGCGAGGGCACCTACGACGTCGTCATCTACTGGGAGGCGACGGAGGGGTTCGCGGACATCCTCGCCGACCTGCGCGACAGCGGCTACGAGGCCGTCGGCGTCACCGAGGAGGGGTTCGGTCCCGAGGCCGTCGCGGACGCGTAGCCGGGTCGCTATTTTCGTCGCAGGCAGGGCGCTTATGGTCGCCGAGGGCCGAGTGCCACCGCGTCGAATGATTCCGCTAGTCCACGACTTCGAGGGCGAGACGGTGGTGGTGTTCGGCGGCGGCCCCGTCGGCGCCCGCCGGGCGCGGCGCTTCGCCGCCGAGGCTGACGTGGTGGTCGTCAGCCCCGCCTTCGACGCCGGGGACTACGGCGGCGCGCGGCGAGTGCGGGCCGACCCGTCGCCCGAGGACGTCCACGAATGGGTCGAGCGCACCGACCCGGCCCTCGTCGTCGCGGCGACGGACGACGACGCGGTGAACGAGGCGGCGGCGACGGCCGCACAGGAGGCCGGTGCGCTGGCGAACCGGGCCGACGAGGCGGGCGAACGCGACGCGGGCCACGTCGTCGTGCCCGCGACGGTGCGCGACGACCCCGTCGCCGTCAGCGTGACGACGGGGGGAACGAGTCCGGCGCTGGCCCGGGAACTGCGCCGGCGCATCGAAACTGAACTCGACGGGGCTGGCGCGATGGCCGCTCTCACGGGCGACCTGCGGGCGGACCTGCGCGACCGGGGCCTGCCGCGTTCGGCCCGGCGGGACGCGCTCCGCGCCGTCGTGGCGTCGGACGCGGTTTGGAAGGCTTTACGTACTGGCGAACCCAACGCCCGGAAAGAGGCTGAATCGGTGATCGAAGATAGCTTGGAGGGGAGTGCATGAACGCCGCTGGCGTCATCCGAGGCGTGCGCGTCTCCCACGACGTGGCGTCGCTGTCGGCCATCGAGGCCGCCCGCGCACCGGACCAACAGACAGCGGTCCGCCGACTGCTCGCCGAACCCGACGTCGAGGAGGCGTACGCCCTCCAGACGTGCCACCGGGTCGAGGCGTACGTCGTCGCCCCCGCGGCCGAACCGGCCGACCGGGCGCTGGCGACCCACTACGGCGGCGCCGGCGTCACGATGGACCACGACGAGAGCCTGCGCCACCTGCTGTCTGTGGCGGCGGGCCTCGAATCCGTGGTGCTGGGCGAGGACCAGATTCTCGGGCAGGTCCGCACCGCCCGAGAGGACGCCCGCGCGGCGGGCGGCGTCGGCTCCGTCCTCGCCGACGCCGTCGAGAAGGCAATCCACGTGGGCGAACGCGCCCGGACCGAGACGGCAATCAACGAGGGCGTCGTCTCGATGGGGAGCGCGGCGGTCCGCCTCGCCAAACGCGAGCGACCGGTCGGCGGCCGGCCGGCCCTCGTCGTCGGTGCGGGCGAGATGGGGCGACTAGCCGCCGAAGCACTCGCGAACGCCGACGCGGCGCCGCTGACCGTCGCCAACCGCACCCTCGAACGGGCCGAGCGGGTGGCCGCGGACCTCGACGGCGACGCGGACGCGATTCCCCTCGCCGACGCCGACGACGCGCTGTCGTCGGCCGACGTCGTCGTGACGGCGACGGGGAGCGAGGACCCCCTGTTCGACCGTGACTCGCTGGCCGACGCCGGCGAAACGCTCGTCGTTGACCTCGGCCAACCGCGTGACGTGGCGCCGACCGCCACGGGACTCGACGACGTGGCCGTCTTCGACGTCGACGACATCGAGTCGGTGACGACGGCGACCCGCGAGGCCCGTGAGGCCGCCGCTGGCGAGGTGCGGGAGATGATCGACCGGGAACTCGACCGCCTCCGCACCCAGTTCAAGCGCAAGCGCGCCGACGAGGTCATCGGCGGCATGTACGAGAGCGCCGAACGCGTGAAAGAGCGGGAAGTCGCGACCGCGCTCAACCGACTCGACGCGGACGGCGACCTGACCCCCGACCAGCGCGAAGTCGTGGAGGCACTGGCCGACTCGCTGGTCTCGCAACTGCTCGCGGCGCCGACCAAGAGCCTGCGGGACGCCGCGGCCGAGGACGACTGGGAGACCATCAACACGGCCATTCAGCTGTTCGACCCGGACTTCGGCGACGAGGCGGACCTCCCCGACGCCGTGCCCGACGCCGTCGCCGCCGACGACGACTGACGCCCACCCTTTATTGTCAGGGGACCCCACACCCCACGTATGGCTGACCTCCTCTCCGACGAGGCGATCGAACGGCGGCTCCCGAGCGAGTGGGCGCGTGAGGGCGACGAAATCGTGCGCACGTACGAGTTCGACGACTACCTCGAAGGGGTCGCGTTCGCGACTGAAGTGGCCGAAATAGCCGAAGAGGAGTTCCACCATCCGGAACTCACCATCGGCTACGAGACGGTCGAGGTCCGGTTCACGTCCCACGAGGAGGGCGGCATCACCGAGAAGGACATCGACATGGCCGAGCGGTGCGACGAGATACGGTGACCGCCCGCTACGTGTTCGCCGTCGAGTTTCGCCTCGACCCGACGCGCGACGTGACCGTCTCTCCGGACACGTTCGAGACGCGTCTCTACCGCCCGGCCGACCCGCCCGAGGAACCGGGCTGGCTGTTCTTCCGGGACAACCTCTGGCGCGGCGAGGTCGGCGACCCCGGCCACGTTCGGGACCTGGCGACGGAGACGCTCGGGGTCGACGTGGTGTCCGTGGAGTACCGTGCCTTCGAGACAGACCGGGAGTCCTACGAGGCTCTGCAGGACGCCATCGCGGACAATCTGGCCCTGTTCGAGGCCGACGACGTGCCCGAGGTCATCTCGAAGTACTTGGGCAGTTCCGTGGAGATTCAGGACGCGGCGTAGCGTATTTACTCGCGGAGCGCCTACTCGCACCCGTGGCAGCAGACGTCTCCGCGGGCTACGACTACTGGCTCTTCGACCTCGACGGAACGCTCGTGGACACCGAGTGGAGTTACAAGCGCGACCTGTTCGACCGGGTCGGCGCCCGCATCGGCAGAGGGTTCGACGACCGACAGGTCGAGCGCATCTGGCACGGTCTCGGCGGTGACAGAGACGACGTGCTCAGGGCGGCGGGCGCCGACCCCGAGCGCTTCTGGGCGGTGTTCGACGAACTCGACGACCCCGTGGCGCGCGCCGAGGCGACGTATCTGTACGACGACGCCGAACCGGTCGGCAACTTCGAGCGACCGGTCGGGGTGGTGACCCACTGCCCCGGCCCCGTCACGGAGCGAGTGCTCTCGCATCTCGACGTGGCCGACTGGTTCGACGCCGTGGTCTGCTGTTCGGCGGAGACGGGGTTCAAGCCCGACCCGACCCCAGTCGAGACGGCCATCGCCGAAATCGGCGCCCGACCCGGTGACGGCGGCGCACTCGTCGGCGACGGCCGCAGCGACGTGGGCGCGGCGCGCAACGCCGGCATCGACGCGGTCCACGTCGAGCGACACGGCCACGAGCGTCGGGGCCGGTGCATCCTCGGTGACCGGCGAGTGACGCGACTCACCGACCTGTAGGCCAACCACGGCTTTTTTCGCGTTCGCCACCGAACACCGTGATATGTCCGCGCTCCGCGACGCACTCCGGCGCCTCCCG
Source organism: Halobacteriaceae archaeon (assembly GCA_042216675.1). Lineage (GTDB taxonomy): Archaea > Halobacteriota > Halobacteria > Halobacteriales > Halobacteriaceae > JBDGTS01. Next base: position 34,214 of record JBDGTS010000014.1, on the reverse strand, counting down.
GACGCCGTGTTCGCCGACGTGTTGGAGAGCGACGACGCGTATCTCTTCGTCATCGACCTCCCCGGAGCGACCGGAGACACGGTCGACGTCCACGTGACCGACGGCCGTCTCCACGTCGAGGCGCGCCGGGAGAAGGACGTGCCAGCGGGGTTCACCTACCGCTCTGAGGACCGCCCGCTGTTCCTCGACGCCGACTTGCCCCTCCCCCTCGACGCGGGGGAGGGCGACGCCGAGGCGACGATGGAGAACGGCGTCCTCGAAGTCGAAATCCCGAAGACGAGCGGCCGGAGTCGGTCGATTCCGGTGGAGTGAGGTGGCGCTGCGCGCGTACTGGCGGTTCGTCAGCGTAGCGTGGCAGTTCCTGCCACTACTCGTGGCCTACGCCCGCGACCGCCGTCGGTTCCTGCTGTTCGGGGGGTCTCGGAGCGTCCCCCCGGAGCGACAGCGTGACCGCGCCCAGCGACTGCTGGAGTCGCTGTTGGCGCTCGGCCCGACGTTCATCAAACTCGGCCAACTGCTGTCGACGCGGCCGGACATCCTGCCGCCCGTCTACGTCGAGGTACTGTCGGAGCTACAGGACCGCGTGCCGCCGGCGGAGTGGGCGGACGCACGCGAGGTCGTCGAGGACGAACTCGGTCCCGTCGAGGAGCACTTCGACGAGTTCGACACCGACCCGATAAGCGGCGCGAGTCTCGGACAGGTGTACCGGGCCGAAGTCGACGGCGAACAAGTGGCCGTCAAGGTGCGTCGCCCCGGCGTCGAGGACCTCGTGGAGACGGACCTCCGCGTCCTGCGGTGGGCGCTCCCCATCGTCCTCTGGTTCGTGGACGACGCCCGGTCGTTCTCTCTGCGGAACCTCACCGACGAGTTCGCGAAGACGATTCGCGAGGAGATGGACTACGGGCGCGAGGCGGAGATGCTGACCGAAATCAAGGCGAACTTCGGGGACGAACCGCGCATCGCCATCCCCGGCGTCGTCGACTCTCACTCCGGACCGCGCGTGCTGACGATGCAGTACGTCGAGGGGACGAAAATCTCCGACGTGGAGGCCCTCGACGAGATGGGCGTGGACAGGAGCGCCGTGGCGGAGCGTCTCACCCGCGCCTACTTCCGGATGATAATCGGCGACGGCGTCTACCACGCCGACCCCCACCCGGGCAACCTCGCGGTGCAGGGCGACGGCACCATCGTCTTCTACGACTTCGGGATGAGCGGCCGGGTCGACGAGTTCGTGCAGGAGAAAATCGTGGAGTTCTACGTCGCCGTCGCGAATCAGGACATCGACGGCATCCTCGACGCCCTCGTCGAGATGGGGACGCTCTCACCGGAGGCCGACCGGGGGGTGATGGCGGAGGTGATGGAACTCGCCATCGCCGACGCGCGCGGCGAGAACATCGAGCAGTACCGCGTCCAGCAGATAATCGGGCGCGTCGAGGACACCATCTACGAGTTCCCCCTCCGCCTCCCCTCGAATCTGGCGCTCGTCCTCCGCGTCGCGACGGTGGTTGAGGGCGTCTGTGTCACTCTCGACCCGGACTTCGACTTCGTGCGCGTGGCGACGGAGTATCTCACCGAACAGGGCTACCGCGAGGAGAGCGTGCGGGAGTTCATCCGCGCGTCCGCCGAGGACGTACAGAACGCCGCCCAGTCCAGCGTGCGCATCCCACAGAAGATGGAGCGCACCCTCGACCGAATCGAGCGCGACGACCTGTACGTCCGCGCCGACTTGGAGGACTCCGACCGCCTGTTCGAGCGACTCGGGCGCCGCCTCGTGTTGGGGATGCTCACCACCGGCGGCACCATCTCGGCCTCCCTGCTGTACTCCTTCGCCGACGAGGGCGCGGCCGCGGCCGTGGCCGTGCCGACGGTGGGTCTCCTCGTCCTGCTCGTCCGGTCGTTCCGACGCCGGAAGGGCATCCGCGCGCGGCCCCAGTTCACCCGACAGAGCCTCCGGGAGCGCCGCGGAGAGTGAACCGCGTTCCAAACCGTTTATACCCGGCCATCCGGAAAGAACGGTATGGCCCGCGAGCAGAAGCAGGTCCGCGAACTGCAGGAAGGCAACTACATCGAGATGGAGGAAGCCCCCTGCAAGATCACGTCGTACAGCACAGCGAAACCCGGCAAGCACGGGAGCGCCAAGGCCCGCATCGAGGGTCGCGGCGTCTTCGACGAAAAGAAGCGCAGTCTCTCCCAGCCCGTCGACGCGAAGGTCTGGGTCCCCATCATCGAACGGAAGCAGGGGCAGGTCGTCAGCATCGAGAGCGAGGACGTGGCACAGATTATGGACCTCGAGACGTACGAGACGATTACGCTGAAAGTGCCCGAGGACATCGACCTCGAACCCGACGAGAACATCGAGTACCTCGAGTACGAGGACCAGCGCAAGATCGTCTGAGGCGATGTTCCCCGGCGCCTCGACCGACCGCGACGACGCGGACTACGTGACCGTCGGCGCGCCCCTCGACGTCTCCACCTCGTTCCGACCGGGCGCCCGCTTCGGTCCCGACCGTGTCAGGCGCTTCGCGCGCGGCTTCGAGGACTACCGCCGGGAGTACGACGTCCGCTTCTCCGACCTCGCAGTCCACGACCACGGCGACGTCCGCGCGTGGGACGACGCCCCGGAGTATCTCGACTACCTCGGCGGCGTCCTCACCGACGTGGCCCGCGACGGCGCGGTACCCCTGCTCGTCGGCGGGGAACACACCGTCACCGTCGCAGCCCTCCGAGCGCTCGACCCCGACGTGGCGGTGGTGGTGGACGCCCACCTCGACCTGCGGGAGTCATACGACGGCAACCCCTACAGCCACGCGACGGTCACCCGCCACGCCCTCGACGTGGCCGACGAGGCAGTCGTCCTCGGCGCTCGCTCCGGGTCCGAGGCGGAGTGGGAGCGGGCGGAAGCGGCAGACGTGACCGTCGTCCCGCCCGCGGAGGTGTCCGACTGGACGCCGGCCGTCGGCGGGGACGCCTACCTCTCGGTGGACGTTGACGCCGCCGACCCCGCCGTCGCGCCGGGGACCGGTACCCCCGAACCGTTCGGTCTCGACGCGGCGGCGATTCGGAGCGTGGTGCGCGCCGTCGCACCGCACGCCGTCGGCTTCGACGTGGTGGAGGTCAACGACCGGGACCACGGCGAGGCGGCGGTGCTGGCGGCGAAGCTCCTCCGAGAGTTCGTGTTCGCGCACGCCACCGCGTAGGTGCCTTTTTGCCGATGGTGGCCGTCGGCCGAGACATGAGCCGAATGGCCGTCTGTTACTTCTGTGGCACCGTCGTCGAGTCGCCGGACCCGACGCCGCTCCTCCCCGCGTCGCTCCGCGGCGGGGACGGCGGGCCGACCGTCGACCTGTGTGCGGACTGCCGGGAGAAGTACGACGCCGTGCGCGAGACGGTGGCCGACGCAGTGGACGAAGGGCCGTCGCCCGAACCCGAACCTGAACCTGAACCTGAACCCGAACCCGAATCCGAACTCGAACCCGAGTCTGAACCCGAAGTGGCGGCCGCGGACGACCCGGACGCGGGACTCGGTGGCGTCACCATCGACGACGAATCGGTGCCGACGGAAGACGAGGAGGTGGACGGGGAGGCCGCCGCGCCGAGCGACGACGAGGCCGCCGAGTTCGCCGACGTGTCCGTCTCGAAGGCGGACTTCCGGCGCGTGCTGAGACTGCTGGAGAACCGCGAACTGCCGGTCGAACGGGGCGAAATCGAGACCGTCGCCGCGAACGCCTACGACATCCCCCCGGAGACGGCGGTGGCCATCCTCGACGCCGCGGCGGAGCGTGGACTCATCACCGTCGAGGACGGCCGGGTCGTCGAGGCGGCGTAGAGCAAAACGGCTACGGGCCGGGCGCGCGTCGCTCCGTTCATGGACCTCTCCGAGTTGGCTGAGCGCTACGACGAGACGCTCCGCGTCCCCGACTACGCCGACGTGGACGCGAGCGCGAACGGCCTCCAAATCGGCCCCGACGAGCAGAGCGTCGAGACGGTGGCGTTCGCCGTCGACGCCGCGGTCGAAACAGTCGAACGCGCCGCCGAAGCGGGCGCGGACGCGATGGTCGTGCACCACGGCCTCTCGTGGGGCGGCATCGAACGGGTGACCGGCCAGAAGTACCGCCGCATCGCGCCGTTCGTCGAGAACGACGTGGCACTCTACGTCGCACACCTCCCCCTCGACGGCCATCAGGAACTCGGCAACGCCGCCGGCGTCGCGGACGTTCTGGACCTCACCGACCGCGAACCGTTCGGCGCCGTCGGCGGCGAACCCATCGGCCAGCAGGGCGTCCTGCCCGAAGCCACGTCGCTCGACACGCTGGCGACGTTGCTGGCGGCGGAACTCGACACCGGTGGCGGTTCGGTCCGCGTCGTCGACGAGGGTCCCGACCACGTCGAGGACGTGGCCATCGTCACCGGGAGCGGCGCGGACTACCTCGGCGCGGCCGCGGACGCCGGTGTGGACCTCCTCGTGACGGGCGAGGGGAAGGGCAAACTGTACCACGAGGCCCGCGAGGCTGGCGTCAACGCCGTCCTCGGCGGTCACTATGCGACGGAAACCTTCGGCGTCCGGTCCCTGCAGGCGATGGCCGAGGACTGGGGGTTGGACACCGCCTTCATCGACTGCCCGACCGGTCTCTGAGCGGAACCGCAACGGTGTTACTCGCGCCGGGTCACGGACGCGTATGAGCGACGAGGACCGCGAGGAGTTCGAACACGCACCGGTCGGCCACGCGGACGTGTGGAGCGGAATGAGCGTGGGGGACCTCGCCGACGAGTACGGCAACGCCGGTATCGGGGCCGCGGACTTGCACCACGCCGTCGACGTGACGGCGGAGATGTTCGGGCGCGAGGACACCACCGTCTTCCTCGGCCTCGCGGGCGCGATGGTGCCCGCCGGGATGCGCGGCATCGTCGCGGACCTCATTCGGGACGGCCACGTCGACGCGCTGGTGACGACGGGGGCGAATCTCACGCACGACGCCATCGAGGCCATCGGCGGCAAACACCACCACGGCCGGGCGCCCGAGGAAGGGCACGACGCCCGCGAGTTCGACGAGCAGCTGCGCGACGAGGAAGTCGACCGCATCTACAACGTCTACCTGCCTCAGGAGCACTTCGCGCTCTTCGAGTCCCACCTCCGCGAGGAGGTGTTTCCGGAACTGCGCGGCACCGTCACCATTCGGGAGTTCACCGAGGCCCTCGGCGCGGCGAACGCGGCCGTCAACGAGACGGAGGACGTTGAGGAGGACGCCGGCATCGCCGCCGCGGCCCACGACGCGGACGTGCCCGTCTACTGCCCGGCCGTGCAGGACTCCGTGCTGGGCCTGCAGGCGTGGATGTACTCCCAGACGGCGGACTTCACGCTGGACGCTCTCGGCGACATGACGCACCTCAACGACATCGCCTACGAGGCAGAGCGAGCGGGCGCACTCGTCGTCGGCGGCGGCGTGCCCAAGAACTACGTCCTCCAGACGATGCTCGTCACGCCGGGCGCCTACGACTACGCCGTGCAGTTGACGATGGACCCCGAGCAGACGGGCGGCCTCTCGGGCGCGACGCTCGACGAGGCGCGCTCGTGGGGGAAACTGGAGAAAGACGCCCGCAACGCGAGCGTCGTCGGCGACGCCACCATCACGCTCCCGTTGCTGGTGGCCGCCGCGCGGGACCGCATCGAGTGAGTCAGTCCGTGACTTCGCGGGCGTCGTCGCGATAGGAGCGAAACCACGCCCGCGCCCAGTCCAGCACCGTCTCGTCCTCTGTTATCACCACGGCGACGGGGAGGCCGTCGTCGCCAGTCGCCGCGAGGACGACCGTGTCGTCGAAGATGCCGAGCAAGAACGGCACGTCACGGTCGGTGACGTACAGCGTGTGCCCCTCGGCGCCGCGCGTCGCCGTCAGCGCGTCCGCGTAGTCGGGGTTCGAGCGTGCCTCTCGAAGGGCCGCCTCGGTGACGACGTTCTCCACGTCGAGGTCCGCCTCGGTGATTCTGTCGGCGAGTTGGCCGGCGCTCTCGCGGGCGATGATGGAGGTGACCTCTCGGATGCGCGTGGCTCGTTTTCGGAGTTCGAGGGCGCGTTCGAGGGGCGCGAGCGGCGTCTCCTCGCTTCCGGCGAGCATCTCGGCGTCCTGGAGGTGTTCGAGCCCGAAACCGAGTTCGCCCGGCGGGACGTGCGAGAGGAACGGCTGGAGGCGCTGTGAGACGCCGACGGCGGAGACGAACGCGTCGTACCGGTCGGCGACGGGGCCGCCCGCCGCCGTCACCCGGTACTCCCCGTCTCGTTCGCTGACCCATCCTCGCTCTTCGAGGGCCGCCAGCGAGCGCTTCACGGTGCGCTTAGATGCGTCGAGCCATTCCTCGCAGTCCGCCCGCGTAGCCGGGCCGTCGGTCCGCAGGCGGGTGAGGAGGGCCGCGCGGCTCTCGGACGCCGCGAGAGACGCGGCGGTTTCGCATGCGTCAGTCATCGACGGAGGGACGGTAGAGTGTGGTTTGAATCTGTCGTCTACCACGGCGCCGACGGGGTGTTTTTGTTTTCTGAATGCCGTGAACGCGGACGGTCACCCGAGCAGGCCCTCCGCCAGCAACGGCACGAACGCCCCCACATCCGTGACGCATCCACCTTTTCCTCGCT
>JBDGTS010000014.1:0-27491 GCA_042216675.1 Halobacteriaceae archaeon | reverse complement strand
ACTCCTCCAGCAGTTCCTCCGCCAGTAGCGGCACGAACGCGCCCACATCCGTGACCATGCCGATGGCCTGCGCGCTTCCGCGGTCCAGCAGTTGGGTCACCGTCGCGGGGTCGATGTCGACGCAGACGACGCGCGTGTCCGAGGGGAGACAGTTCCCGACGGCGACGGAGTGGAGCAGCGTCGCGAGCATCACGACGAGGTCGGCCTCGCGGGCCTGTTCGCGGATGGCGTTCTGGGCCTCGACGCTGTCGGTGATGGTGTCCGGCAGGGGACCGTCGTCCCGAATCGACCCGGCGAGGACGTAGGGCACGTCGTTCTCGACGCACTCGTACATCACGCCCTCGTCGATGAGGCCCGCCTCGACTGCCTCCGAGATGCCGCCGGCGCGGATGACCTCGCTGATGGTGTAGATGTGGTGTTTGTGACCGTGGCGCGGGTGCTCCATCGTCTCGACGTTCATCCCCAGCGAGGTGCCGTAGACGCTCGTCTCGATGTCGTGGACGGCGAAGCCGTTGCCCGCCGAGAGCATGTCGACGTAGCCTGCCCGGACGAGGCGCGCGAGGTCCGCCCCCGCGCCGGCGTGGATGAGTGCCGGACCGGCGACGACGAGGGTGGACCCGCCCTCGGCGCGCGTCTCCGCGATGGCCTCGGCCACGTCCGCGATGAGCGACTCCGAGGGACGCTCGCTGGAGACGCCGCCGCGCATGAAGCCGAAGGGGCCACTCGAATCCCGGGGTCGGTCCGGCGGACTGACGCGGATGCCCGTCTCGCCAGTGACGACGAGGTCGCCCGCCTCGACGGCGTGGAGCGTTTTCGTCTCCGCGCGGCCGGCCTCGCGATCCACGACCACCGCGCAGTCCATCTCGATGTGCTCGACGGTGAGCCACTCGCCGTCGACGCGCACCTCGGTCGCGTGGTTCGTCGTGGAGTAGAAGCCCTCGGGCACGACGCGGTCCGCGGGCGCGGGTTCGAGCGTCGCGTCGACGGGGTTGGGAATGTTCGCGCCGTTCTGGTGGAGTTCGTGGACGATGCTCCGCAGGTCCGCCTCGGTATCGGCCTCGACGCGGAGGCGGCAGTAGGAGGGGTCCGTCTCGTGCCTGCCCACCTCGAACTCCTCCACCTCGAAGGAGCCCCCCATGTCCATCACGATGTTGAAACAGCGGGCGAGCGTGTTGGAGTCGATGATGTGGCCCGCCAGTTCGACCACGCGTGCGACTGCCATGCCACTCCCACGGCCGGCGGGGGGATTAGCGTTTGGTCGCCCACAGCCGTCCGGCGTCGAGGCGGAGGTAGTGCGCGAGGGTCCCGGTGAGGCCGGTGCGGGCGATGCGGCGCCCCGACGTGTCGGCGAGGACCGCCGGACAGTACCCCGTCGGCTCGGTCCGCGCGAGGCGGCGGCTGAACGCCGTGTCCTCGTTTGGCACGTCGGGGAAGCCGCCGGCCGCGAAGTACGTCTCGCGGTCCACGACGAAATTGAAGCCGGGGAGAATCGGCCGGTCGAATCGGGGGAAGACGTGGTTGATGACGGCCTCCATCACCTTCGCGCGTCGGGGACCGTCGATGCGACACCGCGAGGAGGCGGCCGTCAGCCCCTCGCTCTCGACGTACGCGAGCATCGTGTCGAGGTGCCACGGGCGGAGCGCGGTGTCCGCGTCGACGAAGACCAGCCAGTCGCCCTCCGCGGCCTCGGCGCCGAGGTGGCGCCCGCGGCCGATACCGCCCCGTCGCTGATGGACGACGCGGGCGCCGTGGTCGCGCGCGATTTCGGGCGTGGCGTCGTCGCTGTCCCCGTCGGCGACGACGACTTCCGTCTCGCGAGTCGTCTCCTGTGCGGCGATGCTGTCGAGGGTCCGTGGGAGCGTCGCCGCCTCGTCCTTCGCGGGCACGACGAAACTGACGGCGGGTGACATCTCACTCCGAGTCGCGGTAGCGGGCGTGCCAGTCGCCCAGTTGGCCCCGGATGGCGCCCGTCGCGCTCCCGACGTTCAGAATCTGGTAGCCCTCGGCGACTTTCGCCTGCACATCCTCCATGCCGAAGGTGAGGTTGCCGACGGGCACGTCGTTCGCGCGACACGCCGTCCGAATCGTCTCGACCGCCGCCTGTACGTCGTCGTGGTTCACCTCGCCGGGGTGCCCGAGCGACACCGAGAGGTCGTTCGGACCGGCGAAGACGAAGCCGAGGTCGGGCACGTCGACGATTTCCTCGATGTTCTCGACGCCGCGCATCGTCTCGACTGTGACGCCGACGACGGTTTCGCGGTCCTCCACCGCGGGGTAGTCGGCGACGGTGCCCCACTTCGCCGCGCGCGGACCGGCCATCCCCCGGGTTCCGGGCTCTCCGTCGTGGGTGAAGCGGGCCGCCTCGACGGCGCGTTCGGCCTGTTCGGCCGTCTCGACCCGGGAGACGAAGAGGTTGCGGACGCCCGCGTCGAGCGCTTTCCGGACGAGCGACGGGTCGGCGTCGGGGATACGGACGAGCAGTTCGGTGCCGCTGGCGTCCGCCGCGCGGAGCATGTCGGCTACCTCGTCGGCGTCCCACGGCGACGGGCCCGCGTGTTCGTAGTCGACCCAGACGAAGTCGAAGCCGAGTTCGCCCAACAGTTCCACGACGGTCGGGCTGTACACGTTGTCCAGCACGCCGAACGCGGGTTCGCCGGCGTCGAGTGTCTCGCGCAACGCATTCCCTCGTGGCTCGGAGCGCATGGCCACCTCTTTGGCGGGCCGCGTGAAGAAACTACACCCGAGCGGTGGCCGAACTGTCTTGTGGCTCCGCGCCCTTCGTTCGGACGGCCGATGACGAAGGGCGTTCCGAGCCGGTCTCGGCAACTGGCGAGGACGAACCCTATGAGTGCCGAGGCCAGTTTTCTCTCGGAGAGTCTCTCACCGACGCGGGTGCGCTAGCGGTCGGTGTCGTTCTCGCGAACGATACGTACCGTGCCCGTCTCGTGGTCGACCGCGAACTCGTTGATGGCGCAGTTGCCCTGTGACTGCTCCATGATGGCGTCGACCACGTCGAGGCCCTTCAGGTGCCCGAGAAGGAGGCGAATGGGGCCACCGTGTGTCACGACGAGAACAGTCTCGTTTGGCTCGCACTCGGCAAGCATCGTCTCCCACCGCTCGATGACGCGTTCGCGAACGGCCACGAGGCTTTCACCGCTCTCCGGCCGCCTGTGGGCCGCGTCCGAGCCGCTCTCGCCGAGTCCGTACTCGGGGAATCGCTCCGCCATCTCCGCAACCGACAGGCCCTGATACACGCCGATGTCACGTTCGCGCAGCGCCGAATCAAACGTCACGGGCGCCTCGACGTGTTCGCGCAGGACGGCGGCCGTCTCCTCCGTGCGGTGCAGGTCCGACGACAGAATGCGGTCCACGTCGTACCGCTCTGCGAGCGTGTCGCCGAGGCGGGCGGCCTGCTCTCGGCCCCGGTCGGTGAGTCGGGCGGGCGCCCACCCCTGCAGCAGTTGCTCCCGGTTCCACATCGTCTCGCCGTGTCGGACCGCGACTATCGTCGTCATTCCTCGCGCTACCCCCAACTGAAGACGTGTGGATTCTAAGATGTTCCTCTGTCCGCCCGCGTTCGACAGCCCGGTCCCAGCGGCAGCCGTCGAGAACCCGTGTCGAATCGGGTGCGCGTGGGACGACCGCAAACCCATGGTCGTGTGCGCCCCGGGTCCGGACTACGGCGCCGTCGTCTCCGCGACGGCCGCCTCGAAACGCGCCAGAAACGCCGGGTCGTAGTCCTCGTCGGCGTGTTCGACGTTCCACAGCCCCGAGTCGCGGATGTGCTCGCTCTCGCTGTAGTGGCCGAGCCAGTCATCCCTTCGGGGGTCGAGTGCGGGCCGTCCGAGGTTGCTGAGGAGGGCGATGGCGTTCCGTTCGAGAAACGCCCGGTCGCTATCGGGGCCCGGTTCGTCGTCGACCGCGAGCCAGAGAAACGGCTGTTCGCGGATGGAGGCGCTCACGCGGCGTTCGAGGACGTACTCCTCGTCGCGGACCGTCGCTCGGTCGCGGTCGATGCCCGACCAGCGTTCGTCCCAGTCGGGATAGTCGTCGTGCAGGGCGTGCTTCTCGATGATGGCCTCGCCGACGCGCTTCCGGTAGACGGAGCCGCGGTGGTTGCCGCCGTGGGGGTGGGCCGAACTTCCGTCGCCGGTGCCGTAGTGGCCCTTCAGGCGGTTCCAGAGGGTGGTGCCGCTCCCCGCCGAGACGGCGTGCGTGCCGACGCGGGCGACGCGGCGCTGGTCCGAGTCCGCGCGCGTCTCGCCGGGTTCGAGGAAGACGTAGACGCCGCGGTCCGGCCAGTCCATGTAGCCGGTGCAGTTCTTCAGTTTGCGCGGGCCGCCGACGCTGTCGGCGAGAGCGTCGAGGAGCGCGTAGAAACGGTCGAGGTGGTCCCGGCGCGCCATTTCTATGAGGTCGCGTCGCGGGGCACTAAGAGTCCCCGCTCGGCCGACCGACGTCGCCCATCCGGTCGGCGTAGTCCCAGCTGAACAGCGCAGCGGGCTCGATGCGAATGTGGACCTCCTCGCGGTCCTCGCGCAGGAGTTCCCGGGCGAGCGACGAGTCGGCGTCGCCGAGATAGCGGTCGACGAGGGCCCGCAGGACCTCGTCGGCACCGTCCTCGGACACGGTGGCGGTGCCGGTGCCGCGCACGCCCCGGTAGGGAATCTCGTTCGTCGAGACGTCGACGGCGACTGACGGGTCGCGCCGGAGGAAGCGCACCACGTCCGCGTCCGCGCGCGTCGCGCACTCGAAGGCGCCGTCGCGGTAGCGGTACCAGAGCGCGACGGGCCACAACGACCCGTCCGGTCGGTGGACGGCGATGCGAATGGGAATCGTCGCCTCCGAGAGGAAGGTCGCGACTTTCGTCTCGTCCCACGCGCCGCGGAACTCGGTCATGAGACCACCGTCGACGGGAGCGAACAAAAGTCCACCCGCCCGGCGGGCGCTTAGATGGGCGTATTCAGGGCGCCGAAGAACACCTGCCACGCGAGCAGCGATTTCGCGACGAGACTGAGAACGACGTACGCCCGCTCCCCGAAGAGAGAGTCCTCCCAGCGCCAGACACCCCAGTACTGGAGGACCATGTTCGCCGCGAAGAGGTTGAAGAAGAGAAAGAGAGAGACGTAGATGTAGAGGACGAAGTCCGGCACGTCGGCACCGGCGGCGGTCACGGACCCCGCCAGCGAGACGCCGATGACCACCCACGGGACCAGTCCGGCGAGGGCACCGACGTAGTAGGGCGCCCAGTCAGTCGTCGCCGTCGTCTCGTTGCGCTGTTCCATCAGGAGGCCACACAGATTCATCACTGCGACGAGGCCGAAGAGGGCGATCAGCGTCCCGAGATCCCAGACGCCCGCCAACATGGCGATGACGACGATCATCAGCGAGGCGCTGACGGCGTACTCGTACCAGCGATACGGGTTCATACCGCGTTCGAGGTAGGAGACGTACTGCTCGTACCGGACGGTGGCGATGGTCGCGTGCGCCAGCGCCGACAAGAAGAGAAAGCCCGCCACGAGAAGCGGGAGGTTCACGTCTGCCCACGGAACGGCGACGGGGGCGATACGGCCCGCCGCCGCGTCGACGCCGAAGCGGGTGATCCTGATCGGCCAGCGGACCGGCTCCGCCAACCAGACCATCAACAGCGCCTGAACGAGGTGCAAACCGCCCATCGCGGCATTCCACCGGCGGAGACGGCGATACCGCGGTTCGGACCGGGACTCGACTCCGGACTGGCCGCCGTCGGCCGCGGTCGGATGGACCATGCTACAGCACGCGTCGCGGCGAGGTGGCTTTAGTGTGTGGGACCGCCCCGCGCGCCGTCACTGATTCGTCGAGACGACTTCCACTACGTCGCGGTGGTCGAGCACCGTGTCCGCACCGACCTGTCGGTCGTTCCGGCAGTCGATGCCGTGGAGGAAGCCCTCGCCGATGTCGGAGTGGAGGTGGTAGGCGAAGTCCTCCGCCGTCGCGGACTCGGGGAGCAAGAAGCAGTCGCGGAAGGGGCCCTGCGACCAGTTGCCCGAGGCGGACCCGGGGAACACCGCCTTCAGGTCGAGGACGTCGAACGCCGCGACTTCGAGCGCTCGCTGGACGCCGGTGCCGTCGAAGTCGGTGACGAACTCCCGAATCTGTTCGAGGCCCGCTTCCTTCTCGGCGGGGAGATCCGCCGTCACCTCGAAGTCGGCGTCGCCGGGGGTGTAGTCGACGGCGCCCGCGGCCTTCGCGTTCTTCAGTGCCTTCTCGGCGTGCGCGGAGACGGGGACGAACTCGAGGTGGTCGTAGTCGGGGTCGGCGGTGATTTCGTCCCAGTTGGCCCGCGCCTCGGGGGTGTCCATCTTGTTCGCCGCGACGACCATCGGCTTCGTGCGCTTGCGAATCTCGCGAGCGAGGGTCTCCGTCTCCGCCGCGTCCCAGTCGAGGGGCGCCACGTCGAGGCCGAGCGAGAGGACGACCTGCTTGATTTCGGCGGGGGCGATGCCGAAGGCCGACAGCTGCTCGCCGAGGACGTCCTCGGGATCCGGGTCGGCCATCTGTTGGTTCTCGTAGCGCGTCACGCCCTTCTCGAGCACGTCGAGATACCACGCGTCGAGTTCGGCTTCGAGGAAGTCGATGTCCTCGCGGGGGTCGTGGCCCTCGGTGGCCTCGCCCTCGATGTCGGTTTTGCCGGAGAAGTCGACGACGTGGACCAACACGTCCGTCTCGTTCAGGTCGGTGAGAAACTGGTTGCCGAGGCCGCGGCCCTCGTGGGCGCCGGGGACGAGACCCGCGACGTCCACGAGTTTGACGGGGACGAAGCGGGTGCCGTCCTCGCAGACGCCGACGGACGGCTGGCACTCCTCGTCGAACTCGGGGGCCGCACAGTCCGTCCGCACGTACGCCTCGCCCACGCTCGGGTCGATGGTGGTGAAGGGATAGGCCCCCTCGGGCACGTCGTTCATCGTCGCCGCGTTGAAGAACGTCGACTTGCCCACGGAGGGCTTGCCGACCAGACCGATCCGGTAACTCATTACCGACCGGAGGGGACGGGGGGCGAAAGGGATTACTACCGGCCACGCCGTGTGTGACCCGTTTTCAGGGGACAGGGGCCGAGAGTGACCGACTCCAGAGAAGTCCGGACCGTTCCCGGGGTTTCGGCACCCCTCGCCGCGAGAACCGGATGTGTGTGGCCAAATGAATGCTCTCCCCGGTAGTGCAATTACGTTCGTCTGCAAAAAACAGGATTTGAGAAACAAATGCGGAACCCTTATCCGTGAGAGCGACCTCTGTCTATTCGCAATGGCAAACGGTAAGGTTGACTTCTTCAACGACACGGGCGGCTACGGTTTCATCGAGACTGACGATTCTGACGACGACGTTTTCTTCCACATGGAAGACGTTGGCGGCGAGGATCTGACGGAAGGGACCGAGATCGAATTCGACATCGAGCAGGCCCCCAAGGGCCCGCGCGCGACGAACGTCGTTCGCGTTAACTAACGTTTCATCCCGTCGCCTTCGGGCGACGTTCTGAGACGCTTTCTTTCGACGCTACGTCCGACAGCGCCGCGTCCGTCTCGAACGGGCGCGGGGCACTGGAGAGCGGCGCGCTCCAAAAATCAGGCCGACGGCCGGAACGCCCGCACAGTGTCCCGCTTTCCCTCCGTCGCGGCCACCTGTTCGAGGCCGACGCCTTCGAAGACGGTGCGCCAGTTCCGGTGGTACAGCGGGAAGTCGTCGTTGACGTAACTCACGTCGTCGCCGTCGTCGCCTTCGTTCTCGACGGTGACCAGCAACTCGCCGGCGACGCGGGCCAGTTCCCCGAACACCCACTCGGCGTCCGGGTGAATGTGCTGGAGCGTCTCGACGGAGAACACCACGTCGAAGCGGCCGTCCGCGAGGTCCCCGACGACGTCCTCGATGGCGTCACAGTAGAAGGTGCCCGAGTCGGCGAGGTCGGGGTACTCCTCGTCCATCACGTCGAAAGCGTCGGGGTTGACCTCGACGCCGGCGAGGTCGTCGTACCCCTCGTCGGCGAGGTACGCGAGGTGGCGCCCCGAACTACAGCCGAGTTCGAGGACCGACGCGTCCGGGCCGGCGTACTCGTCGACGAGCGAGTGGACCGTCTCGCTTCGCTCGTCCGGCCCGTAGTAGGCGTAGTACGCCGGGGAGTACTCCCCGGACCGCTCCGCCCAGCCGCGGCGAACCTCGTGAGAATCCACGGTTGACAACTGTCCGGACGCCCTAAAGTGTCGTCGGAGTCGGCCCCGGCGCCGACGAGTGCGTTCAGCGACCCGAGGGGTCGGCGAGCGGAGCCACGCCGCAGGGCGTGAGACGGGCGCACATAAAGACAGCGCGGGCGTATAACGTGAATTAAGTAGGCCGAACGCCACCGACCGGACGAGAACCGTTACCCGGGACCGAACTATGTCAGGAGAGTACGATTTAGTCATCGTCGGCGGGGGAATCAGCGGCGCATCGCTTCTGTACACGACAGCGAAGTTCACCGACGTCGAGAACATCGCCCTCATCGAGAAAGAGGACGAAATCGGCGCCATCAACACACACCGCACCAACAACTCCCAGACGCTCCACTTCGGGGACATCGAGACGAACTACACCTACGAGAAGGCGGCGTCCGTGAAGACGGGTGCCGAGATGCTCGCGGGCTATCTGGAGAACGTCGACCCGGACCGCGAGATGCACAGCAAGCGGAGCAAGATGGTCCTCGGCGTCGGCGAGGAGGAGACCGAGAAACTCCGGACGCGCTACGAGGACCAGGGCTTCGGCGACCTGTTCCCGAAACTCCGGGCCATCGACCGCGACGAAATCGGGGACATCGAGCCGAAAGTCGTGGAGGGCCGCGACCCCGACGTGGACATGCTCGCCCTCCAGACGCCCGACGGCTACGTCGTCGACTACGGCGACACCGCCAAGTCGTTCGTCGAGGCGGCACAGGAGGAAGACGGCGTCGACGTGTTCACCGACACTCGCGTCACCGACGTAGACGAGGCGGGCGAGGGCTTCACCGTCGAGACGAACCGCGGCGCGTTCGAGTCCGACGTTGCCGTCGTCGCCGCCGGCTGTCACAGCCTCCAGATCGCACAGGAGATGGGCTACGGTGAGAACCTCTCGCTGCTCCCCGTCGCGGGCAGCTTCTTCCTCGCGGACGACCTGCTGAACGGGAAGGTGTACACGCTCCAGATGAAGAAACTCCCCTTCGCCGCCGTCCACGGCGACGCGGACGTGTACGACGACGGGGTCACGCGCTTCGGACCGACGGCGAAGGTGGTCCCCACGCTCGAACGCGGCCGCCTGTCGACGGTCAGCGACTTCTTCGACGTGTTCGGCCTCCGACTGGCCGCCATCCTGAGCTACGTCAACATCCTCGCCGACCGCATCCTGCTCCCGTTCGTCATCAAGAACCTCATCTACGACCTGCCCGTCGTCGGCAAGCGCGCGTTCCTCCCCGACGTGCAGAAGGTGGTACCCAGCGTCGAACTGGAGGACATCGACCGCGCGAAGGGGTACGGCGGCGTGCGCCCGCAGATCGTCGACACCGAGGCGAAGTCCCTCGACATGGGCGAGGCGAAGATTACGGGCGAGGACATCATCTTCAACATCACGCCCTCGCCGGGCGCCTCGACCAGCCTCAAAAACGCCAAGCGCGACACCGAGCAGCTGATGGAGTTCTTCGACGGCGACCACGAGTTCGACGAGGAGGCGTTTCGCGACGCCACCATCGAGAACTTCCCCCGCGCGGACGATTGAGCCGTCCGAGAGTTTAACGTTCGTTCAGATACAAGGGGTTGCGCATGAGCGAGTCAACCCCGTCGGTGGCTGGAGACACCCACGTCCTCCACCGGCAAGCCCTCCACCTGCCGGTGCGGACCGTCGAGGCCGAGCGGTCCCTCCACCGGAACATGTCGCTGGTGGCCGACTCGCTGGAGCGGAAGGCCGAGATGATTGCCGACCCGGAAGTGCCCCTGCTCGACGCCTACGAGGAGCAACGCGAGCGCATTGCGCGCAGTTACGAGGCCAGCCTCGAACGCTTCGTGGGCGAGGATTACGAGTCTATCGCCCGCGAGTACCGGACGGGGGAGCGAGACGACGGCATCGCCGGGATGGCGGCGTACCTGATGGAGGCCCAGTGGCGCCTCCAGCAGATGTACACCGTCACCGAGACGACGTTCTTCCCCATCATCCTGCGCTACCCGGAGTCGGTGACCATCAACGTCCGGTTCACGAGCGGTCACGTCAGAAACCGGGGCGTCCGCTACGAGTCGCCGAGTCACAACGCCGATGACCTCGCGGAGTACGCCGACGCCTACCGCGACGACAGCTTCGTCTCACAGCGACGCGCGGCCGAGGAAATCGCGCAGTCCGCGGACGTCATCCGCGACGAGTTCCCGGACCCCGACGCGGTGCCCTATGAGGAGCGCAAAACCGGCGGCATCGTCAGCGCCGCCGGGCGCCGCGGCTCCGAGTTCGCGTCCGCACTAGAACGGGTCGACCCCGACCCGGACCGCTTCGACGCGCCGCCCGAGACGCCACAGTTGGTACCCTCCGGCGACGTCGCCAGACGCACCGAAGCCGAGTGGCTCCCGGAGGACACGCTGGTCATCTGAAAAAGCGCGGAAAATCGGCCGCCGAATCAGTCGATGTGGCCTTCGCGGCGCAGCTGGTCGGCGTCCTGCCCGGAGTAGCGCCACTCGATGTTGGCCTTCTCGTCCTGCCAGTCCCACGGTTCGACGAGGACGACGTCGCCCTCACTGATCCACGTCCGGTACTTCATGCGGCCGGGGATGCGACCCATGCGGTTCTCGCCGTCCTCGCACCGCACACGAACGTGGTTGCCCCCGTTGTGCTCCGTCACGACGGCAAACTGCTCGTCCTCGTTGGGCATCCGGAGGTTCCGGCGCCCTGAATCGTCGCTCACACTACGAGGAGGGGACGCAGCGACTTAAATGGACGGCGACGCGTGGTAACGGGACTCAGGCCCGAAACTGCTCGCGCACGTCCGCGAAGAAGCGCGCCTCGTCCTCCGCGACGGCGCCGAGAGCGCTCGCCGCCGCCTCGACGTGTTCCTCGCGGGTCGTGCTCCCGGCGTCGGCGTCGTAGGCCGCGATGAACTCGTCGCCGATGGCCGCCCACTCGTCGGCGATGTCGTGTGCCCGGTTGGCCCACGACGCCGCCAGCCCGGCCGCGGGACCGATGCGGTCCAGTCCCTCGGCGTACAGGCGCCGGTGGGCGGCCGCGTCCGCCTCGCCGGCGATGGCCCGGCAGGCGGCGCCGATGGCGTCGTCGGCCGTCTCCGGGTCGAGCGTGGGCCACCGCGCCACCTCGTCGGCGAAGTCGCGAACGGCGTCGGTGCCGTGCGTGCCCCGCGTGCCCCACGTCCGGTCGTCGCGCTCCGGGGTGTCGAGCATGTAGCCGAGCGTCCGCCGGACGGCACGGCTGGCCGCCGTCTCCCGGTCGACGCCCACCGACACGTCCTGCACGGTGAGGTGACGGTTCGTCGACTCGAAGGGTGCGGGCACCGTCCACGCGGAGCGCAGTCGCTCGTGGGACAGTTCGAGTGGCTGTGTCGCCGCGGGGTCAGCGACGAGGACGCTCTCGTCGTCGTAGTCGAGGGCGGCCACGACGTGTGGCTGCTGGTGCGTGCGGCCGAGCGCCCGGTCCAGCGACGCCGGGTCGAGAAAGAGCAGGGACGGGTCGGCGTCGTCGAGGCGGGCGGTCACGTCGCCGAGCGCCGTCTCCCAGTCGTCCCCGCGGCTGTCGAGGTGCTGGACGTCGAGGGCGGCGAAGACGTTCGCCACGAGCCACGGCGTCCGGCCGCAGAAGCGGGTCCACCCGTCGTCCGTCTCGTAGGCTATCGACCCGATGCCGGACCCGAGAGCGAACACCGCGGCCTCGGTCAGGTCCCAGTCGGCGGGCGCCTCCGTCGTGGGCCAGCGCCACTCGTGGTACGCGAGCAGGTCGCGGACCGCCGCCGCGCCGCAGTCGCGGCCCGTCTCGTGTGCGTATCCCGGCGGTCGCTCCATGTCCGGCGAGAGCGCCGCGGACAAGTTAAGCGAGCGACCTACCGACTTCACACGTTTGGCCGAGGTACTATTCGGGTGGCGGGCGCGGGGACGACCGATGTCCGCTGACCTACCGACGCGGCGTGAGATTCGGCGCGGCCAGACCGTCGAAATCGAACAGCCCGACGGCGACCGAATCGTCGGCGAAGTCGGGACCATCCTCACCGACGAGCGGACCCACCCCGAGGGCATCCTCGTGAAACTCGAGTCCGGCGCGGAGGGCCGCGTGAAGGCAATCGGGCCGGAGCACTGAGGGACCGTCTCGGAGGGGCTTTACGCCCACAGCCCCTCATCGCCGTATGGACTACGATCAGGCACTCGACCGCGCACACGAGCGGTTGCCGGAGCGACCCGCCGCGGACGAGACGCGACTGTCGGTTCCCGACGCGGCCGCGCAGGTGGACGGCGCGTTTACGCGGTTCACGAACGTCGTCTCCGTCGCCGACGCACTCTCGCGCGAGGCCGAACACCTCCACCGCTTCGTCCAGCGCGAACTCGGCACGAACGGCCAGTTCGACGGTCAGCGCGCGCGGTACAACGGGTCATTCGACGGCCCGGACTTCGACGCCGCCGTGGAGCGCTACGTCGCCGAGTTCGTCACCTGCTCGGAGTGTGGCCTTCCGGACACGAACCTCGTCACCGAGGACGGCGTCGACATGCTCCGGTGTGAGGCGTGTGGCGCGTTCCGCCCCGTCGAGAAGCAGTCCGCCGCCACCGGCGGGAGCGAGGACGGCCCGGAAATCGAGGAGGGGACGACCTACGAGGTCAGAATCACCGGCACCGGCCGGAAGGGCGACGGCGTGGCGGAGCGTGGCCGCTACACGATCTTCGTCTCGGGCGCCCGCGAGGGCGACACCGTCGACGCACTCATCGAGAGCGTGAGCGGAACGCTCGCCTTCGGCCGCGTCGTCTAACGGCCGCCCACGACGGCGACGAGTCCCAGAACCGCGATTCCGACGCCCCCGAGCAACGCGTCCATGCCGCCGAGGGCCGCGAACGCCACCGGGCCGAGCGTGCGCCCCGCGAAGGAGGTGCTGACGCGGAGGCCAAGCGCCCCGGCGCGCGTCTCGGGGGCCGTGCGCTCGCTGATGGCGGCGTCGACGGCGGGGAGCGAGAGGCCCACGCCAGCACCGTGGACGACGACGGCCCCCGCGACGGCGAGCGGGGACCCCGCGAGCCAGACGCCTGCCATCCCGACGGCGTAGCAGGCGTGGCCCACACCGAGGAGCGTCACGTTCGGGACGCGGCGGACGAGACGGCCACTCAGCAGTGAGACGGCGAAGGAGGTGGCCATCGCCGCGGTGACGACGGCACCGACGCCCACGGAAGAGAGACCGAACTCGCCGGCGAGGAGAAACGGCACCATCGTCAGCACGACGCCGAGGAGGAATGCGTCCGTCAGAAACGCGGTGAGATACAGCGGTCCGCGTCCGACGCTCGCCGCGTTTCGGAGGGCGGCGCGGACCCGGCCCGACGACGGCCGCCGTCTCCGCTTCGACGAAGCGGTGGACGACGAACGCACCCGGGAGCGCGACGAGGTAGACGAGAAACGGCGCGTTCCACGAGACTGCGGCGAGCGCCCCGCCGAGGACGGGGTAGACGGCCGCGCCCGCCGACAGCGCCGCGACGTTCCAGCCGAGGACGGCCCGCCGCGTCGCGCCCTCGAAGCGCGCGCTGAGGCTGACGACGGTGGTGACGAAGATACCCGTCGCGGCCACGCCCTGGACGACGCGAATCGCGAGCGCCACCGGGAAGGAGGGGGCCGCGGCGATGGCGCCCCCCGCCGTGCCGAACCCGACGAGCGACCCGACGAGGACGCGGCGCGGCCCCACGCGGTCAGCGAACGCCCCGACGAACGGCGCGAGGACGATGCCGGGGAGGAAGTACGCGGACACGAGGAGACTCGCCGCAGCGTCCGTGAGACCGAACGCGTCGCGCACGACGGGAAGCGCCGGACTGACGAGTGGCACCCCCAGCGGCGCGACGAGCGTACTCAGCAGAACTGCGACGACGGTGCGAGAGCGCCACGTCTCCATGGCGCTATCCGCAGCATCGGGACGGAAATAGCCGGCGCGTCAGGACGCCGCCATTCCGGTGAGGAACTCCGCACGCCCCGCACCGGAGAGCACCTCGTAGGCGTGGACGAGTGCTCCGACGGCGCCGACGACGACGTTGCCCATCACGTACGTCGTCCCCGCGTCGATGAGGAACGGCGTCACGACGAGGCCGACGCCACAGATGACGGCGAGTCCGGACGCGCCCCGGTACGGCTCCTCGTCGCTGGCGGCCATGAAGGCGTAGTAGCCCGCGGCGACGGCGAGGAGCGCCCCGAACGTGACGTTGAGCGGGACGGCGTATCTGGGCTGGCCGACCACGTACGGCGTGGCGACGGCCCACAGGCCACCTAGCGCGACGATGCCACTCGTCCATTCGCTGTACTGTGTCGCGGGCACGGTTGATCACCCGTCTCGGATGAAGGTACGTGATTTTCCCAGATAAACGTTGGTGGCGGGGCCACACTCAAGGTCGCGGTGGCCCAACGTTCCGGCGATGACGTTTCTGGTTCCCTTCGACGGATCGGACCTCTCGGTGGCGGCGCTCGAACGCGCCGCGGAGTTCGCCGGCTACGCCGGGCAGGACCTCGTTGCGCTGACGGTGATTCCCGACGACCCCGACTACGCGAGAGAGCGTGGCTGGGTGCGCTCGGACGAACCGTTCGCCGTCGAACGCGTCGCCGGACGCCTCGAGGGGCAGGTGGCGGAAGTGGCGCCCGACGCGGACTTCCGCCACGAGGTGACGGAGAACACGGACCCCGTCGCCACTATCGCGATGGACGTGACACGCGCCATCCGTCAGGCCGCCGCCGAGGTGGGCGCGACGGTGCTGTTCGTCGGAAGCGAGAACGCGGGCCGCGTCTCGACGCCGCTCACGAGCGTCGGGAACCCCATCTCGGAGGACCCGCAGTACGACGTGTTCATCGTGCGCCACGCCGACTAGTCGTCGGGGTCGAGCGCCGCCGCGTTGATGCAGAAGCGCTTGCCCGTCGGGTCCGGGCCGTCTTCGAACACGTGGCCGAGGTGCCCCTCGCACTCCGCGCAGACGACTTCCGTGCGCCGCATGCCGTGGCTGGTGTCCTCGCGGAACTCCACGGCGCCCTCTTTCGCGTCGAAGAAAGATGGCCAGCCGTGTCCGGCCTCGTAGCGCGTCTCGGCGTCGAACAGCGGATTCCCACAGCCGGCACAGACGTACTCGCCGTCCTCCAGTTCGAGCAAGTCGCCGCTGAACTTCGGTTCGGTGCCACGCTCGCGCAGGACGTGGTACTCCTCGTCGCTCAGTTTCTCGCGCCACTCCGCGTCGCTGTCGGGTGTCTCGCTCATACCCTCGTCTACGCGCCGGAGAAGGATATGGATTCGCGTCGCGTCACTCCTCGTCGAGGTGGAACTGCAAGTCGTCGTCCGCCTCGCCGCCGTCGGCGGGCGTGGCGCGTGCCTCGGCGTCTGTCTCTGACGCCCGCCACGCCACGGACGGCGAGTCGAGAAGCCGTTCGGCGGCCACGAGCGTCGAGACGACGACGAGGACGCCGAGGGTGTAGCCAGCGACGCCGAGCGGACGAGTCCGGACCGGCACCGCGAGCGCCACCCCGACGACGGCGAGGGCGGCCCCACAAGCGCCGACGCGCGTCACGCGGGGAGTGGCGATTCGGGTGACGGCGACGAGGAGGACACCGGGCGCGAGAAGCGCACTCGCGACGCCCGCGATGACGTGGGGGGCCGGCACACCGGCCTCGGCGAGGGCGCTCCCGAGGACGTTCCACAGGCCACCCGCGACGAGGAACAGGCCCGCGAGCAGGCAGACGAGGCCCGCGTACCGGGCGAACCGGCGCCGTGGCGTGCCGAGTCGTGTCACGTCGGCGTCGTCGCGGGGGACCCACAAGTAACCGGCGGTCAGACCGGGCGGCGCCCGAAGAACAGACGCCCACCGACGAGGACGAGAGCGGCGCCGAAGCCGATGGCGAACGCGCCCGCCTCGTAGACGCCCGCGAGCGACGCCGTCACCAGTGCGCCGACGTTGACGCCCGTGGCCGAGAGGCCGGCCGCGTCCGCGTCGCTCGTCGCGGCGTCGCCCACGCGACTCGCGACGACGGCCAGCGCGAGCCCCCCGAACAGACACCACGCCCCCGCGATGACGACCCGTGCGGCGAACCGGAACCCGGACACGTTCGGAGAGACGCACCTCTTTACTTAAATCTGTGCCAGACGGCGACACACTTTACCCCCGGGGGTGAGAAGGGAGCACACGATGTACGACGACGTCCTCGTTCCGACGGACGGCGGCGACGAGATGGACGAGGTGCTCGACCACGCCATCACCATCGCGGGCGACCACGATGCGACGGTCCACGGGCTCTACGTCGTGAACAAGCGCCTCTACCTCGCATCCGAGAAGGAGCGCCAAGACGACGTCATCGAGGAACTCCGGCAGGAGGGCGAGCGCGCGGTGTCGCGGGTGGCCGACAGGGCCGCCGAGGCGGGACTCGACGCCGTCAGCGAGGTCCGGCAGGGCGTTCCCGGCCGCGAAGTTCTCACTTACGCCGACGAGGCGGATATCGACCTCGTGGTGATGGGGACCCACGACCCCACCGACCGGGACCGGCCGGCCACGCTCGGGAGCGTCGCGGACCGCGTGACCAACGAGGCGTCGGTGCCCGTGCTGACGGTGCGTCTCGACGGCGACTGACCGGGACGACACGCTTTTCCTCGCCAGTAGCCAACAGCGAGTATGGATCGGCGGACCTTCCTCGCGGCCGCAGGCGTCGCCGGCGCCGGCGCGCTCGCGGGCTGTGCGGGCGTCCTCGGCGGACAGGGCGGCACGGACGGATCGAACGTCCCGACGTCGCCCGGGCCGCGGCAGGGCGACTCGCTCCCGGCTGACCAGTCCCCGAACGACGGGTATCCTCCGGACTTCGACGAACAGCCGAAGGCGGCGGACGTGAGTCAGGCCACCTTCTCGCCCTACAACGTCGGCGGCGGGAGCATCATGAACGCCTCCGAGACGGTGACGGTGACGCTCGCGCCCATCGAAGTCGCCTACAACTGGTACGCACGCGGCGAGGCGCGCTTCGTCGACGCCCGACCCCGGACGTTCTACGAGCGCTCGCACATCTACGGCGCCGTCTCCAGTCCCTACAACACCGCCATCGACGGCACGCCGATTGCCGAGTGGGACACGGGCGACCGGGTAGTGTGTTACTGCACCTGCCCGCACCACCAGTCCTCCATCCGCGCGGCGGAGCTCCAGCAGTACGGCTTCGAGGAGGTGTACGTCATCGACGAGGGGTTCGCGCCGTGGCTGCAGGACTTCAATTACCCCGTCGCCGGCCAGCAGGTGTCCTCGCTCCCCGCGCCGACGTACATCGAGGGCCGCACCGACGCATCCGACGCGGGCAAGACGGCGTGGGCCTACCGCGTCGGGACCGACTACACCGAGGCGACGAAAATCGAGCGCGACGGCGCCTACCGCCTCCAGCTTCGCATCGACGACCCTAGCGCCGAGATTCGGGTCGAGACGCCGAGCTACACCGTCACCGGCGCGCTGGACGCGCTGTCGTCCACGACCGTGACGGCGGACTACTAGGTGCGGCGAGTTCTCCGACGATTAATACTAAGAGCGTGCCGGTCGTCTTTGAGAAGAGTCCGTATGCCACAATCCAGTCAGGTCGCCACGAGCAAGGCGATCCACCGCCGGACCGGGAAAACGTTCTACGTGGCGACGAAGTTTCTCCCCCGCCGCGTGCGAACGGCGACCTACGCGCTCTACGGCTTCTTCCGGGTGGCCGACGAGGTTGTCGACGACGCCGGCGACGCGTCGGCGGCGGCCCAGCGAGAGCGCCTCGCCGAGATTCGCGAGGCGGTGTTGGGCGAGACGCGTCCCGAGGACCCGGTGCTGGCGGCGTTTCACGAGACGCGACGAGAGCACGACATCCCCGCGGCGGAGGTCGAGCGGTTCATGGACGCGATGGAGCAGGACGTGTCGACGGCGCGCTACGACACCCTCGCCGAACTCGAAGCGTACATGCGCGGGTCGGCCGTCGCCGTCGCGAACATGATGACCGCGGTGATGGACCCCGAGGACGAGGCGATGGCGCTCCCCCACGCCCGAGCGCTCGGCGAGGCGTTCCAGTTGACGAACTTCCTGCGCGACGTGCGCGAGGACGTGGTGGACAGGGACCGCATCTACCTCCCGCGGGAGACGCTGGACCGCCACGACGCCACTGTCTCCCAAATCGAGGCGCTGGAGCCCTCGCCGGAGTTCCGCGCGGCGATGCGTGATCTGTTGGCACACACCGAGGAGCGCTACCGACACGGCGTCGCCGGCATCAAGTTCCTGCCGCCGGACTGTCGTTTCCCGGTCCTGCTGGCCGCGGTGCTGTACGCCGACCACCACCGACTGATTCGGGGCCTGAACTGTGACACGCTCTCCGAGCGACCCACGCTCTCGACGGCGCGGAAACTGTCGCTCGTCGCCCGCACTGGCTACCACTGGCTCCGGTCGCGGGACCCCGAGACGGTGTTCCACCGCGTCACGGCCGTCGACCCGGCCACGCCACGGACCCTCGGCGCCGGGAGTTTCGACCCGATGACCTGAGTCAGGCGGGCCGAGCGACTCGGAAGTCGAAGCGATTCGCGCGAATCAGCGCCGCGAGAAACGCGCCCGCGACGGCCACCGCCGTCCAGTTGCCGTAGGCGACGTTCACGGTCCCCCAGAGGAGGACGAAGCTCACCAAGTCGTCGAGCGCGAACTCGCAGGCCCCGAGCCGCTCGCGAACCGCGTGGGCGTCGAACGTCGCTTCGACGATGGCGACGGCGACGCCGGCGCTCAGGAGCCACCCCGCGTAGTTCGAGATGGGGACCCCGTAGTAGGCGCCCCCAGCCCCGTACCTCCAGAAGCCGAGTGCAACCGCGCCGGGGTCGAGCACGAGGTCCACGCCGACGACGACGGCGACGGCGGCGAGCGCTCGGACCAACCGCGTCGAGCGCCCCCCGTCGAGCAACAGCACGAGCAGGTAGCTGTTCAACACCAGCGGGAAGAAGAAGACGGGAAGTGCGGCGGGAACACCCCCGATCATCGGCCCGAGCGAGACGCCGTACGTGAACTCGCCGTAGGGGAACCCCGTCGTGACGCCCACGATCTCGACGGCGTAGGTGTAGGCCGTCAGCGCGACCAGCCCCGCCGCCTCGCGCCGGCCGACGAGGGGCGCGATGCCGGCCAGCAGGGGCGCGCGCATCACGAACGTCCCCGCGAGGACGAGAGCCGGGTTGAAGCGCCACGGCTCACCGACCCAACCTTCGGCGCTGGCGACGAGCAACGCCGTGCCGACGAGGGGGAAGACCACGGCGATGGTGAAGCGGTTCTCGCGCACGAGGGCGTCGAAGCGCGCCTCGACCTGCCGCCGGTCAGCCATGGAACCTCCAGAGGCCGCCGAGGGTCAGGGCGGCCCCGACGGCGGTGTTGAGCGCCGGGAACCACCAGTACGCCCGGTCCACAGCCACCGACGAGCGAGCGACGCCGACGGCGAAGACGGGATAGACGGCCAACAGCGCCCCCGCCCGGGGGTCGAGCGCGGCGAAGACGCCCGCCCCGGCGAGCCAACACGCCGCGACGTAGGCGAATGCTCCCGACTCGCCCAGCCACGTCGCCGTCGTCGTGATGCCGGCGGCGCGGTCCGGTTCGACGTCGGGGATGGCCGAGAACGTGTGCATCCCCATCGTCCAGAGCCACGCGCCCGCGACGGCGAGCGCGGGGGGTTGAGCGCCCGCGACGGCGACGTACGCGGCGGCGCCGGGGAGCGCGTACAGGCCGTTCGACGCCGAGTCGAAAAGCGGCGTCGTCTTGAATCGGACCGGCGGAGCGCTGTACGCGACCGACAGAAGCGCCCACGCCGCGAGCCACGGCCACGCGCCGCGCGGCGTGACGGCGGCGACGCCGACGCCGAGAAGCGCCGCGACGGCGACGGCCGCGGGCACGAGCCAGTCCCCCCGATAGCGCGTCTCCTTGTCCGCCTTCTTGGGGTTGTGCGCGTCCACGTCCCGGTCGAACACGTCGTTGACGCCGTACAGGAGGACGTTCGCGGGCACGAGGAAGTAGGCGAACAGGGCCACCGCCGCCGGGCCGAAGAGGGCATCGACGGTGGGCGCGCCGTGCGCGACGCCGACGAGGACCGGGCCAGCGAGGTAGAACCAGAAGCGCGGCCGCGAGAGCGTCAGCAGGTAGCGTGCCCTACCGGCCATAGTCCTCCGCAACGTAGCCGGCGGTGAGTTCGCCGCTGATGAGACACATCGGGACGCCGATACCGGGGGTGGTGTTCGCGCCGGTGAAGTAGAGGCCGTCCAGCGTTTCCGAGCGGTGGGGCGGGCGGAACATCGCCGTCTGGGTGAGCGTGTGGGCCATTCCGAGCGCCGTCCCCTCGTGGCTGTTGTAGCGGTCCGCGAAGTCCGAGACGGAGAAGCGCTCCTCGACGACGATGCGGTCCCGCACGTCGACGGCGTTCTCGGCGAGGTCGGCCAACACCGCGTCCCGGTACGTCTCGCGCACCTCGGGGCCGTCGTCGAGGCCGGGCGCGATGGGGACCAGCACCATCAGGTTGCTGTGGCCCTCGGGCGCCACGTCGTCGTCGGTCTCGGAGGCGGCACAGACGTAGTACGCGGGGTCGTCGGGCCACGCCGGATTCTCGAAGATGGCGTCGAAGTGCGGGTCCCAGTCCTCGGGGAGAATCAGGGTGTGATGTTCGAGGGGGTCCACGTCGCCCTCGACGCCGAGGTAGAGGAGGAACGCCGAGGGCGCGTAGGTGCGCGAGTCCCAGTAGTCGGCGTCGTACTGGCGGTACTCGGGGGCCAGCAGGTCCTGTTCGGTGTGGGAGTAGGGCGCGTCGCTCACCACCACGTCGGCGCGGTGGCTGTCGGTGGCCGTCTCGACGACGAAGGAGCGAGCGTACGGGTCGATTCGCTCGACGGGTTCGTCCACGCGCGTCTCGACGCCGAGTTCGTGGGCGAGGTCGGCCACGCCTTCCGCGACGCCGTGCATCCCGCCCTCGGGGTAGTAGACGCCGAGATTGAAGTCGACGTGGCTCATCAGGTTGTAGAGCGCCGGCGTGTTGTGGGGCGACCCCCCGAGGAAGACGAGCGAGTACTGGACGATTTGCCGGAGTTTCGGGTGGTCGAAGTAGTCCGCGACGTGGTCGTCCATCGTCCCGAGGAGTGAGAGGCCGCGAGCGCTCTTTGCCACCGCCGGGGAGAGGTAGTCCCGAAACGACGTGCGGTCGGCGTAGACGAACCGCTCCATGCCCACCTCGTAGTTCTCCTCGGCCTGCGCGAGATACCGGTCGAAGGCGTCGGCCGCGCCGTCCTCGTACGACTCGAAGATGTCCCGAACGGCGTCGAGGTCCCCCGACATGTCCACGCTGTCGCCGTCCTTGAACAGGATGCGATAGTGCGGGTCGAGGCGTTCGAGGCCGAAGAAGTCCGTCGGCCGGTGGCCGAAGTGGCCGAAGAACCGCTCGAACACGTCCGGCATCAGATACCACGACGGGCCCATGTCGAACGTGAAGCCGTCGCGCTCGAACGCGCTCGCACGGCCGCCGAGTTGCCCGTTCTTCTCGACGAGCGTCACGTCCGCACCCCGGGCCGCGAGGTGGCAGGCCGCCGAGAGGCCGCCGAATCCGCCGCCGACGACGACGGCTGACTGGTCCGCCAGCGAATCCATATCGGGGCCTTAGCGGGCACGACCATAAAACGCCGGCCGGCACACCGACAACTTTACTAAAACAACTCCTGTAGTTAATAACCAGATGCAACTCACCGGTTCGCGGTCCGGCATCCGCGCGGAGACGGCGTTCGCCGCCGTGAGCGTCCTCGCATTCGTCGGCCTCTCCAGCTACGTCGCCCTCGTCGCCCCGACGCCGAAACTGCTCGGCGTCAGTTGGGTCGCGTTCGCGGCGATGGCGGCGGGCGCGCTCCTCGGGTCGCGGACCCTCTCCGAGCATCCCCGGGGTCTGGTGTGGGGCTACGGCCTCGCAGCCGGGGCGATGGTGACGAGCGCCGCCGTCTTCCTCGTGCCACAGGCCATCGGCGCCTCGCCGCGGTACGGCGGCTTCGGCATCGCCGCGGGCCTGCTCGTCGGTTTCGCGGGCCACACCGTCGGCCATCGGTTGACCCACCTCGAGTTGCCGATGGACCGCACCGTCGCGGAACTCAGCGCCCACGCCGTCTCCGCGGGCCTCATCATCGGCGTCGTCTACACCGCGATGCCGGACCTCGGGCCGTTGCTCGGCGTCGCCATCGTCTCCCACAAGGGACCGGCGGGCTACGCCGCCGCGCGGCGACTGGTGCGCAACGGCCGCCCCGTCGCGCCCATTCTCCTGCCCGCAAGCGGCGTCGGGGTGGCGGCCCTCACGGTCAGTCTCCTCTCGGTTCCGAGTTCGGCGACGGCGCAGGGCGTCGTCTTCGGCTTCGCCGCCGGCATCTTCCTCCACGTCGCGATGGACTTTCTCCCGCGGTGTGAGACGGGAAGCGAGGTCCACACCCACTGGGAGGAGAGCGGCCACGCCCACGAGATGCTGGACCGCCTGCGCATCCACGCCGTCGTCAGCACGGCGCTGGGTGCGCTGGCGGTGTACGTCGCGTGGGTCGTGGTGTGACTCAGTTGTACTCGCGCCACTGATGCCCGCACTCGGTACACTTGAAAAAGCGCGTCGGCGGTTCGTCCGCCGAGGCCGTCTGCTTGAAGTAGTAGTACGCCTCGTCGTTGCCACACTCGTCGCAGGACACCTCGGCGGTGGGTTGGCCTTCGAACTGCACGTCCTCCTCTGTCTCGATGACGTCGGAGGTGTCCTGTTCCTCGCTCGTGACGAAGGACTCCGCCGCGTCCTCGCGGGGTTCGGTGGCGCCGCAGTTCGTGCAGACCCACTGGTCGTCCTCCGTCTTCATCATCGAACCGCAGTCCCCGCAAAAGCGCATCAGTCCATGCCCTCCAGTCGGTCCCGCTCGGCCACCACGGGGCAGTCCTTCACTAAAAAGTGGTTCACGTCGGCCAGTTCGATGATTTCGGTCCCCTCGTGACCGCAGGCGATGTCCGGCGGGTCGGAGAAGTACTCACAGCGGTGGCAAAAGGAGCGCTTGTCGACGACGCGCTCCTCGCCCTCGGGACTCATCTCGGGGCGTTCGCCCTCGGTGAGGCGCTCCCAGACGGCTTCGCTGTCCACGTCGAAGTCCATCTCCTCGAACGCCTCGTCGAAGACGTCGGGTTCCGTCTCCTCGGACTCGCGGCGCCGAGCCACCTCGTCCGCGAGGCCGCCGAGGGGGTCCTCCTCACCGTCCGCGTCGTCACTCATGGGGCTCACCTCCGTCGCCGGCGATGGCGGCGACGCCGCGCTCCTCGTCGAGAATGTCTTCCTCCGCCGGTGGCTCCAGCGCTGGCGGATGCTCGCCGGTTTCGAGGGTGTGGCTCCCGAACCAGCCGGATTTGGGCTCGACGCCGGAGAACGTGGCGCCACAGTGGGGACACACCGGGTCGCGGAGGAGCGCGATGTCCAGCGTCGCGCCGCAGTCCCCGCAGGCGGCCTTGCGCACGCCACGTCGGTTCGCCTCCTCGGCGAGGCGGTCCACCGAGGCACCCTGCCCCTCAGCGAGGTCCTTGACGCCCTCCCGCACGTCGAGAAGCGCCGTCGCGAGGGTCCGCGTCTTGTCGTTGAGGTCGTCGGTCGTCTCGGTGAGGTAGTCGAGGACCTCCTCGTAGTTCTCGAAGCCCTCGTCGAGACGGCTCTCGGCGTCGTCGAGTCGCTCCGTGAGGTCGTCCACGGCCTCCGCGAGGTCGGACACCCGCTTGTCGGTCGCCGCGAGGTGCCGTTCGAGTTCGGCGTGGCGGTGGTCCTCGGATGCCTTCCCGTCGGCCTCGCGTTTCACCTGCAGGACGCGGTCCCGAACGTCGCGAATCTTCTCGTCCACGTCGTCTTCGAGGTCCGAGACGCGGTCACGGCTGGCGAACGGTCCGTCCGCCTCCGCCATCGCGTCGGCGAGGGCGCGGAGGAACTCTGCGCGGGTGAGCCCGCACTCCTTGGCTCGGCCGTCTATCCACGTCCCGACGTCGTCGGGGACGTCGGCCTGCGGGCCCTCCTCTGCCATGGCTTCGCCTTCGGCTTCCCGGCGTTTAAGCATTCGGCAATCTACCGTATCTTCCGCACGTCGCTGATGTCGAAGCCGCCCTCGTGAATCTCCGTCTCGAAGCGGACGATGTCCTCCTCCTCTAACTGTGAGAGGACGCCGCGGAACTCACGGACCACCATCGTGCGCACACGCTCGTTGCCGCCCGTCTCCCACTCGAACAGCATCGTCCCGTCGACGGAGGACATCAAATCACCCAGTCGTTCCCCGGTCAGCGACTCGCTGCTGGCGTGGACGAGGATGAGGCCGCCCCACGTCCGGGCGGCGCGGCGGAGCCCCTTCAGCAGGAAGACGATGTCGTCCCAGTCGATGGCCTCGCGGTCCCGGACCCCGACGAGGTCCGTGAGCGAGTCGACGAGCATGAGGCTCCCGCCCGCGTGTTCGTCGAGGTAGTCCGCGAGGGCCTCGATGGCGTCGCGGCGCTCGGAGGAGTTGCCCAAGTCGCCGATGTCGCCGTGGGCCTCGGTGTACCACTCCCGCGGGACGGGACTGAGCTGGAAATACTGCTGTGAGAGATCCGCGAACTCCACGCCGTCCAGTCCCGCGTCGGCGAGTTCGTCGTCCATCGTGAACTGCATCTCGCGGCGGAGTTGCGACTCGCTGGCGGTAAAGGAGACGTAGTGAACGGACTCGGGGAACACCGCGCTCCCGGCCACGTCGCCGTAGTAGAGGTCCAACAGGTCGTGGCCGGTCCGGCCGAGCGCGTTCATCACCGCCGTCGTGTAGATGAGTTCGCGGGCGCCCGCGCCCGCCTCGCCCGCGAGCAACACGACGCTCCCCGAGGGGGCGCCCCCGCCGATGCGGCCGTCCAGTCGGGAGACGCCGAGCGGAATCCGGTCCATACGGCCCCGTCTCGCGCCCCCGGCTTGTGCGTTACGGGCCGGTCACGACTCGGCCGCGGTTTCGGCCCGCGACGACGCGCACCGTGCCGTCCACGCCGGCGGCGCCGAGAGCGTCCCGTGCGGCGCGTTCGGCCGCGTCGACCCGTTCTACGTCGGTGACGGCGTAGGCCGTCGGTCCCCACGAGGACTGGCCGGCGCCAGCGACGGCGGGGCTCTCGGAGAGCGACGCCACGAGTTCACCGACGGGCGGGCGGTAGACGCCGCCCTGTTCGTCGGCGTACCACGCGCCGTTGAGTCGCCCCACCTCGGCGACGCCCGCCCCGAAGCGCTCGTGGTCACCCTCCACCACGGCGGGCAGGACGCGCCGCAGGACGACGCCGCTCACCCGGTCGGCCACGTCCGGGCTCGCGGACTCGACGACGGCCCGCATCTTCCGGTCCTCCGTCTCGTCGCTCGGGCCGGCGTCCGTCTCCGGGGTCACGAGGACGAAGCGCCAGTCATCGGGCACGTCGTGGCTGGCGACGGGGGCCGGCACGTCCCAGTTCCCCCGCGAGGGGCGCTTGGTCGTGAAGCGACCAGTGGGGTGGCCGGCGTCGAGGACGAAGCCGCCCCGCCGGAACGTGGCGAGACCGACGCCGCTCCGTCCGCCGCGGCCGAGTGCCGGCGCGTTCTCGACTGGGTTCGCCGGCACGTCGTTGGCGCGCGCGACGGCGCTCAGCACCGCGAGTGCGAGTTGGGTCCCGCTCCCGAGGCCGGCGTGGCGCGGCAGTTCCGACTCGACGGCGACGGCGGCACCGGGCACGTCGAGGATCTCGACGGCCGTCTCCGCGAACGCGCGGGCGTCCGGGTGGGTACAGCGCACCCGGTCGGCCGGGTCCGCCGTCACCGTCACGCGTGGCTCCTCGACGCCGACGCCGAGGCTCCCGTACAGGCGCTCGTGCGCCAGCGAGAGGTTGCAGAAGCCGAAGTGGAGACGCGCGCCACAGGAGACGCGGACGGTCATACGAGCGCTTGCGTCCCGACCCGAAAGGGCGTTTCGGCTCCCCGAACCGGTTCGGGGAAACGGCCACACATCGGAGAGACTTAAGCGTCTCCACGCCAATTTTGACCCATGAGTGAGCGAGCCGAGCAGCCGTCGGGCGAGGAACCGGCGGAGACACTGGAGTACGAGAAGGACCCGGACCTCCGGAGCAACGAGGTGACGGAGGGGCCGGAGCACGCGCCCCACCGCGCGATGTTCCGCGCGATGGGCTACGACGACAAGGACCTCTCCTCGCCGATGGTCGGCATCGCGAACCCCGCGGCCGACATCACCCCCTGTAACGTCCACCTCGACGACGTGGCCGAGGACGCGTGGCACGCCATCGACGAGGCGGGCGGCATGCCCATCGAGTTCGGCACCATCACCATCTCGGACGCCATCTCGATGGGGACCGAGGGGATGAAGGCCTCGCTCATCTCGCGGGAGATGATCGCGGACTCCGTCGAACTCGTCAGTTTCGGCGAGCGCATGGACGGCCTCGTCACCCTCGGCGGCTGTGACAAGAACATGCCGGGAATGATGATGGCGTCCATCCGAACCGACCTCCCCTCCGTGTTCCTGTACGGCGGGTCCATCATGCCCGGCGAACACGAGGGCCGCGAGGTGACCATCCAGAACGTCTTCGAGGGCGTCGGCGCCGTCGCGCAGGGCGAGATGTCCGAGGACGAACTCGACGAACTGGAGCGCAACGCCTGCCCCGGCGCGGGCTCCTGTGGCGGGATGTTCACCGCGAACACGATGGCGTCCATCTCCGAGACGCTCGGCTTCGCGCCGCTCGGATCGGCCTCCCCGCCCGCCGAGGACGAAGAGCGCTACGAGGTGGCGCGGCGCACCGGTCGCCTCGCCGTCGAAGCCGTCGAGGAACGCCGGAAGCCCTCGGACTTCCTCTCGAAGAAGTCCTTCGAGAACGCCATCGCCCTGCAGGTGGCCGTCGGCGGGTCGACGAACGCCGTCCTCCACCTCCTCGCGATGGCCGCGGAGGCCGACATCGACCTCGACATCGAGGAGTTCAACGAGATTAGCCGCCGCACGCCGAAAATCGCGGACCTCCAGCCCGGCGGCGAGAAGTTCATG
Organism: Halobacteriaceae archaeon; assembly: GCA_042216675.1. Classification (GTDB taxonomy): domain Archaea; phylum Halobacteriota; class Halobacteria; order Halobacteriales; family Halobacteriaceae; genus JBDGTS01. Next base: position 256 of record JBDGTS010000014.1, on the reverse strand, counting down.
AACGACCTGCATCAAGTGGGCGGCGTTCCCGTCGTCCTGCAGGCCCTCCTCGACGCGGACCTGCTCCACGGCGACGCGAAGACGGTGACGGGCAACACCGTCGCCGAGGAACTGGCGCGCCTCGACCCGCCGGCCATCGCGGACGTCGACGTCGACTTCCTGCATCCCGTCGACGACCCCATCCACGAACGCGGCGCCATCCGCATCCTCACCGGCAACCTCGCCCCCGACGGCGCGGTCATCAAGATCACCGGCG
>JBDGTS010000006.1:0-55018 GCA_042216675.1 Halobacteriaceae archaeon | reverse complement strand
GTCTTTTTCCCCACGTTTTTGCGAGGGAGTGAAGCGAGCGGCGGCGCCGCGAGCGAGCGACCGAGGAAAAAGTGGTCAGTCACCGGTGGCGCTCGCACCCTGCAACCGCTCCCGGATGGCCGGCACGTCCACGCGGTCCTCGATGGTCGAGATGAGGTCCTCGCGGACGCGGATGTCATCGGAGTCAGCGTCGTAGTGGCGGACGTACTCTGCGCGGCTGTGGTTACCGAGGACGTGTCGGATGGCGAAGTACCCCTCGGGGACGGCGGCGTCACAGATGCGACAGTCGTGGCGCTGATGGCTCCGGACCTGATGGAACAGGAGGTCCTCGACGCCGCCGAAGGTGCGTCCACAGCCCTCGATTGCGCACTCCCAACCGGGCATTCGGCCCGAAATTAGCGAGGGAGGCTTAAAACCTTTGTCCGCCCCGTTCGAACGGGGGAACGTCCTTGGTAATCCGTCACAAAGGAAGTGTATGGGAATCCATCGACGGCGACTGCTCGCAGCGGCGGCCGCGGGCGCGGCGGCGCTCGCCGGCTGTGGCGGAACCGGCGGCAGTGGGGACGACGCGGCGACGCCGACTCGGACGGTGACGGAGACGGCGACGGCCGCGGACGCCACGGCGACGCCGACCGGGTCCGCCGGGACGACGGCCGAGGGGACAGTCGAGACGACGGCCGAGGAGACGGCGACACAGACGGCCACCGAGTCGGACCTGCCCCGAGTGGAGTTGGAGAACACCTCGTTCAATCCGATACGGAAAGCCGTCGCCGTCGGCGAAACCGTGGAGTGGGTCAACCGCGATTCCCTCCCCCACGACGTGACGAGCGCACGGTTCCACGACTCGGCGGCGGACTGGAGTTTCGAGACGGACACGTTCCTGAAGGGCGAGACGGTCACCTACACGTTCGAGTCGGCCGGGGTCTACGAGTACTACTGTAGCGTCCACGGGGAGTCGGCGATGTGCGGCGCGGTTCTGGTCGGCGACGTGAGCCTCGACGCGTCGCTCCCCTGTGAGTGACTAGCGCTGGTCGTAGATGAGGTTTCGCTGGACCTCGTTTGCCCCCTCGTAGACGACTGGGACGCGGGCGTCGCGATAGACGCGGCCGATGCGGCGCCCCTCCAGCACCGAACGACCGCCGTGGAACTGCATGCCCGTCTCGGCGCAGTCGACGGCCGCCTCCGTGCCGGCCGTCTTCGCGAGGGCGGCCCAGTAGCCGGCGCTGTCGCCGGCGGCCACCTTCTCGGCGGCGCGGTACACCAGCGCTCGGGCGCTCTCGAACTGGATGAGTTGGTCGGCGACGCCGTGCTGGACCGCCTGAAAGTTGTCCAGCGTGCGCCCGAAGGCTTCCCTGTCGTCCACGAAGTCCAGCGTCTCCTCGATGGCCGCCGCGGCGAGGCCGAGGCCGTGGCCGCCGACCACGACGCGTCCGTGGTTGAAGAACTCCGCGAGCATCATGAAGCCGGTGCCCTCGTGGCTGATGCGGTTCTCGACCGGGATGCGGCAGTCGTCGAGTGTGACGTGGGCCTGCTTCGAGGCGCGCATCGCGATTTTCTCGGGGATGTGTTCGGCGTGATAGCCGTCGGCGTCGGTGGGGACGATGAACAGCGAGTGGTTTCCGTAGCGGTTGTCCTCGTCGTCACCAGAACGCGACGCGTTCTGGTTGGCTCGCGAATCGTCCGATTCGCGAACGTCGCCCGTCCGAGCGTAGAGCGTGAGCCAGTCGGCCTCGACGCCGTTGCCGATCCAGTACTTCTCGCCGTTCAGGACGTACTCGTCGCCGTCCCGGTCCGCCCGGGTCTGCATCCCGGCGAGGTCGGACCCCGTCTCGGGTTCGGAGACGGCGAGACCGGTGACCATCTCGCCCTCGGCGACGGGGCGGAGGTACTGCTCTTTCTGTTCCTCGGTGCCGTACTTCTCCAGCATCTCGGCGCCGAAACTCGCCAACTGGAGGGAGAGACCGATGCCGGCGTCGGCGCGGAACCACTCCTCGGCGATGGCGAGCATCTGTACGAGGTCGAGACCCCGGCCCCCGTACTCCTCGCCGATGTCCTGTGCGACGAGGTTGGCCTCGCGTCCCGCCTCGACGATGTCGGCGGGGTACTCGGCGGCCTCGAACCGCTCTTCGGCGTTCGGCTGGATGTGTTCGCGGGCGAACTCGCGGGCCTCGGCCTTCACGTCGCGGGCGTGTTCGGGGACGATGGAGTCGTCGAGGAGTTCCATGGTCGCCTCTCGGCGGGTACCCCCATAAATCGGGTTGCCGGACCGATACATCCTAAACCGTCGACTCCGAAGGGTCGGGCGTGCCGACCCGCGTCGACCCGCACGTGAAAGTCCTCGACGAGGCAGTCGTCGAACGGGCGAAAGCCCGCGGACTTGACGTCCTCGTCTTCGCACCGCACTTCGAGCGGTTGCCCGACATCCGGGCGCGCGCGGAGCGCTTCAGCGACGACGACTTACTGGTCGTTCCGGCCCGCGAGGTGTTCACGGGGACGCTCCGCCACCGGAAACACGTCCTCGCCCTCGGCCTCTCGGACCCGATTCCGGACTTCATCACCCTCGACGGCGCGATGGACGAAATCGAGCGACAGGGCGCCATCACCCTCGCGCCTCACCCCGGCTTCGCCACGGTGAGCCTCTCGCCCGACGAGCTCCGACGCTACGACGTTGCCGCGGCCGAATCGTACAACCCGAAACAGCGCGCGGCCGGGCAGACGCCCGCGCCGACAGCCGATCGGCCGGTGTTCGGGTCGTCCTACGCTCACCTGCGCACCACCGTCGGCGAGGTGTGGACGGAGTTCGAGGCCGACGTCGACTCCGCGGCGGCCCTCGTCGACGCCTTCAGAGAGGGCGCGCCGCGGCGCGTCTACCACCGCCGGGGTCCGAGCCACATCGCACGCTGTGCCGCCGAGTTCGCGCATCTGGGCTGGGAGAACACCGCCGAGAAAATCGACCGCGTCCTCCTGTCGGGGATGGAGGCCACCCACCCCGGCCACGTGGCCTACGGGGACCGATTCGCCGACGTGGCCGTCTACTGACCCACGTACTGGGCGCCCAGTTCCGCGAGTTCCGGCGGCGCGTACCAGACGATAGCGGCGGCGATGGCGAGTTCGACGGCCGTCACGAGCACCGTCACCAGCCCCGCCCGGTCGCTCGACACCGGAACGCCGACGGGGAGATTGAACTCCTCCTTCCAGAGCGGGTAGAACAGCGCCACGCCCCGCGTCGTCCCCATCACGTCGAGGACGTAGTGCGTGAGGACGCCGAGCCACACCCACTGGAGGTTGTCGAAGTAGATGGGAAACGCGAGGAACAGCGCCAGAATCGGGAGGTTGTGGAGGGCCTTCCGGTGGCGGCCGTAGTGGGCGTCCACGTCGGGGAACAGGGCGCCGAGGACGACGGGCACGGTGACGGCGAGGACCATTCGGAAGGTGGCCTCGTCGCCCGCCGGTTCGAGGACGTACCCGAGGCCGATGCCCAACAGCGCCGCGTTGAGGACGTGTTCCTTCTGGTTCATCCGTCCGATGAGTCGGGGGGCCGGCGTTCAAACCTTACGGCTGACGGCGGTTTCGAGCGCTCGGAGCGCGGCCCGCGCTATCTGCTCCTTGATTTCCGTGCGCGACCCGTCGAACGTCCGGCGGTGGGCCGCGGCGTACGTCGCCCCGGTGCCCCAGTCGCCGGCGTGCGCGACGCCGATGAAGACGGTACCCACCGGCTTGTCCGGCGTACCGCCCGTCGGTCCGGCGATGCCCGTCGTCGAAACGGCCCAGTCCGTCCCGCCGGCGTCGCGGACGCCCTGCGCCATCTGCTTCGCGACGGGGGCGCTCACGGCGCCGTACTCGTCGAGGGCCTCCCGAGAGACGCCGGTATCGAGTTTCGCGTCGTAGGTGTACGTGACGGAGGAGCGGTCGAAGTAGTCGGACGCGCCCGGCACGTCGGTGAGGAGAGAGCCGATGAGACCGCCCGTGCAGGACTCGGCGGCGGCGACGGTGGCCTCGGCCTCTCGGAGCAGGTCCCCCACCCGCTCTTCGACGGGCGGGTCGGCGGCGAACTCGTGCATACCGGAGGGTGGCGCCGGCGCGCCAAAGAAGTGGGGGCAACGAAAGGCACACGGTCACCGGCGGCGAGGCCCCGACATGGAGTACGAGGAACCGCTGTTCTACCGGGTCGGGCAGTACGCCGCCGACGCCGACCGAGACGTGGTGGACATGGTGAGCGGTAACCCCGACTGGGACCCACCAGCGGGCGTGCGAGACGGCCTCCGGGCGTACGCGGACGCGGACCCCGCCGACTTCCAGTATCCGCCGAGCGAGGGGCTGGCGGAACTCAAGGAGGGCATCGCGGAGATTCGGGGCGGGGACCCCGAGTCCGTCGTCGTCACGAACGGCGCGGCGGAGGCGAACTACCTCGGGATGGCCGCCGCCCTCGACAGGGGCGCCGGCGACGAGGTGCTGTTGACCGACCCCGTCTACCCGTACTATCCGGGCAAAGTGTCGATGCTCGGCGGGACGGTGCGCTACGTCGAAACGGCGGCCGACGGCCACCTCGACCCCGACGCCGTGCGCGCGGCGGCGAGCGACGAGACGGCCTGCATCGTGGTCAACACGCCCAACAACCCCACAGGCGCCGTCCTCGACGCGGCGACGATGCGAGAACTGGTCGCCGTCGCAGAGGCCCACGACGCGATTCTCGTCAGCGACGAGGTGTACCACCGCTTCGACTACAGCGGCCGCTTTGCGAGTGCGCTCGCGGTGGACTCGCCCCACCGTGTCGTCACCGGGTCGTTCTCGAAGTCCTTCGCCATCACCGGCTACCGGGTGGGCTACGCCATCCTCTCGAAGTCGCTCGCCGACGCGGCGCGCACCCGGCACATGCTGACGAACGTCTCCGCGAGCAGACCCGCCCAGCGGGCGGTGCTCCGGGGGCTAGAGACCGTCGGTCCCGACTACTTCGAGACGGCGCGCGAGACGCTCCGGAACCGCGTGGAGACGTTCACGGCGGCCCTCGACGAGGTGGGTGCCGAGTACACGACGCCGGAGGGGGCATTCTACGTCCTCGTCCGAGTGCCGGACTTCCCGGGGACGATGGCGAACACGGAGCGACTCATCGACGAGGCGGGCGTCGCGGGGATGCCCGGCGAGACGTTCGGCGAGGCGCGGGCCGACTGGCTCAGGTTCGCACTCGTCACGCCGCGCGTCGACGACGCGGCGGCCCGACTGGCGGCGTTCTTCGGGGACAGAAACTGAGGGCAGGCCTTAACTGTCGGCTCCCAGAACACTCTCCCATGGAACTCGAAGCGTTCACGAAGGCAAACGCACCCGACGGCGGCGAGTCCGGCTTCCAGAAGGAGAACAACCGACTGCTCGACGTGCCGATCGACGGCACGGTGAAGGTCAAGGCCGGGTCGATGATCGCATACACCGGCGACGTGACGTTCACCGGCAAGGCATCCGCCGAGGGCGGCCTGACTGGCTTCGTCAAGGACGCGGTGACGAGCGAAGGCACGCCCATCATGGAGGCGGAGGGGCACGGCCACCTCTACGTGGCGGACCGCGGGAAGAAGGTCCAAGTGCTGGACCTCGACGCCGACGAGTCCATCTCGGTCAACGGCAACGACATCCTCGCGTTCGAGGCGAGCGTCGAGTACGAAATCAACACCATCGGGAACCTCTCGGAGGCGGCGGCCGGCGGCCTGACGAACGTGTACCTCAGCGGGCCGGGACAGGTGGCGCTCTCCACCCACGGCGACCCGCTGGTGGTGACGCCGCCCGTCACCACCGACCCCGACGCGACGGTGGCGTGGAGCGCCGCCCTCTCGCCGTCCTTCGAGACGAACAAGAAACTGGAAATCGGCCAGACGTCCGGCGAGACGATCCAGATGGCGTTCACCGGGTCCGAGGGCTTCGTCGTCATCCAGCCACACGAGGAAGGCAGCCAGATGTAGCCCCGGACCGACGGATAAACGGGGCGTGACCGGCTACGCCGACCATGGACGAACTCGAAGTCGAAGCCGTCGAGTCGCTGGAGACGGCACCGGAGGCCCCCGACTACGTGCTGTACGGGGGGAAGGGCGGCGTCGGCAAGACGACGATGGCCGCGGCGACGGGGCTGGCGAGCGCCGAAGCCGGCACCCCGACGCTCGTCGTCTCGACGGACCCCGCACACTCGCTCTCCGACACGCTCGACCGGAACGTGCCCGAACGGCCCGCCCCCGTTCACGATGAGTATCCCCTCTACGCCGTCGAAATCGACCCGGACGAGGCGATGGAGGAGGCGGCGCTGTTCGGAGAGGGCGGCGAGGTCGGCGGCATGGGCGGCCTCGGCGAGCTGCTCGGCGGCGACGACGGCGTGCTCGGCGGCGCGATGCCCGGCGCGGACGAAGCGGCGGCGGTCCAGCAGTTGATGCGCTACCTCGACGACGAGCGGTTCGAGCGCGTCGTCGTGGACACGGCACCGACGGGCCACACGCTCCGCCTCCTCGAACTGCCGGAGATGATGGACTCGATGATGGGGCGCATCGTGCAGATGCGAGAGCGCTTCAGCGGCCTGCTCGACGGAATGCCGGGCGTCGGCGGCGACGAGGAGGCGGCGGCCGGCCCGGATTTGGACGAGGTGCGCGAACGCGTCGAGCGACTGCGGCGCACGCTCCGAGACCCCGCGCTCACGGACTTCCGCATCGTGATGGTGCCCGAGGAGATGAGCGTCAGAGAGTCCAATCGCCTCCGCGAGCAGCTGCGGACCTTCGAGATTCCGGTGGGCACCGTCGTCGTCAACCGCGTGATGGAGGACTTCGCGGACGTGACGGGCGTCGACACGGACCCGTTCGTCTCGCCTGACCTCGAACACTGTGATTTCTGTCAGCGCCGCTGGGACGTGCAACAGGAGGCCCTCGGCGCGGCGCAGGACCTGTTCCGCGACCACGACGTGAAGCGGGTGCCCCTGTTCGCCGACGAGGTGCGCGGCGAGCAGATGCTCCGGGTCTGTGCGGCCTGCCTACGCTAGGACGAGGACGCGCAGGTCGTTGACGTTCGTGCCGGTGCGCCCGGTGTGGAGGAGGGCGTCGCGGGCGTCGAGAAACGGCGTCGCGTCGTTGTCTGCGAGGGTGGCCAGCGCCTCGTCCCTGTCCGTGACCGTCTCGGCGTCCACGAGGGCGCCCGCCGCGTCGGTGCTCCCGTCGCGGCCGTCGGTGTCCACGGCGGCGAAGGCGGCGTCGGCGTCCGCGCAGTCGGCCGCGAAGCGGAGCGCGCACTCCTGATTCGGGCCGCCGGTGCCGCTCCCGCGCACCGTGACCGTCGTCTCGCCGCCGGAGAGGACGACTGCGGGCGGGTCGACGGGGTTGCCGGTGGCGCGGGCCTCCTCCGCGACGGCGAGCGTCGTCAGGCCGGCCTCACGCGCTTCACCGCGGAGGCGCGAGGAGAGGACCAGCGTCTCGAAGCCCCGGTCGGCGGCCACGTCGCGCGCGGCGTCGAGGGCCGTGAAGCCGTCCGCGAGGACGTGGGTCCGGGTGCGCTCGAACGCCGGGTCGTCGGGGCCGGGCGTCTCTGCCGCCTCGCCCTCGGCGCCGCGGCGCAGGCGGTCCGTGACCGACGCCGGCACGTCGAGGTCGTAGCGGTCAGCGACGCGGCGCGCGTCCTCGTAGGTGGAGGAGTCGGGTACCGTCGGTCCGCTGGCGATGACGTCCAAGTCGTTGCCCACCACGTCCGAGAGGACGATTGTCGCCACCGTCGCGGGCGCGGCGGTCCGCGCGAGGCGGCCGCCCTTGATGGCCGAGAGGTGCTTGCGCACGGCGTTTATCTCGTGGATGTCGGCGCCGCTGTCGAGGAGTGCGTCCGTCGTCGCCTGCAGGTCCGCGAGCGAGATTCCCTCGGCGGGGGCCGCGAGGAGGGCGCTCCCGCCGCCGGTGATGACGGCGAGGACGAGGGTGTCCTCGTCCGCCGCCGCGGCGCGGTCGAGCAAGTCCCGCGTCGACTCGACGCCCGCCGCGTCGGGCACGGGGTGGCTGCCGGGGCGCACGTCGACCGTCGCCGTCTCCTCGGCGTGGTCGGTGACGACGACGCCGCCGTCGAGTCTGTCGCCGAGGACGGCTTCGAGGGCCCGCGCGACCTGTGCGCCGGCCTTCCCGCCGCCGAGGACGACGACGCTGTCGTGCGCCGCGAGGTCGTACGTCTCGTCGCCGACGGAGAGCGTGTCGCCGTCGAGGGAGACGGCGTCGCGCACGACGGTCTCCGGCCGCGCCGCGTCGATGCCGGCGGCCACGCAGTCCAGCGCCGTCTCGTGGGCGGGCGTCGTCGCCAGCGAGTCGCGGTCACGGAACGTCGTCATTCGAGGACCCTCCGAATCAGGCCGAACGCCGTGTCGCGCCAGCGGTCCGGCACGTGGCGGGCCAGCAGACCGGCCTTCGCCACCTCGCCGACGGGGTACCGGGGCTGTGGGTCCGAGCAGGTGGCGGCGTGGACGACGGTGTCGGCCACCTCCGAGGGCGGGATGGAAGCGAGGTCCCCCATCGACTGCCGGTCCTCGACGGCGTCGTAGATGTACTCGTAGGCGCCGGTGCGGTCGAAGTCCACCTCCTCGGCCACGCGCTCGTTGAACTTCGTCGAGACGGGGCCGGGTTCGACCAGCACCACGTCCACGTCGTAGGCGTCCACCTCCGCCCGGAGCGCGTCGCTCATGGACTCCAGTGCGGCCTTCGACGCGGCGTAGGCCCCGCTCCCGGGAATCGTGATGCGACCGAGGAAGCTAGAGACGTTGACGACGGTACCCCGTTCTGCTTCGCGCATGTGCGGGAGCGCCCACCGGCAGAGCCGATGGGGACCGTAGACGTTCACGTCGAACTGCCGGTGGAGTCGGCGCGGCGGGACGTCCTCGACGGCGCCGAACTGCGCGAAGCCGGCGTTGTTGACGAGGGCGTCGATGCGGCCCTGTTCGTCGGCGACGCGCTCGATCGCCGCCTTGCACTCCTCGGGGTCCGTCACGTCGAGTTCGACCGTTTCGCATCCCCTCTCCGCGAGTTCCGTGAGGTCGTCGGGGTCGCGTCCCGTCGCGTAGACGGTCCACTCCTCGTCCCGGAACGCCTCGGCCGTCGCGTGGCCGATGCCGGAGGACGCGCCGGTGACGAGCGCCGTGTAATCGGGCATATCCCCCCTCTCTCCCGGCGGCGTGTTAATCCTGCCTCTCGCGAGTCGTCACCGCATCCGCGTGGGCGTCCGCCAGCCGCGTCGGTTCGGGAAGCTTGTAGCCGGCGGCGAGCGCCCCCACCAGTTCGACTGTCGTCGCGGCGCTCACCCGGTGACCGGGGCTGACGTAGAGCGGGTTCACGTGCCGACTCGTGGGGTCGTCGTACTGCCGGGACTGATAGGCGTGGCCGACGACGGGCCACTCGCCGGCCGTCGAGACGGCCTCAACCTCGTCGTCGGCCTCGATGGGAACGCGGGCGCCCTCAGGCAGTGGCTCGGAAAGCGAGGCCCGTGGCTCGCCACAGAGGAGGTTTTTCGCGACGCCGACGGCCGGACAGTCGAAGGCGACGCCGACGTGGGTGGCGATGCCAGCCTGCCGGTAGTGGATGCGCCCGCTCCCGTCGAGGACGAGAAGGTCCGGGTCGACGTCGAGAGCGCGGACGCCGTCGAAGATGGCGCCGGCCTCGCGGAACGCCAGCAGGCCGGGGATGTAGGGGATTTCGAGGGGGGCGCGGCCCACCGCTCGCTCCACGACGCGCCCGTCGCGGATGGCGACCACGGCGCTGACGGCCACCTCCTCGTCGGGGAGAAACGCTTGGTCGACGCCCGCGACGACCGGTCCGTCGCCGAACCCCGACTGGGCGGCGTCGAGTGCCAGCGTCTCCGCGAGCGTCACGTCGTCGGGGGCGAACGACAGGTGGTCCGTGAAGGCGGCCGACCGGGCGATGTCTCGCTGGAGCGCCTTCATCTCGGCGTCGGAGAGCGACGGGTCGGGCGCGAACGCGGGGCGTTCGAGGTCCATCTCAGATGCGTCCGCGGCCGGGGCCGCCGGGGCCGCCGGGGCCGCCGGGGCCGCCGCCGAACTGGAGTTTCCGCGGCGCGCTCTCGCCCTGCTTCTTGAGGTAGTAGCCGTAGGCGAGGCCGATGGCCAGTCCCGAGAGGTGGGCCACCTGTGCGACGCCGCCCGCGCCGATGCCGCTGAACGAACTCACGAGGATGGAGTAGCCGGCGAACAGGGCCGTCGCCACCCAGAGCGGCATCGGGATGACGAACCAGAGGTAGATTCGGAGATTCGGGTTGAGGACGGTGAGGACGCCCAGCACCGCCGCGATGGCGCCGCTCGCACCGAGGACGCCGCTGGCCGACCCCATCGCCGCCGCGGTGGTGACCTGCGCGAGGCCGGCCGCGACGCCGGCGACGAGGAACAGGGCCGTGAACTTCTTCGTGCCGACCCGACGCTCCACGACGGGGCCGAAGAAGTACAGGACGAGGCTGTTGACGAAGATGTGGAAGAAGCCGAAGGGGTTGTGTGCGAAGACGGAGGTGACCCACGTCCAGACGTTGGCGATGTGGCCCGAGCGCAGGACGAACAGCGTGTTGAACAGTTCACCGCCGTTCGCGGCGAACTCGAGGACGAGCAGTTCCGCGACGAATGTGAACCACATCAGCGCGAGGATGACGTAGGTGACGTTGCCGCGGAAGTAGCCCGCGATGCCGCCGAACGAGGGGAGGGCGGACGCCACGCCCCCGCCGGAGGACTCCTCGACGCTGTCGTCGAAGCCGCTGTCGAACACCTTCTCGGGGTCGTTCCACTCGTTGAGCCCGGGACAGTCGTGGTTCTCGGGCAGTCGGTGGTCGGCACAGTACGTGCCGCCGCACATCCGACACTGGTACGGCATCGACTCCTGTTCGCCGCACCGGTCACACGTCGCCATTACGCCCGACGTAGTTGGGGGGCGCCAAAGCGTTTTGGGGTCTCGGGGTACCGCTTTTGGTTCCGCGTCCCGTACGTCGCGTCGTGAAGGAGTACGAGCGGAAGCAACTGCTCGAACGGGTGGACCGAGAGGCCGCCACCGTCGGCGCCTCGGTGCCCGCCGAGATTGAACTCGACGGGGAGCCGTTTCCCCTCGAGGAGTTCGTCTTCGAGGTGCGGTCGTCGGAGGGCGGCGAGTCCCGCGAGCGAGTGGAGTGGGCGAAGAAGAAACTGCGCCGCGCCCGCCTCGAACGCAGGCAAAAGATAGAGGACGGCGAGGTCAGTTTCGCGGCCGGCGAGGACCTCGCGGCGGAAATCATCGGCATCGACCGGGCGCTGAACGCGCTGGAGAGTCTGGGCGAGGCCGACCTCCAGTCGCAGGCCGAGCGCTCGGAGGCGGCGGACACGAAGCGGTGGTTCACGTTCCTCAAGAAGGCGCTGGGTCGCGACGAGGACACGGCCGCGCGGGGGCCGCGGTGAGCCGAAACGCGGAGGTGGCGGCCCGCCTCGAGGAGTACGCCGACCTGCTGGCGGCGCAGGGCGACGACTACCGCCCCCGGAGTTACCGGACCGCCGCCGAGAACGTTCGGGACCATCCCCGCCCCATCGAGGACGTGGTGGCCGACGGCGACGTGCAGGACATCGACGGCGTCGGCGAGAGCATCGGCGACAAAATCGCCGAGTACGTCGAGACGGGCGAAATCGAGGCGCTGGAGGATGCCCGCGAGGAACTGCCCGTCGACGTGGCGGGCCTGACCGCCGTCGAGGGCGTCGGACCGAAGACGGTGGGAAAACTGTACGAGGCGTTGGGCATCACGGACCTCGACGACCTCGAACGCGCGGCCGAGAACGGCGAGATTCGCGGCGTCGAGGGCTTCGGCGAGACGTCCGAGCGCAACATCCGCGAGGGCATCGAGTTCGCGCGTCGGTCCCGCGAGCGCACGTTGCTCGGGGAGTCCCGGCCCCTCGCGGAGGACGCCCTCGCGCACCTCCGGACCGTCGACGCCGTCGAGACGTGCGAGGTGGCCGGGTCGCTCCGCCGGTGGCGCGAGACGAGCGGCGACGTGGACGTGTTGGCCGCCGCGGCGGACCGGACGGCCGTCGTCGCGGCGTTCACCGACTGGGAGCGAGCGGCCGAGGTCATCGAGGCCGGCGAGACGAAGGCCGCCGTCCGCGTCGCGGGCGAGCGGGTGGACCTCCGCGTCGTCGCGCCCTCGGAGTGGGGCGCCGCGCTCCAGTACTTCACCGGGAGCCGCGAGCACAACGTCCGCCTGCGCAACCACGCCATCGACCGCGACCTGAAGGTCAACGAGTACGGCGTCTTCGACGTGGCCGAGGTGCCGGACCCGGACGCCGGCCAACGAGTCGGAGAGCGGGTCGCGGGCGAGACGGAGGCCGGCGTGTACGAGGCACTCGACTGCGACTGGATTCCGCCCGAACTCCGTGAGGACCGCGGCGAAGTCGCGGCCGCCGAGACGGGTTCTCTCCCAGACCTCGTGGCGGAGAGCGACGTCCGGGGTGACCTGCACGTCCACTCGGACTGGTCGGACGGCGACGCCTCCATCGCGGAGATGGTCGACGGGGCGGCCGCGTTCGGTCACGACTACGTCTGCATCACCGACCACGCCGCCGGCCCGGGGATGGTCGGCGGCGTGGGCCTCGGCGACGACGCCCTGCGCGAGCAACTCGACGCCGTCCGGGAGGCCGCGGCCGGCGCGGACGTGACGGTGTTCGCCGGGGTCGAGGCGAACGTCGCGGCCGACGGGTCCATCTCGGTGGCCGACGACGTGTTGGCCGCTCTGGACCTCGTCGTCGCGTCGCCACACAGCGGACTGGAGGGCGACGGCACCGACCGACTCGTCGCCGCGGCGCGCCACCCCGAGGTGGACGTCATCGGCCACCCGACGGGGCGCCTGCTCACGCGCCGACCCGGCCTCGACGTGGACACGCGCCGACTCGCGGCGGTGGCCGCCGAGGAGGGAGTGGCGCTGGAGGTGAACGCCAACCCGCACCGCCTCGATTTGGGTGGCGACGGCGTGCGCGAAGCCGTCGAGGCCGGCGCGCCCGTCGCCGTCAACACGGACGCGCACTCGCCCGGCGAATACCGAACCGTCACCTACGGTGTCCACACGGCCCGACGCGGCTGGGCCGAGACCAGCGACGTGCTGAACGCCCGGGACGCCGACGGCCTGCGGGCCTTCCTCGATGGCTGAGTTCCTCGCGGACGTGATGTGTGGGAAACTCGCCACCTACCTGCGGATGTGCGGCCACGACACCGCGTACGCGCTGGACCGGGGCATCGAGGCCGACGACGAGATTCTGGCGACAGCACGTGCGGAGGACCGTGTGCTGGTGACGCGCGACGAGAGCCTCGCCGCGCGGACCGAGCGCGCAGTGTTGCTGACGGCGATGGACCCCGTCGCCCAACTCCGCGAACTGGCGGCGGCGGGCTACGACTGCACGCTCTCGGAGCCGTCGCGGTGTTCGGCGTGCAACGGCCGCCTCGAACGCGTCGAGGGCGGGGAGACACCCGACTACGCGCCCGGCCCCGCGGAGGAAGCCGTCTGGCGCTGTCGGGACTGCGGACAGCACTTCTGGAAGGGGAGCCACTGGGACGACGTGCGAGAACGGCTGAATTAGAGGCGGTCGACGCCACCGTCGTCCGACTCCGCGTTGGGCGTCCACTCCTCACAGGCGTCCATGTCGTCCATCTGCTCGCCGTGGAAGCCACAGTACGGCTGGATGCCGGCGTCGGTGCGGACGTACTGGAACGACGAGCAGTTGCCACAGTAGCGGTCGGCCTGCGACGGGTTGGAGGTCGGTTCGGGGTCGTCTTCGAGCACTTCGCCGCCGTCGGCGCCCGGCGCCCGGATGTCCCGCGTCGCCGCGCCGCCGTCGGTGGTGCCCGTCGCCTCGGGTTCGTCGACGCCGCCGAAGACGCCGACGCCACCCGCGCCGCCGCCGATGGCCTGTCGCGCCGCGTCCGCGTCCTCCGCGGCGACGCGGACCGTGCGCGTCTCGCCGTTCTCCGTGAAGGTGAGCGAGACGGTGCCGCCGGGGTCGTTGCGCCGCTTGAACGTCGCGATGGCGGTGAACAGACACCAGAAGGTGGTGATGATGCCGACGAAGTAGACGAGGCCGACGAGGAGCGTGAGGTCCGTCGGGGCGCCGCTGGCGGTGTACCAACGGTCGGGGTAGGCGTAGCGGAACAACATTACGCCGAGGACGGCGACGCCGGCGCCGACGGCGGCGGCGGCGCGGTACAGCGTGCTCGCCGGGAGGACGACGAAGATGCCGAGGAAGACGGCGGGGAGGCCCAGTCCCAGCAGGACGCCCGCGAGTTCCCGCGCGGCGGCGAGCGAGAAGCCGAGCGCCGAGAGCGCCGTCGTCCCGCCGGCGAAGAGGGCGCCGACGACGAGGAGCGCCCCGCCGACGAACAGTCCCGTGCCGAGGTAGAGTCGGCGGCGGCTCACCTCCCCGGCCCGCTGGTCGTACGCGTCGGCGAGGCTGGTCATGTCTGGACGCTCGGCCGCCGGCGTGAAAAATCTGTGTCAGACGCGGGGCATACCCCGGCCGTATCGAAAGGAATAGGGGCGGGCCTGCCGAACGCCGCCGTATGGCCGACGAGAGCGAGGAATCCGAGGAGCCCGCGGTCGAACTCGGCTCCGGCCCGGACGTCGAAGGCGCGCCGATTGCCCGGGTCGCCAGCCGTCTCACGTGGGGCATGGAGCAAAGCGAAGTCCGCCGCCGCGAGGGTGACGTGGAGATTCGCACGCCGGAGGGACCGCGCGAACTCGACGCCATCCTCGACGAGGTGGACGTGCCCTACTTCGAGAGCCGAAACGAGTTCGAGGGCGCCGTCCGCGACGTCGTCGGCGTGGGTCCCGTCGCCACCGCCGACGAGTAGTCAGAGTCCGAACAGCGCCGACCCGTTCTGTGCCGTCGCCGACACGTACACCAGCAGGAAGATGAATGAGTTGTTGAGTGCGTGACACAGCGACGGCACGGTGAGGTTGTCGGTGTACTCGAAGACGGCCCCGAAGACGACGGCCGGAATGAACAGAAGCGAGATGCTCACGGCCACCGCCTGCCACGACCCCAGCAAGGCGATGACGTGGGCCGGTGCGAACATCGACGCCGCGAGGAGGATGCTCGCCGCCGAGCCGAAGTGCTCGCGCAGGGAGTTCTGGATGACGCCCCGGAACAGAATCTCCTCGCCCGGCGCGTTCAACAGGAAGACGAGGGGGATGAGGTAGGGGATGAACTCGGGGTTCTGCATCGCCGTCTTCCCGGCTTGATTCTGCGCCGTCTCCGTGCCCGTCGCGATGATGACGCTGGCCGCGACGTAGATGAACACGAGGATGAGGAGCCACCCCCCGACGGCGACGCCGACTTCGCGGAGCGAGGGCCATTCGAAGTCGAGATACGAGAGCGGGAGGTCCCTGACCCGGAGGTAGAGGAAGGCCGTGAGCGGGAAGCCGATGCCCTGCAGAGCGACGAGGCTCAACACCAACTGCACGGGGCCGGTGAGCGTCACGCCGGCGGCGTACAGCACGTTACCCAACACGAAGAGGACCACGAAGCCGAGGGTGAACCCGGTGACGGCGACGAGGGCGGCGACGCCGACGGCACGCAGTCGCTCGCGGGTGTGGTCGTCCATGCCCGTCACGTCAGCGCCGGCCGGGAAAAACCCGCCGGCTACCCGAAGTCGCCGAACGTCGTCTGGACGCCCGCGGCGAGTTCGGACTTGCGCTTGAGGTCCG
Source organism: Halobacteriaceae archaeon (assembly GCA_042216675.1). Lineage (GTDB taxonomy): Archaea > Halobacteriota > Halobacteria > Halobacteriales > Halobacteriaceae > JBDGTS01. The sequence continues at coordinate 39,325 of JBDGTS010000006.1, read as the reverse complement.
CCAGCGACACCGGCAGTTGGGTGGCGACGGTCCGAAGCGCCTGCCCGAGCGACGCCGCCTCGCCGGGTTCGCCCGCGAGTTCGTCCGCGCGGCGGTGGGCCTCTGGCGCCTCGTCGAAGGCGTTGCGGACGCTCTCGCGAATCTGCCAGACGCCGACGGGTGCCCAGTAGTCGTCGGACACCTCGCGCAGGACGAGCGCCTTCGCCTGCCGGTCGATGCGGTCGAGATATTCGAGGACGCCGAGGCGCGCGGCGTAGTACGCGCCGGCCGTCTCCTCGACGTAGCCCGTGCGCCCCTCGTAGCCCTCGTGGGCGCTCGCCATCCAAATTTCGCCCTCGGGGTCGGGGTTCCAGACTGAGCCGGGGGACTTCATCTCGACCAACTCGAACTCCCACTGACCGGGCGCGAGGACGATCCAGTAGCGGTTGCCCATGTACTCGTTGACCCACACCTCGACGCTCCCGAGTTGCGTGTTCGTCCGCACTTTCCCGCGGAGATAGCCGCCCACGGTGTCGTCGACGGCGGTGATGGACCACCGGGTCGGCACGAGACGGCGGTTCTCGCCCTTGCCGAGGCCGCCGGCGGAGAGGACGCGATTGATGTCGTACACGTCGAAGTCCCGGCGATAGAGGTACGTCATCGCGCCCTCGGCGCCCCAGTCGTCGTCACGGAGGGTCTTCTCGACTTCCTTGGGGACGTGGGGGTTCTCCGCGAGGTCGGCGGACTCGGCGCGCGCGTTCGGGCCGGTGGGGGTCGTCACGTCGTCCAGCGAGAAATCGAGGTCCGGGGACTCCGAGAGGCCGATCTCCACGTCCACCGGCCGGTCCGCGAGGGCCACCTCTCGCTGGACGCCCACGAAGCCGTCCCACGTGTCCTCGACGTCGACTGTCGCGCCGCGCGTGGAGTTCAGCAGGCCCGACCGTCGCTGGAGGACGCCGTCGATGTCGAGGCCGTTCTCGTACCACGCGCCGCTGGTGGCGAAGCGCTCGGCGTCCGCGGCCGTCTCCATCGGCGAGAGGATGCCCGCCGACACGTCCGGGTAGCCGTGGCGCCCGACGAACACCGAGGGCGCCGTCGACCCGAACAGGGAGTCGCCCTGCTGGGCGGCGTCGAAGGACTGAGCCACGTCGTCGAGGTGGTCCAGAATCTCGTAGGACTTCTCCTCGGCCAGCTTGCGCCGCTCGACGCCCTCGTCGGGTTCGAGTCCGTCGACGTAGTCGTCGAGCCGCATCACCGGAGATGAAGGGCGACGCGGTAATCAAATTTCGGTCGTCGGCGAGAACGCCACGCACTGGCCGGCAGCCGAACCCTTTTGCTGTGCGCCGCCGACCCCCGTCCATGGAGTACACGACCCTCGGCGACACGGGACTGGAGGTCAGCCGCATCTGTCTGGGCTGTATGAGTTTCGGGGACAGCGAGTGGCGCGACTGGGTGCTGGACGAGGAGGAGAGCACCGAAATCATCGAGCGCGCAATCGACCTCGGCATCAATTTCTTCGACACCGCGAACGTCTACTCGAACGGCGAGTCCGAGCGCATCCTCGGGAACGCCCTCGCGGACTACGACCGGGACTGGCCGGTCGTCGCCACGAAGGTGTACGGCGGGATGGACGAGGACAACCCGAACGCGGAGGGCCTCTCGCGGAAGGCCATCGAGCAGGAACTGCAGAACAGCCTCGACCGACTGGGGATGGACACCATCGACCTGTACCAGATTCACCGCTGGGACTACGACGTGCCGATCGCGGAGACGATGCGGACCCTCGACGACGCCGTGCGCCGGAATCAGGTGCGGTACGTCGGCGCCTCGTCGATGTGGGCACACCAGTTCGCCGACGCCCTCCACACCTCCGAGATGCAGAATCTGGAGCGCTTCGTCTCCATGCAGAACCACTACAACCTCGCCTACCGGGAGGAGGAGCGCGAGATGCTCCCGCTCTGTGACCGTGAAGGCGTCGGCGTCATCCCGTGGTCGCCGCTCGCGCGGGGCTACCTCACCCGGCCCCACGAGGAGTTCTTGGAGACGACGCGGGGCCGCTACATGAACGACGGCGACTTCGCCAGCCGAATCGACACGTACCGCGCGAACGGCGGCGACGAGGTGAACGAACGCGTCGAGGAACTGGCGGCGGAGAAGCAGGTGTCGATGGCGCAGATCGCGCTCTCGTGGCTCCTCCATCAGGACACCGTGGACGCGCCCATCGTCGGCACGACGAGCGTCGAACACCTCGAAGACGCCGTCGAGGCCCTCGACATCGACCTCACGGAGTCCGAGCAGGAGTACCTCGAAGAGCCCTACGGCCCCGTCGGCGTCGAAGGCCACTGACGTGACCGTCCTCGTCCTCGGCGACCAACTGACGCGCGCCGTCGGCCCGGTTGCGGACCGTGACGAGCGCCTGTTGCTCGTCGAGAGCGAGGCGTTCGGCCGCCGCCTCCCCTACCACCCGCACAAGCTGGTCGCCGTCTACAGCGCGATGCGGCACTTCCGGGACGAGTTACGAGCGGAGGGCAGGACTGTAGAGTACCGGCAGGCCGCGACGCTCGGCGACGGCATCGCGGCGCACCTCGACGCCGATCCCGGCGACGAACTCGTGGCGATGCGCCCCCTCGCGTACGGCGCCGACGACCGACTTCAGGAAATCGTCGCCGAGGCGGGCGGCGACCTGACGCTGGTCCCCGACGAGCGCTTTCTCTGCTCGCCGGCCGCCTTCGACGAGTGGGCCGAGGGCGAGGCCGAACTCGGTCACGAGGCGTTCTACCGCTTCCAGCGACGGCGCACCGGCTACCTGATGGACGGCGACGACCCCGTGGGCGGGCAGTGGAACTACGACGAGGAGAACCGCGAGACGCCGCCCGCGGACTACGACCCGCCGACGCCCGAGACGTTTCCACCGGACGAGACGACGCGCGAGGTGCGCGACTGGGTGGCGGCGACGTTCGACGCCGACTGGGCCGACCCGGAGCCGTTTCGCTGGCCGGTGACCCGCGACGCGGCGCTGAGCGCTCTCGACGACTTCGCCGAGAACCGTCTCGCGGATTTCGGCCCGTATCAGGACGCGATGCTCGGCGCGGAGTGGGCGCTGTCGCACTCGCTGCTCTCGGTGCCGCTGAATCTCGGGCTGTTGCGCCCCGCAGAGGTCATCGAGCGAGTCATCGCGGCCCACCGAGAGCGCGCGGACGTGCCCATCAACAGCGTCGAGGGCTTCGTGCGGCAGGTGCTGGGCTGGCGCGAGTTCGTGCGTCACGCCTACCGGCGCGGGATGCCCGCCCTCGCCGACGCGAATCGCCTCGACGCGACGGCGCCCCTGCCCGACTTCTACTGGACCGGCGACACGGACATGGCGTGTCTCGCCGACGCCGTCGAGGGCGTCCGGGCGCGGGGCTACGCGCACCACATCGAACGACTGATGCTCCTCTCGAACTTCGCGCTCCTGCGGGGCGTCAAGCCGTCGGCCATCAATCGGTGGTTCCACGCCGCGTTCGTGGACGCGTTCCACTGGGTCGTGACGCCGAACGTCGTCGAGATGGGGCAGTACGCGGCCGACCTGTTCGCGACGAAGCCGTACGTCTCCTCGGCGAACTACGTCGAGAAGATGAGCGACCACTGCGAGGGCTGTCGGTTCGACCCGGACGAGCGGACGGGCGCGGACGCCTGTCCGTTCAACGCGCTCTACTGGGACTTCCTCGACAGACACGAGGACCGCCTGCGGTCGAACCCCCGCATCGCGGCCGTCTACGGGCACCTCGACCGGATGGACGACGAGGAACTGACGGCGGTTCGAGAGCGGGCGGCGAGCCTGAAGGAGCGCTACTAAGCCGCCCGCTGCCACTCGCGGAGGCTGTCGGCGCTGACGCCCTCTACGTCCTCGGCCACGTCCTCGACGTCGACGGCGGCGAGGTCACCGGGGTGCTCGATGCCCGCCTCTTCGAGTTTCTCGGCCGTCGCGGGGCCGATGCCGTCGATGTCCTCTAGGTCGCGGCGGGCCTGATACTCCTGATAGTTGCAGATGGGGCAGCCCAGTTCCCACGGTTCGTCGTCGCCCTCGGCGTGGACGACGAGTTCGGGCAAGTCGTGGTCGTCACACCGGGCGTCGGTCACCTCGATGTCGCCGCGGCGGGGGAGCGGCAGGGAGTACTCGCAGTCGGGGTAGCGGGTACACCCGACGAGGCGGGACCCCGTGCGGAGCGTCTTGACGGCGAGTTCGCCGCCGTGACGCTCGCCACACTCCGGACAGGGGCCGATGACGCGGTCCTCGGTTTCGTCCGCGGCCTCGGCCTGACAGCGCGGACAGCCGTGGACGAAGGTGCCCCGGCCGGCGAGCATCTTCACGTGTCGCAGGTCGTGGTCGTCGCAGGTCTCCTCCAAGACGAGGGGTTCGCCGCTGCTCGGGAGCGGCAGGGTGTACTCGCAGTCGGGGTAGCCGTCACAGCCGACGAAGTACGAGCCCTGTCGGCTCCGGCGCACGAGGAGGTCCGACCCGCACTCCGGGCAGGGGCCGAGGGTCTTGTCGGCCTTCAGCGAGTCGCTGAGGTAGTCGCCCAGTTCCTCGCGGGACTCCCGCAGCGACTCGAACACCGCGTCGAGGGCGTCGCGGGACTCCTGTGTCACCGAGTCGAGGTCCGTCTCGCCCTCGGCGATGGCGGTCATGTCGGCCTCCAGTTGGCGGGTCATCTCCTCGTCGACCACTCGCTCGGCGTACTCCTCGGCGGCCTCGACGACGGCGCGGGCGAGGCGCGTCGGGCGCGGTGGGTCGCTCTCGATGTAGCCCCGGTCGTACAGTTTCTCGATGGTGTTGTGCCGGGTGGACTTCGTGCCGAGGCCGAGGTCCGCCATCTTCTCGATGAGGCGGGACTGGCCGTAGCGGCGCGGCGGTTGGGTCTGCTTCGCTTCGAGGCGGGCGTCCGAGACGGTCAGCACGTCGCCCTCAGAGACGGCGGGGACGTAGTTCTCGGCGGTGGAGCCGTAGGGGTACACGTCGTGGTAGCCCGCCTCGGCGAGGCGCTTGCCGTTGGCCTTCAGGCGGCGGTCCCCGACGCTCGCGACGACGCGGAGATGCTCCCACTCGGCGGGGTCCGCGAGCGTCGCCATGAAGCGCCGGGCGACGAGTTCGTAGATGGTCCACTCGTCCTCGCCGAGTTCGCCCTCGGTGGGCACGTCCTCGGTGGGGTGAATCGGCGGGTGGTCGGTCGTCTCCTCGTCGCCCTCGGTGGGTTCGAGGTCCCCGTCCAGCAGCGACTCGGCGTCGTCGCCGAACGCGCGGGTGGCGCTGAACGCGTCGAGCAGGTCCTCGGGGTCCAAGTCGTCGGGGTAGACGGTGTTGTCCGTCCGGGGGTAGGAGATGTGCCCCGCGGTGTACAGTTCCTCGGCGATGCTCATCGCGCGGTTCGCCGAGAAGCCGAGACTGCCGGCGGCGGAGATGAACGCCGTCGTGTCGAACGGCACGGGCGGGTCGTCCGTGCGGGTGTAGGAGGTGACGTCGGTGACCGGCGCCTCGCCGGCGTCGGCGATGGCGGCGTAGGCAGCCTCGGCGTCGCCCTCGTTCCAGACCCGGTCGTTCTCGGTGCCGTCCTCGGCCTCGTACACGTACTGGGCCTCGAACGTCTCGCCGTCGGCGGTGAGGTCCGCGTACAGTTCCCAGTAGTCCTCGGGGTCGAACGCCTCGATTTCGCGCTCCTTGTCCACGATGAGTTTGAGCGTCGGCGACTGCACCCGGCCCACGGAGATGAAGTCGTCGCCCATCTGCCCGGCCGAGAGCGAGAGGAAGCGCGTGAGGGCGGCGCCCCACACGAGGTCCACGATTTGACGGGCTTCACCGGCGGCCGCGAGGTCCTCGTCGAGGTCCTCGGGGTCGGCAAAGGCCTCCCGGACTGCCGTCTCGGTGATAGAGGAGAAGCGAACCCGGTCGGCCGTCGCGTCCTCGTTCACGTCGCGGACGAGGTCCAACGCCTCCTTGCCGATGAGTTCGCCCTCCCGATCGTAGTCGGTGGCGATGACGACCCGGTCGGCGTCGGCGGCGAGGTCCTGCAGGACGGCGACGATGTCCGTCTTCGTCGGGCGCGTCATCACGTCGGCGTGGACCAGTTCCGCCGGTTCCACGTCGCGCCAGTCGCTGTACTCCGGCGGGAAGTCGAGGCCGACGACGTGGCCCGACAGGCCGACACACCGGGTGTCGCCCCAGCGGTACACGTTCACGCCGTCGCGACTCGACACGCTCGCGCCGCCGTCGCTGAGGATGTCGGCGATGCGGCGGGCGGCGTTCTCCTTCTCGGTGACGATCAGTTCCACGGTTGCGTTGGCAGTTGATACGCCGGGTTCGGTAAGTAAGCGTTTCGGCCCGGCGAATCGCAAGACTGCGGCGCCCCAGACGCGGCCGCGTGTCGGGCGCGCGCGTCAGGGGTCGAACGTGTCGGTGCGGATGCCCTCCCGAACCGGTTCGTGGGCGGCGTCGCCCGGCGGCGGGGACGTGACGAGCGTCGCTTCCAGTCGGCCCTCGGTGGCCTTCACGCCGCGGTCCTCGCCGGCCGGAATCGCCACCACGTCGCCCGGTTCGACGGCGTGTTCGTCGTCGCCGTCGCGGACGACGCCCGCGCCGCGGCGGACGGTGATGGCCACGTCGCTGTCGGGCGCGTGGACGGGGATGAACTGGCCGGGTTCGAAGAAGCCGAGTACCACCTTGGCTCGCTCGCTCTCGTGAATCGTGCGCGCGGTGAACTTCTCGTCGCCGTAGGTGCGCTCGGCGTCGAAACTCGTCTTGACCATGTGGGGCGTCGGTGCCCCCGCCCGGTGGGTTCCGCGCCGAAGACGTTCGGCTACGACTCCAGTTCCTCGCGGAGCAGTTCGTTGACGGTGCCGGGGTCGGCGCTCCCGCCCGTCTCCTGCATCACCTGCCCGACGAGGAAGTTCAGCGCGCCGCCCTCGCCGGCGTGGTAGTCCTCGACGGCCTCGGGGTTCTCCTCGACGGCGGCCTGCACCGCGGCCTCGACTTCGCCCGCCTCGGCGGTGCCGAGGTCCTCGCGTTCGATGACCTCGTCGGGGCTGAGGCCCTCGTCGAGCATCGTCCGCAGGACGACTTCCTCGGCGTTCTTCGCCGTAATCTCGCCCTCGGCCACGAGTTCGACGAGTCGCGTGAACTCGTCGAGTCGGTCGCTCACGTCCGTGATTTCCATGTCGCGGTAGTGGAGTTCGCCCAGCAAGGTGTCGGCCACCCACGTCGCCGCGAGGTCTGGGTCGAACGCCTCGGCCACGTCCTCGTAGAAGTCGGCCACCTGCTTCGTGGAAGTGAGTTTGTCGGCGGCTTCCGCGCCGAGGCCGTACTCCTCGCGGAAGCGCTCGCGGCGGGCGTCGGGGAGTTCCGGAATCGAGAGTTCCTCCTTCCAGTGGGACACTTCGAGTGGCGGCAGGTCCGCCTCGGGGAAGTAGCGGTAGTCCTCCTCGGCCTCCTTCGAGCGCATCGAGACGGTGATGCCGCGCGTCTCGTCCCAGTGGCGGGTCTCCTGTTCGACGGCGCGACCCCGCTGGATGGCGTTCTTCTGCCGGCTCACCTCGTAGGCGAGGGCCTGTTCGGCGCCGCGGTGACTGGAGATGTTCTTGACCTCGGTGCGGTTCGCGGCTTCGAGGTCCTCGGGGCTGACCGCTCCTTCCTCGCTCATCTGGTCGGCCGGCACGAGTGAGACGTTGGCGTCCACGCGGAGCGACCCGTCGCGGCTGCTGTCGAAGACGCCGAGATACTCGAGGACTTCCTCCATCTTCGCGAGGAACGCGCGCACCTCGCCGGGGCTCCGGAGGTCCGGTTCCGTGACGATTTCCATCAGGGGGACGCCGGCGCGGTTGTAGTCGATGAGGGTGTAGTCCGCTTGGTCGATGGAGCCACCGACGTGTTCGATACTACCGGGGTCCTCTTCGAGGTGCGCGCGCCGGATGGAGACCGGGCGGCGCTCCCCCTCGTGGCTGATTTCGAGGGTGCCGTTCTCGCAGACGGGCGCGCCGTACTGCGTTATCTGGAATCCCTTCGGCAGGTCGGGGTAGAAGTAGTTCTTCCGGTCGAAGCCGGTGCGCTCGGGGATGTCCGCGTCGAGGGCCTTCCCGAGTTTCACGGCGGCCTCGACGGCGCCCTCGTTGAGAACCGGGAGGGCGCCCGGCAGACCGAGACAGACGGGGCAGGTGCGGGTGTTGGGCTCCTCGGCGCCGTCGGTCGAACAGCCACAGAAAATCTTCGTGTCGGTCTCCAGTTGGACGTGGACCTCGAGTCCGATGACGACGGCGAGGTCCTCCTGTTTGGCCGCGCTCGCGCTCATTACTTCCAGTTCCGCGTGGCGGACCCTAAAGCATGGCGGAGTGCCCGAGCGTCAGACGCTCGACTGACACAGCCTTATGTGGGTTCCGTCCCGGTGTGGGAACATGAGCGAGGACAGCGAACGCGTCGAGGAACTCGAGAGCAAGGTCGCCGAACTGGAAGCGACCGTTCGGGGTCTCACCGAGGAACTCGTGGACGCCACCGAGCGCATCCGCCAACTGGAGGCGGCCACGGACGTGGACCCCGCGGGCGACCACGGCCGCGCCGAGACGGAGGAGACGGAGACGACCGACCCGATGCACGCGGGCCCGGAACCGAGCGCGGATCCGGAGGACGCGACCGAGGAGGCCGACACCCCTAAAGCCCCCGAGTCCAAGGATTCGGCCGACACCGAAGACGGCGACGTGGTCGAGGACGACGACATCATCGTCGCCTGACGGGCGCCCCCCACCATGCACATCGAAGAACTCGTCCTGAAGAACTTCAAGAGCTTCGGACGAACCACCCGCATCCCGCTGTACGAGGACTTCACGACCATCAGCGGCCCGAACGGGTCGGGCAAGTCGAACATCATCGACGCCGTCCTGTTCGCGTTGGGGCTGGCCCGCACCCGCGGCATGCGCGCCGAGAAACTGACGGACCTCATCTACAACCCCTCCCACGCCACCGACGACGAGGCCGGCGGGCCGCGCGAGGCGAGCGTCGAAGTCGTCCTCGCGAACGAGGACGGGACGCTCAGCGCCCAGCAGATCGCCTCGGCGATGGGCGTCGACGCCGCCGACGTGGGCGACGCCGACACCATCACCATCCGGCGGCGCGTCAAACGCACCGACGACAACTACTACTCCTACTACTACCTCAACGGCCGGTCGGTCAACCTCTCTGACATTCAGGACCTCCTCTCGCAGGCCGGCGTCGCCCCCGAGGGGTACAACGTCGTCATGCAGGGCGACGTGACCGGCATCATCAACATGACGCCCGGCGAGCGGCGGGAAATCATCGACGAAATCGCCGGCGTCGCGGAGTTCGACGCGAAAAAGGAGGACGCCCGCGAGGAACTGGAGACCGTCGAGGAGCGAATCGACGAGGCGGACCTCCGCATCGAGAACAAGCGCGACCGACTGGTGCAACTCTCGGACGAGCGAGAGACGGCCCTCGAATACCGCGATTTGAAGGAGGAACGCGAGGAGTACGAGGGCTACCGGAAGGCCGCCGAACTCGCCGACCGGCGCGACGACCTCGAAGAGACGAAGGGGAAGGCCGAGCGCCGCCGCGAGAAACTCGTGGACCTTCAGGAGGAACTCGACACCCGCCGGGGGCGGGTCGAGCGACTGGAAGAGGAACTCGCCGACCTCAACGACGAAATCGAGCGCAAGGGCGAGGACGAACAACTCGCCATCAAGCGCGAGATGGAGGAGATAAAGGGCGACATCTCCCGCTTCGAGGACAAGGTCGAGAGCGCCGAGGAGAAAATCGAGGCCGCGAAGGCCGAGCGACGCGAGGCGTTCGTCGAAATCGACCGCAAGGAGGAGAAAATCGACGAACTCGACGACGAGATTCGCGAGACGAAAGTCGAGAAGGCCTCGATCCAGTCCGACATCGCCGACAAGGAGGCTGAACTCGAAGAGGTGGAAGCCGAAATCGACGCCGTCGACACCGCCTTCGACGAACTGAAGGCCGACCTCGCGTCGAAGAAAGAGGCTCTCGAAGACGCCCGCGAACGGCGCAACGAACTCGAACGCGAGCGGGACCGGTTGCTCGACGAGGCGCGCCGCCGCGCCGACGACATCGAGGAGACGGAAGCGGACCTCGACGCCGCCCGCGACCGCATCCCCGAAATCGACGCCGAACTCGACGATTTGGAGACGGAACTGGACAAGGCCCGCGCGAACGTCGAGCAGATAGAGGGCGTCGTCGCGGACCTGCGCGAGGAGAAACAGCGCCTCCAGTCGGACTTAGACGACGTCGAGGACGACCTGAACGAGGCCCAACAGGAGTACGCCGAACTCGAAGCCTCCGGCGGTGACGACTCCTCGTACGGCCGCGCCGTCTCCGCCATTCGGAACGCCGACCTACAGGGCGTCCACGGCCCCGTCGCGGAACTCGGTGGTGTCGCCGAGCGCTACGCCCTCGCTTGCGAAACGGCCGCCGGCGGGCGGATGGCGAACGTCGTCGTCGCCGACGACGGCGTGGGCCAACGGTGCATCGACTACCTCAAACAGCGCAACGCCGGCCGGGCCACCTTCCTGCCGATGACGGAGATGCAGGACCGGCGTCTCCCGTCGCTCCCGAACCACGAGGGCGTCGTGGACTTCGCGTTCGAACTCGTGGACTTCGACGCCCAGTACTCGGGCATCTTCTCCTACGTCCTCGGCGACACGCTCATCGTAGAGGACATGGCGACGGCCCGGGACCTGATGGGCGACTGGCGGATGGTCACCCTCGACGGCGAACTCGTCGAGAAGTCCGGTGCGATGACCGGCGGCAGTCGCTCGGGGTCGCGCTACTCCTTCTCGGGCGATGGCGGGCGCCTCGAACGCGTCGCCGACCGCATCACGAAACTCGAAGACGAGCGCCGGGACCTGCGCGAGGAGATTCGAGACGTAGAGACCCGTCTCGACGACGCCCGCGACAGACAGACCGACGCCGCCGAGCAGGTGCGAGCCATCGAGGCGGACATCGAGGCCCGCGAGCAGGAACGCGAGGACGTGGAGGCCGAAATCGAGGCGCTCGAATCCGACCTTACGGACCTCCGCGAGGACCGGGCGGCGGTGGACGACGACATCACTGAGCAGGAAGAGGAAATCGACGCCGTCGCAGAGGAAATCGCCACCCTCGAAGACGAGGTGGCGGAACTGGAGAGCGAACTCGCGGACTCCCGCGTGCCCGAACTCACCGAGCGAAAAGAGGAGATCGAGGCCGACATCGACGAACTGGAGGCCCGCGCCGCGGACCTCGACAGCGACCTCAACGAACTCCAGTTAGAGCGCTCCTACGCCGAGGACGCCATCGAGGAGCGAAACGCCGACATCGAAGCCGCGCAGAACCGCGTGGCCGAACAGGAGGAGCGCATCGCGGAGTTCGAGGCGGAGATCGAGGCCAAAGAGGCGGAACTCGAAGCCAAGGAGGAAGCCGTCGCGGAACTCGAAGACGAACTCGCCGACCTCAAGGCCGAGCGCGAAGACCTCAAAGAGACGCTCTCGGCGGCCCGCGCGGCCCGCGACAGCAAAGAGGAGGAGGTCAACCGCGCGGAGAGCCGCGTCGAGTCGCTGGAGGCGCAGGTCGACTCCCTCGAAACCGAAATCGCCGAACTGGAGGAAACCGTCGAGGCCGACCCCGAGGACGTGCCGGACCTCGACGAGGTGGAGGAGCGCATCCAGACACTCACCGCTGAAATGGAGGCGCTGGAGCCGGTCAACATGCTCGCCATCGAGGAGTACGAGGAGGTGGAGGCCGCCCTCGCGGACTTAGAGGACAAGCGCGAAACCCTCGTGGACGAGCGAGACGGCATCGAGGAGCGCATCGAGTCCTACGAGGACCAGAAGCGCGAGACGTTCATGGACGCGTACCGCGCCATCGACGCGCAGTTTCGGGACATCTTCGAGCGACTGTCGAACGGGACGGGCGAACTCCACCTCGAAGACGAAGACGACCCCTTCGAGGGCGGCCTGACGATGCGCGCGCAACCCGGCGACAAGCCCATCCAGCGCCTCGACGCGATGAGCGGCGGCGAGAAGTCGCTGACGGCGCTCGCCTTCATCTTCGCGCTCCAGCGGCACAACCCCGCGCCGTTCTACGCGCTGGACGAAATCGACGCGTTCCTCGACGCCGCGAACGCCGAACGCGTCGGCGAGATGGTGGACGAACTCGCGGGCGAGGCCCAGTTCGTCGTCGTCTCCCACCGCTCGGCGATGCTCGAGCGCTCCGAGCGAGCCATCGGCGTCACGATGCAGGAGAACAACGTGAGCGCCGTCACGGGCATCGACCTCGGCGGCGGCGCGGACCCGGAGGTGGAAGCCGATGACTGAGGAAGAGGAGGTCGAACCGGTCGAGGTGCTGGTCCAACTCGCCGAGGAAGGCGAAATCGAGCCGTGGGACATCGACGTGGTGACGGTCACCGACAAGTTCCTCGCGCGCCTCGACGAGGCTGACCTGCGCACCTCGGGTCGGGCGCTGTTCTACGCGAGCGTCCTCCTGCGAATGAAGAGCGACGCCCTCCTCGACGACGACGAGGACGAGGAGGAAGCCGACCCCGAACCGTGGGAGGCGCCGATGGCCGAGGCGCCCGACGACGCGCCGCCGGGGTTCGACCCGGTGGACGCCTTAGAGGCCGAGATGGACCGCCGCCTCGACCGGAAGTCGGCGCGTGGCACCCCCGAGACGCTGGACGAACTCGTGCGCGAACTCAGGGACCACGAGCGCGGGTCGTGGTGGAAGGAGTCGCGCTCCTACGACACCAGCGACTCGCCCGCGGGGTTCCAGCGCGGCGTCCAAACACTCGACTACCGCGACGACGACGCCGGGCGCGCCAGCCACGAACCCACCGAGGACGAGGTGACGGGCACCGCACACGGCGAGGACATCGAGGCCGTCATCGACGACGTGCGGGCGGCGCTCCGCGAGCAGTACGGCCGGGGCCGCCCGGAGGTGCTGTTCGGCGAAATCGAGAACGTGGCCGAGAGCCGCGTCCAGACGTACCTCGCGCTCCTGTTTCTCGCGAACCGCGGCGAAGTGCGACTGGACCAAGACGAACTGTTCGGTGACCTCTGGGTGCAGGACGCCAGCGCCATCGCCGACGCCGGGGAAGCCGTCGCCGACTAGGCGAGTCGCCAGCGGTCACCGCCCGCGGACTCGACGACGCCGCGGCGCTCCATCTCCGTCAGCACCTCCGGAATGCGGCCGGGCTGGGCGATTTCGAGTTGGACCCGCTCGATGTCGTGGTGCTCTTCGAGCAGTCGCTGGACGTCCTCGGCGCCGTGGGGGCCGTCGTCGGCGCGTTCCATCGCTCCCTCGACGAGTTCCACCATGTCCTCGATGAAGTTCCACGGGTAGACGACCCACTTCCACTCCGAGAGGTGTTCCCCGACGTAGTCCGGTTCGAAGTCGCTCGTGCCGAGCAACTGGAGGGTGGCTGTCCGGACGGAGTTGGGGTCTCGGTCCCGAACGTACTCGTCGGCGCGGCGAATCGAGCCGCCGGTGTCGGCGATGTCGTCGATGATGAGGACGTCCTTGCCCGCGACGCTCCCCTCGGGCACGTCGTAGCGCACCGTCGGCTCACCGGACGCCTCGGCGGTGCCGACGTAGTGCTCCATCTTGAGGCTGGTCAGGTCGTCGAGGCCGAGGAAGTCACAGAGACACCGGCCCGCGAACCAGCCACCGCGGGCGAGGGCCACCACCACGTCGGGGTCGTAGTCGGCGCGGCGGACCTGCGTTGCCACGTCGCGACAGAGGTCGTAGATGTAGTCCCAGTTGGGCACCGTACAGGCAAAATCGTCCGGCAGGTCGCTCATGTCCGCCTGTCGCGGCCGGCCGGACGTGAACGTTTCGACGGGAAACGCTAAGCCGCCGGGCGCCACACCGGCGGACATGCCTCCGCTGTCCGCCGACGCGCACGTCGGCCGCGTCCGCCTCCGAGTCGCCGACGCCGAGGGACTCGCGTCGTTCTACCGCGACGTGGTCGGCCTGAACGTCCTCGATTCCGGCCCGGTGACGACGCTCGGGGCCGGCGAAGCGCCGCTACTCGAACTCCGCGGCGACCCGGACGTGCCCGAACGACCGTCCGACGCCACCGGCCTGTTCCACCTCGCCATCCGCGTCCCGTCCCGGACGGCCCTCGGCGCGGCCCTCGCCCGAATCGACCGGCAGTGGCGACTCTCGGGCGCCTCCGACCACGGCGTGAGCGAGGCGCTCTACCTGCAGGACCCGGAGGGCAACGGCGTCGAGATATACCGCGACAGGCCCCGCGAGGCGTGGCCCACCGCGGACGGGCAGGTGGCGATGTACACGGAACCGCTCGACACCGAACGCCTCCTCGCCGCCGCCGACAGCGGCGGGGTGGTGCCCGAGGGGACGGACGTGGGCCACGTTCACCTCGACGTGTCCGACGTCGACGCCGCCCGGCGCTTCTACGCCGACGAACTCGGCCTGCGCGTGCGACAGGAGTTCGACGACGAGGCCGTCTTCCTCGCCGCGGGCGACTACCACCACCACGTCGGCGCCAACACGTGGCGAGGGCGCACCGCGGCGCCGGCCGGCCGGGGACTGGAGTGGTTCGAAGTCGTCGTGCCCGAGGCAGATATCGAGAGCGTCCGCGAGGGGTTCCGCTTCACCCGCGAGACGGACGCCGGGTTCGCGGTGCGGGACCCCGACGGCATCGAGGTGCGAGTGCGCCCCGAGGACGCCGTTCTTTAACCCCGGGCCGCGTGTGTCGGGTATGGACGCAGGCGACAGCCGCGACGTGCGCATCGTGGACGCCTTCACCACCGACTCGCTCTCGGGCAATCCGGCGGGCGTCGTGCCGAACGCGGACGACCTGACTGACGACCAGATGCGGGCCGTCGCCTCGGAACTCGGCGCCAGCGAGACGGCGTTCGTCCGGTCGGCGCCGGACGCGGACCGAGCGCTCCGCTTTTTCACGCCGAGCGAGGAGATCGGACTCTGCGGGCACGCGACGGTGGCGACCCATGCGCACCTCCACGCCGAAGGCGCCGTCGAGGCGGGCACCCATCGCGTCGCCACCGCCAACGACGAGGTGACGGTCGAAATCGAAGCCGACGGCACGGTGTGGCTGACGATGGACGCGCCCACCGTCACCGCAGTCGACGCCGACGCGACGCGCGTGGCCGACGCCCTCGGCGTCGAGGCGGGGCACGTCGTCTCGGACCTCCCGCTGGCAGTCGCGGACGCGGGGCTCCCGTATCTCGTGGTCGGCCTCGACTACCTCTCGACGCTCAACGGCGCCGTGCCCGACGACGGCGCCGTCGCGGCGCTCTGTGAGTCGGTGGACGCGACGGGGCTGTACGCCTTCACCTTCGACACGCTGAGCGCCGACGCGGCGGCCCACGGCCGCGCCTTCCTGCCCTCGGTCGGCGTCTCGGAGGACCCGGTGACCGGAACAGCGGCAGGCGCGGCGGCGGGCTATCTTCGCTGGGCCGACGCCTACGACGACTGGCCCGACGAACTCGTCTTCGAACAGGGACACGCCCTCGACAGACCGGGGCGCGTGCGCGCACGCCTCGACGGCGCGGCGACGGTGGGGGGCCGCGCCGTCACGTCGCTGACGGGGCGCGTGGCCGTGCCACCGGCCGAGGAGGACGACATCGTGGAGGCTTAGTCGAACTCGAAGTCGGTGTCGTCCTCGCCTGCGCGGAGTTCGCGCTGGACGCCCTGCAGGTCCTGTTGCATGTCCGAGAGGCGCTCGTCGAGAACGGACAGGATCTCGCTTTTGACTCGCTCGTTGTCGTACGTCTCCGCCAAGTCGGCGCGGATGGCGGGGATGAGCGTACGGTACTTCGCCCACGCCGAGACGGCGCGCCAAACGACGAGTCCGAGGAAGGCCACGGCGAGTCCGGGCGCGGCCGTCTCTAGTACGTCGCGAAGCGGTTCGCCGTCTTGCACCATGTCGATTGCGACGTCGATACCGAGGAAGTAGCCCCCGCCGAGCAACGCGAGTCCGATAGCCGCGGCGAGCGACCACGCGAGCGTGTAGAGCCCGCTCCAGTACAGTGGTCGTGAGCCGTCCATGCAGGGTCTCTCCCCGCGCGGGTACAAAAATACCGTGGCACCGACGCGAGGGTGCCCGGTAGCAGAACCTCTAAACCCGCGCCCGCGCAACGGGGGAGCATGACAGAGGTGCCGGTCCGGGACCCGCGCGACCCCGAGTCGTTCGACCGCATCCTCTCCTCGATGTGTACGGAGCCCCATCCGGCGGCCCGCGAGGCGGCCGAGCGGTTCCTCGCCTCGAACCCCGGCGACCCGGAGACGTTCCAGTCCATCGCCGCCATCGAGCGAGAGACGGTGGCCGCGCTCGGCGACATCACGGGGCTGGCCGACCCGGAAGGCTTCGTGGCGACGGGCGGCACCGAGGCGAACATTCAGGCCGTCCACGCCGCGCGCGAACTCGGGGCCAGCGACCACCCGAACGTCGTCGTCCCCGGGAGCGCGCACTTCAGTTTCCGGAAGGCCGCCGACTTGCTCGGCGTGGAGTTACGCACCGCGCCGACGGACCCGGACGGGCGCGCCGACCCGGGGGCGATGACGGCCGCCGCGGACCGCAACACGGTTCTGGTCGTCGGCGTCGCCGGCACCACAGAGTACGGCCGCGTCGACCCGATTCCGGCGCTCGCGGACGTGGCCGACGACGTGGACGCGCGCCTGCACGTCGACGCCGCATGGGGCGGCTTCCTTCTCCCGTTCACGGACCACGACTGGAACTTCACCGACGCGGCGGTGGACACGATGACCATCGACCCGCACAAGATGGGGCAGGCCGCCATCCCCTCCGGCGGCTTTCTCGCGCGGGAGCGTGAGACGCTCGATGCGCTCGCGGTCGACACGCCGTACCTCGAATCCCGCGGGCAGGCGACGCTCGTCGGGACTCGGAGCGGCGCGGGCGTGGCGAGCGCTCGCGCGGCCATCGACGCCCTGTGGCCCGACGGCTACCGCGCGGAGGCGGAGCGCGCGGCCGACAACGCGGCGTGGCTCGCCGATGCTCTGAGCGACCGGGGCTTCGACGTGGTGGACCCGGAACTCCCCCTCGTCGCCGCCGACGTGCCGACGCCGCTGTTCGAGGCGCTTCGGGAGGAGGGGTGGCGCATCGCCCGCACCAGCACGGACGAACTCCGGGTCGTCTGCAACCCGCACGTCACCCGCGAGATGCTGGCGGCGTTCGTCGCCGACGTGGACCGCCTCACCCCAGCGGGCAACGTTTAACGGGCGCCAGCCTCAGTTTCAGGTGTGGTCCCCGCCCTCTGGATCGTCGAACTGTACGACGCTGTCGAGACAGCCGTCGCCACGGCGACCGGATGGCCGGGGCTGGGAATCATCTTCATCTACTCGTTTCTCATCGCGTTCGTCCTCCCCCTGCCGAGCGAAATCGTGCTGGCCGCGCCGCTGGAACTCGGCGTCGGCGGCCCCGGGCGCCTCGGCCTCATCATCCTCGCCAGCGGCGCCGGGAAGGCCATCGGGAGCGTCTTCGCCTTCCACCTCGGGCAGGAGGTGAAGAACTCCGGCCCCATCATCCGGTTCCTGCGCCGGTCCCGCTTCGACGTGGTGGCGTGGTCAGAGAAGTGGGTGGTGCGCATCGCGAAGCAGTACGGTTACGGCGGGATGGCGCTGGCGCTGTGTGTCCCGGGCTTTCCGGACACCATCTCCATCTACGCGTTCGCGGTGCTGGAGGAGGACTACCTCCGCTTCGCCGCGGCGACGTTCGTCGGGAGCGCTGGCCGCCTGCTCGTGACGGTGGGCGCACTGAGCGCCGTCATCAGCGTGTTCGGGCTGTGAGATTCGGGCAGGTGGGCCGCGGTGAATCGGCGGCCTCACCGCGGCAGGTGGGCCGCGGTGAATCGGCGGCCTCACCGCGGTGGGTTCACCGCGCCGAACCGGCGGCCTTTAGGTTTGGACGCCCGGTAGCACGGGTATGAGCCACGAGGAGTTCCCGACAGACGACCCCGCGGTGGTGACCTGCGGGTTGCCGTACGCGAACGGCCCCCTCCACCTCGGCCATCTCATCGGCCTCATCAGCGCCGACGTGTACGCGCGCTCGCTCCGCCGACTCGGACAGGACGTGGCGTACGTCTCCGGGTCGGACATGCACGGGACGCCCATCGCCGTCAACGCGGCCCAAGAGGGCGTCACGCCCGAGGAGTTCGCGATGGACTGGCACGAGGAGTTCGCCGAGACGCTCCCGCAGTTCAACATCGAGTTCGACAACTACGGCCACACCCACGACGAGACGAACACCGAACTCACGAAAGACATCGTCCGCACCCTCGACGAGGAGGGGCACATCTACGAGAAGGACATCAAGGTGGCGTGGGACCCCGAGGCCGACCAACCGCTTCCGGACCGCTTCGTCGAGGGCACCTGTCCCTACTGCGGCGCGAAGGCCCGCGGCGACGAGTGCGACGAGGGCTGTCAGCGCCACCTCGAACCCGGCGAAATCGAGGACCCGCACTCGACGGTGACGGGGAACCCCGCCGAGTACCGCGACCGGACCCACAAGTTCTTCCGCCTCTCGGAGTTCGAGGGCTACCTGCGTGACTTCCTCGACCGACTGGAGGGCACGCCGAACGCCAAGAACCAGCCCAGAGAGTGGGTCGAGGACGAACTGCAGGACTGGTGTATCACCCGCGACCTCGACTGGGGCATCGACTACCCCGGCGAGGGCGGCGAGGACCTCGTGCTCTACGTCTGGGTGGACGCCCCAATCGAGTACATCGCCTCCTCGAAGCAGTACACCGAACGCGTCGGCGCGGACGTGTGGGACTGGGAGGACGTGTGGCGGGACGACGACGGCGAAATCGTCCACGTCATCGGCCCGGACATCATCCAGCATCACACCGTGTTCTGGCCCGCGATGCTCCACGGCGCCGGCTACACGGAACCGCGCGCCGTCATGGCGAGTGGCTTCCTCACGCTCAACGGCGAGTCGTTCTCCACGTCGCGGAACCGCGCCGTCTGGGCGGACGACTACCTCGACAGCGAGTTCCACCCGGACCTGCTCCGCTACTACCTGACCACGCAGGGCGGCTTCCATCAGGACACGGACTTCGCGTGGGAGCGGTTCCAACAGCGGGTGAACTCCGAACTCTCGGACACCGTCGGCAACTTCGTGTACCGGTCGCTCCTCTTCGCGCACCGGAACTTCGACGGCACCCCCGACGCCGACGTGAGCGACGAGGCCCGCGCGGAAATCGAGGACGCCGTCGCGGCCTTCGAGGACGCCATCAACGACTACTCGCCGCGCCTCGCGGGCGAGGCGGCCACGTCGCTGGCGGCGTTCGGGAACCGCTACATCCAGCGCAACGAACCGTGGAAGCTAACCGACGAGGACCCCGAGCGCGCGGCCGAGGTCATCCGCGACAGCGTTCAGGTCACGAAGGCCGTCGCCATCCTGCTGGCGCCGTTCACGCCCGCGAAGGCCGACGAGATGTGGGCGATGCTGAACGAGGAGGGCTCCGTCCACGACGCCACCCTCGACGACTGCCTCGCCGCGCCGCCCGCCGAGTTCGGCGAACCCGAAGAGCCGTTCGAGAAAATCGAGGACGAGGCCATCGCGGCGCGCAACGCCGAACTCGAAGCGCGCGTCGAGGAAGCCGAAGAAGCGGCCGAGGACGAGGCCCCGGACCTCGAACCCATCGCCGACGAGCGCATCTCCTTCGACGACTTTCAGGACCTCGACGTGCGCGTCGGCGAAATCGAGGTCGCAGAGCCCATCGACGGCGCCGACGACCTCGTGCGCCTCGACGTCGACATCGGCGTCGAGACGCGGCAAATCGTCGCGGGCATCAAGGGCCTCCACGACCTCGACGAACTGCCGGGCACCCGAGTCGTCATCCTCGCGAACCTCGAACCGGCGGAACTGTTCGGCGTCGAGAGCAACGGGATGCTCCTCGCGGCGGGCGAGGACGCCGACCTGCTGACGACCCTCGGCGACAGCGTCCCCGGGACGAAAGTGCGCTAACCCGCGCCCTTTTGCGGGGTCCCACCCTACGGGGGGTATGACAGAGCGGGACGCGCGAAACGCGAAAATCGTCTGCACGCTCGGCCCGGCGTCTGCGGACCACGAGACGGTCCGGGCGCTGGCCGACGCGGGCATGACCGTCGCACGCATCAACGCCAGCCACGGCACCCCCGAGGACCGCGGCGCACTCATCGACACGGTCCACGACGTGGACGACGAGACGGACGCGCCGGTGGCAGTGATGCTGGACACGCAGGGTCCGGAGGTCCGGACCGCATCGACCGACGAACCGGTGAGACTCGCTGACGGCGACGTGGTGACCTTCGCGCCCGGCGACGAGACGACTCCCGAGCGCGTCGGCCTATCGACGAGCATCGCCGGCGTCTCGCCCGGCGACAGAGTGCTCCTCGACGACGGTCGCATCGAGACGGTGGTGGAGTCGGTCGAGGGCGAGGCGGTGCGGGCCCGCGTCGAGAGCGGCGGCGACCTCGGCGGACGGAAGGGCGTCAACGTCCCGGGCGTCGACCTCGACTTGGACGTGGTGACCGAGAAGGACCGCCGGGACCTCGAACTCGCCGCCGAGAAGGAGGTGGACTTCGTCGCCGCGAGTTTCGTCCGGGACGCCGCCGACGTGTTAGAGGTGAGCGAGACGCTGGAGTCCTTCGACGCGGACATCCCGGTCATCGCGAAAATCGAGCGGGCAGGGGCCGTGGACAACCTCGACGGCATCCTCGACACCGCCTACGGCGTGATGGTGGCGCGGGGGGACCTCGGCGTCGAGTGCCCGATGGAGGACGTACCGATGATACAGAAGCGCATCATCCGCCGGTGTCAGAACGCGGGCAGTCCGGTCATCACCGCGACGGAGATGCTCGACTCGATGGTGACCCAGCGCCGGCCGACCCGCGCGGAGGCCTCCGACGTGGCGAACGCCGTCCTCGACGGCACGGACGCCGTGATGCTCTCCGCGGAGACGGCCGTCGGCGACCACCCGGTGCGCGTCGTCGAGACGATGGACCGCATCGTCCGCGAAATCGAGGAGAGCGGGGAGTACGCCGAGAACAGAGAACAGCGCGTGCCGGAGGCGAGCGAGGCGCGCACGGAGGCGCTGGCTCGGTCGGCGCGCTACCTCGCGCGGGACGTGGACGCCAGCGCCGTCGTCGTCGCCTCCGAATCGGGCTACACGGCGCTCAAGACGGCGAAGTTCCGGCCGGGGGTGCCAGTCATCGCCGCGACGCCGAAGGACCGCGTGCGCCGCCAACTCGCGCTCTCGTGGGGTCTCCACGCCCGGTACGCGGCGCTCGGCGAGAAATCCGCTCGGGACGTCATCGAGGAGGCCGCACAGGTGGCCATCGACGCGGATGTCGTCGAGAGCGGCGACGCGGTGGTGGTCGTCTCCGGGATGATGACCGAACTGGAGGGCACCGACACCGCGAACACGCTGAAAGTCCACGTCGCAGCGGAGACGCTCGCAGTCGGACGCTCCGTCGTCGGCGGCCGCGCGACGGGACCGGTGGCCCACGCGCCGGACGGTGACCTCACGGGGCTCCCCGATGGGGCGATTCTCGTCCTCGACCGGGGCTTCGACAGCGAGTTCACGGGCGAGGTGACGAAACTCGCGGGCATCGTCGACCCCCACGACAGCCTCACCGGCTACCCGGCCGTCGTCGCCCGCGAACTGGAGATTCCGATGGTCGGCGACGCGGACCTCGACGTGCCCGCGGGCGCCCGGGTCACCCTCGACGCCGAACGCGGCGTCGTCTACGACGGCGAGATTCGGCGCCGCTGACTATTTGAGCGGGGAGCCGTTACAGCCCCCATGAGCGACGAGCGCGGGTGGAAGTTCGAACTCGAAGACCTCGAGGAAGACGAGGAGTCAACGGGCCTCGAACGCGAGTCGGTGAGCGTCGAGAACGCGCTGTTCGTCGCCGCTGGCGTCGTGTTGACCGCTGGCAGCATCGTCGTAATGGCGCTGTGACGGGCCCTTTATTGGTGACGGCGTGTTAGTTGCAGGCATGCCTCCGGAAGTCCTCGGCCTCGCGCTTCCGCTTTTCCTGACGATTCTGGGCATCGCGCTCATCGTGGCGGAGGCGATGGCGCCGGGCGCGCACTTCATCGTCCTCGGCGTCGCTCTGCTGGGCGCGGGCCTCATCGGCCTGCTCGTGCCGCCGCTGGCCCAGCCACTCGTCGCCGCGGGACTGGTGGTGGCCGTCGGTGCGATGTCGCTGTACGTGTACCGCACGTTCGACTTCTACGGGGGGAAAGGCATCGCCCGCACGAGCGACTCGGAGACGCTCGTGGGTCAGCGCGGCGTCGTCACCGAACGCGTGACGCCACAGCGAGGCCGCGTCGAACTCCGGGACGGCGGCTTCGACCCCACGTTCTCCGCGCGCTCCGTCGACGGCGAGATCGCCGCAGGCACCGAAATCATCGTCGTGGACCCCGGCGGGGGGTCGGTGCTGACCGTCGAGTCCGTCGAATCGCTCGACGACATCGACAGGGAACTCGCCCGAGAGCAGGACGGAAATGACACGAACGCTTAACGGTCCCGAGCGAGAAGCGTTACCATGGTCCCGTTACAGTCGTTGAGTAATCCGCTTTTCACCATCGTTCCGCTGCTGTTGGTGCTGTTGGCGGCGGTCACGGTGTGGCAGATGGTCGAAATCGTCGACGCGTACGACAAAAAAGCACTGACGGTGTTCGGCGAGTACCGCCGCCTCCTCGAACCGGGCATCTCCTTCATCCCGCCGTTCGTCTCACACACGTACAGTTTCGACATGCGGACCCAGACCCTCGACGTGCCCCGACAGGAGGCCATCACCCGCGACAACTCACCGGTGACGGCCGACGCCGTCGTGTACATCCGCGTGATGAACGCCAAGAAGGCGTTCCTCGAAGTGGACGACTACAAGACGGCCGTCTCGAACCTCGCGCAGACCACCCTCCGCGCAGTGCTGGGGGACATGGAACTGGACGACACCCTCAACAAGCGACAGGAAATCAACGCGCGCATCCGAAAGGAACTCGACGAACCCACCGACGAGTGGGGGATTCGGGTCGAGTCCGTCGAGGTGCGCGAGGTCAACCCCTCACAGGACGTGCAACAGGCGATGGAGCAACAGACGTCCGCCGAGCGCAAGCGGCGGGCGATGATTCTCGAAGCGCAGGGTGAGCGCCAGTCCGCCATCGAGACGGCCCAAGGGGAGAAGCAGTCGAACATCATCCGGGCGCAGGGCGAGAAGCAGTCCCAGATCCTCGAAGCGCAGGGTGACGCCATCTCGACGGTCCTGCGGGCGCGCGCCGCCGACGCGATGGGCGAGCGTGCGGTCATCGAGAAGGGAATGGAGACGCTGGAGAACATCGGTCAGGGCGAGTCGACCACCTTCGTCCTGCCACAGGAACTCACGTCGCTCGTCAGTCGGTACGGCAAACACCTCAGCGGCGGGGAGTTGGGCGGCGGCGAATCCCTCGACTCCCTCGAGTTCGACGAGGAGACCCGCGAACTCCTCGGCCTCGACGACATCGAGGCCATCATCAGCAACCTCGGCGAGGACGTGGAGGCCGCGAGCGCCGGGCCTGCCTCGGAGGCGGACATTCAGAGCCCCGAGGAGGTCATCGAGGAGATGGACGCCGACATCGAGGACGTGGAGGCCGAAATCGAGGAGCGCCTCGGGGACGAGGGCGAAGACGAGACGTAAGCGAACCCTTTTGCCCCGTGACCGCGTAACACGCTTAATGGCAGACGGTGTCGACGAGGACAAGCGGGCGACCCTCCGCCGGTTCGCAGCGCTCGGCGCCGCGAGCCCGCTCGTGAACGTCGCGAGCGCCGAGGAGTCGCCCGAAGACCCCTCCGAGGCCCGGGGCGCCATCATCGGCTATCTCGCCGCCACCCCGGGCGCTCACTTCTCGAAACTCCGTGACGACCTCAAACTCGGCACCGGGGAGGCACAACACCACCTCCGCCGCCTCGCCGACGACGGAACCATCACCTCCCGTCGGGACGGCGACTACCGGCGCTTCTTCCCGGCCGGTCGCTTCTCCGCCTTCGAACAGCGAGCGCTCGGCTACCTCCGGAAGGAGACGCCACGCGGAATGTTGGTCGAACTCCTGCGGGACCCCGACGCGACGGGACAGGACATCGCGGCGGCCCTCGACGTGTCCACCGCGACCATCAGTTCGCACGCCGCCGACCTCGCGGACGCGGGCCTGCTCTCCCGGGAAGGCGGCTACACGGTGCGCCGCCCCGAAACCGTGCTGACGCTCCTCGTGCGCTACGCCGACTCCTTCGGGCCGCGAGCCGTCGCGTTCGCGAACGAGGCGGACGCGTTCGTGGCCTACGACCCGTAGCGGCGAGCAGGCTTTTCTTGCCGGCGGCCCCGCTAGAGGCCATGGAGACGCGGCCACTCGGCGACACCGGCCACGGGAGTTCCGTCGTCACGCTCGGCGCGTACGCGCTCCAGTACCTCACCCACGAGGGGGCGAACCACCTCGTCGAACTCGCGGTTGACCGCGGCGTCACGCACGTCGACGTGGCGCCGACGTACGGCGACGCCGAACTGAAACTCGGCCCGAAGCTGAACGAACACCGCGACCAACTGTTTCTCGGGTGCAAGACCCGCGAGCGAGACTACGAGGCGGCGCGGGCGGAACTCGATCGCTCGCTGGCCCGGATGGGCGTCGAGCAAATCGACCTGTATCAGTTCCACGCGGTCACGCACCACGACGAGATAGACCGGATTACGGCCGAAGACGGGGCGCTCCGGGCCGTTCGGGAGGCACAGGCGGAGGGTCTCGTGGACCACGTGGGCCTGACGAGCCACGGTCACCCGGACGTCGTCGCGGACGCGATGGACCGCCTCGACCTCTCGTCGGTGATGTTCCCGTTCAACTACGTCCTCGAAGGCTCCGAGGACCCCGCCCACGACTTCGGGCGACTCGTGGAGAAGGCGAACCGGGAGAACGTCGGTGTCATCGGGACGAAGGCGTTCGCGCGCGGCCCGTGGCCCGACGAGGCGCCGCGCCGCGACAGGCCCTATGGAACGTGGTATCGTCCCGTGGAGACGCAGGCCGAGATTCAGGACTGTCTCGACTTCGCGCTGTCGCGCGGGGTGACGACAATCACGAATCCGGGGGACCCGAAACTGGTGACGATGGTTCTGAACGCCGGCGAGAACCACGAGGCGATGAGCGAGGACCGACAGGCCGACCTGATGGCGCGGGACAGGGAGAGTCCCGTGCCGGCGCCGGACGTTTAGGCCGTCACTTTCCACGTCGTCGCCGAGGAGTAGCCCCACTTCTCCACGTCGAGTCCCACGTCGCTCTCGGCGAGGGCGGGCATGTTCGTGCCGACTTCCTTCGCCGAGAGGTCCAGCGCTTCGCCGATGAGGCGCGACTTGAAGTACGTCTGCTGGTCGGCGTTCTCGCGGAGGTACGCGAGGATGTCGCGCTGTTTCTCGGTCAGACGAGTCGCCTCGGCGGCGTCGGCGGTGGACGCGGTTGCGCTCATATGCGTCCCTTTGCGACTCCGCCCCATAGGGGATTTGGTACACGCGGTTAATCGACTGCCTTCCCCGGGTTTCTCGGGGCGACGACCCCCGCAGGACCGGCGCGCGCGGCCGGGTTGGTACGCGGGGCTAATCTCCAGAAGGTTCTTACCCGCGGCTGGCGGAGTTGCGTCCCGATGCCCGACCGTCCCGTCGAGGTCAGCGTCGTCCTTCCCGCCTACAACGAGGCGGCCACCATCGAGGAGACGGTGGCGCGGACGCTGACCGCCCTCGACGCCTTCCTCCCCGCCGACGCCTACGAGGTCATCGTGGCCGAGGACGGCTGTGCGGACGAGACGCCCGAAATCGCGGCCCGACTCGCGGAGGACGACCCCCGCGTGCGGCACTTCCACAGCGACGAACGACTCGGCCGGGGCCGCGCCCTCGAACGCGCCTTCGAGGCCGCACACGGCGACACGCTCGCCTACTTCGACACGGACATGGCGACGGACATGCGTCACCTCGAAGAACTCATCGAGAGCGTCCGCTCCGGCGAGTACGACGTGGCCACCGGGTCGCGGTGGCTCCCCGGCCACGAGGCCGACCGACCCGCGAAGCGCGGCGTGCCCTCGCGTGGCTTCAACTTCCTCGTGCGGACCCTGCTCCGCTCGGACCTGCGCGACCACCAGTGTGGCTTCAAGGCCTTCAGCCGCGACGCCATGACGGACCTCGCCGCCGACGTGGGCGACGACCACTGGTTCTGGGACACCGAGATGCTCGTACGCGCCCAGCGCCGGGGCTACCGCGTGAAGGAGTTCCCCGTCGAGTGGGAGCCAAAGGGCGACACGTCGGTGGACCTCGTCCGCGACGTGCTGGGAATGGGGAGCCAGATTCTCCGATGCTGGTGGGAGTTCGCCGTTCGGCCCCGCGTCGGCCGGCGCACCGGCATCGCCGTCGGCGTTCTGCTCGTCGTCGCGGCGCTGGCCCTGATGACGCAGTATCTCGACCCGAGCGCCGTCCTCTCGGAGATGCGGGCCGCCGACCCCGCGCTGGTGGCCCTCGGGGGCGCCGTCTACGTCGTCTCGTGGCCGCTCCGGGGTCTCCGCTACCGCGACATCCTCTCGGAACTCGGCTACCGCGAGAGCGTCGGCTTCCTCACGGGCGCCATCTTCATCTCACAGACCGGCAATCTGGTGTTCCCGGCGCGCGCGGGCGACGCCGTCAGAGCGTACGTCGTGAAGGCCCGGCGGAACATCCCCTACGCCTCCGGGTTCGCGTCGCTCGCCGTCGAACGGGTGTTCGACCTGCTGACCATCACCGTCCTCGCCGGGAGCGTGCTGGTCGGCCTCGCGGCCGTCAGCCCCGAGCAGGTGGACGCCATCGTCACCGCGGCGTCCGGCGACGCGGTGGGCGGCGACACCGCCAAGAGCGGGTCCACGGCCGTCCTCGTCGCCGCCGCGGTGGGTCTCGCGGCGATGTGCGCCGTCGCCGCCATCGTCGTCAGCGCCCGGTCCGAGAGGGCCGTCGTCCGCCCCCTCCTCGGGCGGTTCAGCGACGACTCCTACGCGAACTGGGTCGCTGACATCGTCGAGCGGTTCGTCGGCGACGTGCAGGCCGTCGCCGGGGACCGGAGCGCGTTCGCCCGCGTCGGCGCGTCGAGTCTCCTCATCTGGGGCATCGACGTCGCGACGGCGCTCCTCGTCCTCGTGGCGTTCGACGTGTCGCTGGCGCCGGGGACGCTGTTGGCCGTCGGCTTCTTCGCCGTGAGCGTCGGCAACCTCGCGAAGGTCCTGCCGCTCTCGCCGGGCGGCATCGGCCTCTACGAGGGCGCGTTCACGCTCCTCGTGGTGGCGCTGACGCCCATCGGCCCCGCCGTGGCGCTCGGGGCGGCCATCGTGGACCACGCCGTCAAGAACGCCGTCACGGTGGCCGGCGGCGTCGTCTCGACGCTCGTGTTGAACGTCTCGCTCACGCGGGCCGTCGAGTCCAGCCGAGAGGTGGAGCGCGCGGTGGAGGAGCCGTCGGGAGAAGGCAAGGCTTAAGGACGCGTTCGGGCCATGTAACTTCCACGCAACTGCCCGGGCACCGCCCGGAACCGCGGTTTTCACCATGACGGACTCGCAAATCAGAACTCGAACAGACGAGAGCGAACAGACAGAGGACGGGGACACGCACGCGGAGACCTGCCCCGAGTGTGACGGGGTTCTGGTCACCGACGACGGCCACGCCGAGACGGTGTGTGCCGACTGTGGCCTCGTCGTCGAAGAGGAAGGCATCGACCGCGGCCCCGAGTGGCGCGCCTTCGACGCCCGCGAGAAGGACGAGAAGTCCCGCGTCGGCGCCCCCACGACCAACACGATGCACGACAAGGGGCTGTCGACCAACATCGACTGGCGCGACCAGGACGCCTACGGCAACTCGCTGGACTCCCGCCAGCGCCAGAAGATGCAGCGCCTCCGCAAGTGGAACGAGCGCTTCCGCACCCGCGACGCCAAGGAGCGCAACCTCAAGCAGGCGCTGGGCGAAATCGACCGGATGGCCTCCGCACTCGGCCTTCCGGACAACGTTCGGGAGACGGCGTCGGTCATCTACCGCCGCGCACTGGACGAGAACCTCCTGCCGGGCCGCTCCATCGAGGGCGTCTCCACGTCCTGTGTGTACGCCGCCGCGCGACAGGCCGGCGTCCCGCGGAGCCTCGACGAGATTGCGGACGTGAGCCGCGTCGAGAAGAGCGAAGTCGCGCGCACCTACCGCTACGTCGTGCGCGAACTCGGCCTCGAGATTCAGCCCGCGGACCCCGAGTCCTACGTGCCCCGGTTCGCCTCGGACCTCGACCTCTCGGAGGAGGCCGAACACCGCGCCCGCGGCCTCCTGCAGACGGCAAAGGAGAAGGGCGTCCACTCCGGCAAGAGC
Organism: Halobacteriaceae archaeon; assembly: GCA_042216675.1. GTDB lineage: Archaea > Halobacteriota > Halobacteria > Halobacteriales > Halobacteriaceae > JBDGTS01. Next base: position 10,953 of record JBDGTS010000006.1, on the reverse strand, counting down.
CCCGTCGGCCTCGCCGCCGCGGCCGTCTACGCCGCGTCGCTTTTGACGAACGAGAAGACGACACAGGCCGCCGTCTCCGAGGTGGCCGACATCTCCGAGGTCACCATCCGCAACCGCTACCACGAACTGCTGGAAGCCGAGGACGGCATCCTCGCCTGACGTAGGCGCCTTTTTCACCACGCGGGTCCGACGGCGCGTATGGACCTCCGCTTCGACGACTTCGTCCTCGCGGCCGCGACTGCGGACCTCGCCGACGAGGTGGCGGCCCGCGACGCGGCCGACGCCGTCGAGTTCCGCATGGACTTCGCCGACGACGCCCGCGACCAGTTAGCCGCCTACGGCGGCGACCTCCCCCTCATCGCCACGAACCGCCCGACGTGGGAGGGCGGCGAGGCGACCGACGAGGGCCGCATCGACGACTTGCTCGCGGCGGCCGCCCACGACGCCGTCGCCGCCGTCGACGTCGAGTTGGCGACGCTCCGCGACCGGGACGACGGCCTCGTGAGCGAACTGCACGACCGGGACGCCCGGGTCGTCGTCTCGACGCACGACTTCGAGGCGACGCCCGCCCCCGAGTCGATGCGCGAGACGCTCCGGAGCGCGACGGCGCAGGGTGACGTGGGCAAACTCGCCGTCACCGCGACGGACCGCGCCGACGTGTTGGACCTGCTCTCGGTGACACACGAACTCGACCGCGAGGGCGAACGGGTCGCCACGATGGCGATGGGGACCGCCGGCCGGCACTCGCGGGCGGTGGCGCCGCTGTACGGCTCTCGCATCGGCTACGCGCCCGTGGACCCGGCCGACGCGACGGCGCCCGGCCAGTTCGATCTGGAGACGCTAGCGTCGCTGGTGACCGAACTGCGCCCGGAAGATTGACACGCGCCGAGCGACGAGGGAGACCGTGACTGGACGCATACGGACCGCCCTCGCCGTCGTCGGTGCTGTCATCTACCCCGGCGTCGGCCACCTCGTCCTCCGGGCGTGGCGCCGCGCCATCGCGTGGTTCGGCGTCTCCTTTTTCACCGCGTACACCGCCATCATCCTCTCGGAGGTGCCGGTGAGCGAGGTCGAGAGCGTGCAGGGGGCCTTCAAGTTACAGCGACTCCTGCCGTGGCAGGCGACGGCGGCCATCCTGTTCGTGAGCCTCCTGAACGTCGTCGACGTGTATCTCGTGGCCCGGCGGAGCGGCGAGGACGAGAGCGACGACGGGCCGACGTGTCCGAACTGCGGCGGCGAACTCGACGACGACCTCGACTTCTGTCCGTGGTGTACGACGCGTCTCGACGCTACTTCTCGATGATGGTCTCGTCGATGGTCTCGCCGAAGTGGCGACCGCCCTGCTCGGAGTAGAGCAGAACCTCGTCGCCGGGTTCGAGGTCCGTGACGGCGGTGCGGCCCTCGCGGGTGGCGACCTTGATGGTCTCTGCGTTCTGGATGAGCGTCTCGACGCGGTCACCGTCCGAGAGTTCCGCCTCGACGCGGAACATCGGGCGCTTCTCGATTTTCGCGCGGCCGACGACGGCCTCGCGGGTCTTGCCCGAGGTGTCGACCACCTGCACCTCGTCGCCGGAGGAGAGTTCCGAGAGGTACTTCGTGCCGCCGTCGGGCGTGCGGATGTAGGCGTGGACGGCGCCCGCGTTGACCCGGAAGGGCCGGGAGGCGACGTAGGGCGACTCGGCCGTCTCGGCGTGGACGAAGAAGAGGCCACGCGACATCGACCCGACGAGCATCCCCTCGTCGTGGTCCATCAGCGACCCCGTGTCGACGCACACGCGGTCCGCGAGACCCGCCGCCTCGACGGACGTGACCTCGGCGTACTCGAGGTCCAACTGCTCGCGTTCGGCCTCGTCGCGGGCGGCGACGGTGTCGTGAATCTCGCCGGGGTCGTCCGCGTCGAGGAGGACGGCGTCGGCGCCGAGTTCCAGCGTTTCGAACGCCGTCTCGGCCTCCTCGGCGGACTGGACGCCGGCGACGAGGGTCGTCTCGTCGCCGATGCGGGCGATGAGGTTCTCCAGCGGGATGATCTGCCAGTTCTCACTGACGACGATGGTGTACTGGGCGTCGTCGGCGGCGCGTTCCGCGAAGGACTCGTACTCCTGATCGAAGATGCGGACGTAGGAGCCGTTCACTCGCTCGTCTCGGCGGAGCGTCGTCAGGTCGGCGGACCCGGAGAAGTCCGAGGGGAGTTCGACGGTGCCGTCGCCCTCGCCGTCCTTGCCGACGACGTAGGCGTCGGCCTCGCTCTCTGCCTCCTCGACGCCCATCACGTCCGCGTCGCCGGTGTGGAACGCCGCGACGTTGACGGAGCCGAGTTCGCGGACGCGTTCGACGTCCGCTTCGTCCACGAGCACCCAGTCGACGCCGGCCTCGAGGCCGGCGGTGATGCGGCGCTTTCGCGCCTCCCAGTCGCCGACTTCGTCGTCGGCTTTCAGCCAGACGGAGCGTGTCATACCGGCCCGGAGGTGGGCGCGGTTCTTGAAGGCCCCGGTCGCTTACGCTTCCACGGAGAGACCCGCCTGCCGCAGGGCCTCGTCCACGCCGGCGTCGTCGTGCAGGACGGCGCTGACGGCGCGCGTGATGGCCTCGGGGTCGTCGTGCTGGAAAATGGAGCGGCCCATCGAGACGCCGCCGGCGCCCGCGTCCATGGCGCCACGAACCATCTCGATGGTTTCGCGGTCGGTGCCCTTGCTCCCGCCGGCGATGACGACGGGGAGGCGGGTGGACTCGACGACGTGTTCGAAGGAGTCGGCGTCGCCGGTGTAGGCCGTCTTCACCACGTCGGCGCCGAGTTCCTCGGTGAGGCGGACCGCGTGGCCCACCGTCTCGGGGTCCGGGGGGTCGGCGTCGTGGCCGCGGACGTACGCCATCGCGAGGACCGGGATGCCGTACTCGGCGGCGGCGCTGGTCACCTCGGCGAGGCCCGCTATCTGCTCGCGTTCGTACTCGCTGGCGACGTTGATGTGGAAGGAGACGGCGTCGGCGCCCGCGCGGATGGCGTCCTCGACGGTGCCGGTGCGGCGCTTGTCGTTCTCGTCGGGACCGATTTCGGTCGACCCGTTGAGGTGGACGACGTAGCCCGCGCCGTTCTTGTTCGGGTGGACGCGGGACGCGATGCCCTTCTGGGTGAGGACGGCGTCGGCGCCGCCGTCGGTGACGGCGTCGATGGTGGACTCGATGTCCTTCAGGCCCTTGACGGCGCCCATCGTGATGCCGTGGTCCATGGGGACGATGAGGTAGCGCCCCGCTGTGCGGATGCGTTCGAGTCGTGCGTCCGTCCCGACAGTCATCTTTGCGAGGTTGTAGCAAAGGGGTGGCTATGTTCCTTCCGGTTTGGCCAAGTCGTGCCCCGCGCTGGCACCCGCCACGAGTTCGCGGGCCTTCGCCTCGAGGTCCGCGGCCACGGCCTCGACGGACCGGTCGTTCTCGACGCCGTCGGCGATGATGTCCACGAGCGCGGAGCCGACGATGATGCCGTCCGCGCCCGCCGCGACGATTTCCCGGGCGTGCTCCCGCTCGCTGATGCCGAAGCCGACGGCCTTCGGCACGTCGTAGTCGGCGAGGCGCGCGAGGCTCTCGGCCGTCTGGCCGGACACGTCGTCGCGGGCGCCCGAGGTTCCGAGACGGGCCTGCACGTAGACGTACCCCGACACCTGTTCCATCATGCGCTCCAGTCGCTCGCCGCGCGTCGTCGGTGCGACGATGAAGATGAGGTCCCGGTCGTGGCGGTCACAGGCGTCCCGGAGGGGTCCGGCCTCCTCGGCGGGCAAGTCGGGGATGACGAAGCCGTCGATGCCCGCCGCGGCCGCGCGTTCGACGAACGCCTCGGGACCCTGCCCCTCGCCGTACTGGTAGAGCAGATTGTAGTAGGTCATGCAGACCAGCGGCACGTCCACGTCGAGGGTGTCCACGAACTCGAAGTAGCGCTCGGGGGTCATCCCGGCGTCCAGCGCCCGTCGCACGGCGCCCTGAATCGTCGCGCCGTCGGCGACGGGGTCCGAGAACGGCAGGCCGAGTTCCACCACGTCCGCGCCGCCGTCCACGAGGGCCTCGACGTATCGCTGTGAGGCCTCGAAGTCCGGGTCCCCCGCCGCGACGTAGGGGATGAACGCGGGGCCGTCCGCGAACGCCTCGGCGATTCGGCTCACTGGACACCACCCGCGTCGGGGCCGAACACGTCCATGTCCACGGCCACGTCGAGGTCCCGGCGCTCCGTCTCCTCGATGACCGTCTCTAAGTCCTTGTCGCCGCGCCCGGAGACGTTCAGCACCGTCGTCCCGAGGTCAGCGTCGGATTCGAGGTACGCGACGGCGTGGGCGCTCTCCAGCGCGGGGATGATGCCCTCCTCGCGGGAGAGGCGGTGGAACGCGGCCAGCGCTTCGTCGTCGTCCACGTTGACCGGCGTGACACGCCCCTCGTCGACGAGGGCCGCGAGTTCCGGGCCGACACCCGCGTAGTCGAGGCCCGCCGAGACGCTGTGGGACTCGACGATTTGGCCGTCGGCGTCCTGCAGGAGTTTGGTGCGCGCGCCGTGGAGGACGCCCTCCTCGCCCGTCGAGAGCGACGCGGAGTTAGGGGCGACGCCCGCCTCGGCGTCGATGCCGAGGTCGGAGCCGCCGGCCTCGACGGCGTAGAGCGCCACGTCCTCGTCGTCGCGGAAAGCGTGGAACGTGCCCATCGTGTTCGACCCGCCGCCCGCGCAGGCGACGACGGAGTCGGGGAGGCCGCCCGTCGTCTCCCGTATCTGCTCGCGGGCCTCCTCGCCGATGACCGACTGGAAGTCCCGGACCATCGCCGGGAACGGATGGGGGCCGACGACGGACCCGATGACGTAGTGGGTGTCCTCAACGTTGGTGGCCCAGTCGCGCATCGTCTCGCTGATGGCCTCCTTCAGCGTGCCCGTGCCCGCGGTGACCGGGTTGACCTCGGCGCCGTTGAGACGCATCCGGAACACGTTGGGACGCTGACGGTTGATGTCGGTCCGGCCCATGTAAATCTCGCAGGGCATATCGAGGTGCGCCGCCGCCATCGCCGTCGCAGTGCCGTGTTGGCCCGCGCCGGTTTCCGCGATGATGCGCTCCTTGCCCATGTACTTCGCCAGCAGGACCTGTCCGAGCGCGTTGTTGAGTTTGTGCGCGCCGCCGTGGAGGAGGTCCTCGCGCTTGAGGTAGATCGGGTGGCCGTAGCGCTCGCTCAGCGACTCGGCGTGCTGAAGCGGCGTCGGCCGGCCGCCGAAGTCCCGCATCCGGGCGCGGAACTCGTCCATGAAGCCGTCCTCGTTCTCGTGAACGTAGCGCCGGTAGGCGTCCGCCAGTTCTTCGACCGCAGGCATCAGCGCCTCCGGCACGTACTGTCCGCCGTACGGTCCGAACTTCCCCTGTGTGTCAGAACTCATTGTGAGAGCGAGAGTCGTCGCGTGTTCGTCTCCACGTCGCCGTCCATGATAGCCGTACCGATGAGGCAGGCGTCCGCGCCCGCCTCGCGCATTCGCTCGACGTCCGCCGGCGACCCGAGGCCGCTCTCCGCGACCAGCGTCACGTCGTCGGGCGCGGCCGACGCGACGGACCCGAACGTGTCCAAGTCGACCGTGAGCGCCGCCAAGTCGCGGTTGTTGACGCCGATGTACTCCGCGCCCGCCTCGACGGCGGTCCGGAGTTCCTCGCGGGTGTGGACCTCGACGAGGACCTGAAAGCCCCGGTCGCGGGCCGCGTCAAGGAGGCCCGGCAAGTCGTCGACGAAGCGGGCGATGAGAAGCACCACGTCCGCGGCCACGAGGTCGAGGTCCCCCTCCTGAAGGAGGAAGTCCTTGCGGAGGACGGGCACGTCGACGGCCGCGCGCACCTCGCGCAAGGTGTCGGGGGACCCGCCGAAGTGCTCGGGTTCGGTCAGCACCGAGAGCGCCGCCGCGCCGCCCGCGACCATCTGCTCGGCGAGTGCCACCGGGTCGTCCTCGTGGACGCCGTCTGTGGTGGGGCTGGTCGGTTTCACCTCGGCGATGACCGGCATCCGGCCCGCGTCCGCGGCGGCCGCGAACGCCTCGTCGAGGGGGCGCGCGTCGACCGCGAGCCGTGAGGCCGCCGTCTCGCGCGCACGGGCCGCGTCGAGTATCGACGCGACCTCCGGTGCGATTTGGCCTGTGTCGTCCATTAGTGTACATTAATGAACTGGTCTGTTCATAAGGGTTGCGGAGGTCCGCGGGGAACGCTTGAAGGCGCGGCCGGCCGAAGCCGACGACATGGACACGGGCATCTACGCGCGGCAGTTCTCGTACCTCGGTCGGTACGTCCAACTCGGCGTCGCGGGGCAGAAGGTCATCTCCGTCTCGTTTCCCGAGAGTCCCGACGAGGAGGCCGAGAGCGACCACCCCCTGCTCGACCGCGTCGAGGCGTATCTGGAGGGCGTCGAGGAGGACTTCGGCGACGTGGACGTGGGCCTCACCGTCTCGGGGGACCGGCGCGACGTGCTCGAAGCCGTGCGGGAGATTCCGTACGGCGAACAGGTGACTGTGGAGTCGCTGGTGCGGATGACGCCCGGCCTCGACGCCGGGTCGGCCGACGACCAGGACTTGGCGCGGGAAGCGCTGGCGGACAACCCCGCGCCGCTTCTCGTCCCCGACCACCGGGTGCGCGACGGTGCATCGGCCGCGCCGGCCGACGTGGAGCAGAAACTCCGGAGTCTGGAGGGGCTGTGACGGGACGGATACGTTCAAGGGACCGAGGGCGGTAGGGCGGCGTGATGCGCCACCGCCTGCGGTCCCCGTGGCTCCTCGTCGCCGTCGCGGCCCTCGCGATGGGTGCCGCCGGCACCTACCAGTTCGTCTGGTCCTCCATTCGGCCGGCGCTCGCGACGCAGGTGGGCGCCACCGAGACGTCGCTGGGGACCGTCTTCACCATCTACGTCGTCGCGCAGACGCTCTCGCAGTTCCCCGCGGGGCGCTTCCGGGACAGGCACGGCCCCCGGGTTCCGATGCTGGTCGGCGCACTGCTCCTCGCGGGCGGCTACGTCGGTACCGGCCTCGCGACGGCGACGACGGCCGTCTACGTCGCCTACGGGGCCGGGGGCGCCGGCGCCGGCATCTGTTACACCGTCGCCGTCAATACCCCCGTCAAGTGGTTCACGGAGCGCCGCGGTCTCGCAACCGGCGTCGTGACGCTGATGTACAGCGGTCTGAGCGTCCTCTTCATCCCGTTCGTGCGCGAGGGCGTCGCCACGGACTTCACCGGGACGCTCGTCGCCGTCGGGGCGGTGACGGGCCTCGCGGCCCTCCTCGGCGCCATCGTTCTCCGTGACCCCGAGCGAGCGACCGACGGCGGGGAACCCGACGCGGACCCGGACTCGGACCCGGACTCGGAACGAGCGCACGGGTGGCGCGAGGCGATTCGGACGTGGCAGTTCTGGGTGCTGTAGGTGATGCTCGTCGTCGTCAACGGCGTGGGCCTGATGCTCATCGGGAAGGCAGTGGCCTTCGTCGAGCAGTTCGGCTTCCCGGCGGCGCTGGCGACGGCCGCGGCGTCCGTCGTCGCCCTCGCGGACGCGGCGGGCATCCTCACCGTGGGTGGCCTCTCGGACCGCCTCGGGCGCGAGCGGACCGTCGCGGCCTCCGTGACGGTGTGTGGACTGGTGCTGGCCGCGGCGGTGCCCCTCGGCGAGGCCGGCCGCGGCGTCCCGTTCGTCGCGGCCCTCGGCGCGGCCGCGTTCTTCCGGAGTCCGGTGTTCTCCGTCGTGCCGGCGCTCGTCGGCGAGTACTACGGCCCCTCGCGGTCCTCGGAGAACTACGCGCTCCTCTACACCGCGAAGGTGTGGGGCGGCGTCGGCGGCGGCGTCGTCGCGAGCGGCCTCATCGCCGACGTGGGCTGGGAGTCCACCTTTCTGCTCGGCGCGGCCGCGATGACCGCCGTCGGCCTGCTGGCGGGGTTGCTGCGCCCCGTCGAGTGACTACCCGAGTTCAGACCGGTCGAAGACGACGGTCCCGACGAGGAGCGGAACGACGGTCCACGCCGCGAGAATCAGGAGCATGAACTCCGTTTCGAGGTAGAACGGGAGCGCCTCGCGGCTCGGAATCCCCCGAAAGTTCGCGGGGTCGAAGATGGCGAGCGTCGAGTTGATGTACGCGTTCGCGGGCGAGAGCGTCCGGAACGACTCGTAGAAGAAGCGGTGGTACTCCCCGCCCAGCAGGTCTTCGAGGACGTAGCGCAGGAGCCCGACCACCGAGAGGTCCCCGAAGAGAAACAGCACGTCGGAGACGAAGTAGAACCCGATGGCCCCGGAGATGGCCCGCGAGCGACTCGACGCGGCCGCCGAGATAGCGACGGCCACGGAGACGTACACCGCGACGAGGAGGAGCGTGAGGGCGAAGAACTTCGCGATGCTCCCCAGTTCCAGCGCGGGGTAGGTGAGGGCGACGACGCCGACGCCGACGCCCACCGCGACGACGAGCGCCACCGTCAGCAGGGCGGCCCGCGAGAGGAGTTTCCCCACGACGACGGCGCGTCGCGAGACCGGCTGGGACAGCAGGAACCGGATGGTGTTCGACTCGCGCTCCCCCGCGATGGCGAGGTACGACCCCGCGACGGCCACCAGCGGCAACAGCAGGGCCGTGAGCGCCACCTGCGTGTACAGCGTCTGGTTCACGGACGGGTCGCTCACGGTCGACCCGCCGTAGAAGACGAGCGTCACGAAAGCGACGTAGATGGCGATGACGCCCCAGACGAGGCGGGACCGCCGGGCGCTGAGGAAGTCGTGACGGGCCACCGTGAGCGCGTCGCGGACGCTCATCGCGCATCACCCGCGGCGACGGCCGCTCGCTCGGCGTCCGTCTCGCCGTCCGTGTACATCGTGAACATCGCCTCCAGCGACGCCGCCTCGGAGATGACGTCCTCGACTGTCGTCTCCCGGTTGACCGCCTCGATGACGGCGACCTTGCGGGCCGGGTCGGAGAGTTCGGCGTGAATCGACCCGTCTTCGGCCCACGCGTCCGCGACGCCCTCGGCGTCGGCCACGTCGGCCACGAGGCCGTCAGGCACGTCCGCTACGTCGAGGCGGAGGGGCGCCCGCGCCGCCGCGCCCGCCCGGAGTTCGTCGAGGGTACCCGTCGCGACGAGGTGTCCGTCCGCGAGGATGCCCACGCGGTCCGCGACGGCTTCGACTTCGCTGAGGATGTGCGAGGAGAAAAACACCGTCGTCCCTGACTCGGCCTCGGTCAGAATCAGGTCCCGCATCTCGGCCATCCCCTGCGGGTCGAGACCCGAGGAAGGTTCGTCGAGGACGAGGAGGTCCGGGTCGCCGACGAGGGCGCAGGCGAGGGCGAGGCGCTGACACATCCCCGTCGAGTAGTTCCCGGCCCGTCGGTCCCACGCGTCCGGGTCGAGGCCCGTCCGGTCGAGGAGGTGGGCGGGGTCGGGGTCGGCGCCTTTCAGGTCGGCGGCGTAGGAGATGTGTTCGCGGGCCGTCAGCCGTTCGTACGGTTCGAAGTCCTCGGGGAGAACGCCCATGCGTCGGCGGACCGCCCGCGAGTCCGACAGGACGTCGGTGCCGAGGACCTCGACGCGCCCGGCCGTCGGTTCGAGGAAGCCCAACAGGACGTTGATGGTCGTAGACTTGCCGGCGCCGTTCGGGCCGAGAAAGCCGAACACCTCGCCGGACTCGACGGTCAGATCGAGACCATCGAGTGCTGTCACGTCGCCGTAGTGCTTCGTCAACGCCTCGGTGCGTATCGCAGCCATCAAACCGAGGATGTTGCCTAAACTGCCATAAATCCGACTGTAAGTCAAGGGGCTATCGAACGTATTCGTGGCCCGCGAACTCCGCGGCGTTCACGAGGTAGTGGGCCACGACGGCGGCGAGCAGACTCCCCGTGAGGACGTACGTCGCCGCCAGCCCGAATCCGAGAAGCGCGGCCACGACGGCGCCACCGGGGCCCTGCGTGCCGTGGGCCGCGCCGAAGAGCAGACTGGACGGGACGGCCAGCAGCCACGGCGAGACGCCGTACGCCGCCGCGGGGACGCCGACGAGCGCCGCCCGGAAGAGGAGTTCCTCCGCGCCAGCGACGGCGGGGAGAGCGACGAACAGGAGAACGACCCACCCGCCCCGCGTTTCGGGTGTGAGGAACTCGCGGAGGCGTTCGCTGTACGGGACGCCGAGTCGGTCGGCCAGCCACGCCGCCGTCTCGTCGAGGACGTAGAGCGCCGCGCCCGCCGCGACGCCGAGGCCGACGGCGACGGGTGCCGGCGCGTCGAGGCCGAGCGCCGATGCGGGAATGTCGCTGAACCACGCCGCGCCCGCGACGGCGGCCCCGATGGCGCCGTGCGTGAGCGCGACGTTCAGCGAGAGGTCGACGGGAGTCCACGCCTCGATTTCGGCCGGAACCGGCCCCGAGTCGCCCATCGCGGCCGTCGCGCGGGCCAGCGCCACGACGACGGCGGTGACGGCGAGTACGAATCCGACGAACGGCGTCCACGCCGGCATGGCCACGGCTTTCGGGGGAACTGGGAAAGAGGTAGTGGAGTCAGAGAAGCGGCCGCGGCTACTGCGGACTCGGGTTCGTGCCCGTGCCGGAGGGACCGACCTGCTTGTCGAGCGCCTGCCCCGTGATTTCGCGGAGGCGCGTGACCAGCGAGTCCTTCTCGGGTTCGCCGACGAGTGCGATGTCGAGGACCTCGCTGATGTGCGAGACGGGGATGATTTCGACCATGTCCTCGTACTCGTCCTCGATCATCACGTCCTGTTCGTTGGCCTTCGGGATGATGACCCGGTCGACGCCGGCCTTCGCGGCGGCCTCGATTTTGTGGGTCACGCCACCGACGGGAAGCACGTCGCCCCGGACGGAGAGCGACCCGGTCATCGCGATGTCCTGTGCGATGGGGATGTCCTCCAGCGCCGAGATGACGGCGGTGGCGACGGTGATGGACGCGGAGTCGCCCTCGACGCCCTCGTAGGACTGGACGAACTGGATGT
>JBDGTS010000005.1:0-58750 GCA_042216675.1 Halobacteriaceae archaeon | reverse complement strand
CCGCGATTTACATCGCGCCGCCCATGCCACCCATGCCGCCCATGCCGCCCATGCCGCCGCCCATGCCGCCCATGCCGCCGCCCATGCCGCCGGGCGGGCCACCGGCGTCCTCGTCGTCGTCGCCGCCGACCTCGCCGCCGGCGAGGTCGCCCGCGGCGATGACGTCGTCGATGCGGAGGATCATGACGGCCGCCTCGGTGGCGGACTCGATGGCCTGGGTCTTCACGCGGAGCGGCTCGACGACGCCGTCCTCCTCCATGTCGACGATCTCGCCGGTGTAGGCGTCCAGCCCGGCGCCGGTCTCGCCGGCGTCGTGGCGGGAGCGCAGGTCCACGAGCGAGTCGATGGGGTCGTGGCCCGCGTTCTCGGCGAGGGTGCGCGGGATGGCCTCCAGCGTGTCGGCGAACGCCTCGACTGCCAGCTGTTCGCGGCCGCCGACGGAGTCGGCGTAGTCGCGGAGCTTCAGCGAGAGGTCCGTCTCGGGCGCGCCGCCGCCGGGGACGATCTGGCCGTCCTCGAGGGTGACGCGCACGACGCCGAGCGAGTCGGTGATTGCGCGCTCGACCTCGTCGAGGACGTGGTCGGTGCCGCCGCGGAGGAGGAGGGTGACGCTCTTGGCGTCCTCGACGTCGTTGACGACGATGTTCTTGTCGTCACCGCCGATGTCGCGCTTGCCGACGTTGCCGGCGAAGCCGAGGTCGTCCTCGGTGATGTCCTCGACGTTGTTGACGAGAGAGGCGCCCGTCGAGCGGGCGAGAGCCGTCATGTCGGAGTCGCCCACGCGGCGCACGGCGATGATGCCGCGCTGCGCGAGGAAGTGCTGGGCCATGTCGTCGATGCCGCCGTCCACGAAGACGGCGTCGGCACCGATGGAGTCGAGGTGGTCGACCAGCTCTTCGAGCTGGCGCTCCTCCTGTGCGAGGAACTCCTCGAGCTGGTCGGGGTCGGTGACGTTGACCTCGGCGTCGATTTCCGTCTCCTTGACCTCAATGCCGGTGCCGACGAGGGCCACGTTGGCGTCCTCGACGACGGCGGGCATGTTGTCGTTGGCGCGGTCCTTGTCGATGACCACGCCGTCGATGAGTTCGGACTGGTCGATGGAGCCGCCGACGACCTTCTTCAGGCTGACGTTGTCGGTGTCGATTTCGCCGTCGTCCGCGACGGACTGGACCGCGCGGACCACGAGGTCCGAGAGGTGGCCCTTGGCGCTCTCCGCGCCCTTGCCGGTCATCGCCGTCGCGGCGATGCGCCGAAGGTACTCCGTGTCGCTGGCGTCCACGTCGATGGCGAGGTCCTGGAGGAACTCGGTCGCCTTCTCGGCGGCCTCCCGGTACCCCTGTGCGAGCGTGGTCGGGTGGATGTCCTGGTCGAGGAGGTCCTCGGCTTCCGCGAGGAGTTCGCCGGCGACGACGACGGCGGAGGTGGTGCCGTCACCGACCTCGTTCTCCTGCGTCTCCGAGACCTCGACGATCATGTTTGCCGCCGGGTGCTCGATGTCCATCTCCTTGAGGATGGTGACGCCGTCGTTGGTCACGACGACTTCGCCCGTGGAGTCCACGAGCATCTTGTCCATCCCTTTCGGGCCGAGTGTCGTCCGCACGGACTCGGCCACCGCCTTCCCGGCGGTGATGTTCATCGACTGCGCGTCCTCCCCGGAGGTGCGCTGGCTGTCCTCCGAGAGAACAATAAGGGGCTGACCGCCCATCTGCTGCTGTGCCATGAGTGAGTGTTGATTGAATGTGATTCTATATAAAAGTGGTGGAACGGGGAGGAGTTGACACTCGCGCGCGGCCCTCAGACCGTGCGAAGAGTTCGCACGATTCCGTTTAAGTGCTGCTCTCGCCGCCCGGTCGCTCGTGGTACTCCATCCCCCGATGCTTGAGTTCCTCCGTGCGCTTGCGTTCGAGGAACGAGTAGACGGCGCCGTGGGGCGCGCCGTCGAGGAGCATCTCGGCGGCGCTTCGCACCACATCGACCTCCTTGGGGTCGCCGATGATACCCATCGTGGAGCCGTAGATGACGACGTCCGCGCCGGTGAGGTCCTCCATCAGTTCGCGGGTTCGGCCGTTCTCGCCGATGAGACGCCCCTTCTTGCGGCGGAGGTCGTTGTCGTTGCGGGCGGCGCGGGAGATGTCGATGACCTCGAACATCCGCATGTCGTCGTCGAGGAGGGAGAGCGCCACGTCGGGGGTGAACCCGCGGCCGATGGCCTGAACGACGTCGGGCGCCTGCAGGCCGAGGACGGGGTCGCCGACCTGTTCGACCGCGACGGCGCCGTTCTCGGAGTCGATGTCGAGGCGGACCTCGGCCGCACTCTCGATGCGGCGCATGGTCTCACCACCGTCACCGATGAGGACGCCGATCCGGTCCTGCGGAATCTTCACGTGTTTGGGCATACGGTACGTAGAGTCCGGGGCCGTTTAAGAGTTGCTCGGGGGCATCTCTCACTCCTCGTCGTCGCGCGCCGCGGAGACGTGGTCGTACAGTTCGTCGGCGGTCACGTCGACCCCCTGTCGCCCGAAGAATGCGGCCACGTTCTTGCAGTCCCGGCGCAGGAAGTCGTCGGAGTTGGGATGGTGAATCGTCACCGCCTGCCCCACGTCGATGATGACGAGTTCGCCGTCGTAGACGACGATGTTGTACTCCGAGAGGTCGCCGTGGACGAGGCCCGCCGCGTGGAGGCGCCACATGTACTCGCGGACCACCTCGTAGGCGGTGCGGGGATTCTCGATTTCCACGTCGTGGAGCGTCGGCGCGGGGTCGCCCTCCTCGCCGATGAGTTCCATCACGAGGGCGTTCCGCTGGACGCCCAGTGGCTCGGGCACTCGGACGCCGGCCTCCCGCGCCCGTTCGAGGTTCGAGAACTCCTTTTGGGTCCACGCGACGACGACGGCCTTCTTGTCGTCGCGGACGCCCTCGAAGCGGGGGTCGCCCTCCAGATAGTCGGCCATCTGCTTGAAGTCCGAAGTGCTGACGCGGTAGATTTTCACCGCCACGTCCTCGTCTTCGGGGGCGAGTCCCTCGAAGACGACGGCCTCTTTGCCCGAGGAGATGGGGCCGCCCATCGCCGTCAGGTGGTCGTCCTGCACGAGTTTGTAGATGGCGGCGTAGGTGGCGTCGTCGAAGACGGCACCCGTCGCCTTGAACTGGTCCGCGTCTTTCAGGCGTTCGAGAAAGTGCGTGAAGTCGCGGTCTTGCTGGCGCGCGATGCGGTCGGCCTCGTCGTCGCTGACGTCGAGGTCCGCCCACTCGTCCCCGGGCGCGCCCTCCCTGTCCTCGGCCAGTCCGTAGTCCTCCGGCATTCACACGCCGTAGGTACCCGAGGCTGAAAAACCCCTCACCGCCTCAGACGTAGCCCTCCTCGCGGAGTTGATCGGCCTCCGACTTCTCGTAACGCCACGTGATGTCGGCCTTCTCGTCTTGCCAGTCCCACGGTTCGATGAGCACCACGTCGTCCTCGCGGATCCAGATGCGCTTCTGCATGCGGCCGGGGATGCGCGCTGTGCGCTCCTCCCCGTCCTCGCAGCGAACACGGACGCGGTTGGCCCCCAGCATCTCCTGAACGACGGCGAACAGCTCGTCGTCGTCGGGCATGCGGAGGTCCGACTGCCCCTCCTTTTCGCTCATACGCGGGCGTTGGTGAGGGAGCGATTTAAAACCGCCGCCATACGGCGACCCGAATCGACGGGCTGACGTGCCAGCGCCCACAGCGGCCCGTATGCTCGACAAACTCGGTCTCGTCGGCGTCGCCGGCGTCGTCGTACTGCTCGGCGGCCTCGGACTGCTCGCCGTCGTCGACCCGCTCATCGCTGCGGGCGTCGCACTCGTCGTCGCCGGCCTCGGACTCGTGGCGGCCGGCCTCGTGAAGCGGATGCTCGGCGCGTTCGGGATGGGAATCTAGCGGTCAGTCGTCGCGCAGTTCTTCGAGGCGCTCCCGTCCCGGCGCGATGAGGGCGTCCAGTTCCGCCGCCAGCGTCGACTTCGCGTCGGCGGGGTGGAGGTCCCCGGATTCGAGGGCGTCCGCCAGTTCCGCGTAGGAATCGAAGGTCACGTCGCCGCCGTACTCGTCGGGTCGCTCGACGGTCACCGACTCGACGCGCGGGAAGACGTGGTACTCGAACAGTTCCAGCACCGGGTTCTCGCGCTCGTTGCCCTCCTCGTCGGGGTCGGGGTCCCGCGTCGGCGGGCAGAAGGCGGCGTTGACTTTCTCCTCGATGTCGTCCCGGGAGTCGCCCATCGTGATGTCGACGCCCGCGCTGGAGGACATCTTGCCGACGCCCGTTTCGAGGTCGGCGATGATGGGCGTGTGGAGGCTGGTCGGCGCCTCGTAGCCCACCTCGGGGAGGTTGTCGCGGGCGAGCATGTGCACCTTCCGCTGGTCGAGGCCACCCACCGCGAGGTCCACGTCGAGGTAAACGATGTCGAGGGCCTGCATCAGCGGGTACATCACGTGTGCGACGGAGGCCGTCCCGCCGCTCTGAATCTCGGCCATCGCGCGCTGGGCGCGGTTGAGCGTCGTCTCGACGGCGAGGGCGTCCACGTCGAGCACGTAGTCCTCGTCGAGTTGGAACGTAGAGCCGTAGACGAACTCCGTCCGGTCCTCGTCGAGGCCGTAGGCGAGGAACTGCGCCTGCATCCGCTCGGCCGTCTCCCGAATCTCCTCGAAGGTGCCCTTCCCGTTGAGGTACGCGTGCACGTCGGCGAGGAGGACCGTCACCTCGAAGCCGGCGTCCTGTAGGTCGATGAGCTTGTTCGCGGTCAGGAGGTGGCCGAGGTGGAGTTCGCCGCTCGGCTCGTAGCCCACGTAGGCACGCTTGCCCTCGGGGTCTTCGGCGAGCGTCGCCACCTCGTCCTCGGTGACGACCTCCGTGGCGTTGCGGGTGATGCGCTCGAAGGCGTCCATACGACCCCGTGTGAGGGCCGGCGATTTACGTCTTTTTAGTCCTCGACGCGCTCATTCGAGGGACTTCGCGCGGTTCTGGACCTCGCTCCCGCAGTCCGGACACTCGCCGGGGTGCGTCCGGGCCTCCACGATTTTCCCGCATCCGAGGCACTCGTACTCGGAACTGATCTCCGACGTGTCGCCCTCCACATCCTGATTGTGGGGCATACGCATCTGGAGGCGCCGGAGCGTGAAAAGTATTAGGCATAATGAGAATATAAGTCTCCTTCTATCCCCTTATACTTCTCGGCTGGACGTTCGTGTGGTCGGTCGCGGTCCGCGGTTTCACCGCCCACGCAATCGTGGCTCTCACTCGCCACCGCCGGCTCGTTCCGAGCCACCTGCTCGCGGTTTCACCGCTCGCCATCCGATGCGCTTCGCGCATCGCCCGCCCGATGTTCGCTCACGATTCGGTCGACCATCTCCGCCGTCCGGTCGAGGCGGCGGTCCTCGGCCCTGTCGCGCCACGCCTCGACTTCGGCCGCCACGTCGTCCTCGCGGGCCACCGCGAGGTCGTCCACCTCGCGGATGGTCACCTCGTCGGCGTCGCCCACCGGCACGTCGGCCTCGAACAGCACCTCGTCCGCGGCGTCCGAGAGACCGCCATCGCCCAGCAGGACGATTCGGGGCTCCGCCTCGGCGAGTCGCTGGGCCGTGGACCGCCCGGCCCCGCTGGCGTCCCGCAGATACACCACGTCGTCGGGCGCCAGCCCGTAGGACTCGTCGGCCGCCTCGATGGCGGCGGTGGTGAACTGTTCGACCGGCTTCACGGGCACGAGGTCCGCGGCCTTCCCGTCCACGTCGGTGAAGTTCGAGTGGTCGAGGCGCCAGAGGGCCTTCAGGCGATCGAGTTTGTCCTCCAGTTCATCCACCCGCTCGCGGGCCTCGTCTCGCTGTCGTTCGAGCGTCTCGTTTTTCCGCTGGAGGCGGGTGACCTCGCGGGTCTGTCTGGCTTCGCGTCGCTCGTCGCGACGGGCCTGTGACAGTTCGGCCTCGTACTCCTCGATCTCCGCCTCCTTCTCGTCGAGGTCCGCCTCCAGCGACTCGACGTGCGATTCGAGGCGCTCGACCTGCCGTTCGAGGTCCCGAATCCGCTGTTCCTCGTCGGTGAGTTTGCGCGTGGTGTGTTCCGCCTCCCCCTCGCCGTCGTCACCGTCGTCGCGGAGGTCCCGAAGGACCGCCTCGACGGATTCCTCGCCGGCGACGACGCGGGCGATTACGTCCCCGCGGTCCACGTCGCGGGGCACCTTCTCCGTGATGCGCTGGAACTGGTCGGCGTGGTCGTCGTGGGCGAACAGGGCGGCCGCGAGGGCGTCGCGCTGATGGTCGTCGTCGTAGGCGGCCTCGCGGGTCCGGTGTTTCTTCTCGTCCACCGGGAGGTCCGCCTCGGGCGCCCACGCCGCCGCGTCGAAAGAGCGCCGAATCTTCTCCACCGTCTCCGGCATCGGCGTCACGTCGGCGGCGACGACGATGGGGCGCCCGCCCTCGATTATCCACTCGGTCACGTCGGCGGTGTCGGCGGTGCGGGAACTCCAGACGTCCAGCACCTCGCCGTCGAGGGAGACGAGCGCCACTGCCGTCGTCGTCCCCGGGTCGACGCCGACGACGATGTGGTCGCGGCGCTTCACCAGCGGGTCGAACTCGATGCCGTCGCGTCGCTCCCGCTCGATTTCGACGCGCACGTCGCCCGACCGGCGCTCCGAGAGGGGGATGTCGGCCGGCGCACCCTCGACTTCGAAGACGGCGTTGGCGAAGCCGCCGTACTTCTCGGTCACGTCCCGGTCGTAGTCGAGGCCGGCGGCGTCGAGTTCGTCGGCCACGTCGCGGGCCGCCGTCTTCACGTTGCCGTGGATGCGGCGGGTGAGGCGGTCCTCGGACCAGCCACCGCCGCCCGTCGAGCGCCCGCGGGCGACTTTCACGCGGGTCGTGTCCGTGAAGGCGGACACCTCGTAGCCGACGTTCGCGGCGGCGAGGCGGGCCGCGGCCTCGGCTTCCTCCATCGGGTCCTTGCCGTAGGGGACGCCGTGGCGGGAGGCCACCCGCGAGAGCGGTTCGGGTTGCTCGTCGCCGGTCACCTGCACCAGTCGCGTCTCGTCGGGCAGGCGGCGGAGGAGGTGGACGAGTTGGTCCTTGTCCGCCGCGAGTTCGTACATGTTGTCCGTCGCGAGAAACGCCGGTTCCTCGTCGGCGACGAGGCGGAGGAGTTTCCGGCGCGAGACCACGTCTCGGGAGATGCCGTCCTCGTCCAACACGACGAGGGCGTACGACGGCGCGTCGCCGCGCACGTCCCCGCTCTGCACGTCGACGCCGAAGACGGCGGCGTCCAACGCTCCCGTGCGACCGTTCACGACCCGGCGTAGGGGATTGCCGGATATAAACCCACGGCGCTACCGGGGGAACGGCACGTCGACTTCATCGCCGTCGTCGGGGAGCAACACGTCGCCGTCGAAAGTCTCGACGGCCTCCGCGCGGAGGCGCCCCGCCTCGCCCGCGTACCGCGAGGAGAGGTGGGTGAGCGCGAGTCGCGCCGCGCCGGCGTCGGCGGCGACTTCCCCGGCCTCGCGGGCCGTGGCGTGGCCCGTGTCGCGGGCCCGTTCGAGGCGGTCCGCCGCGAACGTGGCGTCGTGAATCAGCAGGTCCGCGTCCGTCGCCGCGTCGACGACGGCCTCCGTGGGCCGGGTGTCGCCGGTGTAGACGAGGCGTCGGCCGGGCCGGGGCAGGCCGACCACCTGTTCGGGGTCGACGACGGTGCCGTCTTCGAGTTCGACCGCCTCGCCCTCGTGGAGTTTCGAGAACTTCGGGCCGACGGGGACGCCCAGTTCCTCGGCTTTCTCGCGGTCGAAGCGTCCCTTCCGCTCGTCCTCGACGAGTGCGTAGCCGACGGCCGTCGTCCGGTGGGCGGTGGCGACGCCGCGGACCTCGTAGTCGTCGCCGTCGAGGGCCACCTCACCCGCCCCGACTTCGTTCACGGTGACGGGAAAGTTCGGATCGGTGTCGGCGGCGTGGAGCAAGTCGTGGACTTCGCGCTGGGTGCCCTGCGGGACGTGGACCGTGAGGGGTTTCTCGCGGTCGTTGAAGCCCCACGTCTGGAGGAGACCCGGCAGGCCCAACACGTGGTCGCCGTGGAGATGCGTGATGAACACGTCCGAGACGGCGAAGCCCGTGCCAAAGCGCATCATCTGTCGCTGCGTGCCCTCACCGACGTCGAAGAGGAGTTGGTCGCCCTCGCGGTTGACGAAGACGGCGCTGGTGTTCCGCTCCGTCGTCGGGACGGCGCCGCCGGTCCCGAGGAACGTCACGCGGAGAGTCATGTCCGTGTCTGCGGCCGGCGTATATAAAACGGGTTCGACAGGGCGACCGACCGATTCATACCCGTGGGTCGGCTACGGGGAGCCGATGGACGAGCCGCTGTGGACCGACCGCTTCGCGCCCGCCCTCGCGGACCTCCCACAGGAGGACGCCCGCGACTACCTGGGGAACGCGGTCGGCGAACCGCTGAACCTCGTGGTCCACGGACCACGGGGGGTCGGCAAGACGGCCGCGGTGCGGGCGCTGGCCCGCGAGAGCCACGCGGACCCGGACAACGACCTCGTGGAAATCAACGTCGCCGACGTGTTCAACCGCCGGAAGACGGACATCAAGAACGACCCCCGGTTCGCGTCATTCCTCGATGGACACAGCGACCTCTCGAAGCGGGAGATGCTGAAACTCGTCTTCCGCGAGATGGCGGGGTACGCGCCCGCCTCCGGGTCGTACAAGACGCTGGTGCTGGACAACGCCGAGGCCATCCGGGAGGACTTCCAGCAGGCCCTGCGCCGCCTCATGGAGCGCCACCACGAGGCCACCCAGTTCGTCATCGTCACGCGCCAGCCGACGAAGCTGATTCCGCCGATTCGCTCGCGCTGTTTCCCGGTGCCGATTCGCTCCCCGAGCGAGTCCGAGACGGCGAGCGTCCTCGAAGACGTGGCGGACCGCGCGGACGCCGACTACGACGAGGACGGCCTCCGGTACGTCGCGAGTTGGGCCGACGGCGACCTCCGGAAGGCCATCCTCGGGGCGCAGACGACGCACGCCGAGGCCGGCGAAATCACGATGGACGCGGCCTACGAGGCGCTGAGCGACGTGGGCCCGCGCTCGGACGTGACGGCGATGCTCGACGCCGCCGAGGCCGGCGAGTTCACGGACGCACGCTCGACGCTCGACGACCTGCTGAACGACGACGGCTACTCCGGCGACGAAGTGCTCGACGCGATTCTCGACGCCGGGCGCTCGCGCTACGACGGCGAGCGACTGGCGCGTCTCCACCGCCGCGCCGGCGAGGCCGACCTCGATTTGGCGTCTGGGACGAGCGACCGACTCCACCTCGCGCACCTGCTGGCGGACCTCGCCGACTAGTCGGGAATCGCCCGCGGCGACCCGTCAGCGTCGACGACAGTGATGTACCGCACGAGCGAGCGGTGCACCCGGCGCTCGAATGTGGCCTCGACTGACCATCCCGCGTCGCGCGCGGCGTCCGCCCACGAGCGGTCACCGACGACGACGGCCCGGGGCGCGACGCGGTGCGCCTCGCGCAGCGCCCCGCCCACGAGGTCAGCGAGCGTGTGGCGCTCGATTTTGGACTGGCGGCCGTAGGGCGCGTCGAACACGACGGCGTCGGCGGCACCGTCGCGGAGGGGCAGCTGTGTCGCGTCGCCCCGGAGAACGGTGCCGGAACCGTATTCGACGAGGTTCTCGCGCGCGCCGCGGACCATCTTCCGCTGGGCGT
This sequence comes from Halobacteriaceae archaeon, assembly GCA_042216675.1. Taxonomy (GTDB): domain Archaea; phylum Halobacteriota; class Halobacteria; order Halobacteriales; family Halobacteriaceae; genus JBDGTS01. The sequence continues at coordinate 49,043 of JBDGTS010000005.1, read as the reverse complement.
CGAGGCCCACCGGGTCGGCGCCGACGAGGGCCGCTTCGATGAGGAGACCGCCGGTGCCACACATCGGGTCCACGACGCGGGCGCCGGGCCGCGCGCCGGCGATGTTGACGAGAGCGCGGGCGAGGAGCGGGTCCATGCTTCCGGGCTGGAAGAACGGGCGGTCGGTGGGCGCCCTGTCGCCGTACCCTCGCTCGCTCTCGACGGCGAGCCACCCGAGAAAGCAGGTGTCGCCGGCGAAGACGGCCCGGAGTTCGTGGTCCGGCGTCTCCAGGTCGACGTCGAAGCCCCGGTCCACGAGGGCCGCCCCGAGTGTTCGCTCGGCGCGTTGCGTGTCGACGCCAGCCGTCCCGCGCACGTCCCGCGCGCGCACCGCGACGGACCCCGAGCGGTCGATGGGGGCGGCGTCCAGAGCGAGTTCGGCCGCCTCGACGTCGGCGTCAGTGCGAGCGAGGAGTGCCGACCCGCGACGGGTGAACGCGAGCGTCCGCGCCCGGTCGGCGTCGAGGGACCGGGCCGTGGCGACCCCGGGTGCGACCACGTCCACGTTCCCCGCGGCGGCCCGCGCTTCCGCGGCCGCGAACGGGTCGTCGTCGCCGGCGAGTTCGAGGCAGTACACGCCCGCCTCTCGCGGCGCGCCCCACCTCAGCGTGTCGGTCCTACATAAGCGAGACGTGTGGGGACCGCCAACCTTTATAAGCCTTAAATACGAGGTTTAAGCCGTACATGACCGACCCCAAGGAAACCATCAATATTGAAAACGTGGTCGCCTCGACGGGCATCGGACAGGAACTCGACCTGCAGAGCGTCGCGATGGACCTCGAAGGGGCCGACTACGACCCCGAGCAGTTCCCCGGCCTCGTCTACCGCACGCAGGACCCGAAGTCGGCCGCGCTCATCTTCCGCTCGGGCAAAATCGTCTGCACCGGTGCGAAGAGCACCGAGGACGTCCACGAGAGCCTGCGCATCGTCTTCGACAAACTGCGGGACCTCAACATCGAAGTCGAGGAGGAACCGGAAATCGTCGTCCAGAACATCGTCACGTCGGCGGATCTCGGGCGCCAGCTCAACCTCAACGCCATCGCCATCGGCCTCGGGCTGGAGAACATCGAGTACGAGCCCGAGCAGTTCCCCGGCCTCGTCTACCGCCTCGACGAGCCGGAGGTCGTCGCGCTCCTGTTCGGTTCCGGCAAGCTCGTCATCACGGGCGGCAAGGAGCCCGAGGACGCCGAGAAGGCCGTCGACAAAATCGTCTCGCGCCTCGAGGACCTCGGCCTCCTCGAGTAGAAAGCGACTTGCGGCCCCCGACCGGACTGTGCGTATGGTTCCGGTGGCCCAGAGCGTCGCCCCCGCCGCGGGCGACGTCACCGCCTACGTCGGCACCTTGCTGCTGGCGTGGGCCTTCTTCACCTTCACCGCCCAGATAGCGACCACGTACTTCCTCGGAGACGTGCCGTGGCGCCGCGCCGCCGTCGTCGGCGTGGTGCCCGCCGTCGTCACGATGGCGCTCATCCGGTATCCGCCCGCGCTGATTCTGGGCATCGCGCTCGCCGCCGACTTCGCCGCAGTTCACGGCATCTACCGCCTTCGCTACCGGACGGCGGCGCTCGTCACCCTCGGACACATCGTTGCCTCGGTGGCGCTGGCGGTGCCGCTCGCGAACCTCTTCGAGTTGTTCACGACGGCGCCCGGGTAGCAACCCTTAGGGGCCCCGCGGGCGGAGACGGCGCCATGACGACGTTGGAAGTCGCTGGCGGCCGCGTGCTCCGCCCGAACGGGACCGTCGAACGCGGGAGCGTCCTCGTGGACCGCGACGCGGGCGAGATTCTCGACGTGGGGGAGACGGCCGCGGGCGACGAGCGACTCGACGCGACGAATGGCCTCGTGATTCCCGGTCTCATCAACGGCCACACGCACGTCGCGATGACGCTCCTCCGGGGCTACGCCGACGACAAGCCCCTCGACGCGTGGCTTCGGGAGGACATCTGGCCCGTCGAGGCCGAACTCGAACCGGCCGACGTGGCCGCCGGCGCCGAACTCGGTGTTCTGGAGATGATCAAGTCCGGCACGACGGCGTTCGCGGACATGTACTTCCACGTCCCCGAAATCGCGGCGGCCGTCGAGGCGGGCGGCCTGCGGGCCGTCCTCGGGCACACGGCGGTCACCGCCGGCAAGGACACCGAGGGCGCCGCCGAGGACGTCGAGCGGAGCGTCCGCGTCGCCCGCGAACTCGACGGCGCGGCGGACGGGCGCATCTCCACGACGGTCCAGCCCCACAGTCTGACCACCGTGAGCGAGGCCCACCTCCGCGAGATGGCCGACGCGGCCCGGGAGGCTGACCTCCCGCTGCACTACCACGCGAACGAGACGACGGACGAGGTGACGCCCATCGTCGAAGAGCACGGAGAGCGGCCACTCGAATTCGCCGACGACGCGGGGCTCCTCGGCGACGAGGACTTCGTGGCGCACGGCGTCCACGTCGACGAGTCCGAGATGGACCGCCTCGCGGACCGGGGGACGGCGGTCATCCACTGCCCGGCCTCGAACATGAAACTCGCCAGCGGGATGGCGCCGGTCCAGCGCCTCCGCGAGCGGGGCGTCACGGTCGGCCTCGGCACCGACGGCGCCGCGTCGAACAACGACCTCGACGTGTTCGACGAGATGCGCGACGCGGCGATGGTCGGCAAACTCGCCGCCGACGACGCCTCGGCGGTGCCCGCAGAAGCCGTCGTGGAGATGGCGACGCGGGGGAACGCCGAAGCGCTTGGCCTCGACGCGGGACGCATCGAGGCCGGCGCGGCGGCGGACCTCGCCGTCGTGGACCTCCGGTCGGCGCACCTCACGCCGGTCCACGACCACGTCTCGCACCTCGCGTACGCGGCCCGCGGGAGCGACGTGCGCCACACGGTCTGCGACGGCGCGGTGCTGATGCGCGACCGCGAGGTCCTCCCCCTCGACGAACAGGCGGTGCGAGAACGGGCGGCCGAGCGTGCGACGGCGCTCGTCGAGCGGGCAAACTGATACATAACTGTTTCGCCGGTTCATCACTGCCGACCGTTTGACCCGTCTCAGTCTGGCGATTAAATCCGGCTTAATCGGGCCAAATCGGGGGTAACGGCTGGTCGGTTATTAGGGGCCGTGGTCCCACGTCTGAGACGCACGATGACCCGAAAAGCACTCGCAGTTCTCGTGGCGACAGCGCTCATCGCCGTGGCGTTTGCTCCCGGTGCGCTGGCCGCCACGTCCGAGAGCCTCGACGTGAGCGTCGAACAGCACGACGACGCGAGCGCGACGGTGACGGTGACCGACAACGGCACCGCGGCCGCGAACGCCTCGGTGACCGTAAGCACGGTCGACGAGAACGCCACGTACGCCGGCACGGGCGACTACACCACCGACGAGAACGGCACGGTGGACCTCCCCGCGCCGAATCAGACGGTAAACGTCTCCATCTCGACCACCTACGACAACGCGACGGCGAACACCACGGCGGAACTCGTCGCCGAGAACACGACGAACACCGGCCTCGCCGTGAGCGTCGAACAGCACGACGACGCGAGCGCGACGGCGACGGTGACCGACAACGGCACCGCGGCCCCGAACGCCTCGGTGAACGTCACGACGGCCGACGAGAACGCCACCTACGCCGGCACGGGCGACTACACCGCCGACGCGAACGGCACGGTGGACCTCCCCTCGCCGAATCAGACGGTGACCGTCACCGTCGCCGCGGCCTACGAGAACGAGACGGCCTCGACCACCGTCGAACTGGTCGCCGCGAACGAAACGGACGAGTCGCTCGCCAACATGACGTTCGGCGAACGGGTCGCGGCTCTCGTCCACGGCCTCCAGAACGACTCGAACGTCTCCGGGCCGTTCGGCCTGATGGTGGCCCAGTTCGCGGCCACGCAGAACCCCGGCAACGGGCAGGGGCCGCCCGTGATGGCCGGTCCCGGCGGCAACGAGACTGACCGCGGCCCGCCGCAGTTCGTCGAGAACAAGACCGGCGGTCAGGGCCCGCCCGAACACGCGGGCGGCGACGAGAACGAGACGGACGGTCAGGGCCCGCCCGAACACGCGGGCGGCAACGGCCAGTCCGGTGAGCAGGGTCCGCCCGAGAACGCCGGGAACGGCGAGCGGGGTCCCCCTGAGAACAAGTCCAGCGGCAACGGGAACGGCGGCGGCCCGCCCGCCAACGCCGGCAACTGACTGACTCGGAGGCACGCCTGCGACACGCGGTGCGCCGCGGGCCGGACTCGCACATCCGGTCGCGCACCCCCGACCCGGCCCGGAGCGGACTGCTCCGGTAGGGTTTTGCGTGCCGTTGCCCACTGGTCACGCATGACCGCGGCGACGGCGCGCGACGCGCTTTCTGACGGCGACGAACTGGTGGCCGACGGCGAGAAGAAAATCGCGTGGGCCCGCGAGCACATGTCGATTCTGCCGGAGATGGCCGACACCTTCCGCGAGGAGCAACCGCTGGCCGGCGAAGTCGTCGGCATGGCGATGCACGTCGAGGCGAAGACGGCGGTGCTGGTGGAGACGCTGGCCGCCGCCGGGGCCGAGGTGGCCGTCACCGGCTGTAACCCGCTCTCGACGCACGACGACGTGAGCGCGGCGCTCGACGCACAGGAGAACATCACCTCCTACGCCCGCCACGGCGTCGACGACGAGGCGTACTACGAGGCCATCGAGGCCGTCATCGACCACGAACCGACCATCACCGTCGACGACGGCGGCGACATGGTGTTCCGCATCCATCAGGAGCATCGGGACCTGCTGGACTCGATCAAGGGTGGCTGTGAGGAGACGACCACCGGCGTCCACCGCCTGCGGGCGATGGACCGCGACGGCGCGCTCGACTATCCGATGTTCGCCGTGAACGACACGCCGATGAAGCGTCTCTTCGACAACGTCCACGGCACCGGCGAGTCCTCGCTCGCCAACATCGCGATGACGACGAACCTCTCGTGGGCCGGCAAAACCGTCGTCGTCGCCGGCTACGGCTACTGCGGCCGCGGCGTCGCCAAGAAGGCCGCCGGCCAGAACGCCGACGTCATCGTCACCGAGGTGGACCCCCGCCGCGCCCTCGAAGCGCACATGGAGGGCTACGAGGTCATGCCGATGGCCGACGCCGCCAGCGAGGGCGACGTGTTCCTCACGACGACGGGCAACCGCGACGTCATCACCCGAGAGCACTTCGAAGACATGGCCGACGGTACCGTCCTCGCCAACGCCGGCCACTTCGACGTGGAGATCAACCTCGACCAACTCGAAGCCATGGCCGAGTCCGTGACCGAGGTCCGGGACGGCATCGAGGAGTACGAACTCCCCGACGGCCGCCGCATCAACGTCCTCGCGGAGGGGCGTCTGGTCAACCTCGCGAGCCCCGTCGCGATGGGGCACCCGGTGGAGGTCATGGACCAGTCCTTCGGCGTGCAGGCGGCCTGCGTCCGCGAACTCGCGGAGAACCCCGACGCCTACGACGCGAGCGTCCACGAGGTGCCCGACGACTTGGACCGCGAGGTGGCCGAGATCAAACTCGACGCCGAGGGCGTCGACATCGACGGCCTGAGCGGCGACCAGCGCGAGTACATGGACTCGTGGGACCACGGGACCTGAGATGTCGAGCAACCGCAAGGGCGACCGGCGGGAGCGCGAACTCGTCAACGCACTCGACGAGGCCGGCTTCGCCGTGATGCGCGCGCCGGCCTCCGGGGCCGCGACGGACCGCGAACTGCCGGACGTGCTGGCGGGCGACGGCGGGACGTTCTACGCCATCGAGGCCAAGTCCTCGTCGGGCGACCCCATCTACCTCACCGGCGAGGAGGTGGAGGCGCTGGTCTACTTCGCCCGGAACTTCGGGGCGAAGGCGCGCATCGCCGTGCGCTTCGACCGGGAGGACTGGTACTTCTTCCACCCCGGCGACCTGTACACGACCGACGGCGGCAACTACCGCGTCAAGAAGGAGACGGCGCTGGCGGACGGCACGGACTTCGCGGAACTCGTCGGCGACTCGGAACGGGTCACGCTCGACGACGTGGAGTGACGCCGGCGCGGCGCAGGCGCCCCCGCGGGAACGAGTACACCGTCGGGGGCCGCGCGCTGACTCTCTCGGGGTCGGCCGGCACCGGATACACGGCCTCGACGACGGCGTCAGCGTCCTCGTAGTCGCTGTTGCCCGGGTAGGAGGCGACGGTGTGGCCCGTGCCCGGAATCGGCGTCTCGTCGGCGCGGCGGTCCGTCGTCCGCACGACGGCCAACAGGTCGTCCGTCGCCTCGTCCACGGCGAAGTCGCCGGGTGCGAGCGTGCAGTCCGCACAGTAGACGGGGGCCGCCGTTTCGCGGGCGACGAACGTCGTGTCGCCGCAGGCCGCACACGCCGCGGCCCGTTCGTCCGGCGCGGGCACGCGGTTCTCGGTCACGTCGAGGGCGACCCGACGGAGATGCTTACAGCGCGCATCGCGGTGGCGGTGGTCGGGACAGGTGCACCGGCCGGCCCGCACGTCGACGGTGTAGGCGGTGTCGTCGCCGGTGACGACGTCGTAGCGGCCACCCCCGAGCGGGACGACGGCCATCGGTTCCGAGCGGGCGCGGGCGGCGCGGCTGTCCCCGCCGTCGTCAGGTCGGAGCGCCCGGCGCTCGGGTGCGATTTCGCTCATACTGTCGGTAGGGGAACGACACATTTCAGTCCGTCGCCGGCCTCCGACACGCTTTTGCGGCGGCGACGGAAATCCGGGGCTATGGAGCGTGACGCGTTAGAAGAAACTGCTGTCGGAATCGGGGGCGTCCTCCTCTTCGTCGCCGCCGCGTTCGTCATCGGGGTCCAGTACACCGAGACGCCCACGGACGGCGGCCAACTGCTACAGGCGACGGGCGCCTACGGACTGGTCGCGGCCATCGCCGGGTTCGTCCTGCTGATGTCGCTGCTGGGCGTGTGGCTCTCGCGGGACTGAGCGACCGATTTTGGGGAGCGAGGCGTTTCTTCCAGTCACGCCTCGCTCTCCTCTCGCTCTCGCCAGTCTTCGAGTTCGTCCTCGTCGGCGTCGTCGAGTTTGACCTCGTAGTACGAGAGCGGGTGCGAGATGGCGTCGCAGAGGTCGTCCATGTTCACGCAGTCGCCGTAGGACTTCATCGTCGCACAGGAGGGCGGCGTGTAGTCCGTCGGCCCGGAATCCCCGCGGATGTGGTCGGTCTGATAGCGGGTCATCTCCTCGCCGAACCCGGGGTTGATGGCGTACAGGTCCACGATTTCGTCCGTCGTCAGCCCGATGCTCGTCAGGAAGGAGGTGATGGCGAAGCGGGAGTGGTGTTCGAGGTGTTCGCCCTTCTGAATCTGATCGAGGAGCGCCTGCATACAGGGCGGGAACAACTCGGGCACCACGGTGTCTATCTCGCGGGTCAGGTCGAGTTCGTCGAGGACGGCTTCGATTTCGGCCACCTCGTCGTCGAGGTGCGCCGCGATGGCCTCGGGCACGGAGAGCGGGAGGCCGTCCTCGATTCGCTGATGGACGGCTTGCTGGAGCAGGCGGTACAGCTCCGCGCGGTCGACGGGGACGCGGCCCGCCGTCAGGTCGCGGTTGACGAGGCGCCACTCGTCACCGCGCAGGCCCGCGGCGTGTTGGAGGTAGGCCACCACGTCCACCTCGAAGCCGTCGGCGACGTCGGTCACGTCGTCGCTCAAGTCGAACTCCGACAGCAGGGCGTCGAGGGTCAGCCGCTCCGTCTCGACGCTCCTGAGTTCCGGCTCGTCGGCGCTCAGTTCCTCTGAAAAGCGGTGATAGGCTGTCTCGGCCTCGGCGTGGGCGTAGCGCCGCGTCAGCGCCGGTTGGTCGACGAGGGAGACGAGGACGCGCGCGACGGGGTAGGAGACGAGTTCGGTGCGGGTGTCGCGGTGAGAGTCGCCGACGGTGCCGTCCGCGACGGCGTTCGTGACGCGTTCGACGGCGCGGTCCACGGCCGGGTCGTCGGACTCCACGACAGCCGACAGATCCACGCCCGCCTCCGCGACGGCGTCGCGAGCGCTCGACAGGAAGGGGTAGCGGGCGTGGAGCGGACGCATGGGGCTGGGTTATCGGTCGCGGCCGATAAATCGCCCGGTCACTCCGTCGCGAAGAAGTCGTCGCGGAACGCCGCCAAGCCGGGGACGAACAGCGCCGCCGGAAGAGACGCCAGTTCGGCGGTCGGAAACAACTCGACACAACGGTCGAGTTCGCCGTCGCGAAACGTGAGCCGACTCGGATCTGCGTCGATTTCCACGGCAGTCCGGAACTCCAGCGACGGCTCGTCGGGTATCCACTCGGTCCAGAGTTCGCTCTCGATGCGCTGGTCGCCAAAATGAGTCACGACGGTGTCGAAGGCACACCGGAATCGGTCGGGCACCGTCCCGCGCACCGTCGTCAGCGCGTCGGGGTCGACGTCGTTCTCGGCGAGGGCCGACCGGTACACGTCGCGCATCTCGACCCCATCCACGTCCACGTAGGCCGGCGTCCCGTCGCGGAACACGAGCAGTTCTTCGTAGAACTCCCGGAACGCCGTCGTCCCGGGGTCGTCGTCCACGCGCCCAGCGGGCGCGGTCCAGCAAAACGGGTTCGTCGGCGCGCCGGCGTCGCGGAAGATGAGCGGCACGGCGTCGCCGACCACGGGCACGACGCCCGCACCGAGCAGAATGCGGCCCTCGTAGCGCCGCCGGCCCTCGGTCTCGGCGACGGTCACATCGTCGGGACCCAGCGAGTCAATCGACGGGTGCCGCCGGTCCCCGTCGAGGGCGACCAGACAGTCCTCCGGGTCCACGTACACGTCCCAGCGTCCCGCCGCGGGGTCGTGGACGACGCTGGTGGCCGACAGAAACAGACTGTCGCCCTCGTCTGGCGGCACACAGTCACGCATCGTCGAACTCACCCGTGACGTGCAGGTCCGCGGCGGCACAGCCGATGGCGTCGTCGGCCGGGTCGACCAGCCATTCGGTCGGCGCCGTCCAGTCGAAGTCGACTTCGTGGGGGCCGTCCCGGCACCAGTCCGGGTCCGTGTACAGGTCCCCCACGTCGTCGATGCCCGCTTGCGTGTAGGAGACGCGGTAGAGCACGTCCGCCTCGCCGTCGAACCCCGAGTCCGCGAAGGCGTCGTACCAGTACAGAAAGCCCATCTTGCTCTCCAGCGCCCCCATCCCGTAGAGCACGTGGACCCAGCGCTCGGGGTCATCGGCGATGCGGTGTCTGAGGAACAGGAACACGTTCTCGTCGGCGTCCCCCCGGAAGTCCTCGTCGCCGCGGATGACCGAGGAGACGAAGTACTCCGAGACGAACTTCAGGTCGCCCTCGTCGGCGAACGCGTTCTCCAACAGGTCGACGTTCTCGTACCCCTGTGACTTGAGATAGCGGATGAACGCGACCAGCCCCTCCTGATGTTCGGCGCCGCCGAGGAGGAGGTAGTGGACCTCCTCGTCGCGCCACGCCGCGTCGAAGTAGAAGTCGGGGCCCTCGTCGAGGGTCGCGTCGCCGGCGGCCCACCACGGCACGCTGACGAAGCGCTTGACGGGGAGGCGGACGCCGCGCGCGTCGCCGACGCGGTCCACGACCCTGTCGTCGCCGTCGCCGAGGCTGGCGGTGCGGGGCCGCCCGGGGGAGAGGGAGTCGCGCCAGTGTGGGCTCCAGTCGTGTCGGACGAAGTCCACGCCAGCGACAGTCGCGGTCACGTCGGACTCCTCCTCGGTGCGGTGGGGGCGCGGCGCGGCGGACCGGAGGAGGTCCGTGCCGGCGTCGGCAGCCGCGGCGCGGAACGGGTCGTCGGCGCTCGCCGCCGTCTCGACGTGGTAGGAGCGGTCGCCGACGACGCTCCACAGGAACTCGCTGACGTAGAAGATGCCGTAGCCGACAAGCGAGTTCCCCAGTCGCTCGGCGGCGTCGTCGCCGAACAGCGCCGTCTCCTCGTCGCCAGTGAGCGTCCCGAACCGGGAGAAGCCGGCGGAGTTGCCGTAGAAGCGGCGGTGGAAGCGCACGTATCGGAACGCCGTCGCGGCGACGACGTAGAGGGCGAGGCCCGCGACGCTCGCCGTTTCGAGCGCCGTCCACGTCGGACCGGCGGCGACGGAGAGCGGGACGGGCCACGCTGTGGCCGCGACGACAGCCGTGACGACAGCCGCCGCGGCCGGGAGCGCGGAGACGGAGAACCAGATGACGGCGGCGACGCCGAGCAGACACGCGAGGGCGGCCGTCAGCGCGACGCCGTCGAGTCGGCCCACCAGCACCACCCCGAGGAGGGCCACGGCGACGAGGCGACGGCCGAGCGTGACGCGGTACCCGAACCACCAGAGTTCGAACCGCCGGCCCGGCGACAGCCCCTCGAACCGGACGTAGACGGCGTCGACGAAGACGTTCTTGTAGTAGGGGATATCGACGTACGCGCCGCTCACGGCGGCGTCGAGGTCCGCGTTCGAGAGGACGACGAGCGGGTCGCGGTCGGACAGGTGGGACGTGAACGGGTACCAGTAGTTCTGCGGGAGCCACGTGTCGAGGTCGAAGAGCACCGCGAGATGCCGGAGTTGGTGGCCCGCGGTCCGCAGCTGGGAACCGATGTCGCCGAGGAGCCCCTGCAGAGCGAGCATCACGCGGTAGAGAATCCAACTCCCGAGCGTGGCCCCGAGGAGCACCGCGACGGAGTGCGCGCGCACGCCGCGCCCCACGTCGGCGGCGGAGACGGCGGCCACCGAGTCGATGAGGAGCGCGAGGTCCGAGCCGTAGCCCTGCAGGGAGTAGGCGACGTAGAGGAGGGTCCCGCCGAGGACGAGCAGGCGGACCGCGCTCCAGAGCACCGGGCCCAGAAGCGAGAGTTTCCACACGTCCCAGTCGCGGGCGACGTGTTTCGTGACCTCGTAGCGGTCCTGTTTGTCGAGGTCCCGCCCCGTCCCGACGACGATTCGCCGGTCAGCGCCGTCGGCCTCGTCGCTCATTAGCGGTCAGTCTCCGCGGGGCCTCAAAGGGTTTTCCGCGTTCAGTCGCTCTGGATGCGCGGCGCGAGCATGTAGGTGACGTGGCCGTGCCCCTCGGCGAACTCGAAGTGCATCTTGACCGGGAACTCCTCGCCGAGTTCGACAGTCACCTCGGCGTCCTTCGGGATGGCCTTGTTCATGTCCTTGAGGTAGTCGAGCGAGAACAGGGAGTGTGCGTCGCCCGCGGAGAGGGAGATGAGGTCGTCGCGGCCCAGCGTGAGGTGGACGTCGTCGGTGTCGCCCTCGGCCTCGACGTAGAACTGCTCGGCGTCGGCGTCGACGCCGAGTGCGATGTGGTCGGACACCATGTCGGCGGCGGTGACCGAGCGGTCGATGTCGGCGCCCTCGATGACGAACTCCGCCGGGAGGTCGAGGTCCGGCAGGTCGGCCTCGTCGCGGATGGAGTCGGGGTCGATGAGCGCCAGCGTGTACTCCAGCCCGTCGATGCGGATGTGGAGCTTGCGCGTCTCCTCGTCGAGTTCGAGGTCCACGAGTTGTCCGGCGTCGGCCATGCCGGCGATGCTCTCCAGTCGGGAGAGGTTGACGCCGATGAGGCCGCCGTCGGACTCGTAGGACTCGAACGCGTCCGCGGACAGTTCCAGATCCACCATCCCGACGTTGGCGGGGTCGACCGCCCGGATGGCGAGGCCCTCCTCGTCGAGATTGATCTTGCATTCGTCAACGAGAACGCTGACGGAGTCGAGGGCGTCCTGGAGCGTGTCCGCGCTCACAATCGCCTTGAACATCTTGCTCCGACTTACTCCCCCACCCTATAAAAACGTCGGTGAATCGGGTTCGCGCGCGCGACGCGCGCGAGGGCGACAGCGAAAGCCGTTTTCGCGTGGGTCCCCTTCTGACCGCCATGAGTGGGAAAGACGACTTCTACAACCGAGCGAAGCAGGAAGGGTACCGCGCCCGCTCGGCCTACAAGCTTCAGCAACTGGACGAGACGGCCGACCTGTTGAGCGACGGCGCGACGGTGGTGGACCTCGGGGCCGCCCCCGGCGGGTGGCTTCAGGTCGCCGCCGAGCGAGTCGGCGAGGGCGGGCGCGTCGTCGGCGTGGACCGCCAGCGCATCGAGGCCATCGACGGCGTCGAGACGATTCGCGGCGACATCACCGACGAGGCGACCCGCGAGCGCATCCGCGACGCCGTCGGCGCGGCGGACACGGTGCTCTCGGACATGGCACCGAACATGACCGGCGAGTACAACGTGGACCACGCGCGCTCGGTCCACCTCGCGCGGCAGGCCTTCGAGACGGCCGAGGAACTACTGGAGGCCGGCGGCGACTTCGCCGCGAAGGTGTTCGACGGACAGGACGTCGCCGCCCTTCGGGAGGACTTAGAGGAGACGTTCGAGTACGTCCGCGAGGTGCGCCCCGAGGCGTCCCGCGACGCGTCCTCCGAACTGTACCTCGTCGCCAAGGGGTATCTCACGGCGCCGGTCCGCGCCGGCGACGAACTCACCGTCGACGTCGAACGCGAGGGCGAGGAGGGCGACGGCATCGCCTACGTCGAGGGCTACACGCTGTTCGTGCCCGACGCCGACCCCGGCGACGAAGTGGACGTGCGCGTCGAGGACGTGAAGCCGCGCTTTGGCTTCACCGAGCGCCGCGATTAGCGGGCCTCGGAGGTCCCGAACAGCCGCGTCAGGCCGTACACGAACGGCGTGTCGAGGACCGCGATGCCGAGTTTGAGGACGTACTGGCCGACGATGAGCGACAGTATCTGATCGACGCCGTAGGCAGTCCCGACGCCGAACAGCGCCGGGGCGACCGAGAACGCGACGGTGACGAAGATGACGGTGTCGATGGCCTGACTGGTCGCCGTCGACGCGATGTTGCGGAGCCAGAGGTGCGCCTCGCCGGTGCGCCGCCGGATGGCGTGGAACGCCACCACGTCCCAGTTCTGACTGACGAGGTACGCGAGCAGACTGCCGGCGACGATGTTGGCACTCGACCAGAGGACGCGGCTGAACTCAGCCTGCCCGATCTCCGAGAACGGGGCGATGGGCGCTTCGATGGTGGTGTAGACCAGCGCCAGCATCACGAGCGTCATCACGAAGCCGACGTTCACGAGCGTCTGGGCGGCCCGCCGACCGTACAGTTCCGAGTAGCAGTCCGACGCGAAGAAGGTGAGCGCGTACGCCAGTGCCGCACCCGGCATGACGAGCGACGCCCCGGTCACGGGGAGCGAGACTGGCAACTCGAAGAGCAGCAGTTTCGACGCGGTGAGTTGCGCCGTCACGAGCGCGGTGACGAACAGGGCGACGAGCGCCACCGACCCCACGGGCAGGGGCGACTCAGCTCTCATCGTCGATGCGCCCGTGGCGAGCGTCGATGTCGTCGAGTTGGTCCAGCGTCTTGCGGATGCAGGCGCGAATCGCCTCGCTCCGGTTCACGAACTTTCCGTCCTGCCCGACGTGTGCGTCGAGGTCCGCCAACAGCTCGTCGGGCACCTCCACGCTTATCTTGCTCATACTGGGATATTCCCGAGCGAATACTAAGCCGTGGCGGTCACGCCCGACGCCCGCCGAGGGTCACCAGCCACAGGACGCCGAGGCCGATGAAGTACGCGGCCACGACGGGGACGGCGATGACGAACATCGTGTAGAGGCTGTCCGGCGTGAACACGGCGGCGAACGCGAACGTGCCGATGGCGAACTCCCGCCAGCGTCGGCGCATCGCCGGATAGCGCACGATTCCCCCGCGGTGGAACAGGAGCATCGAGATGGGGACGTCCGCGAGGAAGCCGATGCCCGCCGTCGTGAGGATGACGAGCCAGAAGAACGACTTCACGCGGTAGGTGATGACCATGTCCGCGAGGTGGGCGTCCCACACCAGCCACGAGATGATGGAGGGCGCGACGTAGGCGTAACCGAGCGCGAGGCCCCCGAACAGGCCGAGGAGCGTGGCGACGCCCCAGACGGCGACGGTGCGGCGACTGCCGCCGGCGACGCCGCGGTCCTTCAGCGCCGGGAAGGCGGCGTAGACGACCATCGGCAGGGCGACGACGGCCCCGAACAGGACGCTCACCTTCACCTCGAACACCAGCGCCTCCACGGGGTGGAGCGTGATGATTTCGAGGGGGCTCTGGGTGCGGACGCCCTCGGGCAGGCGGGCGAGGAAGTCCCGCCGGATGGTGCCGATGCCGCCGGAGTAGAGCCAGTAGAAGGAGGCCCCCATCGTGAAGAGGAAGACGGCGAAGATGCGGAACAGGCTCGACCGGACGCTGTCGAGGACGAAGCGCAGGTCGTAGTAGTAGCCGCCGATGTCCTCCTCCGTCGTCTCCTCGTCGGTGAAGGCGTCGGCGACGCCGGCGGCCGTCTGCGAGACGACGCCGCCCTCCTCGGCCTCGCCCTCACCCTCGCCCTCGGCTTCCGCCTCGGCCTTGGCTTCCACCTCGTCGAACCGGTCGAGGACCGCGCCCGCCTTCTCCTCGTCACCCGCTTCGAGGGCGTCGTTGGCGATGGCGAGCGCCTCGTCCTCCGAGAGGTCGGCGAACGCCTCGTCGGGCGCCGCGCGGACGCCCGCCTCGTCGAGTTCGCGCAGGTCGATAGCACCGGGGCGGCCCGAGCGCTGGGCCTTCGACGCGACGGCGACGGCCCGATACACGACGACGAGGACCGTGAACACGAACGCGAGGACGCCGACGAACGCGGCGACGGCCCACGGCTCTGTGCCGCCGAAGCGATAGGCGGAGCCGATGGCCCGAAGGCCGTCGTCGACGGCGGTGAGGCCGCCCGTGACGGCGAAGGCGTAGCCGGCGAGACTGCCGAGGACGGCCGCGCCGAGGGCGTGGTTCCAGTGGCGGCGCGCCAGTCCGCGAGGGCTCACGTCGGCGCCGCCGCGCTTCATCGTCACGATGACTTTCGTGATGTAGAGGCTGATGCCGTAGAGACTCACCAGCGGCAGGCCCCAGAGCAGTTGCGTGAACGGGTCGGGCGGGGACGCGACGCCGCCGAAGACGAAAATGATGACGACGGCGTACTTCCAGTTGTCGCGGAACACCTCGTAGGGGACGACGCCGCTGTACGCGAGCGCCGACATCACGAGCGGAAGTTGAGCCGCGAGGCCGAAGGAGATGCCCAACACGAGGATGAACTGGGTCCAGTAGACGATAGAGTAGTGCGGCGCCAGCCCCGCCTGCTGGGCGTTGTTGGCGAGGAAGTCGAACATTATCGGGAAGAAGAGGTAGTAGGCGTACAGCGCACCGAGGAGGAACAGGCCGATGGCGGCGACGACGACCCCCACCACCTTCCAGCGGGCGACGGGGATGTTGTTGATGAGGCCGCGCTTGCCCAGTTCCTCGCGGGCGGAGAACAGCAACACGGGCACGGCGACGAGCGCACCGATTATCAGCCCGATTTTCACCTGCAGGAGGATGACGTCGAAGGGAGTCTGCGTGATGATGCGGACGCCCTCCATGCGGAGGTCCGCCTCCAGCGTGGGCCAGACGAAGAGGCGCATCGCGAGGATGCCCCCCAACAGCCCCACGACGAACGCGATGAACACGTGCTGAAGGTGTGACTGGAGCGTCGAGAGAAAGGCACCGGCGGTTTCCCGCCCGCTCTGGAACGCACGGGCCGCGTCCTCGTCCATCTTCACGGATGTAGTCGGTTTCGCGGTTATCAATCTTCTCACCGGGGCGCGGGGTCAAAAGGCCTATAATCGCGTCTCGGTTATCCGACAGCGAGATGGGCGACGGGGACGAGACCGGTACGCCCGAAGCGAACGGCGACAGCGACGACGCCGCCGGGCGCGACGGCGACGACGTCCCCGAGCCCGAAACGCCCGACGGCACCGCGTCGTCGGCTTCCGACGACGATGCTGAGGACGCCGATGCGCCCGAAGCGAAGGCCGACGACGACGGCGACGAGGATGACGCGCCCGGCGAGAACGACGCGACCGACGACGCGGAAGAAGGCGCGCCCGAAGGAGAGAGCGACGACGCTGATTCCGACGCCGACGACGCCGAGTCCGAAGACGACGGGCCGAACCTGTTCCCGGAGCATCCCCTCGACGACGCCGTCGAGGCGGAGTACGCCGGTGACGGGCGTGCCGGCGCCGGGGGCGAGAACGACGACGGGGAGGCAAGTGGCGGCGCAAACGCAGACTTCGACAGCGCCGACACCGTGACCGGCGACCCGGACCACGACCTCGCGCAACCGGCGGACGACGGCGACTCGGGTGGGGGGCCGCGCGAGGACCAGGAACTGCCGCTCACCGCCCACATCGAGGAGCTGCTCCAGCGAACGCTCGTCGTGATGGTCGTCGTCTCCGTGGTGAGCGTCGCCGCGTTCCCCTTCGGCGAGGAGATAATCAATCTGCTCTGGGAGTCCTCACTCCCCGGCGTCGAGACGCGCCCTCGCCTCTACAGCCCACTCGAACTCGTCATCACCCAGATCAAGGTGGCGAGTCTCGCGGGCGTCGTCGTGGCGCTGCCAGTGCTGGTGTACCAGAGCTACCGGTTCATGCGCCCCGGGCTCTACCCCCACGAGCGGCGCTACTACCTCGCGGCCGTCCCGACCAGCCTCGTCCTCGCGTTCGTCGGTCTCGTCTTCGGCTACTTCGTGATGCTGCCGACGATTTTCACGTACTTCTACTCCTACTCGAAGGACGTGGCCGCCATCGCGTTCGCTCTCGGGCGCACCTTCGATTTGATTCTGGTCCTGTTGGGAGCGCTCGCCATCATCTTCCAGATTCCGCTGTTCATCATGCTCGCGCTGATGATGGGACTGGTGACCAGAGAGTGGTTGGCACAGCGCCGCCTCCTCTTCTGGGGGAGTTTCCTCGGCGTCTCGATGCTGTTCAGCCCGGACCCGACGGGGATGGCACCGTTCATCCTCACCGCGACGATGATCGGGCTGTTCGAGGGCACACTCCAGTTGGCGAAGTGGACTAGGCGGGGTCGCGAGCGCCTCGCGCGGGCTTAGAGGCGTCCCCACGAGACGACGTGGCCGGGGTCGATGCGGAGGAGCGGCCGCGCGTCGAGGGCGTGGTCTGCGTACTGGTCGTACTTCTCGCGGAGCGCCGACACCGCCGTGCCGTGGGCCGACTCGTCCGGGTTCACGACGGCGGCGGTTCCCCGCACCTGCACCCAGCCGAGTTCGGCCCAGTCCTCGGCGTAGCGGTCGACGACGAGCGACACCCGCGGGTTCTCGCGCACGTCGCGAACGCGGCGGAGCGAGTCCGGCGCGGCGGCTTTGGGTTTCTCGTCGACGGGCGAGACGATGCGCTCGTCGACGAACGCGAAACAGACCGGCACGGCGTGGGGGCGCCCCTCGCCGTCGGCGGTGGCGAGGCGGGCGACCCGCGCGCCCTCGACGAAGGCGCGCTCGGCCGGCGAGAACATCACTCCGAGGGGTAGTCGGCGTCGAAGACGCTGGCGACGACCGGTTCGTCGTCCTCCGCCTCGCCCTCGGGGCTGACGCTCCCCGTCTCGTAGCCGTGGAGGTCGAGGGTGACGTGCTCGAAGCCCAAATCAGAGAGGTGGTCCCGGGCGGCCTCGGCGAAGGCGGGGTCGAGGGCGGCGTCGAGTTCGTCGGGCGACACCTCGATGCGCGCGAGGCCGTCGTGGTCGCGGACGCGGAACTGGTCGAACCCCCACGTCCGGAGGAGGCGTTCGGCCTTCTCCACGCGGTTCAGGCGTTCCTCGGTCACTTCGAGGCCGGTCGGGATACGCGAGGAGAGACAGGCCATCGAGGGCTTGTCCGCGACGGAGAGGCCGTAGGCGTCGGCGATGGCGCGGACCTCCGCCTTCGACACGTCGTTTTCGAGGAGCGGCGAGTAGGCGTCGAGTTCGTCCACGGCCTGCAGGCCGGGGCGGTGGCCCTCGCCGGCGTCGGAGGCGTTCGTGCCGTCGCAGACGACCGGAATGTCCAGTCGCTCGGCGGCGTCGAACATCTTCCCGAGTCGCATCGTGCGGCAGTGGTAACACCGGTCGCCGTCGTTGGCGACGAAGTTCGGGTCGTCGAGTTCGCTGAACTCCACGACTTCGTGGCGGATGCCGATTTCGGCGGCCACCTCGCGGGCGTCGTCGAGTTCGGCGTCCGGGAGCGTCTCGCTCTTGGCCGTACAGGCCACCGCGTCGTCCCCGAGGGCGTCGTGGGCCGCCGCGGCGACGACGGCGGAGTCGACGCCGCCCGAGAACGCCACGAGGACCCCATCCCGGTCGGCGAGGTCGTCGCGGAGGGCGGCCATCTTCGCCTCGGCCTCGGCGCTGGTCATGCCCTTGGCTTCGAGGGGGCCGGCCAAAAGTTCGTTGTTCGGGGCGGGACGCACGCTTAAGCACCCGTGAGACGTACATCTCTCGTGAACCCCACATCCCTACTCCGCATCGAAGGCGTCACTGCGTTCGCACTCGCGCTCGGGACCTATCTCGTCCTCGACGGTCCGCTGTGGCTCCTCGCCGTCCTCGCGCTCGCACCGGACCTCTCGATGGCGGCATACGCCGCCGGCCCGCGCGTCGGGAGTCTCGGCTACAACGCCGTCCACACCTACACCGGGCCGCTCGCGCTCGGCGCGGCCGGCCTCTGGACCGACGCACGCCTCCCGCTTCTCGTCGCCCTCGTCTGGGTCGGGCACATCGGCGCGGACCGGGCGCTGGGCTACGGGCTGAAGTCGTCCGGCGGGTTCCGCGACACGCACCTCTCGACCCAGCCCCCGCCAGTCGACGCGCTGAGCGAGGGGGACTCCGGCACGGACTGACGCCAAACGCTTTTGCCCTCGTCAAGTGAGTCGGGGGTATGCTACTCCCCGGCCTTCCGGACTGGGCGCTCGCGCTGGCGGTCCTCCCGGCGCTGGCGCAGGTCTGGAACCCGAACGTCGACGGCGACACGTACCGGAACCCCGTCATCCACGCCGACTACTCCGACCCCGACGTGGTCCGCGTCGGCGACGACTTCTTCATGACGGCGTCGAGTTTCAACTGCGTCCCGGCGCTCCCCATCCTGCACTCCCGGGACCTCGTGAACTGGCGGCTCATCAACCACGCCGTCGACGAACTGCCGCCCGCCTTCGACCGGCCACAACACGGCGACGGCGTCTGGGCGCCGTCGTTCAACTACCACGACGGCACGTTCTTCATCTTCTACGGCGACCCGGACCGGGGCGTGTACGTCGTCAGGACCGACGACCCGCGCGGCCGGTGGTCGGACCCCATCCTCGTCCACGAGGCCGAGGGCTGGATCGACACGGCGCCGTTCTGGGACGACGACGGGAACGCCTACCTCGTCCACGCCTTCGCCAAGAGCCGAGCCGGGGTCAACAGCGTCCTCCACGTCGCGCCGATGGCGGCCGACGGGACCCACCTCACCGGCGAGAGCCGCGAGGTGTTCGACGGCCACGGCGACCACCCGACCATCGAGGGGCCGAAGCTGTACGAGCGGAACGGGGACTACTACATCTTCGCGCCGGCCGGCGGCGTCAGCACCGGGTGGCAGACGGTCCTGCGCGCCGACGACGTGTACGGTCCCTACGAGGACCGGGTCGTCCTCGAACAGGGCGACACCGACGTGAACGGCCCCCATCAGGGCGCGTGGGTCGACACGCCGCGCGGCGAGGACTGGTTCGTCCACTTCCAAGAGACCGACCCCTACGGCCGCATCGTCCACCTCCAGCCGATGGCGTGGCGCGACGGGTGGCCCGTCATCGGCCGCGACGAGGACGGCGACGGGACGGGCGTGCCGGTCCGGACCCACGAAAAGCCGGACGTGGCGGCCGAGGACCTGCCGGAGATGGTGCCCCAGACCGGCGACGACTTCGAGGGCGCGCGCCTCGGCCCCCAGTGGCAGTGGCACGGCAATCCACAGTACGGCTGGCACTCGCTCACCGACCGGCCCGACGCGCTCCGCCTGTTCCCCCGGCGCCCCGACGACGCCGCGAACCTCTGGGACGTGCCGAATCTCCTCCTCCAGAAGTTCCCGGCCCCGTCGTTCACGGCGACGACGGAGATCGACTGCCGCGTCGGAGCGGACGCGGGCCACGGGGGCCTCCTCGTGATGGGCGAGGCGTACGCCCATCTCAGCGTCCGGCGAACCGCCGACGGCCCCGAACTGGTGCGGGCCCGCAACACCGCGCCCGCGGACGGCGACGCCGACGAAATCGTCGAGCGGGTGCCCCTCGACCGACCGGCGGCGCAACTGCGGGCCACGGTCGAAGACGGTGGACGCGTCCGGTTCGCGTACGCGACGGGCGACGAGTTCGAGGCAGTCGGCGCACCGTTTCGGGCCCAGCAGGGGCGCTGGATCGGCGCGAAAATCGGGCTGTTCGCGGTCCGGGCCGACGGGGCGGCACCAGCGGGGCACTGCGACGTCGACCGGTTCCGAGTCGCGGAGTGAGGCCCGGTGCGTTTTTGTCCGCCCGACGACTCCACCCGAGCGATGGAGCGCGAGGACCTCGAACTGGAGGCGGTGCCGGGCGTCGGCGCCAAGACGGCGACGGCGCTCCGCGAACTCTCGGACCCCGAGAGGGCGCTCCGCCACGGGGACGTGGCCGAACTCTCCCGCGCGCCGGGCGTCTCGCCGGGGCGCGCGGCCCGCATCGCGCGCGGCGCCATCCGCGCCCGCCACGACGACCCCGGGGGCTTCCTCGCCACGCCCCGCGCCCGCGAAATCCACGAGCGCGTCCTCGAACTCGTCCAAGAGCGCGCGGTGACGGAGTACGCCGCGCGCCGGTTGGAGACGCTGTACCCGAGCGGCGTCGCCTCGCGGGTGTCGGAGGTCCGCGAGATGGCCCAGCGAGCGGCGGCGCGCGACCCCGACCCGGCCGTGTTGGAGGCGCTAGATGGCGTCGCGCCCCTCGACGCGCCCGACGACGTGCAGGTGCGGGACCGCTGTCTCGCGACGACCGACGCGGAGCGGTACGCTCGCGCCCAGAACGAGATTCCGGAGGTGAGCGTCGAAATCGTCGAAGATGCCCGCGACCTCGCGGAGTTGGCGCGCGGCTACAGCACCGTCGTCGCACTCGACGAGGCGTTCGCGGGCGTCGACGTAGAGGGCGACGTCCGCGTGCGCCCCGACGCGCTCGACGCGCCGGCAGAAGTGGTGCCCGAGCGAACGCTCGCCTTCTTCGCGGCGAACCGCGATCGCATCCGGGCCGCCGTCGCCGTCCACCGCGCGGCGGGGATGGAGACCCCGATGGACGTGGACCGCCTCGATTCGGCCCTCGACAGCCTCGCCGACGACGGAACGGTGGTGGGCGACGACGAACTGGACCGCCTCACCGACGCCGCCGACGACCTCGACGCCGTCGTCGCCACCGCCGAGTCCGTGGCCGAGGACCGCCTCACCGACGCCATCCGGGAGCGGGACGTGACCATCGAGGGCGCGGACCTGCTCTCCTTGGTCGAACGCGGCGCGGGCGTGGACTCCCTGCTCTCGCGCGAACTCGCCGACGAGTACGCCGCCGCGGTGCAGGCGGCCCGGAGCCACGTCGTGGACGCCCTCGACCTGAAAGAGGGGGAGGCCGACCTCGCGGAGCGAGCGTTCACCGACGAGCCGACGTATCCCGTGGAGCACGACGCGGACGCCGTGTCCCGCCTCCGCGAGGAACTGACCGCCGCCCGGGACCGGCGCGCCGCGCGCCGCAAGCGGGAGTTGGCGACGGACCTCGCGGGGATGCGCGAGGGCGCCACGGAACTGGTGCGCCGGGCACTCGAACGCGACGTGGAGTTGGCAATCGCGCGCTTCGCCCGCGACTTCGACTGCACGATGCCGGCCATCGGCGGCGAGGGCTTCGCCATCGAGGGCGGCCGCTCGCCCCTGCTAGACGTGCCACCCGAGGAAGTAGAGCCAGTCGACTACGCCGTCGAGGGGCCGGCACTCCTCTCGGGCGTCAACAGCGGCGGCAAGACGTCCACGCTCGACTTGGTGGCCGCCGTCGTCGTCCTCGCGCACATGGGTCTCCCCGTGCCCGCCGACGACGCGCGGGTGCCGGAAGTAGAGGAACTGCACTACCACGCGAAGACGCAGGGCACTCTCGACGCGGGCGCTTTCGAGAGCACGCTCCGGCAGTTCGCGGACGTAGCCAGCGGCGACGCGACGAAACTGGTCCTCGTGGACGAACTGGAGAGCATCACCGAACCCGGGGCCAGCGCCCGCATCGTCGCCGGCATCTTGGAGGCCCTCCACGAGTCGGGCGACACCGCCGTCATCGTCTCGCACCTCGCGGGCGAGATTCGCCACGCCGCGGGCTTCGACGTGACGGTGGACGGCATCCGGGCGAAGGGGCTGGAGGACGGCACCCTCGTCGTCGAGCGGTCGCCCGTGAAAGACCACCTCGCCCGCTCGACGCCGGAACTCATCGTCGAGAAACTGGCCGCTGACGCCGAGGGCGGCTTCTACGACCGGCTGTTGGAGAAGTTCTAGCGGGCGGTTCTCGCTCGCCCATCGAGGCGCTCGCTCCGCTCGCGCCTCGCACGCGTCTCGCGGGTCGCTAACGCTCCCCGCTCGTCAGTCCGTGGTCCTCACTCACTACGTTCGTTCCGGACCACGCGTTCCACTTTCACCGAGGCTGGCGAACCATTAAGTGCGCGCCACCCCCTTGGTACATCGATGGCAGAGGACCCCGAAGAGGGGATGCTGTCGTGGGACGAATCGGTGTTCCGCGACGAACACGTCTTCGAAATCGACTACGTTCCGGAGACGTTTCGCCACCGCGAGTCGCAGGTCAAGACCCTGCAGTACGCGCTCCGGCCGGCGGTGCGCGGGTCGCGGCCGCTCAACGTGATGGTGCGCGGGCCGCCCGGCACCGGGAAGACGACGGCCGTGCAGAAACTGTTCGGGGAACTCGGCACCCAGTCTGGCGTGCGGGCCGTCCGCGTCAACTGTCAGGTGGATTCGACGCGCTACGCCGTGTTCTCGCGGCTGTTCGAGGAGATTTTCGAGTACGAACCGCCCAGTAGCGGCATCTCCTTCAAGAAACTGTTCGCGCAGGTGGCCGAGCGACTGGTGGAGGAGGACGAGGTGCTGACGGTGGCGCTGGACGACGTGAACTACCTCGTCTACGAGAACGAGGCCTCGGACACGCTGTACTCCCTCCTGCGGGCGCACGAGGCCCACCCCGGCGCGAAAGTCGGCGTCGTCGTCGTCTCCTCGGACCTCGACTTGGACGTCATCGAGGCCCTCGACGGCCGCGTGCAGAGCGTGTTCCGCCCCGAGGAGGCGTACTTTCAGGTGTACGACGAGCGCGAAATCGCTGACATCCTCGGGGACCGGGTGGAACGTGGGTTTCGTGACGGCGTCGTGGATACGACGGTACTCGACCGGGTGGCCGAACTCACCGCCGAGACGGGTGACCTCCGCGTCGGCATCGACTTGCTCCGGCGGGCCGGCCTCAACGCCGAGATGCGCGCCTCGCGCGAGGTGAGCCTCGACGACGTGGAAGAGGCGTACACCGAGTCCAAGCACGTCCACCTCTCGCGGCGCCTCGAAGGACTCTCGGACTCCGAGCAGGCCCTCCTCGAGGTCGTCGCCGAGAACGACGGCCAGCGGGCGGGCGACGTGTACGAGGCGTTCCACGAGCGCACGGAGTTGGGCTACACGCGCTACTCGGAGTTGGTCAACAAACTCGATCAGGTCGGCATCATCGACGCCACCTACGTCAGCCTCGACGGACGCGGGCGCTCCCGGAAACTGTCGCTGGCCTACGACCCGACGGCGGTGCAGGAGCATCTGGGCTAATCACGACACGTTTTGGGTCCTCGGGTCGTCGGGGGGACCATGAGCATCGAGGACGCGAAGCGCGAGGCGGGCGAGAGCGCCGCTGACACCGTCGACGACGGGAGCGTCGTCGGCCTCGGCACCGGAAGCACCGCGGCCCACGCCATCCGAGCGCTGGGTCGGCGCGTCGACGCGGGCCTCGACGTGCGCGGCGTCCCCACCTCCTTCCAGTCGCGGGAACTCGCGCGCGAGAGCGGGGTCCCGCTCGTCGGTCTCGACGAAATCGAGCGCGCGGACGTCGCCATCGACGGCGCGGATCAAGTCGCCGGCTTCGACGCGGTGAAAGGCGGCGGCGCGGCCCACGCCCGCGAGAAAGTGGTGGACGCCGCGGCCGACCGACTACTGCTCGTTGTGGACCCCTCGAAGGAGGCGGAGACGCTGTCGCATCCGGTCCCCATCGAGGTGTTGCCGGACGCGCGGACGACGGTGGCGAGCGAGGTGCGAGCGCTCGACGGCGACCCGGCGCTCCGCCGCGCCGAACGAAAGGACGGTCCCGTCGTCACCGACAACGGCAACCTCGTGTTGGACTGTGACTTCGGCGTCATCGACGACCCGGCGACGCTGGCCCGGGACCTCTCGGCGCTCCCGGGCGCGGTGGCCCACGGGCTATTCGTCGGCCTCGCGGACGCGGTGCACGTGGGCACGGCTGACGGGGGTAGCGTCCGAAAAATGGAAAACCGCTGACTGACCTTACAGGTCGCGCGGCTGAACGGTCTTGCGACCGTTGGACTCGGCGCGGGCGGCGGCGTCTTCGAGGAGTTCCTCGACTTCCTCGTCGAGTGCCTGGTAGAAGTCCGAGGCGACGTTCTTGTCATCGAGCGCTTCCTTCACTGCGGCTTTGACGATAAGGTCTGCCATACGAGGCGTAGTTTCCCCTTTTCCGTTAAAAGGCTTCTCATAATCACCCGCCTGAAGCGTCAACGCCGGGGTTCGTCCGGGGTGTTCGGTGTAGGAGAAAATATCGTTATGGAAAATTAACTTCTACCGGGCTTTCGGCAAACGATATTTACGCATCGAGGGCATAGGCACCGATGCACATGCCAGCGTGTGACAACTGCGGCGCGCACGTGTCCGACGACTTCCGGCGCGTGTTCGGCGACGAGTACGGACAGGTGTTCGCCTGCCCCGCCTGCGCGGCGAACGCGGGCATCGCGGAGACGGCGCGGCATCGGCGTACCGACGCGTAGCGCAAGGCCCGTTAGGAGGGCGTCCCCACGATTCGGCATGAGCCACTGGGTGTACGTCCTCGAATGTGCCGACGGGACCTTCTACACCGGGTACACGACGGACGTCGAGCGACGCGTGGCCGAACACGACGCCGGCGAGGGCGCGAAGTACACTCGCGGCCGGACGCCCGTCGAACTCGTCTACACGGAGGAGTGCGAGTCGCGGTCCGCGGCGCTCAGCCGCGAGTACGAACTCAAGCAGCTACGTCACGACGAGAAGGCGGCGCTAGGCGACTGACCGGGCGCGCCGCATCCGCACTGCCTCGACGACGGTGCGGCCGAGAGTGTCGAGGCGGTCCGCCACCGCCGCCACGTCGCCGTGGGGCACCCCGACTTGCTCGGAGACGACGTGGGCGTGGACGTGCCGGAACGTACTCTGCATGTGTTCGAGGGTCGCCTCGTAGTTCGACCCGCCGGCGACGGCCACGAGGCCCGCCACGGTGTCGTCGAACTCGTCGCTCCCACAGTAGTCGTGCCAGTTCTTGAGCGTCGAGGAGTAGGAGCCGTGATACACCGGCGAGCCGATGAGGAGGGCGTCCGCGCGGTCGGTGAGCGCAACCACGGCTTCGGCGTCGCCCTGTTCGGCGAGGTCCTTGTCCGGGTGGTACAGCGGCAGGTCCACGGCGCCCAAATCGAGGAGTTCGGTGTCGGCGCCGGCGTCGCTCGCGGCGTCGAGGGCGTGACGGAGGGCCGAGCGCGTGTGACTGTCCCGTCGGCGACTGCCACAGACGCCGACGACGAGAGGGGACCCGTCCATGCGTTCCGCTCGGGGAGGGGCGACCAAAAGCCGGCCGGTCCCGGCAACCACAGCGGCTTTGACCGGGCGGGTGCCACGATGACGCATGGACGCCATCTCCTTCGGGACGGACGGCTGGCGGGCGCCACTCTCCGAGTTTACGTCCGAACGGGTGCGGATGGTCGGACAGGCCGTCGCGGACTACCTCGACGACGCGGGCGTGGCCGGCCCCGTCGCCGTGGGCTACGACGCCCGGGACACCTCGCCGGGGTTCGCCCGTGACCTCGCGGCCGTGCTGACGGCGAACGGTCGGGACGTCCGCCTCGCCGAGCGGGACTGCCCGACGCCGACGGTGGCGTGGGCCGTCGCCGACAGGGGCCTCGCGGGGGCGCTGATGGTCACGGCCTCGCACAATCCGCCCGAGTACAACGGCGTGAAGTTCATCCCCGACGACGGCGCGCCTGCGCTCCCCGACGTGACGGAAGCCATCGAGGCGCGCCTCGCGGACCCCACCGAGGGAGCGGGCGACGGCGAAGTGACCACGGTGGACTTCGTCGGCCCGCACGCCGACCACGCCCTCGAACTCGCCGACGCCGACCTCTCGGGGCTGACGGTGGCCTACGACGGGATGCACGGGAGCGGCCGGGACGCGACGCCCGCCCTCCTCGAACGCGCCGGGGCCGAAGTGGAGCGCCTGCGCTGTGACCGGGACCCCGAGTTCGGCGGCACGCCGCCCGAACCGAGCGCCGAGAACCTCGCGGAACTGGCCGCGGCGGTGCGCGAGGGCGACGCCGACGTGGGCGTGGCGAACGACGGCGACGCCGACCGAATCGCCGTCGTCACCCCCGAGCGGGGCTATCTCGACGAGAACCTCTTTTTCGCGGCGCTGTACGACCACCTGCTCGAATCGCGGGGCGGCCCGGCGGTGCGCACCGTCTCCACGACGTTCCTCGTCGACCGGGTGGCCGCGGCCCACGGCGAGGACGTGGTGGAGACGAAAGTCGGCTTCAAGTGGGTGGCGCAGGCGATGGCCGACCACGACGCCCTCGTCGGCGGCGAGGAGAGCGGCGGCTTCTCCGTTTGGGGCCACGTCCGCGAGAAGGACGGGGTGCTGATGGCCCTGTACGCCGCGGCGATGGCGCGCGAGGGCCTCGACGCTCGCGTCGATGCGCTCCTCGACGAACACGGCGAGATTCAGCAGGGCAAAGTGTCGCTCGACTGTCCCGACGACGAGAAAGAGCGCGTCATCGGCGCACTCGGTGACGCGATTCCCGAGAGCGTCGCGGGCGAGTCGGTGGCGGACGTGAGCGCCCTCGACGGCTTCAAACTCCTCCTCGACGACGGGTCGTGGCTCCTCGTGCGGCCAAGCGGGACGGAGCCCAAGATGCGCATTTACGCCGAAGCGGGGAGCGAAGAGCGGGTGGGGGCGCTCCTCGACGCGGGCCGGGACCTCGTTGCGCCGCTGGTCGGGTCCGAATGAAGTAGTTTGGCTCGGTCTGTATGAGGGATAGGTCCGTGTATGGAGATATGCACGACCTGACAGGCTTCCAGCGCGACCTCCTGTACGTCATCGCCGGCGGCGACCGACCCCACGGCCTCGCCATCAAGGAAGAACTCGAGGAGTACTACGCGGGCGAGATTCACCACGGCCGGCTCTACCCGAACCTCGACCAACTCGTCGACAAGGGGCTGGTGGAGAAGGGGGAACTCGACCAGCGCACGAACTACTACACACTCACCAACCGCGGGCAACGCGAACTGGAGGACCGCCGCGAGTGGGAGAACACCTACCTCGAATCGACCGACAGCGTCGAAGTCGAGGCCGAGTAGTCAGGACTCGTAGACGAAGCGCTCGACAGTCGCCGGCGTCTCGCTTCGCGCGCCGGGCCCGGTGGCGTACAGTCCGAGGAACGCGCCCGTGAAGCCGCCGGCCACCTCCGTCGAGACGTAGCGGGTGGCCGCGTCGCCCAGTTCTTCGCCGTCGATTCGGACGCGCCGGGTGCTCGTGCAGGTCGAACGGTGACCGCCCCGCCAGTTCACGGTATCGTCTCCCGTAGCCGTTGGGCGTTCTCGTACATCGCGTCGTTGTTGAACATGCAGAAGGCCCGGTCGCCGTCCGCGAGCGCGTCGAGGCGGTCCGCGAGGCGCGCGAGTTCGGCGTCGTCGTAGTCGTAGGCGTAGTCGTACGGGTCCTCGTTCAGGCCGTGGAGGCGGACGTAGGCCGGGCCGTCGGTGACCGGGTAGCGCCGCAACAGGTCCGTGACGTGGACCAGATCGAGGTCCGCACACAGGTCCGCCACCCTGTCGAGGGTCGCCTTCCAGTCGCCGCGTGGCTCCCACGCCAACGTCAGGTCGCCGCGCTCGATTGACCCCAACAAATCCCGCATGTTCCTCGCGTGCGCGTCCGTGCAGTCGAAACTCGGGGGCGTCTGGAGGACGACGACGGACGCGTCGAGGGCCTCGGCGCGCGCCCGCGTCTCGCGCCACGCGTCGCGGACGGCCGCGGTCGGTCGGAGGTACCCCACGTCGCCTTCGGGCAGGGCGTCCCGGTGGCTGTTCCACGTCGGACTGCTTGCGGGGTGGGTCATCGCCTGCCACGCCTTCAGCGTGAACGTGAAGCCGGAGACGGCCTCCGCGCGCCAGCGCTCGGCCGTCTCGATCATCGGCAACTCGTAGAAGGTGCGGTTGAGTTCGCCCGTCGGAAACGCGTCGGTGTATGCCTGCAGTTTGCTCTCGTACTCGTCTTTCCAACCCTCGACGGGGTCGTAGTACTGGTAGCCGCAGGTGCCGACGGCGACGTCCATGGCGGCGTCTCGCCCGCCGGCACCGTCAGCGTACTGGCGGGTCGAGGACGCCCCGATAGCGCTCGCCCGCCGGCGAAATATCGAAGCCGAGCGCCTCGTAGAAGGGGCGCACGCTCTCGTCGAACTCGGCGACGAGGCGGCCCCAGCGGTCGGCCGCCGCCGCCACGAGCGACCGGCCGACGCCCTGCCCGCGGCGGTTCGGGCGCACGGCGATGGCCACGACGAAGCCGTCTTCGGCCACCAGCGCACCGACGACGGTCCCCCCGTCGGCGGCGACGAGCACCTCGTCGGCGGCGATTCGGTCGGCGACCCTGTCGGCGTCGGTGTGGAGAAAACCGGCGTCGAGAACGCCCAGCACGTCAGTTCGCTCGCCCTCGCGGGCGGTACGGACGCGCATCAGCCCCCGCGGACGAGGCGGACGACGCGCGCTTCGGGGGCGGCCACCTGCTTGTCCTCCGGCACGGGCCGCCCGTCGACGAGGACGGACACTTCGTGCGGGCTGAGACCCACGTCGGCGAGCAAGTCGGCGTACGTCTCGTCCGTCACCTCGAACTCGTGGGACTCGTCGCCGACGACGTCGAGCGTGACGCGCATAGTCTGCTCGTGGCCGCTCACGGCCTTCAGGCTGTCGCTGGCTCCTCGTCCTCGCGGCGCCAGTCGCGGACGGCGCGGTACAGCGACCACGTGAGGGCGCCGAGACCGAGGAGGAAGACGACGAACTCGGCGAGGCCGCCGACCCACGGCACCAGCGAGAGGGCGGTGACGGCGACGAGACCCAGCGCGAGGGCCGCGTAGCGGTTCGCCACGTCGGCCAGCGAGCAGAGCCACGACCCCAGCGCGTACGCGCCGAAGACGTAGCCGGCCCACAACAGCACCACGAACGCGAAGACGCCCACGATGCTCAGCGGGATGCCGATGACCGTGATGAGCAGGAGGACCAACGCGACGGGGACGGCGACGAGCGTCAGGAAGCCGACGCCGGCCGACCGGAGCGGCGTCTCGCGGGCGCGTTCCGCGACGCCCCCGGCGAATTCGGGAACGGCGTAGAGGAGAATCGCCCCGACGACGAAGTTGACGAGGGCGGCGTACAGCGCGACCGTCCAGCCGGGAATCGTGGGGGCCGAGAGACCGAAGACGCTGACGTTGACGCCCAGCGACTCGTCCCGCGTGACCGTGCCGGCGACGGTGGCGCCCGCGGCGCGTTCGAGGTCGCCGCTGTACCGGAGGTCCCCGCCAACGGACGCCGTCGGCCCGAGCACCGTCGTGTCCGCGGCGGACTCGACGAAGCCGCCCACCGAGCCCTCGACGTGGACGCTCCCGGCCGCGACGCGGAGATTGCCGCCGATGCTCGCGTTCCGTTCGAGGACGAAGGAGCCAGTCGCGGCCGTCACGTCGCCGCCGACGCGGCCCCCGATCTGGACGTTGCCGGCGCTCGCCTCCACGTCGCCGGTGACGGTCCCGGTGACGACGATGGTGCCCGCGAGGCCTTCGAGGTCCCCGTCCACCGTCCCCCTGACGATGACGGTGCCGCCGACTGCTTCGAGACCGGTCACGGTTTCGCCCTCCTCGACGACGACGGTGCCGCCGGCGCGGGAGTCCGCGACGGCGGTGGTGGGAACGGTCGCGAGAGTGAGCGATACGACGAGGAACGCGGCGAGGAGAGCGCGGCGACTGCGGACCATACCGAACGTGTGTTCGATGTGACCTTAACTGTACGCCCGCGTTAGCGACTCGGCAACGCGCCCCGAGACTTATGTCGGCAGAGTGAGAGTGATACGTATGGGTACGACTCCCGAGATAACGAACCGCACGGCGTTCGAGGAGGACTCGCTGGCGCTGCAGGTGCTTCTCACAGTCGTCACGCTCACCCTATACACCGTCTACTGGTGGCACAAGGTCCACGTCCAACTGGCCCGCGGGACGAGCGCCGACTTCAGTCCGGCGTGGCGCACCGTCGGCCTGTTCATCCCGCTGTACAACTTCGTCGTGATGTGGCGCACCAGCCACGACGCGTCGGCGGTGACGGGCAAGGACGGCATCCTCGTCTTCCTGCTGTTCATGGTGTTCCCGCCCGCCGGCTGGTTCGTCGTGCAGACGGGCATCAACGAGGCGGCGAGGGGCGTCACCGACGCCGGCGACGAGATGACTGACCTCTCGTAGTCTCGCGTCTCGCGGAGTTTAAGGGGGGCAGTCCCCTCTGTGTGTGCATGAGCGAGGCCGACGCCGGGCGGACGGCCGTCTGGACCGAGAAGTACCGCCCGCGGACACTCGACGACGTGGTGGGACAGGACCGCATCGTCGAGCGACTCGAGAGCTACGTCGAGCGCAACGACCTGCCGCACCTGCTGTTCGCCGGCGAGGCGGGCATCGGCAAGACCACCTCCGCGCAGGCCATCGCCCGCGAACTGTACGGCGACGACTGGCGGGAGTTCTTCCTCGAACTGAACGCCTCCGACGACAGGGGCATCGACGTCATCAGAAACGAGGTGAAGTCGTTCGCGGAGTCGGACTGGCGCGGCCGCGAGACGGACACGCCCGGGCTCATCTTCCTCGACGAGGCGGACTCGCTGACCGACGACGCCCAGTCGGCGCTCCGGCGCACGATGGAGCAGTACTCGAACAACGTCCGCTTCATTCTCTCGTGTAACTACTCCTCGCGCATCATCGACCCCATCCAGTCGCGGTGCGCCGTCTTCCGCTTCTCGCCCGTCGGCGAGGCGGCGATGGGCGACTACGTGCGCGAAATCGCCGAGACGGAGGGCATCGAACTCACCGACGACGGCGTGGAGGCCCTCGTCTACGCCGCCGACGGCGACATGCGGAAGGCCATCAACGGCCTGCAGGCCGCGGCCGTCACCGGCGACGTGGTGGACGAGGAGGCCGTGTTCACCATCACCAGCACCGCGCGCCCCGAGGAAATCAACGAGATGGTGACGGCCGCGCTGGACGGCGACTTCGCCGTCTCGCGCTCCGTCCTCGACGACCTACTCTCCGAGAAGGGGCTGGCCGGCGGCGACGTCATCGACCAACTCCACCGCTCGGTGTGGGACTTCGACATTCCCGACCCGGCGGCGGTGCGCCTGCTGGACCGCATCGGCGAGGCGGACTACCGCATCTCCGAGGGCGCGAACGAGCGGATCCAGTTGGAGGCGCTGCTGGCGGCGGTGGCGCTGGACGACTAGGCGAAGCGGTAGTCGACGTACATGCCGATCAGGGCGCCGAGGCCGCCGCCGAGGCCGGCGAGGACGGCGGGGTCGACGCCGCCGGTGACGGAGTAGCCGACCAGCGCGCCCAGTCCGCCGCCGACGCCGGCACCGAGCGGCCCGAAGCGACCGTTTTCGAGGGGAAGGGCGGTGTCGGTCACGAGCGGGCAATCGGCGTCCTGCCAGAAAAGCTATTCGAGCGCCGCGGGCGGGCCGCCGGGCAGACTGTCCCTGTCGTGGGGAGCCTCGAAGTCCGGGGCCGGGCCGACGGGGACGAGGCCCGCCGGATTCAGGTCGGTGTGGCTCTTGTAGTAGTGTTCTTTGACGTGGTCCATCACGCACGTCTCCGCGACGCCGGGGAGCTGGTACAGTTCGCGGACGTAGCCCCAGAGGTTCTCGTAGTCCACGATGCGCCGGTGGTTGCACTTGAAGTGGGTGTGGTACACCTCGTCGAAGCGGTACAGCGTCGTGAACATGCAGACGTCCGCGAGCGTGAGGTCCTCGCCGAGCAGGTAGCGCTGGTCGGCCAACAGGTCGTCGTAGCGGTCGAGCGCCGAGAACAGGTCGTCCACGGCGTCCTCGTAGGCTGACTGTGATCCGGCGAAGCCGGCGCGGTAGACGCCGTTGTTGATGTCGGGATAGATGTCGTCGATGATTTCGTCGACGTCGTCCTGCCGGTCCTCGGGGTAGAGGGTCACGTCGTTCTCGGCCACGTCGTCGAACGCGGTGTCGAGAATCTTGATTATCTCCTCGGACTCGTTGTTGACGATGGTCTCCTCCTGTGTGTCCCAGAGGACGGGGACGGTGACGCGCCCGGTGTAGTCGGGGTCGGCCGTCGCGTACACCTCGCGGAGGTAGTCGCTGTCGTTGACGGTGTCGGGGGTACAGCCCTCCTTCGTGGCGTCGAACTCCCAGCCCTGGTCGACGCGGTGGGGGTCGACGACGCTCACGCTGATGGCGTCTCCCAGCCCCTTCAGCGCGCGGACGAGAAGCGTCCGGTGCGCCCACGGGCAGGCGTAGGAGACGTAGAGGTGGTAGCGGCCTGCCTCGGCGTCGGCGGGGTCCACCCGGTCCCGAAACGTGGTCGTCGTGCGCTGGAACTCCCCGCTCTCGTCGTGTTCGAGCATCTCCGCGTCCGTGAACCACTCGCCGTCTATCATTCGGCCCATGGACGGGGACAGGGGCGCCGGCGGATAAAACGCGGTGGCCCCGGCGGAGCGCGCCGGAACGGGTAACACGGGCGTCACCGCCGCAACTGCGGAATCCTTTTGGCCGGTGGCCGACTGATAGCCGACAAATGAGCGACCTCTCGGAGGAGTACCGCCTCGACTACTTCGCGGACGAGGGGTTCGTCCGCCTCGAATGTAGCGAGTGTGGCACTCCCTTCTGGACCCGCGACGGGGACCGGGAGACGTGTGGCGAACCGCCGTGTGCGGAGTACGGGTTCATCGACGACCCGGGCTTCGACGAGACGATGAGCCTCGAAGAGACGCGCGAGACGTTCTGCTCCTTCTTCGAGGACCGGGACCACGAGCGCATCGACCCGTACCCCGTCGCCGCGAACCGCTGGCGCGACGACGTGTATCTCACGCAGGCCTCCATCTACGACTTCCAACCCCACGTCACCTCCGGCGCGTCGCCGCCGCCGGCGAATCCGCTGGTCGTCTCCCAGCCCTGCATCCGGATGAACGACATCGACAACGTGGGCAAGACCGGTCGCCACACGATGGCGTTCGAGATGGGGGGCCACCACGCCTTCAACGCCGAGGAGGGGTCGGGCTACGCCTACGAGGGCGAAGTCTACTGGAAGGAAGACGCGGTCCGGTACTGCGACGAACTCCTCGAAGCGGTGGGCGCCGACCCCGAGGACGTGACGTTCATCGAGGACATGTGGGTCGGGGGCGGCAACGCCGGCCCCGCCTTCGAAGTCATCTACGAGGGCCTCGAACTCGCGACGCTCGTCTTCATGCAGTTCGAACAGGACCCCGAGGGCGAGATGGAACTCAAGGACGGCAACACGTACTCCGAGATGGACCGCCGGGTCATCGACACCGGCTACGGCATCGAGCGGTGGGCGTGGATGAGCCAAGGCACCCCCACCGTCTACGAGGCCATCTACCCCGACATGATCGACTTCCTGCGGGAGAACGCCGGCCTCGACTACACCGAGCGAGAGGCCGACCTCGTCCACCGCGCCTCGAAACTCGCGGGCCACATGGACATCGACGAGGCCGAGGACATGGAGAGCGCCCGCGACAACATCGCGGACAACCTCGACGTGCCGACGGGCGAACTCGCGGCCCTGATGGAACCGCTGGAGGACATCTACGCCATCGCCGACCACTGTCGCGCCCTCGCCTACATGTTCGGCGACGACATCGTCCCCTCCAGCGCCGGGACGGGCTACCTCGCGCGGATGGTCCTCCGGCGCACGAAACGCCTCTGTGACACCGTGGGCATCGACGCGCCCCTCGACGAACTCGTGGACATGCAGGCCGAGCGCCTCGACTACGAGAACCGCGACACCATCCGCGACATGGTGCGCACGGAAGTCGAGAAGTACCGCGAGACGCTCGACAGAGGGGGCCGCCGGGTCCGCCAGATTGCGCGGGACCACGCCGACCGCGGCGAGAAGATTCCCACGTCCACGCTCGTCGAACTGTACGACTCCCACGGCCTCCAGCCGGACATGGTGGCGGAAATCGCCGACGAGATGGGCGCCGACGTGGAGATTCCCGACGACTTCTACTCCATCGTCGCGTCGCGCCACGACGCCGAGAGCGAGGCCGAACGCGACGAGGACGAAGACGAGCGACTGGCCGACCTGCCCGAGACGGAGCGCCTCTACTACGAGGACCAGCAGGGGACGGAGTTCGAGGCCATCGTCCTCGACGTGTTCGAACGCGAGGACGGCTACGACGTGGTCCTCGACCAGACGATGT
Organism: Halobacteriaceae archaeon; assembly: GCA_042216675.1. GTDB lineage: Archaea > Halobacteriota > Halobacteria > Halobacteriales > Halobacteriaceae > JBDGTS01. The sequence continues at coordinate 14,427 of JBDGTS010000005.1, read as the reverse complement.
TCTACCCCGAAGGCGGCGGCCAACCCGCCGACCACGGCATCCTCTCGACGGACGACGTGACCGTGCAGGTCGAGGACGTGCAACGCGAGGACGGCGTCATCCTCCACCGCACGGACGAGAGTCCCGGCAAGGGCGAGTTCGTCCGCGGGCAAATCGACGCGGAGCGACGGAATCGCCTGATGCGTCACCACACCGCGACGCACGTCGTCATCCACGCCGCGCGGCAGGTGCTTGGCGACCACGTCCGGCAGGCCGGCGCGCAGAAGGGGACCGACTCCTCGCGAATCGACGTCACCCACTACGAGCGACTCGACCCCGACACCGTCCGCGACATCGAGCGGACGGCCAACGACATCGTGATGGAGAACACCTCCGTGCGCCGCGAGTGGCCCCACCGCCACGAAGCCGAGGAGGAGTTCGGCTTCGACCTGTATCAGGGCGGCATCCCCGAGGGGACGAACATCCGCCTCGTCCACGTCGCCGAAGACGTGCAGGCCTGTGGAGGCACCCACGTCAGCCGCACCGGCGACATCGGCGCCATCAAGATTCTGAACACCGAGCGAGTGCAGGACGGCGTCGAACGCATCACGTTCGCGGCGGGAGACGCCGCCATCGAACACGTCCAAGAGACCGAGGCGTCGCTCCACGCGGCGGCCGACACCTTCGACGTGGACCCCGCGGACGTGCCCGAGACGGCCGAGCGCTTCTTCACGGAGTGGAAGGAGCGCGGCAAGCGCATCGAGGAACTCAAAGAGGAACTCGCCGAGGCCCGCGCCGCGGGCGCCGAGGCGGAGGAAGTCGAGGTAGACGGCGTGTCCGCGTCCATTCAGCGCATCGACGGCGACATGGACGAACTCCGGGCGACGGCGAACGCCCTCGCCGACGAGGGCACCATCGCCGTCATCGGGTCGGGACTCGACGGCGCCCAGTTCGTCGTCGCCGTGCCCGAGGGCGTCGGCGTCGACGCGGGCGAAGTCGTCGGCGAACTCGCGGACCGCGTCGGTGGCGGCGGGGGCGGCCCGCCGGACTTCGCGCAGGGCGGCGGCCCGAACGCCGAGGCCCTCGACGACGCCCTCGACGACGCGCCCGACATCCTGCGGCGCGTGATGCAGAACGCCTGATGCCCCGAGTCGACCGGGACGGGGCGTCGCTGTACTACGAGGCGACCAGCGACGGCCCCGAGGAGGTCGTCGCCTTCGTCGCGGAGGCCGGCCTCGGCGCGTGGTCGTGGGGCTGGCAACACCGGGCCGTCGCCGGCCCGCACGACGCCGTCGTGTTCGACGCGCGCGGCACCGGTCGCTCGACGGCCGACCCGAGCGACGAGTGGGACACCGAGACGTTCGCGGCCGACCTCGATGCCGTCCTCGCGGACGCGGGGGTGCGTCGCGCCCACCTCGTCGGCCTCGGCGTCGGCGGGATGGTGGCGCTCCACCACGCACTCACGCGGGGCCGCGCGGCGTCGGTGGCCCTCTTTGGCACCGCGGCCCGATTCGGCGCCGTGGACCGCGCCGCGCTGACGGACTTTCTCGACGGGGCTCTCGAACGGGGCCTCTCGCCGCAGTTCGTCGCCGACAGGCCCGAGGTGGCAGACCAGATTCGGGAGTGGCGCGGCGCGGAGGACGCCCCGGAGGACGTGTGGCGCGCACAGGTCGCCGCCGTCGACGACTTCGACGTTCGGGACCGACTTCACGAGGTGACGGTGCCGTCGCTCGTCTGCCACGGCACCGGGGACGACGTCGTGCCCGTCGAGGCGGGCGAAGCGCTGGCGTCGGGCCTCCCGCGGGGCGAGGCCGTCGCCTTCGACGGGGGTGGCCACCTCGTCACCGTCGAGCGGTCGCGGCCCCTCAACGACGCCCTGCTGGCGCACCTCGATTCGGCGACGGAGTGAGCGGCAGGTTCGGACGCCGCCGTAACGCCTTTCGGCGTGAGTGCCCACTCGTCGTGTGATGAGTCGTCTCCACGTCGCTCTGCTCGACGCCTCCCACGGGAGCGAGCACACGCCGCGGAACTTCCGCCGCGAGGTGGACGCCGACCTCTCGGAGTTCGACGTCACCGCCGAGGAACTGCCGCCGGACTACCGCTACGACGCCGCCATCGTCACCGGCTCTCGGGCCTCCGTCTACTGGACGGAGGACTGGATCGCCGGCCTGAAGTCGTGGGTGGACGGCGCCGTCGAACGGGAGGTGCCCCTGCTCGGGGTCTGTTACGGCCACCAACTGCTCGCCGACGTGTTGGGCGGCGAGGTCGGGGCGATGGACGAGTACGAAATCGGCTACCGCGAGGTGGAACACGACGGCGGGCGGCTGTTCGAGGGCATCGACGAGACGTTCACGGCCTTCACCACGCACTCCGACGAGGTGACGACGACGCCGCCCGGAGCCGAGGTGTTGGCCGAGAACGACCGCTCGATTCACGCCTTCCGGAAGGGACCGGTCTTCGGCGTCCAGTTCCATCCCGAGTACGACCCCGAGACGGCCGAATCGGTCACGCGCGGGAAGGGCGAACTCGCCGACGAGCGCATGGAGTCGGTACTCGACGGCATCACCGAGGAGAACTACCGGGCGGCTTGTGAGGCCAAGACGGTGTTCGAGAACTTCTGTGACTTCGCGCGGGAGCGGACGGCGCCCGAGGCGGCCGCGGACTAGGCCTCGAAGCGACCCGTCACGGCGCCACACTCCTCGCAGACGGCTTCGATGGCGTCTTTCTCGTCGACGAGTTCGAGCGACTGGGGCGTCTCGGTGGCGCACTCCGCACAGTAGCGAAGCACCTCCGTCTCGCCGGCCTCGCGGGGCGCACCGACGACGAGGAGCGTCGCCCGGTCCTCGCCCTCGTTGACACAGCGCTGATACTCGCCGGGGCCAAAGCGCACGAGGTCGCCGGCGTCGGCGGTCACGTCGCCGTCAGCGGTCCGGAACGTGACGGTGCCGGCCTGCACGTAGAACACTTCCTCCTGTGCCTCGTGAGCGTGAAAGCCGTAGGCCGAACTCTCGCCGGGGCCGAGTTCGTAGTAGTTGATGGCGAGGTTCGTCGTGCCGAGCGCATCGGAGAGGGGACGGCTGACGCTCGCCGGGCCGATTCGGGAGTCGAGGTCGTCGAGGCTCACGTCGCGCATGGATGGTGCTGGGACCCGCGGGCGGAAACGCTCTCCGGAGTCACTCCGAGCGGTCGATGTCCAGATGCTCGCGCACGTCGTCGAGGACGTCGGACTCCGCGAGTTCCTCCAGTCGCTCGCGGAAGTGGTCCTCGCAGAGACCCACCTGCACACCGTCTTTCTCGACGGTGACGTCGGCGGCGTTCTCACAGTAGTGACACTGCATGTACTCCCCCCTAGGAGAGCGGGCTACCTGAACCCTACGACACCGGCGAACACCGACTCAGGGGAGCCGTTCGGCCACCTGGTCGTAGGCCGCGCGGTCCAGCCCCGTCCCGCCGAGCGTCTCGCCGTGGGCGTCGCTCCCGCCCGTCGGCAGGAGGTCGTGGACCCGAATCGCGCGCTCGACCGGCACCAGCGATGGCTCACCGGCGTAGGGGTAGTGCAGTTCCACAGCGTCGAGCGACGCGGCCCGCGAGAGGGCGGCCGACGGGTCGGGGTAGCGGAGGGGGTGCGCGAGGCCGACGAGCGCACAGGCATCCCGGAGGAGCGTCGCGCCCCGGTCGAAGTCCGGCACGTCGCGGGCGACGTAGCAGGGGCAGTCCTCGCCGATGAGGGACTCGAAGGCCGCCTGCACGTCGTAGTCGGGATGGGCCTCGGCGACGGCGCGGGCGACGTGTGGCCGGCCGACGCCGGGTTCGAAGGGGACGTCGAGGGCCACGTCGAGGCGGTCCTCCACGCAGTCGACCATCGCCCGCGCTCGCTCGACCCGGTCGGCCTGGAGGCGGTCGAGTTCGGCCGTCAGCGCGTCCGTCCGGCGGACGCCGTAGCCCAACAGGTCGAGGTGACCCTCGGTCGTCGCCACGCGGAGTTCGACGCCGTGGACGAGTGTGACTCCCTCGCGGTCGACGACGGGAGCGTCGAGCGCCGGATTCAGTCGGTCGTGGTCCGTGAGAGCGACCACCTCGACGCCCGCCTCGCGGGCGGCGGCGGGCACCTCGTCGGGCGCGAGCGACCCGTCGGACACCGTCGTGTGGACGTGAAGGTCGGCGTAAGCCGCCATACGCCACCCACGGGGAGCGGCGGCAAACCGATTTTGCTCGGCGACACTTTGATAAGGGGAGATAGGTTAGATTGGGTGTGGTTACCAATGTCACTGGGAGCCTACGACGAAGACGAGCACGAGCGGCGTGAGCGGAAGAACAACACCGTCGACATCAGCGAGGACGACGAGCGCACGACCTACAAAGGCTCCGTCGAGTACGACGCGGGCGAGTCCGCGGACGAACTGCTCGACCAGTTCAAACAGTTGCAGTCCGACTAACTTCTGAGGCCCCACAGCGACAGGCCGACGGCACCGAACGTCGCACAGACGTGGCCGACGAGCGCCACCGCCAACAGCGGGTGGTCCAGCACCGCCGGGAGGAGGAGCAACTGGAGCGCCGCGAACAGGGCCGTGTCGCGGTCCGCCGCGCGGAGCGACGCGGCCGCATCCGCGTCGAAGTCGAGACTGAAACTCCGCCACGCCGCCACCACCGCCGCCCACCACGCCGTTCCGATGCGGTAGCAGAGGTCCCAGCACACCAACAGCGCCAGATACACCGCCGGCACCGGGAGCGGGTCGCCCAGAAGCGAGGGGAGCAAGACGGGCGCGGCGCGCGGGTCCACGACGAACAGGTAGGTCAAGAGCGCCACGTAGGCCAGCAGTCCGAGGACCACCTCGACGCTCGACCCGAACAGCGTGCGGACGTACTGGTCGGGGAGCGAGACGGTCCGGAGGCGGCCCGCGACGGTGAGCATGAACGCGCTCCCGGCCGTCGCGACGAGGACGGCGGCGGTCCCCGGGACGACGGCGTCCCACCGGCCGTACGCGGCGGCGAGAGCGAGGACCGCCCCCTCGAACAGCACGAACTGGACGAGGACGGCCGCCCGCGGCGACAGGTCCACGCCCGGAAGCGCGCCGACGATGCTCTCGTACACCCACGTCTCGCCGTACTCGGGCCGGGCCATCAGGCCTCCTCCAGCGCCCGCCGCACGCCCTCGTCGAAGGGCGTCAGGGGCACCGAAAGCACCTCCCGAATCGGGTCGTCGTCGGCGACGACGGGGTTCCGCAGACCCTCGATGAGCGCGTGAGCCAGCGAGCGGTCCACGTCCGTCACCAGATCGACCCAGTAGGCCGAGAGCCGCGGCGTGAGGACGGGCACGGGCAGGAGCGTCACCCGGTTCCCCATCTGTTCGGCCGTCCGCTCCAGCATCTCGCCGTAGGTCAGCACCTCCGGCCCGCCGATTTCGTACGTCTCGCCCGCCGTCTCGGGGTGGTCGAGGACGCCGACGAGGTAGGCCACCACGTCCGCGACGTAGATGGGCTGACACGGCGTCTGGACCCACTTCGGCGTGATCATCACCGGGAGGCGGTCCGCGAGTTGCCGGACGAGGCGGAAACTCGCGCTCCCGGCGCCGACGACGACGGCGGCCCGGAGCGTCGTCAGGTCGTAGTCGCCGTCGCCGAGGACGAACTCCACCTCGCGGCGCGAGCGAAGGTGCGGCGAGAGGTCCGACCCCTCGACGCCGAGGCCACCGAGGTAGACCACGCGGTCGACGCCCGCCCGCTCGGCGGCGGTGGCGAAGTGGCGCGCGAGGAGGCGGTCCCGCGCCGCGAAGTCCCGTCCGACCTGCATCGAGTGGACGAGGTAGTACGCCGCGTCGACGTCCTCGAAGGCGTCCGCGACGCTGTCGAGGTCGGCCAAGTCGCCCGTGGCCACCTCGACGCCGTCGGGCGCGTCGTAGCGGTCGGGGTCCCGGACGAGCGCCCGGACCTCGTGGCCGGCGTCGAGGAGTGCGGGCACGAGGCGCCCCCCGACGAAGCCAGTCGCGCCGGTGACGAGTACGTTCACACGCCGACGAGGACGGCCATCCCCTTAGTCGTTCCAGCCGGGCGTGGGGGGTGCGCCCCGGGCGTCCTCGACGGCGGCGCCCAGCGAGGGGTCCGGGTCGGCGCCCCTGCGGTCGCCCCAGTCCGCGGCGGCGCGGCCGACCCACGAGTCGGCCGCCCGGGCGCGGTCGCGGGCCTCGGCCATTCGCTCGCGGTTCACCGCGGCCGTGCCGGGGGCGCTGGCGGCCGCAGCGCCGACGAAGCGCGCCCTGTCGTCGTCGGTGAGGTCGCCGGCGACGAGGCGGTCGACGACGCCGGCGAGAGCGTCGGGGTCCGGATAGCAGAACACCTTGCTTCCGACGGCGTCCGGTCCCAACCGCAGGGCGTCGAGCGAGTCGGGCGGGTCGTCGTCCAGCAGTCGCTCGCCGCCGCGTTCGCGTTCGACGCGCTCGCACTCCGTCTCCACGTCCAGCGCGAGGTTGTGCCCCGGGAACGCGCCGCACTCGCTGGGGTACACGTCGTCCTCGTGGACGCGACACTGGAGCGTCTCGGGGTCCAGAAAGACGCAGGCCGGGAGCCACGACGCCTCGTCGGCGTCCACCGGGGCAATCGGCTTCGGTGGCTTTCGCAGGCCGACGAGAAAGACGGGGCGGCCGCTGACGGCGGCGAGAGTGTGTCCGTCGACGGTGACGCCCTCGTCGGCAGTGAACAGACGGGGCCGCATCGCGTCGCCGAGGTCCGCGTCGAGGAGCGCCCGCACGTCGTCGCGGGAGAGCGCGACGAGGCGGTACACGTCGTCCAGCGGCCGGTAGTCGCCGCGCCGGGCGCCGTCCACGTCGCCATCGGCGAGTGAGCGCCAGTCGGCACAACAGCCGGCACAGCCCTCGCAGTTCACCTCCATACCGTGCGCAACGGTGGCACGACCCAAAAGGGCGGGGGACTCTTAGGCCCCGACACCTAACGAGACGACATGAGCGGCGACGTGTGTGACGGCTGTGGCGCGGAGGTGGCCATCGGCGGCGGCATCGCCGACCTCTGGTCCTTCCGAAGCGGGTCGAGCGACGGCCTCATCCTCGAACTTGCGGACGGGAGCGAGCACTTCCTCTGTTTCGACTGCATCGAGGAACTCCCCGACGACAGGGAGCCGACGGCCGAAGACGTCGGCGCCCTCTAGCGACGTGCTTTAGGTCCGGGGGCGACTTTCGACCCACGTGATACCCGAGCGCATCCACGAGGAGTTCCCGGCGCCGTCCTATCGAGGGACCCAGCGTGACGCGCTCGACCGGATTCAAGCGGCCTTCGCCGCGGACAACGACGTGGTGTTGGTGCGCGCGCCCACCGGGAGCGGGAAGTCCCTGCTGGCGCGAGCGGTCATGGGCTGTGCCCGCCGCATCGACGAAGCCGAACCCAAGCAACCGACGGGGGCCTACTACACGACGCCGCAGGTCTCGCAACTGGAGGACGTGGCCGCGGACCCGTTGCTCGACGACCTGCAGATAATCCGCGGGAAGAACAACTACACCTGCATCCTCGCCGGCGAGGAGGACACGCCGGTCGACCAAGCGCCCTGCGTGCGCGAACGGGGCTTCGACTGCTCGGTGAAACACCGCTGTCCGTACTTCTCCGACCGGGCCGTCGCGGCGTCCCGCGAGTTCGCGGCGACGACGCTCGCCTACTTCATGAACACCGCCGGGTCGGAGGTGTTCGGGATGCGCGACGTGGTGGTCGTGGACGAGGCCCACGGCCTCGCGGAGTGGGCGGAGATGTACGCCACCGTCGAACTCGGCCCGCGGACGGCGCCGATCTGGGACGACCTGCGGGTGCCCGAGGTGGACGGCCCGGACCGCGCCGCGCGCTTCGCGGAGAACGTCGTCGACGCCTGTGAACGGGCGACGGACGAACTGACCGCACGGGAGGAACTCACGCCCGACGAGGCGGCGCGCCGGGACCGGCTGACGGACCTCAAAAGCGACCTGAACTGGTTCGTCGAGGACTACCGGGACCCCCACAGCGACACGACGTGGGTGGTGGACCAAGCCGACGACGGCACCCTGACGATGAAGCCGATGGACCCCGGGCGCTACCTGCATCACACCGTCTGGGACCGGGGCCGGACGTTCGCGCTCCTGTCGGCCACCATCCTCGACAAGGCGGCGTTCTGCCGCACCGTCGGTCTCGACCCGTCGAACGTGGCCCTCGTGGACGTCGAGCACACGTTCCCCCTCGAAAACCGCCCGCTCTACGACGTGACACAGGGGAAGATGACCTACGAGGAGCGCGACCGGACGGTGCCGGCGGTGGGCGAGACGCTGGTGCGCCTGATGGCGAAACACCCCGACGAGAAGGGCATCGTCCACGCTCACTCCTACGACATCCAGTCGCGCCTGCTCGCCGAACTGGAGGGGCACGGCGTCGCGGACAGGGTGCGCACCCACGATAGCGACGACAGGGACGCCCAGTTGGCGTCGTTTCTGGACGCCGACCGGCCGGAGGTGTTTCTCTCCGTGAAGATGGAGGAGGCGCTGGACTTGGAGGGCGAGAAGGCCCGCTGGCAGCTGCTCTGCAAGGCGCCGTACCCGAACACGAGCGACACCCGCGTCGCGCGGCGCCTCGAAGACGACCAGTGGGCGTGGTACTACCGGCAGGCGCTCAGGACCGTGATTCAAGCCTGCGGGCGCGTGGTGCGCGCCCCCGACGACTTCGGCGCCACCTACGTCGCCGACGAGAGCGTGTTGGACCTGTTCGACCGCGCGGCGGCGTCGATGCCGCCGTGGTTCGCCGAACAGGTCGATGCGATGACGGCCCCGGACCTCCCACCGGCGGACCCGGACCGAGCGGTCGCGGGGATGGACGGCAGAGCGGTGGCGACGCGGGCGGAACCGCGGACGACGGCCGCGGACCGCGACGGCGGCGACGACGAGCAGTCGCCGCTGGCGGACGTGTGGGACCCCGAGTAGTCACTCCTCGACGTTCTCGAACGGGTCGTCGGAATCGGCCTCGGGCGCCTCCTCTTGCTTTGCCTCGTCCATCGACGTGCCGACGCCGCCCAACGGGTCGTCCTCCGGATCGGCGGGGGCGAAGGCGTCGTCGGCGTCGTCTGCCGGGTCTTCGTCCTCGTCCGTCTCGTCGCCCTCTGCGTCCGCCTCGCCGTCTGCCGCAGCCGCCTCGTCACCCGTCACGTCCGGCGGGTCGGCGCCCGTCGGCGGGTCGGGCCGCGTCGGTTCGTCCCCGTCGTCGGCGGACCGCGGATAGAGCGTCGCGGCGTTGACGATGCCCTCGCGCCACGCGCGGCCGGCCTCGACTTCGGATTCGAGGGCGTCGAGGGACGCGCGCACCTCGCCGAGCGTCGCCTCCAGTTCGTCGAGGCGGGTCGCCCGGTCCGCGACTGTCCCCTCGATTTCCGCCACGTCGTCGCGCAGGGCGTCCACGTCCTCCTCGAACTCCGCGATGGCCGCGGCCGCGCCGCCGTTCTCGTCGAGGAACTCAGCGAGGGCCTCGCGGTACGCCGAGAGGTCGGCCACCTCGTTCTGGAGGTGTCGAATGCGGGCGTCGACGCTTCCCGAGGCGTCGCCCTCGCCGAGTGCGCGACGGAGGGCCGCACGCTCGTCCTCGTCGGCGTCCTCCACGGCGGCCACGATGTCGGCCATCGCGGGCCGCCGGCCGTCACGGACCTCGCCACCGTCGCTCTTGGCCGGCGCGGCCGGGTCGACGGTCACCTCGGGCACGGCGAAGAAGTCGGCCACCACCTCGGGGTCCGTGGAGTTGACGCCGTACAGCGTCGTGAACTCGGCGCCGGGGTCGAGGGTGCGCTCGAACACCAGCGAGGCGTCCGAGGCGGTCCAGTACGTCCGGTGGTCGGGGTGAAGCCCAACCTCGCTCTCGGGCGCCGCGTCCGGCACGTCGTCGACGAGGCGGACCGAGAGCGGGTCGTCACCGTGCGACGTGAGCGTGAAGACGACGTGCGTCACGTCGCCCGCCGGTCGCGCCGTCTTCTCGACCGTGAGGTCGTCCTGTTCGAGTTCGACGTCGTCGATGCTGTCGATGCTCATGGATGGGTCTCCGTAGCCGGGGTCGCGGTTCGCTTCGCAGCGTCCTTCAGCGCCGTCAGGTCCAGTCCGTCGAAGTCCGGGGCACGCCAGCGGCCCCGCACGGTTCGGCTCCCGTCGACGAGGTAGACGGCGACGCCGCCCTCCCCGTACCGGACGCCGTACACCGCGCCGACGCTGGCGTCCTCGTCGCCGAGAATCGGGGCCGCGCCGGTTCGGTGACTTCCCTCGCGGCGATGGACGGTGTAGTGGTCGTCCGCGACGACGAGGGCCGTCACGCCGTCGATGAGCGCGAACCACGAGAGCGCGTCCGCGACCGCCGTCGGCGAACACGGGCCGCCCGCGCCGGGGACGAAGGCGAGCAGGACCGGCCCGTCGGCGACGCAGTCCCGAAGTCGGTAGAGGCGCGCGCGGGCACCGTTCACGCCCGGGAGACAGAACGCCGGTGCGGGTCGCCCCTCGCTGATGAGTGCAGTCATTTTCCGGTCGCGTTGGTGTTCGCCGCGCCGCCCATGCTCCCGCCGTGCTTCTCGTTCTCGACGGTCACGGTGAAGCTGTCACTCCCGGTCACGCGGACGTCGTCCCCGTTCGGGCCGGCCCCGACGAGCGACGCCCGCATCCGCATCTCCACCGTCGTCTCCGTGGTGGAGCCGGGCACGGCGTGGAACGTGGACTTGTCGAGGACCGTCAGCAGGTCGATTTCCGCGATGTCGTAGTCGACGGTGCCTTCGAGACCGCTCGCGGACACCGACTTCGTGGCCACCGTCTCCCACGAGGACCCCTTCTTGACCTGCACGGTGATGTCGACGCTGGCCGGTTCGCTCTCGAGGCCGTCGTACTGCACCGTGCCCTCCGGGGCCACGGTCAGCGACTCCAGATGGCCGTTGTTCGAGACGACGGACACGTCCGAGGCGGTGAACGTCAGCGCGGCGGCGCTCCCCGCGAACAGCGGCGCGGCGGTGGTCACGAGCAGTACGGCGACGACGGCGACGAGGACTGTCCGCCGACCCGGCAGCCACGCGTCGTCCCCGCCGACGTCGACCCAGTCGAGATCCGAATCCTCGGTGGTCGGATAGTCGTCTTGCTGGCGTTGCATCGTGATAGATGCCACGACGGGATGGACAATCAGTAAGTAGCGATTAATGACACATCAGGCGCCGCGAATATATCGGCCCCAGTGTGACGTGGTGCCACGAGCCGGGGTGGGCGAATCCACCGCGCGCACCGCTGAACGGTGCGATTCCCGCGCGGCCGAAGCCGCTTAACGGCCCGTTAACGGCCCGAAACCGACGCCTCGACGACGACGTGGTCGACGCCGGGGCTGTAGCTTTTGACGACGCGCCGGTCCCGCACCGTCACGGCGCGGTCCCCCGCAGTGGCGCGGAGGCGGGCCACCGGCCGCGCGAAGGGGTCGGCGGCGGGCGTCGTCGCGTGCAGGTGGACCGTGCCGCCGGGCGCGAGGGCCGAGAGCGCCGCGTCGACGTACGACTCGGCGTCGTAGTGGCCCATCAGCACTCGGTCGGCGGCCACGTCGCGGCGCGCCACCACGTCCCGGCAGTCCGCGAGAACCGGACGCACCCGGTCGGCGACACCGTTCCGGCGGGTGTTCTCGACGAGATGACGGAAGGCGGCGGGGTTGCGCTCCACCGCCAGCACCGATGCGCCGGCCCGAGCGACGGGGAGCGTGAAGTAGCCGACGCCGGCGAACATGTCGAGGACCGTCTCGCCGGACGCGACGGCCCTGCCGGTCCGAACCCGCTCGGCTTCGTTGCCGGGCGAGAACATCACGTCCGCGAGGTCCAGTGCGTACGCCGTGCCGTGTTCGACGTGGACCGTCTCGGTGTCGCCGCGGCCCGCGACGACGCGCACGTCGGGTTCGCGGTGCTCGCCAGCGATACCGCACCTGTCGAGGACGGTGTGTGCCTCCCCGTGCAGTTCGAGAAGGGCCTCGCCGACCGTCGCGCGGCGCTCACAGTCCCCGAAGTCGGCGAGAACGAGTGCGCCGACGACGGCCCACGAGGCGGGCGCGCGCTCGATTTCGGCCGCGGAGAGGCCTCGCGCACGGAGCAGGTCCGACAGGCCACGTCGGCGGCGCTCCGGGTCGGCGTCGGGCACGGTGTCGAGGACGGGCACGCCGTCGAGTGACGCGGTGACGGGGACGGCGACAGTCTCCGCGTCGTGTTCGCGCACACGACGACCGTCGTCGTAGACGCCACGCCGGCGGGCGAGTTCGATGACTCGCTCGGCGTCGGGTTTCCGGCAGAGCGCGAGGCGGTCACTCATCCGGAAGGACGTGGAGGCCGGCGCGGCTCCGGAGGACGGGGACGGTGTCGGCGTCGGCGTCGAGATACGAGGGACGGGGCACCGTCTTCGACTCGTACGTCTCCGGGTCCAGCACCTGCACGGCGTGGTCGTCCTCGACTGCCACCAGCGTCGTCTCCGCGGCGTCCTCGCGGGCGCCGAGGCGGCGGGCCTCGGGCGCGGCACCGTCCTCGAAGGCCGCCTCGTAGGGGTCGCCCGTGGCGAGGCGGACGCCCTTGAGGTTGCCCTGCGCGCTCCGGACCAGCACCGGGCCGTCCCCGTCCTCGGGGTCGATGACCGTGCCCGGGCGGTACGGCGGGAGGCGAACGGCGAAGGTGACCCGGTAGACGCCGTTGCCGTCCTCGTCCTCGGTGACGAGCGTCTCCGAGTCAGAGACGGTGCCGCCGAACTCCTCGACTAGCTTGTTGGCGACGTTCTTCCCGATTTTATTGGTCGAGACCTTCAGGTCCAGCCCCTCCGGTCGCTCGGTGACCTCGGTGACGAAGGCGTTCCGGTCGCCCGTCTCCTCCATCGCCGACACCACGTCCTCGGCGATTTCGCGCGCCCGCTGGGTCTCCTCGTCGGTGGGCGTGCGGTCGAGCGCCCGGACCTGAACGGTGCTGGCGTAGTAGTCGCCGGCGATGCGGCCACACCGCGAGCAGGTCTCCGTCGAAATCTTGACCGGCACCGTCACGGACTCCGAGAGGTGCGTGTCACGCACGACGCCGCTGAAGTGCGCGTGCATCCGGATGGTCGTCGCGTCGACCTGCTCGGGGTCGACCTCCCAGCGCACGTCTTCGGCGCCGACGTGGACCCCGAGAGCCTCGGTGACGGCGTCGATGGCCACGTCCGTGTAGTCCCGCGCGCCCACGTCCACCCAGCGGTTACCCCGGTGGACGGCACCACAGACGCCACAGACCCGGACCTCGACTCGCTCCGGCGCGTCCACGAGGTCGAAGCGGTCGAAGTAACAGGCGTCACAGAGCGACCGCTCGCGCCGCCCGCCGAGTTCCCGGTCGTCGGGGTCGGCCGCGACCGGGTCGCCGCAGTTGGGACAGAAGCCCCGCGTCTCCGACATACCGAAGCAAAGGGCGTTCGCGCCTAAAAGCGCCCCGGACCCGCGCAGTTTCACTTTTACCCCGGTGTTGACGAGGGTTTATGTGCGGGGACGCAGAATGGGGGGGTACGATGTCAACGGAAGCAGACCTCCAAGACCTCCCCGGCGTCGGCCCCGCCACGGCCGAGAAACTCCGGGACAACGGCTTCGACAACTATCAGAGCCTCGCCGTCGCCAGCCCCGGCGAACTGTCCAACACCGCCGACGTGGGCGAGTCCAGCGCCGCGGACATCATTCAGGCCGCGCGCGAGGCCGCCGACATCGGCGACTTCGAGTCGGGCGCCGCGGTCCTCGAACGCCGCGAGCAGATCGGCAAACTCACGTGGGGAGTTTCGGAGGTGGACGAACTGCTCGGCGGCGGCGTCGAGACCCAGTCCATCACCGAGGTGTACGGCGAGTTCGGCGCCGGCAAGTCGCAGGTGACACACCAGCTTTCGGTGACCGTGCAACTGCCCTCGGAGTACGGTGGCCTCGAGGGGAGCGCCATCTTCATCGACAGCGAGGACACGTTCCGCCCCGAGCGCATCGACGACATGGTGCGCGGCCTCGACGACGAGATTCTCGAAGCCTCGCTTGAGCAACGCGGCATCGAGGGGAGCATCGACGACGAGGAGACGATGGAGGCCCTCGTCAACGCCTTCCTCGACCAGATTCACGTCGCGAAGGCGTTCAACTCCAACCACCAGATTCTCCTCGCGGAGAAGGCACAGGACATCGCCGCCGAGTCCCAAGACGACGAGTTCCCGGTCCGCCTGCTCTGTGTCGACTCGCTCACCGCACACTTCCGCGCGGAGTACGTGGGTCGTGGCGAACTCGCGGAGCGACAGCAGAAACTCAACAAGCACCTCCACGACCTGATGCGCGTGGGCGACCTGAACAACACGGCCGTCCTCGTCACGAATCAGGTGGCGTCGAACCCCGACTCCTACTTCGGTGACCCGACCCAGCCCATCGGCGGGAACATCCTCGGGCACACCTCCACGTTCCGCATCTACCTCCG
>JBDGTS010000002.1:0-62210 GCA_042216675.1 Halobacteriaceae archaeon | reverse complement strand
ACGTCGCTCTCAGTGAGTTCGCTCTCGCTAGTGAGTTCGTCCATCACTTCCAGCGCCTCGATTTTCTCTTGGATGGCCTGCCGTGTGACCTCGCTCCAGTTGATTTCCGGGTGCTTCTCCATTCGCTCTTTGAGGTCGTCGTCTACGTTGACTGTGATACTGGGCATACAGGAACCTATGGTTGCACAGAATACTGTGTCTTTCGGTGGATTCGGACCTCTCAAATTCGGACGCCTCACGCTTGAAACATCGATTCGTTCGATAGTCGGACTGGAGCCTGCAGCGCCCATCCACTGTTTTACTTCGTCGGGTGCGCCGTCGGCACACCACTTCTCGCGAAAAACTGGACCAAAAGCGGCGGTTGGGCCGCCGGCCTCGCTCGCCGTGCGTCGAATCGTTCTGCAAGACGATACCGTTCGAAGGTCGAACAGAAGCCCCCAGCGGCGACGATTTTGCGACGAGCGCACGCTCAGAGGGCGAGGGATACCTGCCTCGTCGTCCAGCAGCGGACAGCACCGGAGACGACCGATCCGCGTCGAAAAAGTGACCGCAAGCCGAATGGCGTAGTGGCGAATGTGGCGTGTCGTGGCTGTGTTCCTATCCTGTTCTCACTCCTTGGGGACGGCTTGGAACGTGTTCTGTGGCTGTTCGATGAGCTTGTGCTGTGGCTCTCCCTGGTCCCAGTACTTGTTGCCCTTCTCGGGGACGTCCCAGTCCTCGACGTCCTGAATCACCAGCGAGTTCGACTCGAGAATCGGGATGTAGGGCATCAGCGTCTGGTTGTACACCCACGTCACGCCGCGGATGATCTCCTTGCGTTTCTCCCGGCTGATGTTCTGGTTCCAGATGAGGCCCCAGTAGACGACGGGGTAGACGACTTCCTCGTCGGAGTTGGGCTCGCCGATGGGCGGCGCTTTGAGGTGGGGAACCCACTCGTCCTGCTTCTCGGGGTTGACGAGGGACGGGTTCGGCCAGATGCCCTCGACGTTGTTCGTCCACGAGTACTCCTTGTTGACGACCTCGTCGTGGCGGTCCACGAAGGCCATCGTCTTGTCCTCGGGGAACATGCCCCACTTCTTCCGGCGCACCGACTGCTGGAACGCACGGTAGAAGATACCCAGAATCGCGGCACTCCAGACGGGGTACCCCGTGAACCAGTTCTCGATGGCGAGTTCGAAGTTGCCGTTGTCGAGACGGCTGCCGAACTGCGTGCTGGTGACCTTGGTGAGGCTCGTGTCGATGCCGAAGGAGTTCAGCTGGGACACGAGGGTGGCCTCGAGCTGGATGTTGTCGTCGGCAGTGATGAGCTCCGCCGTGAGGCGGTTCCCGTCCGGCGTCATCCAGGTGCTACCGTCCTTCGTGTAGCCCGCGCTACGCATCCGCTCCGCGGCGGCCTCGGTGTCGTAGGGATACTCCGTGAACTGGCTCTGGAACTCCTGACCGACGAAGCGTTCCTCTTGGGTGGCGTGAAGGCCCGGCGGCTCGGAAATCTTCGCCGTCGTGTAGGAGTTCGCGATGTTCAGGAGCTGCTGGGTGTCGATGGCCTGCAGGAGCGCCTTCCGCACCGGTGGCTTCCCGAAGTGGGGGTGCTGGCCCTGCGCCAACAGGTTCGTGGAGTTCCCGGCCGCGTACTTGAACTCCTGCAAGTTCTTCGGGAACGAGTCGATGATGGACTCCGAGGGCGAGTGTAGCGGAGCCATCTCGACCTCGTTGTTCTGCAGCAGGGCGTTCTGCGCCTGTGAGTTCGTCTGCTGGATGAGTTTGACTTCGGGCCAGTTGATGGACTCCGAGTGGAGCCACTCCTCGTTCTTCGTGAGACGGACTTCGCTCTCGAGAATCTGGTCGATCTTGAAGGCGCCCGAGAACGGCAGTTCCTTCGGGTCGTTGGGCCAGTACTCGGACTTCTGAATCGTCTTGCTCCCTTCTGTCGTCATGTACTGAGACGCCTTTTGATTGCCCCAGAGGTCGTCGTACTTGTCCTTGACTTGGTCGGCGAGCCACTGGCCGTACTCGCCTTTGGTCGTGAACTCGGCGGACCCCGCGTGGGCGATGGTATCCCAGAGGATTGGGTCCATCCAGAAGTTGTCGAAGGCGCCCATCTCGGACTCGATGTAGTAGTCCTTGCCCTCGGCGCGGAAGCCGGTGATGGCCTGCCCGAACGACTCGTACGTGTCACGCTCGGAGGCCGGCTTGTCGTGGCCGACTTTGTGGCCGACCATCCCGGCGCCCAACATGTCCTCGGCGGTGATGTCCGAGCCGTCGGACCACGTGGCGTCCTCGTGGATCTTGTAGTGGAACTCAGTCGGTGACGCGTTCCACTCCTGAATGAGCATCGGGATGCGTTCACCCGTCGCGATGATGCTCGACACCTTCCGGCCGAACAGATACGGATACAGCATCCGCGGATACTGCGACCGGTAGTTCGACGGTGCCCAGCCCCACTCGGTCAGCGCCTTCGGTTCGGAACTGTCCGCGGTGGTCGAGGCGATGAACGTCGAGAGCGTCCGCTCCGTCATCGGAGCCTCGCCCTGCGTCGTCTTCTGCGTGGTGTTGTTTGTCGTCCCGGTCCCGCCAGTCGATGTCTGGCCGGCCGTCTGGGTCTGCGTCTCGGTGGCGGTGTCGTCGCTGCTGCCGCCGCCGCCACCACTACAGCCGGCGAGGCCCGCTGCCCCGGCGACCCCCATCGCACTGAGGAACTTCCGCCGATCGGAGGGAACGCTCAGGTCGATCTCTAACGCCTCTCCAGCATCACTGCTATCGTTTGCCATGTTTCCGTCAGAAAATTGGAACATTCCTATAAATAATTTACTACTAGAATGGTAGTTGATTTGTGGCACTCGTTGATGCGTGACTCGAGATGTCACGCTTCGAACCGACATCGAATCCCGTGGCCGGCCCATCAGTGGAGCGACGCCGAATTCAGGAGCCTGCACGGCCCAAACGGCGATTCGCGAGTCGTGTGCCCGGAGACGGCCAGAACCGTTACCTGACGGATGGCCCAATCGAGGGTCGATGAGCGGTCACGCGCCGACGGCGACAGTCAAACTCGCCGCCGTCGCCGTCGCGTTCGGGCTCGCGGCCGTCCACGTCTTCGGCCGCCGCCTGCGGGTACTCGACCGACAGCCACGGAGCCGATGGCTCTCCGTGTCCGGCGGCGTCTCCGTGGCGTACGTGTTCGTCCACGTCCTCCCCGAAATCAGCCGTGCGGCCGCGCACGTGGGGGAGGAACCGCTGGGAATCGGCTTTCTGGAGCGACACGTGTATCTCGTCGCGCTGGCCGGATTCGTCACGTACTACGGCGTCGAACGTGCGGCCAAGCGGGGTGCGCCGACCGCGAGCGGCGAGGGACTGCGTGTGTTCTGGATGCACGTCGCGGCCTTCTCGGGCTACAATCTGCTGGTGGGGTATCTACTCCTCCACCGAGAGCAGCCGGGGGTCGAGAGCCTGCTACTGTTCGGCGTCGCGATGGCGCTTCACTTCGTCGTCAACGACTGGGGACTCCGCCACCACCACGGCGACGCCTACCACGACCGGGGTCGCTGGGTGCTGGCCGGCGCCATCCTCCTCGGGTTGGGCGTCGGCTTCGTCGTCCCGATGGACCGCGAGGCGCTTGCAGTCCTCTTCGCCTTCCTCGCGGGCGGCGTCATCCTCAACGTCATCAAGGAGGAGGTACCGGCGGAGCGGGAGAGCCGGTTCTCGGCGTTCGCCCTCGGCGCGACGGGATACGCGGCCGTCCTTTTGCTCGCGTGACATCCTCCCCGCCGTGAACGGCGGGGCTTCCCGTGCCGCAGGTGGGATATTTTCCGGTCTACGACACGACTTGCTCTCTCGTGTGAAACGTCCCGCTCTCGCGGTCGAACAAGTGTGTCGATGGCTGTGCCACACAGCCGTTACTCCTATCCTCGCCGTGAGGACTCGGAGTTATCTTCTGCCGCATATTCTCCGCCCCATTACAATCCGCGTTCCCGACCAACTCGCATGACGAGCAGACGTACAGCCCACGTTCGCCACGATTAGACTTCGTGTCATCACCACACTGTGAACACGTCTTTGAGGTGTCCCACTCGTTCTCTTTGAGCACCTCAACGCCACGCATTTCCCCCTTGTACGCGAGGTACTGGTAGATGCGGTCAAACGCCCACGAGTGCAACTTCTTGTTCCCCGTCCTCCCCCAGTCGTCCTCTCGTACGTCTTCGGGCCAACTCACAGCGAGTGTGCCAACACCACGTTCGACACACTCCGTGATGATGGTGTCCGTAAGCGCGTGGTAGAAGTGTGTCTCACGGTCAGTGAGCTTCTGACGCGCCCATATCGCCCTCTCTGATGGACCATTCTCACCCTCAGTGTCGTACTCTGCTCGGGTGGAGTAGTGCTTGTCCTGCTTGAGCGAGTTACCGGGATACAGGACGTATTCGTCGGGGAATGCAACCGTGGCGATGTTCGTGATGCCGAGGTCGATCCCCGCAACTTTGTCACCTGCGGAGTCGTTGGTTTCGAGTTGGACTTTGCAGATGAAGTGCAGTTCCCACTCGCCGCCGTTCCAGACAGCTCGAACGTTCTGGACTCGGTTGGCTTCTGCGAGATCAACGTCGGGGCGTGTCTGGTATTCGCAGAGCAGGAAGTCCGACCATGACTCCTTGAGGTTCGAGCCTTTGCTGAGTCGGACACGGTTGTTCTCGGGGTCGTGTTTGAAGCCGTCTTCTTTGAACGTGACCGTACTTCGTGGTCGGGTGTCGCCGTGTTTACGGTAGCCGGGCGGATTCGCCTCCGGGTCTTTCTGTCGCAGGTCAAACCACGACTGGAAAGCGTCAGAAAGTTCTTTAATGACTTTCTGACTGGATTGCGCGTTCAAGTCTTTCCAGCACACTTGGTTCTTCATGTACGATTTCAGTACGCCCTCGTCTGGAATTTTGCCTGTTTCATCCCAGATTTGGTCGGCTGTCCATCGTGCGACGTTCCAGATTTTCGAAGCGGAGTCTCCGAGCGAATCGAGGCCGTTGCAGACCTGCCGATGGTTCTGGATGGAACCAACGTAGGTACGAGTGACCTCAATCGCCATGCATAGACTATGTAGATAAATCTCGTTAATGGTGTGGATGCCGTTGAATATCCAGACTGCTATCGGCGGTAGTTGGCGTCAGGGTTGTCGGATTCACTCCCGCCCTGAAGGGCGGGATTCTCTCCTCGAAGAAAGATAGCCCGCGGGCGGTCTGACACCGGCTTTAACTCCGCGACGGGCGAACGATGACCATGTCGCTGGTTCGGCGGGCCGCCGCGGGGTGTCTTGGAGTCGCCGCGGCCGCGAGCGTCGCACTCGGGGCGGCGCGGCGGAGCGCACGCGGCGTCCCGCTCTCGCCGCTCCACGGCGACGAGCACGTCGGTCCGACGTGGCCCGACCGCAGGAACCTCCGCGGCGAACGGGTCGCGGGCGAGATGGACTCGCTTGCGGCGTACGCCCGGCCCGGGTTCGACCCGGACGCCGTCCACCCGGCCGTACAGGCGCTCTACGAGCGGACCGCGGACTTCGAAATGCGGCTCTCGGCGACGTGGCACCGACCGTTCCGGACGGGCGCGGCCGTCGCCAGTCGGTGGACGAGCCGAATCGAGCAGTTGAGCCTTCCCGGCCCCGGCGACGACCCGAAACGCGTGACGAGTGACCTGTTCGCGCTCGCCGGCCCGGCCGCGACGGCCGACCCGCGCGACGACCCCCGGCTGTGGGTGCGGACGGACGACGCCGGCGCCGGCGTCTTCGTCGCCATCTACGCCAGCCACGTCACGAACGGAGAGCGCGTAGTCAACATCGCAGTGCCGCTTCCCGGTGTGAATCTTTCGACTGTCCTCCGGATGAGCCACCACGGCGAGGGCGTCGAACTCACGACAGACGGCCCCGACGGCGGCTTGTATCTCCACACCGATGCGGGGGCGTTCAGGCTCCCCGCGAGCCAGCTGTTCCGGGTCGCGCCAGCGGAGGACCCGGAGGCGCCCGAACCCCCGGGCGGCGGACCGACACGCGAGGCGGCCGTCCGAGCGGAACAACGGATTCGCCTGTTCGGACTGCCGCTCGTGACCGTCCGATACGCCGCTGCGCGGCGCTGAGGGCGCTCAGTCGGCCGCGCCACCGGACGCGACTGGCGCCGGCTGTTTCACCGGGGTCCGCTCGGCCTGCGGCGACTCCCACTCGAAGTCGCCCTGATAGTGAACCGGCGCGCCGTCCTGTTCGGGGTCGAGGACCGTCAGGCGGAGCCAACCGTTGTCGAGAAGCTGGGCGAGCTGTTCGTTGTCACGGAGAATCTCGGTGACCTGTTCGACCGGGGCGTGGATGACTGCCGTCAGGCGCAGCGGCTGGTGGTGCGGGGTGTCGGCGTCGGCGTACAGCGACTGGAGGGGAAGTCCGGTCATGAGGTCGCCGCCGTTGCCCTGATACACGCCGACGTTGCCGACCGGATTGTGGGTCACCTTGGAGCCGCTTCCGTAGACGGCGTTGTCGACGGTGGCGAAGTAGTACTGGCTGTTTATCCACTGGGTGACGACGAGCGGCCCGGTCATGATTGCCTCCAGTGCATCGCCGTCGGGGTCGGTGGTCCAGTCGTAGGAGTGGAGGAACGTGCGCCCGTCGAGGTGCTCGCCGTCGGTCAGTTCGCGCGGCCCGACGACGAACGAAGCGTTGCCGGCGAGTCCCCACTCGGGGCGCGTCTCCGCCCAGTCGCCGGCCCGGCGTTCGGCCTCGCTGACGCCGTTCGTGCGCTCGGCCGTCGCACGCTCCTGTGCCGTCCCGAGGTCCGCGCGCAACTGCTCGACGTCCGCCTCGTGGCTCGCGGGCACGTCGCCGTCGAACAGCGTGATTTCGTCGGTCGTCGTGTTGTGTTCGGCCGCGAGGAACACCGTGTCCTCGGGCACGTCGAAGCCGCGTTCGCGGAGGTCGGCCTGCACGTCGTCGTCGTTGCAGATGGCCGCGAGGACGCGGGCGTTCGGTCCGCCGGGGTTGCCGGCGCAGGCGCCGCAGTCGAGACTCGAATCGAACGGGTTGTTCGTCGTCTCGCTGGCGTGCCCGGTGAACACGACGAGGCGGGCGAACTCCTCCCAGCCCATCAGTTCGAAGGCCGTCTGTGCGTACTCGACCTTCTCGGCGTGCGTGAGTCCCTCGCGGAGGGCGTGCACGGAGTCGGGGTTGTAGTCCACCGACGGCCCGACGAACTCGTGTTCGTCGGGGGTGTCGAGCAGGTTCGAGACGCGGCCGGGCAAAAGCGTCCGGGCGGCGAGCGCCGCCCCGTATCCGGCGCCAGTGCTCTCGACGAGGCTGAACGCCGTCGCCGCGTTCGTCTTCAGGTCCTTGAGGAGCGTCTTTCCCGTCTTCAGGACGCCCGTCCAGCGGTCGTAACGCTCGCGCGCGTCGTCCTCTGTCGGGCGGTCCCTGATGCGGTGCTCGGGGTCGACGATGGGCGGGCAGGCGTCGACGGCCACCTCGGCGTCGTAGGCCTGATGGCGCATCGGGACGCCGAAAAAGCCCGCGTAGCCGTGCGTCTCGTAGTCGCCGACGGTCTCGACGTGACGCCGGATGACCTCCGAACGCGTGTCGATGCAGAACACCAGTTGCGCGTCGGGGCGCCCGGTGTCCGTGGCCTCGCTCGGGTCCGCCAACTGCCCGACGAGGCGGGCGCGGTGGCTCTTCTCCCACGCCGACAGCCAGAGTTCGGGAAGCGGCACCTCGTCGTCGGGGGCGGCGTCGTCGGCGTCCGGTTCGATGGGCGCGTCGAGGAACTCCGCGAGGACGAGGCGCACGGCGAGGTAGTCGGTGAGCGAAATCGGTGACGCCGACTGCCACTCGTCGGCGTTCTCGGTGCGCTGCTTGATGAAACCGGTCCAGCCGGGGAGCGCGGCGAGGTGGTGTTCGAAGACGTCGCCCCACTCCGAACGCGGATACTCCGCGAGCACCGTCTCAATCGCGTTCTCGGGGCGTTCGGGGACGTCGGCGGTGCTGTCACAGCCGGGGACGTCGCCGTCGTGGGGCGCCACCGCGCGCCACGCGGCGTAGAAGCCGTCCTCGCGGTCGGGCATCGGCCACGCGGCGGTACCGTGGTCGAGGAACGCGGCGAGCCACTTCGAGAGGACGCGGTCGAGTTCGGCGGTCGCCGAGTCGGCGTCGGGGTCCGCGTCGTCCGATTCCGTCGCGGCCATCTCGTCTAACAGCGTCTCCGGGTCAGCGTCGACGCCGTTGGCGTCCAGTTCGGCGTGCAGTATCTCGTCGTCGATCTGGCCGCGCTCCCACGCCTGCCTGAAGACCGAGGGGTGGGGGTAGCCGCGGCCGCCGAACAGCTGTTCGGCCTCGGCGACGGCCTCGTGGAACGGTCGGTCCTCGAAGCCGGACAGCGGGTTGGCCGTGACGAACGAGTGCAGCGGCCAGACCGAGCCGATGCGCTCCGCCGCGTCGTCGATGCGTTGCTCGATGTCGGTGTCCTTATGCGTCATTGTAGTCCTCCGTGGTGGTCAACACGGTGTCGGGAGCGGGCTGTGAGAGGTTCAGCAGGGCGACGTAGAGGCGCTTGCTGGCGCGGTGCCAGCCGAGGTCCACGGCCACGTACGCGGCGACGAACAGCGCGCCGACGCCGACGTGGACAGCCGTGAGGTCCGTCGGCGCGGTGGCCATCGGCACGTCCGCCAGCAGGGCCGAGATGCCCTCGAACAGCAGCCCGTAGACGCCGATGGGGATAGCGACGACGAACGGAATGCTGACGAGTTTGAGCGTCGGCGAGAGCGTGGACTGCCGGAGCACGTCGCGCGCCGCGTGGAGCGTCGTCAGCACGACGACGAGGGCGAGGAACGCGCCCGAGTTCAGCTTGGCCCCCTTGCCGGTGATGGCGACGAAGAGCGCGCCGCCGGCGAGCGCGGCCGCGAGACTGACCGCGAGCCCCGGCAGGCCGAGGCCGTCGCGGGACTTGTCCGAGGGCGCCGTCTGCTCCACCGTGGCCCCCGAGGAGAGGAACAGATACGCCTTGTAGAAGCCGTGCAGGATGAGGTGCGTGATGGCGGCGCTGAAGAAGCCCAGCCCGCACTGCAGTATCATGAACCCCATCTGGGCCATCGTGGAGGCCCCGAGCGTGCGCTTCACGTCCGTCTGGACGAGCAACAGCGCCTGTCCGAGGAGGGCGCTCACCGCGCCGGCGACGACGAGGAGCGCCAGCACCGTCGCGTCGTCCGCGACGAGCGGTGCGAAGCGGGTGAGCAGGATGCCGCCCGCGTTGACGAACCCGGCGTGCATCAGCGCGGACGCCGGCGTGGGCGCCGTCATCGAGGAAAGGAGCCAGTTCTGGAACGGGAACAGCGCCGACTGGACGAGAGCCGCGAGCAGAAGTCCACCGACGGCGAGCGTCGAGAGCGTCTGCGGAAGCGACCCGGCCTGCGCGAGGATGCCGATAATCGAGGTCGTTTTGGCTCCCCACGCCAGCAGGGCCAGACTCACGGCGAGCAGTCCGCTGCTCGCGAGGAAGTAGCGACGCGCGAGGGCGGCCGCGGCCTGTGCCTGCTCCCAGCCACGAACGTGGCCGATGAGCGAAGCCATCGTCAGTCCCATGCCGAGCCACGCCGCCGCGAACAGCGCCACGTGGTCAGCCGCCGTCACGACCATCACCACGAGCGTGAACGCGAAGATGCGACCGAAGAACTGGTCGAGACGCGCGTCGCCGGCCATGTAGCGGCGGGAGTAGGAGTGGACGATGCCACTGAAAAACGTGACGACGACCCACATGACGGCCGTCAGTCCGTCTACGACGACGAGACCCGGGAGCCGCCAGTCCGCGCCGCGCACGGCCGAGAGCGCGAGGACGGTCAGGCTGAGCAGGAACAGCGCCCACACTCCGACCGTCGCGGCTCGCGGCACCACTGAGGACGCTGGCGTCGTCTCAGGGAGCTGTACGCGGCCGTTCGGGTGGGTGTTCTCGGACATCGGTCGTCTCCAACCGGCCAACGCGGCGCGCCGGACCGGACGCGGTCCGCCGTGCTGACCGAATCTATCCCAGTATAAGAACAGACTGGTTGTTATATTCTCCGATTTTACCAAATTGTTCTCTAAACCCGGTTCTAGGAACAGTATGGTAAATCATGAAGGATAGGGGAGCGAGGGTGCGAACGGCGAGAACAGCGCTCGCGGGCCTACTCGGCGTCCGTCGCTCGCGAGGAGAAATCGTCGAAGGGCGTCGTCTTGTGGCTTCGGACGAGCACTTCGTCCGCGACGGTGAGTCCCATGTCGAGGAGTTCCTTCGCGACGGGCGTGATGTCGTCGTCCGACTCTCCGATAGCGGTGACGAGTAGATTCCGCTCGCCGGTGACCAACTCTTGGACCGACACGACGCCCGAGATGGCGAGGATGTCGTCGATGAGTTCACCGCGCTCCGGAATCGGCGCCGAACAGAACAGGAGCATCCGGAGCGGATAGCCCGACGCCTGATAGTCCACGTCGGCGCTGTACCCCTTGATGATGCCCTCGGTTTCGAGGCGCTGGATTCGCTTGCGGACGGTGCTGGAGGAGGCGTCCGTCCGGTCGGCTATCTCCGCGGACGAGAGGTTCCGGGCGTCCTCCTGCAGGGCGTAGAGGATTTCGCGGTCCACGTCGTCGAGTTCGTACTCGCTCATACGTCCCGCTTGCGCGCGGCGGTACAAGGGGTTTCGGCTGGCACGCGGTTCCGACCGCCCCACCACTAAGGTCACGCCGGCCGTACGGTTGGCTATGACCGACGACTTGGCGTCGGTGAACCCGCACGTCGTGCGGCAGAGCGCCGCGGAGACGGGCGGGGAGTTCGTTCGCTTCGAGAGCACGGTCCACCCCGCGCGCGACGCGGCGAACGCGACCGAACTGCCCCACGAGCGGTGGGGAATCGACTTCGCCGGCGCACACGTCCATCCGGACCAGACGGAGCGAATCGAGGTTGTGGCCGGCGAAATCGAGGTCCGAGTAGACGGCGCGGCGGAGACGCTCCGGGTGGGCGAGGAGGCCACAATCCCGAAGAACACCGCCCACCGCCACTGGAACGCGACGGGCGACCCCGCCCGCGTCATCTGGGAGCGCTCGCCGCCCTACCGCACCGAAGAGTGGGCGGAGAGCGTGTACGCCCTCGCTCAGGTCGGCCACGCCGACGCGGAGGGGACGCCGAAGTGGCTCCAACTGCTGGTGCTGTTCGACGAGTACCCCGACGCCAGCGCGTATCTGGCGGGCGTCCCGGCCAGCGTCCAGCGACTGCTTGCGTTGGCGCTCGCGCCACTCGGCCGCCGTCTCGGCTACAAGGGAACGTACCATCGCGAGGACGTGTGAGGGGAAGGGGTCCAAGCGTCGACCACGAGGGGGACAGTTTTGTGCCCCGGCGTCGCACCTCCGGCCGATGGTCGTCAGGGCAGAAGCCGCCGGTCACGCAACGGCACCGCCATGAGCGGGCCGACGTACGTCCAGTTCCACGTCGCGTTGCTCGTCCCCGTCGTGGCAGTCCTCGTCGCGACGGCGGCGGTGTTCCGCCCACGGATGGAGCGCTCGACGGTGTGGACGGGCGGTGCGACGCCGTACTGGTACGGCGTGGCCGCGGTCACCGTCGTGGCCGTCCTCTACACGACGCCGTGGGACAACTACCTCATCGCCCGCGGCGTGTGGGGGTACGGAGAGGGGCGGGTCCTCGCCCGGTTCGGCCTCGCACCCGTCGGGGAGTACGCGTTCTTCGTCCTCCAGCCGCTGTTGACGGCGCTGTGGCTCGGCCACGTGCCGCTCCGGCGTGGCTGGCCCGAACCCGAACTCGCCCGGCGGGGACCCGACGGGGAACGGGTCGCTGACCTCGACGCGCTGTCAGTGGCGCCCCGGCTGGCGAGCGCCGGGGCGGGCGTGGGCGTCGGCCTCGTCGGCTGGACGCTGTTGGCGTCGCCCGCCACGTTCTACCTCGGCGCCGTCCTCGCGTGGGCCGCACCGGTCCTCGTCCTGCAGTGGGCCGTCGGCGCGCCCCAACTGTGGTACCAGCGCCGGGCCGTCGCGCTCGGCGTCGCGGCGCCGACGCTGTATCTCTGGGGCGCCGACCGCATCGCGCTCGACGCGGGCATCTGGTACGTCTCACCGCGCTACACGACGGGGGACACGCTGTTCGGGCTTCCAGTCGAGGAGGCGCTGTTCTTCCTCGTCACGACGCTGTTCGTCGTGCAGGGATTGGTGCTGTTCCGGTGGGTGACCGACCGATGGGCGTGAGCGACGCCGCGCTGTACGACAGACTCGCCGCACGTCCGGGCTGGGCGGCGTGTGCGCTGGTCCTCGTCGGGTCGGCGCTGGCGTCGTTCGACGGCCTCTCGGTCCCGTCGGCGCTCGCCTACGCACCGCTCGCGGCGAGCGTCGTCGTCTTCGGCCTCCCGCACGGCGCCGTCGACTACCTCGTCCCGGCGCGCCTCGGGAGGCTCTCGCTCGGCGCGTCGATGGCCGCCGTCGGGGCCCTCTACGCCGCTCTCGGCGGTTCCTACGCGGCGCTGTGGCTCGTCGCACCGCGGCCTGCCGCGGCGCTGTTCATCGGACTGACGTGGTTTCACTGGGGGCAGGGCGACGTGCACGCGTTGCGGGTGTTCGTCGGCGCGGGTCACCTCGGCTCGCGGCCGCTGCGGGTGGCAACGGGCGTCGTCCGCGGAGGCCTCCCGATGCTCGTTCCGCTCCTCGCGTTTCCGGGCCGTTACCGCGCCGTCGTCGAAACGTGGGTCGGACTGTTCGGGGTGGACTTCACCGTGTGGTGGCTGTTCGCGGCCGAGACGCGACTCGCCGCAGGAGCGCTCTTCCTCGCGCTGACGGGGCTCGTCCTCGTGTGGGGCTACCGACGCGGCGGGGCGACGCGAGCGTGGCGCGTCGACGCGGGGGAGACGGCGCTCCTGTGGCTGTTTTTCGCCACGGTGTCGCCGCTCGTCGCCATCGGCGTCTACTTCTGCGTCTGGCACTCGCTCCGCCACGTGCTCCGTGTCTCCGTCGTCGGCGGCGACGCGACGACGGCGAGAGCGACGCTCGCGGGGTTCACGCGAGACGCGGCGCCGCTGACGGCGGTGGCGCTCCTGTTTCTGGTCGTGTTCGCCGCTCTCGTGCCCGTCTCGCCGACGCGCCCCGGTGAGTACGTGGGGCTGTACCTCGTCTTCGTGGCCGTCCTCACGCTTCCCCACGTCGCCGTCGTGACGTGGATGGACCGGCGCGAGGGCGTCTGGTGACGGACCCGCCGCTCCGTGCGTTGCGTCGTGAAAAATCCGGTCACCGTCGCCGTGTGGCGACGAACCGATTCGTTAGTTACGGGTGAGGTTCGTCGCGCGGGGGCCCTTGGGGGCCTGCTCGATGTCGAACTCCACTTCCTGTCCTTCTTCGAGGTCCGGCCCGCCAACGTCTTCCATGTGGAAGAACACGTCGTCGTCCGCATCCTCAGTTTCGATGAAACCGTAGCCGCCTGTGTCGTTGAAGAAATCAACCGTACCGTTTGCCATTACAAACGATTGTAGGCGTGACACCGGCATAACCCTTCCGCGAGTCGTGATACCACGGACGCCGAGCGGACGTGTTCGGGAGACCACAAGAACTATCGCTCGTTGGAGGCTCTATAGCCGAATGGACGCGGCCGACGCAGCGGAGGAGATCTGGACGGACGTATCGAGTCAGATCGGTGACGACCTGCGGGCGGTGATGCGGTTCACGCCGACCGACCACGCGGCGAAGATGCGGCCCGACGTGCGCGAGACGTACACTCTCGAAGAGAAGCGCAACGTCGCCGACGACACCATCGTCGCGCAGTTGGGGCTCTCCGAAACCGAACGGGGAATCAAGGCGGGCGAACTGGAGGCCGTCGTCCGCGTCTTCGGGGAGGCGTGGGTCGTCTCGTGGGCCGACGGGCAGGAGCGGAAATCCGGCGTGAACGTCTCCATCTCCCGGGACGGCGACGCGACGATGGCGGACGTGGCGTGGTGTCTCGACTACCTCAGCGAGTTCGGGGCGCGCCTCGACTGACTCAGTCGTCCGTTTCGGCCTTCTCGGCCCTCTCGTGGGCGCTCGTCTCCGTCTGGACGGTGAGGTGCCACCGCTCGACGTCCTCGTACTCGGCGAGTCGGGCGCTCACCTCGTCTTTCAGGTCGTCGTCGTTGACGTCGACCTCGAACACGTAGTCGCCCTCGCGGGTGCGCCGGACGTTCGCGCTCACCAGGTCGTTGTCGAAGTAGTGTGGCGTCACGGGCACCATCACGTTCTCGTAGACGGCGCTTTCCATCGCCCGGAGCGCCTCCCTGCCGGCGGTGTCGGCGGCCCGAGCGGCGTAGTCCACGGACTCGGCGGCGCGTTCGGCCGCCTCCTCGGTGCCGTCGTCGCGGAGTTCCTCGGAGGCGGCCCGCAGTTTCTGGCCCGCGCGCTGGAGGTCCGCGCCCGGCGACTCCTCTGCGCCGGCCTCGGTCCGGGCCTGTTCGGCCGTCTTCGTCCGCATCTCCTCGCCGAGTCGCTCGTGTGCCTTCGGGCGCCACGACTCCCACTCCTCGAACGCCTCGCCGGAGACGCCGGCGTCCCTGAACGCCTCCGTGACGCGCTCTCCGAACTCCACGACGTCGGTCCACGAGCCCCGGAGACGGAAGCCGGAAACGCGCTCCTCCATGGACTCCATGCGCGGTCACCCCCTAGAAATCGCGCCGGAACCGACTTACATATTGGGTGACTCCCGGGCCGGTCGCACCACGCAGACGAGGCCGCCGTGTTTCGTGGTGGCGAGCGAGTGGTCCTCGACGAACGTCTCGCCGTCCGCACGCTCGCCGACTGTCTCGCCGCGCCAGATGCCCTGCTCCTCGACCGTCGGTAGGATTTCCTCGTGGACCTCGGCCACGTCTTCCTCGCGATACAGTGTCTCCCAGTGTTCGCCGACGAGTTCGCCGGGGTCGTAGCCGTACAGGTCGGCGTACTCGCGGTTGACGTAGGTGAACTCGCCGTCGTCGTTCAGGATGGCGATGCCCTCGCGGGCCGTCTCGATGGCGAGGTGGGCGTCGTACACCCGGCGCTGTGCGCGGTGGGCCGCGACGGCGTTCTCGATGCGGTTGGCGAGGAGCGTGTACTGCTCGCGGCCACCCTTCTGGATGTAGTCGGTGACGCCCCGCGAGATGGCGCGGCCCGCGATTGCTTCGCTCCCCGCGCCTGTGAAGAGGATGAACGGGAGGTCGGGCCACGACCCGCGCACTGTGTCGAGGAAGTCGATGCCGTCCGCGCGCGGCATCTCGTAGTCGCTCACCACACAGTCCACGTCTCGACGCTCGATGACGTCGAGGCCGTCGTCGACGCTCGTGGCAGTCACCGTCTCGAACGTGTCGGCCTCGCGTTCGAGAAACGTCGTCGCCAAGTCCGCAAAACTCTCGTCGTCGTCGACGTGGAGAACCAAGATGTCCTCGTCGACGGGGGCCGTGTCCGCCGGGGGCGACGACAGCTGCTCCATGTCATCAATTCACAATCTCTGCGTTTAAAACGTTACGGCCGAGCGGAGTGGAAAGTCCTTTATTTCTGAATGAACGTTCAGTCAGCGATGCCACCGGACGACCTCCTCCACGGCGACCCGGAGACCACACAGGAGGCGATCATGCAGGCCACGTTTCGCGCCCTCTGTGAACACGGCTACCCGGACCTCACGATTCAGCGCATCGGCGACGAGTTCGGGAAGAGCAAGTCGCTTCTCTACCACCACTACGACGGCAAAGACGACCTCCTCCTCGACTTTCTGGCGCTGATGCTCGACCGCTTCGAGGCGGAGGTGCCCGCGCCGCCCATCGAGGACCCCGCGGACCACCTCGACGCCATCCTCGACTACGGCCTCGCGGCGACACTCGACGAGGACCGCGAGCGCTTCACCCGCGCGATGGCCGAACTCCGGGCACAGGCGGCCCACGACGAGGCCTACCGCGACCACTTCGCGCGGAGCGACGCGTTCTTCCGGAACCACATCGCCGAGGTGGTCCGGGCCGGCGTCGAGGACGGCGCCTTCGCCGACGTGGACCCCGAACGGGTGGCCGACTTCGTCCTCGTGGTCCTCAACGGCGCCCGGACCCAACGGGTGACCGGTGGCACCGGCGAGGGCGTGGCGGCGGCCCGCGAGGAGATGGCGGCGTACGTGCGCTGTCGGCTCACGGGGGCCGCCGATGAGTGAGACGGACCGCGCCGTCAATCTCACCGACGGCGACCTCGTCAAACCGCTGTTGGTCCTCTCGCTGCCCATCATCCTCACGAATCTCCTGCAGGTCGGTTACAACCTCGCGGACACGTTCTGGGTCGGCCGTCTCGGACAGGACGCGGTGAGCGCCATCTCCTACTCGTGGGCCATCGTCTTTCTCCTCATCACGCTGGCGGGCGGGTTCACCGTCGCCGGCACCGTCCTCGTCGCACAGAACAAGGGCGCGGGGAACCTCGACGAGGTGGACCACGTCGCCGGGCAGACAATCGGTTTCGTCATCCTCGTCTCGGCGGGCCTCGCCGTCATCGGCTACGCGTTGGCGCCGACGCTCCTGCAACTCGTGGGCGCGACGCCCGGCGAGGCGTCCTATCGGATGGCGCTCTCCTACACGCGGACGATGTTCCTCGGCATCCCGTTCGTCTTCGGGTTCTTCGTGTTTCAGGCGCTCCTGCAGGGGTGGGGCGACACCCGGACGCCGCTGTACCTGATGGCGTTCGGCGTGGCGCTGAACGTCGTCGCGGACCCGTTTCTCATCCTCGGGTTCAAGGGGAACGTCCTGTTCGAGGCGCTAGGGCTCACTGGCCTGCAGTCGACGCTGTACGCGCTGACCGGGTTCGAGGGCTTCGGCGTGCAGGGCGCCGCGTACGCCACCATCGGCTCCCGGGGACTGGGCGCCGCCATCGCCTTCGGCCTCCTGCTGTCGGGTCGCGTGGGGCTGAACCCCTCGCTTCCCGACTTCCGACCGACGAAGGAGATGGGGCGGAAGATTCTGCGCATCGGAGCGCCCGCGAGCGTCGAACAGAGTACCCAGTCGCTGTCGGTGACGATTCTGACGGCGCTCATCGCCATCGCGGGCGACCCGGCCGTCGCGGCGTACGGCATCGGGAGCCGACTCACCTCGCTCGTCTTCCTGCCGGCGATGGGGCTGGCACGGGGCACCGAGACGATGGTCGGGCAGAACCTCGGTGCCGACCAAGCGGACCGGGCCAAGCACGCCGTCTACGTCAGCGCGGCCCTCACCGCGGCCGTCCTCGCCGTCGTGAGCGCCGTCGCCTACGTCTACGGGTCGACCATCGTGAGCGTGTTCATCACCGGCGAGGACGCGGCGACTGTCGTCGCCATCGGTGCGGACTACCTCCGCATCGTGGGTCTCTCGTTCGTGTTCCTCGGCGTGTTCCGCGTCGTACAGGGCGCCTACCGAGGGAGTGGAAGCACGCGCGCGGCGATGATATTCTCGGTGCTGGGCCTCATCGTCATCCGGGTCCCCACCGCGTACGGCCTGCTGACGTGGGCCGACCTCGGCGCGACGGGCGTCTGGTACGCCATCGCCGTCTCGAACGTCCTCGTCGTCGTCCTCGCGGGCGGCTACTTCCTTCGCGGGACGTGGGCTGACAGCGTCGTGGAGAGCGACGGCCGACCCGGGCCGGGTCCCGCGCCCACCCCCGAGGAGGACGCCACCGACGACTAGTCGTCCACGAGGTCCGCGACGGCCTCCACGAGGTCCGCTTTCGTGACCGGCTTCGTGAGATACTGCACGTCGAGGCACTCCACGTCGGGGCGCTCCATTCGGCTCACGAGGACCAGCACCGGCCGGTCGAAGCCGTCCTCGGCGAAGGACTCGATGAGCGATTCCGGCGTCTCCAACAGGAGGTGGTCGCTCGTCACGACGGCGTCGAGCGACGGGTCGAAACGGTCGCGGGCCTCGGTCGCGTCCGCAGCGGTCACCACGTCCCACCGCTCGTCCAACCAGATTCGAAACGGCTCCCGGAGTCCGTCGTCGCGTTCGAGGAGGAGAACCTCCGCGTCGTCGCTGCCTCCCCGACCGGACCCGTGAGACACAGTTCTGTGACCTCCCGGCCCGGCAGCCGGACCGTGTTTTTTCTACTATCCGCAGTGACAATAAATTTGGGTGGGTGCTACCAGTCGAGCGACCCGCCGCTTCGATACTCCGTGACCTGACTCTCGAAGAAGTTCTTCTCCTTGTTGAGGTCCGCCTGCTCGCTCATCCACGGGAACGGGTTTTCGGTGTGATACTCCGGGTCCATGTCGAGTTGGCCAAAGCGCCGGTCCGCGACGTACTCGACGTAGTCGGCGAACTGGCGTGGCCCCATCCCGAGAACGTCCTCGGGACAGGCCGCCTCCGCGTACACCTGTTCGAGTTCGACGGCCTCCGTGATGAGGTCACGAACCTCGGCCTCGAACGCCGGCGTCCAGACGCCGGGGTTCTCGGTCCGAATCTGGTCGATGAGGTCCACACCGAAGCCGAGGTGGAGCGACTCGTCGCGCATGATGTACTCGAACTGCTGGCCGATGCCGACCATCTTCTGCTGGCGTTTCAAGCCGAGCATCATCGCGAACCCGGCGTAGAAGAAGATGCCCTCCATGATGACGTAGAAGCCCACGAGGTCACGGAGGAAGGCGCGGACGTCGTCCTCCGTCTCGATGGTGAAGTCGGGCTTGTCGATGACCCGCGTGAGGTCGACGACGAACTCGTCTTTCTGCTGGATGGAGGGAATGCGGTCGTACATGCCGTACATGTACTCCGGGTCGAAGCCGAGCGAATCACAGCAGTAGATGAACGTGTCCGTGTGGATGGCCTCCTCGTAGGCCTGCCGGAGGAGGTACTGCCGACACTCCGGCGCGGTGACGTACTCGTAGAGGGCGAGGACGATGTTGTTCGCCGTCAACGACTCTGCCGTCGAGAAGAAGCCGAGGTTCCACTCGACTAACTGCCGCTCAGCGTCGGTGAGTTCGTCGCTCTCCCACTGGGACACGTCGTCCTGCATCGGGATCTCGTCGGGCACCCAGTTGTTGTCCACGCCCGCCTCGTAGTACTCGCGGGCCCACTCGTAGTCGATGGGCAGAATCTTGTTCGGGTCGTGTTCGGCGTCGTGGTTGATAATCGGCATTACTGGCAGGCCTCGCAGGTCGGGTCGCTCACGCGGCACAGTTCGGCGTCGCGGTCGCTGTCGTCGTCCGCGTCGGGTTCCTCGGCGGGTTCGTCGTCGCCCCACCGGAGCGTTCCGGGGTCGCCGTCCTCGCTCATCGGTCACCCTCCGCGGGGGCGCCGCTACGGTGCTGTGTCTTTCCGTACTGGTCCATGTCGAGCGTCGACTTCTCGAACTGCGAGGCGCCCAGCGTCCGGAGGTAGTACGTCGTCTTCAGGCCGAGGCGCCACGCCTCGGTGTACACGTCGTCGAGGAGCGTCCCGTCCGTGGCGGGGAAGAAGACGTTGTGCGACACCGACTGGTCGATCCACGTGCCGCGGTGGGCCGTGAGCGCGATCTGGTGGCGCGGGTCGATCTCGAACGCCCCTCGGTAGAGACGCTTTAGATCGTCCGGCACGGCGTCGATGTCCTGCACGGAGCCGTCGTGGTACTTCAACCGGTCCAACATCTCGTCGTCCCAGAGACCGCGCTCCCGCAAGTCGGCGACGAGGTGGTCGTTGACGATGGTGAAGTCGCCGCTCATGTTCGACTTCACGTAGAGGTTCGAGTACATCGGCTCGATGCTGGCCGTGGTGCCGTTGATGGTGGAGACGGTGGCCGTGGGCGCGACGGCCATCGTGTTGGAGTTGCGCATCCCGTGGGCCGCGACGTGGTCGCGGACGCGGTCCCAGTCCAGCGTCTCCGTCCGGTCGGTGGGGATCTCGCGGCCCCGCTCGTCTTCGAGCAGGTCCACGGTGTCCTGTGGCAGGAGGCCACGGTCCCACTTCGACCCCTCGTAGGACGGGTAGGGGTCGCGCTCGGCGGCCAGTCGCGAGGAGTTCAAGATGGCGTGGTAGGAAACGAACTCCTGCCAGCGGTTGGCCGTCTCGATTGCCGCCTCGTCGGCCATGGGGACGCCACACTGCATCAGTGCGTCGTGAAAGCCCATGGTGCCGAGACCGACGGGGCGGTGTTGCATGTTCGACGCCTCGGCCTCCGCCGTCGGGTAGAAACAGAGGTCCACGACGTTGTCGAGCATCCGCATCGCCGTCTCGACGGTCGATTCGACGCGCTCGCGGTCGAGTTCGCCGTCGGCGACGTGGGTGGCGAGGTTGACGCTCCCGAGGTTGCAGACGGCGTGTTCGTCCGCGCTCGTGTTGAGCGTGATTTCGGTGCAGAGGTTCGAGGAGTGGATAGTGCCGACGTGGTCCTGCGGACTGCGGACGTTACAGGGGTCCTTGAACGTTATCCACGGATGGCCCGTCTCGAAGAGGCGGGTGAGCGTCTGTCGCCAGAGATCCGCGGCATCGACCGTCTCGTACTGCCGGAGTTCGCCGTTTTCGGCGCGCTCCTCGGCGGCGCGGTACAGGTCCTCGAACTCCTCGCCGTACGCGTCGTGCAGGTCCGGCACCTCGTCGGGGGAGAACAGCGTCCACTCCTCGCCCGCCTCGACGCGCTTCATGAACAGGTCGGGGATCCACGCGGCGATGTTCATGTCAGGCGTGCGCCGTCGCTCGTCGCCGGTGTTGCGCTTGAGGTCGATGAACGCCGGGAAGTCGAGGTGCCACGCGGCGAGGTAGGCACAGGCCGCGCCGCGGCGCTTGCCCGAGCGGTTGATGGCCGCCGTGACGTCGTTGCTGATGCGGAGGAACGGGACGACGCCCGTGGATTCGACGCCGGTCGATTCGATGAGCGCGCCCGAGGCGCGGAGGTTCGTCCAGTCGTTGCCGAGGCCGCCGCTCCACTTCGACAGTTTCGCGTGGTGCTTGTAGGAGTCGAAGATGTGTTCCAGCGAGTCCTGCACCGTCGTCAGGTAGCAGGAGGACAACTGTGGGTGGGCGGTGCCGCTGTGAAACAGCGTCGGCGTCGAGGGCGTGAACTCGAATCGCGAGAGCACCTCGTAGAACTCCTCGGCGCGGGCCGCGGGGTCGTCTTCCTCCAGAGCGAGGCCCATCGCCACGCGCATCCAGAAGGCCTGTGGCAGTTCGAGGTGCTCGCCGTCCGTCTCCGTCTTGAGGAAGTAGCGCTGGGAGAGCGTCTCCAGGGCCATGTACTCGAAGTCGCGGTCCCGGTCCGGGACGAGCCCGTCGGCCATCGCCGAGAGGTCGAAGCGCTCGGTCATGCGCTCGTCGAGGAGTCCCATCTCGACCCCGCGGCGGAGGTTCTCGACGAACGTCTCGCGATAGGCGGCGTCGAGTTCGTCGCCGGTCAGGTCCTCGCCGATGACGTCGCGGTAGTACCGCTGACGGAACACGCCGGCGGCGAGGCGCTTGTACGCGGGGTCCCGCTCGATACGGGCGGTGGCGGCGCCGACGACGGCGTCGTACACTTCGCTCACGTCGGCACCGTCGTACAGGTCCCGCGCCGCGGCCTCGCGCATCTCGGCGAGTGCCTCGTCGTCGAACTGGTCGTCGTACTCTGTGCGTGCCCGCTCCACGATGGAGCGGATGGTGTCGGTGAACGTCGATTCCTGAGTGCTCATGTGTCTGGATCGGGCGGCTTCCCGTCGTCGAGTTCGTCGGTGAGGACGGCGTCGAGTTCCCGGAGGAACTCCTCGGGGTCGGAGAACGCCTCGTACACGGAGACAAAGCGGATGTACGCCACCTTGTCCACGTCACGCAGCCGCTCGGAGACGAGGTCGCCGACGGTGCGCGAGGAGACGATTCGGGTGTCGCGGGCCTCTAACTCGCCCTCGACGGCCTCCACGAGGTCGGTGACGTCCTCATCGGAGACCGGACGCTTCTCGACGGCGCGTTCGATGCCGCCGCGGAGTTTCTCGCGGTCGAACGGTTCGATGCTCCCGTCTCGTTTCTTCACCTGCAGGGTCTCCCACTCCGGTCGCTCGTAGGTGGTGAACCGAAAGTCACAGCGTGCGCACTCGCGACGCCGTCGAATCGAGGTTCCGTCGGCACTGGTCTCGGTGTCGACGACGCGCGTTCGCCCGTGGCCGCAGTCTGGACAGTTCATAGTTGTCACTACGTGACCCTCCGTCCCCATATATCCGGGGAGATGGCGTCCGACCGCAACATCTGGTGTCGGGGGAACTGCCTTAAACTTTTCCAACGCACTTGTTGTAATTCAACTACAATTGTGTAGCGGCGGGGCGAACATGTTTGGAGAAACGGACACGACGCCGCCCCACGAACGGAGAGGTAATGGCCCCAAACTGTGAGGCGCGGACGCTCGATGCGCGAGAGGTCGACGGCGAACCGTTCGGGGAGATTATGACCGCCCTCGAAGACCTCAGCGACGGTGACACGCTGATTCTGCTCAACGGCTTCGAGCCGGAGCCGTTGTACTCGGTCCTCGAGGACCGGGGGTTCACCTACGAGACGACGGAGGTGGCCGCCGACGAGTGGCGCGTCGAGATTACGCCGGCGTGACCGAACGTGTTGGGGACCAGCCACAGGGGCGACGCGACACAACTTCGAGTCATGCCCGGAATCCCGTCCCCGTTCGGCGGTTCAGAGGCTGACTTCGACGACTACGGGGAGTTCGTCCCCGAACACGTCCCCGACCCGGGACCGTTTCTGGCCGACCACGACGTGCTGACGGGTCCCGAACACGTCCGATTCCACGCGGTGACCCGCGAACTGTTCGAGGAACGGACGGTGTACGACATGACCTTCGACTACAACCTCGCCCGCCTGAACCTCGACACGCGACATCCCGGTGCGGGCTACCGCTACGCCGAGGAGAGCGAGTCGATTCTCCGCGCCGAGTTCACGCCGACGACACCGTTCTGCCCGCAGACGCACACGCTCACCATCGGGTCGTTCCGAGCGTGGAACGGCCTGCGGGAGCGCCACGACTACGAGGTGGTGCGCGTGCGCGCCGCACCGGACCACCACCAGAGCGAGGCGATAAACGAGGAACTGGCGACTCTCGAATCGGAGTTTCGGGAGACGGGGACAGTTCCGGACGAAACGGACGCCGACGCGCCCGCGGGACCCGGTCCCTCGGCGCCGTTCTAGTCCGGCGAGTAGTCCGGGGACTGGGACTCGATGACCGTCGCCACGTCCTCGAGTTGTTCGCCGGCCGTCGCCACCACGTCGTCGAGGGTCGCGACGCCGATGAGTTTGCCGTCGTCGTCCACGACTGGGAGGCGGCGCACCCGCGCCTCGGCCATCTTCCGTGGTAGGTCGACGGCCTCGGCGTCACCGTGAATCGTCGCCGGGTCCTCGGTCATCAGGTCCTGCGCTTCGAGGTCGTCGAGCGGTTCGTCGCGGCGGGCGTAAGCGAGTGCCACGTCGCGGTCCGTGACGATGCCGACTGGCTCCTGTCGGTCTTCGATGATGACGTCGCCGACGTTCTCGCGCGCCATCGTCTCCACGATGGCCGCGACCGATTCGGCAGGGTCGCCCGTCACTGGGTCGACAGCGAGGTGCTTGACTGGCATGGCCATCTAGACGGCCGACCAGAATCCGCTAAATAGTGCGGCCAAACCCGGCTCAGGCCGTGTCGAGAAAGCGGTCTTGCACCTCCGGCGAGGGGAGCATGCACTCCTCGCGCCGGCCGAACACCTGATAGCGGTGTTCGGCGACGACGTCGTAGACGGCGTCCCGAATCGACCCCGGAACGAACCGGAAGCCCCACAGAAGCGACCACGGGAGGCCGAGGCGGCGCGCCACCCGCAGGACGGCGTCGGACTTGACGTGGGCGTCGTCGCCCTCGACGAGGACGACAGACTCGGTGGCGTCGGTGGGCACGTCCGCGCGCTTCCGGAGTCGCTCGCCCGTCTCCGACTGGAGCGGGGCGAACGAGAAGACGGCCTCGGGGTCGTGTCTGATGACGAACTGGACGGCGCCGTTACAGAGGTTGCAGTGCCCGTCGAACAGCAGGACCGGCCCCTCGGCGTCGCTCACGGCGCGCCCACCACCGTTCGGCCGCGCTTGGCGACGACGTCGACGCCGGGGCTGTAGTAACAGAGCGGGTCGCCCGCCGGCGCGTCGAGACCGTTGGCGCCGAACAGCGTGTTCGACGCGAGTTCGACGTGCGCGGGGTAGAGCGACCAGCGGGGGTGGTCGACCGGCACCTCGTGAATCGACCCGTCCGTCGTCTCCGTGAACAGGCGATACCGCTCGGTGAGGAAGTGCGCCACGTCGCCGGGTTCGTGGTCGATTTCGGGGCCGTCGCGGCCGTAGGCGGCGGCGAACTGCGCCGCGCGGGCGCCGGGGTGGCGCCGACGGCTCTCGAAGGCCACGGCGTCACCAGACGCGTCGAGGGCGGCGTCGGCGTTGTAGTAGGGCAGACCGTGGAGCAGGCGGGCCAGCGCCACGGAGAGAACGCCGTCGGCGTCGAGGCTGAGGAAGTAGACGCCGGCGTCGTCGCCGTGCGTGACGTAGGTCCGGAGGTTCAGTTCGGGGAGGCGGACCCCCGCCGCGGCGGGGAGGCCCCGGGGACGGACGGCGACGTTCGTGTACGGGACGACCGAGAGCCACGCGTCGCCGTCGTGGAGGTCCGGGTCGAGGTCCGGGGGGAGGTGGGGCGCCAGCGTCTCCGGCGCGACGGGCCAGTTCGCGAACAGGAGGTGGCGCCACCCCATCGCGATGGCCACCACGTCAGGGACACCTCCGTGGCCTGCGTGCGTGCATCGGCGGGGTTTGGGGCGGCGACGGTTTCAGTCTGTGGCCTACCGCTCGCGTTCGAGGCCGTCCGCCGCCTCGAAGACGTGGACGTCCGGGTCGATGCCGGTGCGCGCCTCGTACTCGGACTCGACGGCGGCCACCACCTCGTCGACGCCGGCCGGTTCGACGAGGGAGACGACACAGCCACCGAAGCCGGCGCCCGTCATCCGGGAGCCGAGGACCGCGGGCTGGTCGGCGGCGATTTCGACCACGGCGTCGAGTTCGTCGCAGCTGACCTCGTACAGGTCCCTGAGGCTCTCGTGGGACGCCGCCATCAGGTCGCCGACGGCGGCCACGTCGCCCTCCGAGAGCGCGTCGCGGGCCTGTTGGACCCGCTCGTTCTCGGTGACGACGTGCTCGACGCGGTTCGCCACCGGGCCGGGGAGGCGGTCACGGTGCGCGTCGAGGTCCGCGGGCGACACGTCGCGAAGCGACTGGACCGGGCGGTCGAGCAGCCGGCCGAGATGCTCGACGCCCTGTTCGCACTGTCGGACGCGGCGGTTGTACTCCGAGTCCACCAGTTCGTGTTCGACGCAGGTGTCGGTGACGACGAGGCGCGCCTGCTCGGCGTCGAGGGGGATGTGGTCGTAGGCGCGGGTCCGACAGTCGAGGAAGAGCGCCCTGTCCGCCCTGCCGAAGGCGGCCGCGAACTGGTCCATCAGGCCACAGCTGACGCCCACGAACTCGTTCTCGGCACGGCGGGACACGTCGGCGAGCGTCCCCGGGTCGAGGTCGGCGTCGGCGAGGTCCGCGAGCGTGGCGGCCGCCGCGAGCTCCAGCGCCGCCGAGGACGCGAGCCCCGCGCCCATCGGGACGTCGCTGGCGATGGCGAGGTTCGCGCCCGGCACGTCGTGACCGAGGTCACCGAGTTCGGCGGCGACGCCGAGGACGTAGTTCGCCCACGTCTGGTCGAGGGGGTCGGGGTCAGTCACCGACCCGACAGCCGTCTCCTCGAAGGTGGCCGAGTGGACGTGGAGGCTGGCGTCGTCGCGCGGCCGGCCCGCGACGACGGTGCGCCGGTCGATGGCCGCCGGCAGGACGAAGCCGTCGTTGTAGTCTGTGTGACCGCCGATGAGGTTCACCCGCCCCGGGGCCGAGTGTGCGACCGACGGCTCGTCGGGCCCGAACTCGGCGGCGAAGGCGTCCTCGACTGTCGAGAGGCGTCCGGACATGTCCGTGGTGCCCCAATAGCCCCCGGGGGTTTAACAGTCGTTGGGAACTCCGGCCACCGCGGCTAAGTGTGGGCCGCCGGTACGACGGCTATGGGACTCACCGCGTCCGCCGTCGCGTTCGTCGTCAGCCTCCTCGTCGGGGGACTCGGCATCTACGTCGGTGGCGCCGTCGTCACCGACACCCGGGACTACGAACACGCCGTCTGGACCGCGGCCATCGGCGCCCTCGTCTGGGGCGTCGCCTCGTTTTTGTTCGGCTGGCTCCCCGCTGTCGGCCCGGCGCTGACGCTCCTCGCGTGGGTCTGGGTCGTGAACCGTCGGTATCCGGGCGGGTGGGTGAACGCCGCCGCAATCGCGCTCCTCGCGTGGGCGGCGTCCGTGGGCATCATCCACCTCCTCGCACGACTCGGTGTCGAGGGACTGAGCGCGACCGGCGTGCCGGGCGTCTAGAACAGCGCCTCGGTCGAATCGAGGACGCGCGCGGGGCCGCCGACGCGCCACGTGCGCGTCTCGACGCCGCAGTCGGCCACGACGGACTCGACGCGGTCCGCGTGGTCGGCGGTGGTGTTGACGTAGACGCTCGCGCCGGTGTCCACGGAGAAGTAGGCGGGCACGCCCTCCTCGCGGAGTTCGCGCACGGCGTCGAAGATGGCGACGGTCTCGGGCTTCCAGTACACCCACCCCGCCGGCCCGGTCATCGTCGTCGCGGCCAGCGAGAGCGAGTCGTGTTCTGCGATTTCGAAGACGCGCTCCGCGTCGTTCTCGTAGAGGGCGTCGCGCATCTTCGCCAGTTGGTCGTGGACGTGCGCGAGGCGCGCCTGAAACATGTGGGAGTCGGCGGCCTCGGCGTGGGCGGCCTCCGTCTCCTTGTACGCGGGGACGAGGGCCGCGACGATGCGGTGTTCGGCTTCGAGTTCGTCCGTGTCGGAAATGCGCTCCGAGCGGCAGTCGGCGTCGTTGAGGCCCGCGTGCAGGTCGGAGTAGGCCCCCGTGACGGCGCGGGCCGCCGACGAGGAGCCGCGACGGGCGACGGTTGAGATTTCGGGGCGCGTGAGGTCCAG
This sequence comes from Halobacteriaceae archaeon, assembly GCA_042216675.1. Taxonomy (GTDB): domain Archaea; phylum Halobacteriota; class Halobacteria; order Halobacteriales; family Halobacteriaceae; genus JBDGTS01. Next base: position 35,254 of record JBDGTS010000002.1, on the reverse strand, counting down.
TCCCGCCGCCTCGACGGCCGCGGTGGCGAGCGCCGCGAACCCCGACGAGGAGGAGCCGAGGCCGACGTTCGACTGGAAGGAGTTCTCGCTCTCGACGCGCACCGGGTCGTCGCGGTCCGCCAGCGCCCGGACGTGGTCGAGGACGTGCCGGATGCGCTCGGCGCCGCGGCCCGTCACCGCCTCGCCGTCGATGGAGTACTCGTCGTCGGCGGCGTCGGGGCGGAACTCGACGGTGGTCTTGGTGTGGCTGGGTGCCGTGCAGACGCTGATGCTGTCGTGATAGGGGAGCCGCAAGTCGTCGTCGCGCATCCCGTGGTACTTGACGAGGCCCTGAATCGGGTGGGCCTTCGCTGTCGCCTTCATGCTCACAGGGGGAACGAGCGAGCGCATAAACGTCCCGATGGAGCGAACCACTCAAGCGGCGGGCGGGCGAGGCACCCCCATGGGCGAGGCGCTCTCCGACCGCGAGGCGCAGGCCGAGGAGGTCATCGACCGGCTGTACGAACTGTATCCCGACCCCGAAATCTCGCTGGACTTCTCGAACCGACTGGAACTGCTCGTCGCCGTCGTCCTCTCCGGGCAGTGCACCGACGAGCGCGTGAACGAGGTGACCGACGACCTGTTCGAGAAGTACGACTCTCCCGAGGACTACGTCGCGGTGAGCCAAGACGAACTCGCGGAGGACATCTCCTCGGTGACGTACTTCAACCAGAAGGCGGGCTGGATTCAGGACGCCTGCGAGCAGATCATCGCGGACCACGACGGCGAGGTGCCGGACACGATGGACGCGCTGACTGACCTCTCCGGCGTGGGGCGCAAGACGGCGAACGTCGTCCTCCAACACGGCCACGAAGTCGTCGAGGGCATCGTCGTCGACACGCACGTCCAGCGCCTGTCCCGGCGCCTCGGGCTGACGGAACTGGAGTCGCCGGAGAAAATCGAGCAGGACCTGATGGACGTGGTGCCCGGAGACGAGTGGCAGGAGTTCACGCATCTGCTCATCAGCCACGGGCGCGAGACGTGCACGGCGCGGAACCCCGACTGCGAGGACTGCACGCTCGAGGACATCTGCCCGTCCTCGAAGCTCGATTCGGACGTGGACCTCGCCAGCGGCGAGTCGTGGGCCTAGAGGTAGCGGAGGAGGAAATACGCCATCCCGACGACCCACGCGATGAGCCACAGGACGACGTAGCCCGCGACGCCGACCCGGAGCCGCCGCCGCCAGTCCGTCATGTTCTCGTGCAGGTCGTCTAAGTCCACGTCGGCCTCGGGGTCGCTGTACAGGTCGTGGCGGCGCTTCACCTGAAAGATGCGGACGATGCCCGTGAGCGCGAACGTGAGCATCGCGTACGCCTGCAGGCCGAAGAAAGCGTGGACGCCGGTGACGCCGTTGAGCCGGTAGGAGAGCCGCGGAAGCATCCAGAAGACGACGGGACCAGTCGTGAGCGCGAGGCCCACGACGATGTAGCGGAGGTGGTGGAGCAAGACGTCCCACGTCACGGTCTCCGCGTCCACGATTATCCACGCGCCGTAGAGGTAGAACGGGAAACTCGCAGTGACGAGGGCCACGGCGAGGGCGGCGATGACCCGGTCTGCGACCATGCCCGAGGTTTGCCGTCGCCCGCGTTAAAACGCACGAAGCGCATCTCGGGACGACCACGAAGCGCTTATCGGGCCGCCGGCCCGAATCCCCGCTAATGGCCGACGCCAGCGACGACGGGGACGAGCCGCCACAACCGGAGGACGTCGAGGAGCGCTACGACTTCGACGACTTCGGGCCGGCGGACATGGCGGAGATGTCTCCCGAGGAGTGGGAGGCGGCCTTCGACGCGGACAGTTGGGTCACCGGGCGCGAACTCCTCGACCGCGTGGAACAGGAGCTGAACGCCCGCGTCGCCACGCGGGAGGTCTTCGCTGTCGTCGAACGCGACGACACCGACGAGGGCGAGCGCATCGTCGCCTACTCCGACGAGGGGTACGCCGTCGTGCATCCCGATGGGGCCGTAGAGGGGCAGGGCACGGTCCTCCGGGACGTGAAACCGACCGTCGCGCTCTGCTCGATGCCGGACTACGAACCGGCCGAGGTGACCGAGGAGCGCGGCCTCCCCGACCCCGAGGCAGTGACCGAGCGCGGCCGCGACCTCGGCAACCTCGTGTTGCAGGTGGTCGGCCTCGCGCAGGTCATCGCGGGCCTCATCCTCTTCGGGGCGTGGGTCGGCTACGCGCTCCACGTCGTCGTCGCGTTCGTCGCGTTCGCGTTCGTCGCGTTCGGCGTGTTGCTGTTGACGGTAGTCGCGAACGCGCGGCTCTCGGACCGGTTCCGCGCCGAGGAGTACCGCGAACGGCTCCGCTCGGCCGGCGTGGACTCCGAGGAGCGGCCGGCGTTCGTGCCCGGGAGCGGCGCGGAGGGCGAGGACCGCGACACGGAGTGAAACCGCGTACGAGCGGGGCATCGGTGGGTTTATGGCCGTCCCATCCCGAGCGCCACATGTATGAGAAGGCGGGACTTCCTGAAGGTAGCCAGCGGTGCTGTCGGCACCGCTGTCGCCGTCGACGGTGCGGCGGCCGAGGGCGACCCTTCGGGGACGGCACCGGCCCAACAGTCGGGCACGACGACCGCCGGAAACGGGACCACCGGTACTCAGACGACCGGCAACCAGACGACCACGACGAGCGGCGGCGGCGGTGGCGGTGGCGGCGGCCAGACGGTCACCGTCAACGTCTCGACGGAGAGCAACGACCTCGTGTTCCAGCCCGGGACCTCCGAACCGCTTTACATCACGCCCGGGACGACGGTCGAGTTCGTCTGGAAAGGGAACCTCCCTCACAACATCGTGGTCGACAGCCAGCCCGAGGGCGCGTCGTGGAGCGGGCACGAGACGCTCGAAACCGCTCCGTTCACGTACACGCACACCTTCGAGACGCTCGGCACGTACGACTACTACTGTCGACCCCACCGGTCGCAGGGCATGGTCGGCACCATCGTCGTCAACGAAACCGGCCAGCCGCCCGCGAGCGAGGGCGGCGGCAAACTCTCGCCCCACGAGATGGGCGTCCCGTTTCAGGCACACTTCGTCGGTATCGCCACCGTGCTGATGATGATCGTCTCCACCATCTACACGTTCTTCGTGTTGAAGTACGGCGAATCACGGCACGCGAGCGGAGGTACCTAACATGTCATCCACAGGAAGTACGTACGGCGACATCCACCGCTACGAGCCCCCGCGCGAGAGCACGGCCGCGGCCATCGCCATCGTCTTGCTGACGATCATCGAGGTCATCTTCGTGGGCCTGTTCAGCTACGGCCTCGTCAGCGGGTGGGGCGTGGACCCGATCGGGAACATGTATCTCGGGTTCATGCTGACGGCCATCTTCATCGACCTCTCGTTTATCCTCCTGCTGTACCGCAAGGAGTTCCTGCCGGACGTGATGATCGTCAAGAAGCGTCGTCGCAAGTGGGAGGACCTCTACGTCCGCGAGGAGATGGCCGAGGGCGAGAGCGCGATGAAGAGCGCGATCGAACAGTTCAAGACAGCAGTGTACCCCTACAGGAGGAAGTAAATGTCCGAAAGCGACAAATATCCGGAGAGTTCCGGCCGACGGCAGTTCGTGAAAGGCGTCGTGGGTAGCGCCACGCTCGTCGGGTTCGGCTCGCTCGGCGCCGTCAGCGTCGACGCGCTGACGAACCGGGCGGGCGCGGGCGGCGGAACGACCGAGTTCTACGGCATCGAGAACACCGACGGCCCCGCGCCGCGCGCGATGCCCCAAGTCGTCATCGACATCGACGACGAGGGGTACATCAAGGGCCACTACCCGAGCGTCGAGGAACAGCAGGTCGGCGGTGAGACGATCAAGATAGCCGAGGAGGACATCGGCGGCATCACGTACGGCGCCGAGTGGTACCAGTACTGCGGCGTGCAAGGCTATCAGGGCATCTCCCCCGACTACGAGGGCGACGACTACTTCCGCTACGCCTCGGACCCGCCGTACGAGTGGCAAAAGCAGGACGTCGAAGTCGGTGACCGGGTCCACATCGACGACTTCAGCAACTACGAGACGTGGGGCAACAGCGTCGGTGCCGATGGCATCGGCAAGCCGGCGATGGTCACGTGGCGCTCGCAGGACACCGAGAACACGATTCCGGTGCAGGTAATTCGCTCCACGCGCGTCGAGGAGATGGCGAGTCAGGACGACGAGTGGCTGTCCGCCAGCACCCAACAGGGCGTGATGGCGTGGCTCAACAAGTGCACCCACTTCTGCTGTGCGCCGGGGTTCAAGTCCTCGGAGCAGGCAGAGCGCTTCGGCGGCGCGAACAAGGTGTACTGCCCGTGTCACCAGTCCATCTACGACCCGTTCAGCGTCGTGAAGAGTGCGTTCGTGGCGTACCCGCGCCCGGAGGACGGATAACATGAGTCTGGAACGCGCGGACGACCACGACCACGACGCGTGGCTCGAGGAGAAGGACCTCACGCCCGTCGAGCACACGTTCCTGACGGTGCTCATCTGGCTGGACCGCCGGCTCCGGCTCGTGGACTATCTGGAGCTGTTGGAGACGATGTACTACCGCATCAACTTCCAACTGCCCAAGAGCCACACCGAACAGTACAACCTCGACAACAAGTTCTGGTACTGGTATCCACTGTACGCGCTCGGGTCGTTCTCGACGCTCGCGTACATCGTCGCCGCGGTGAGCGGTGCGCTACTTGGCTTCTACTACGCGCCCTCCGCGGCGACGGGGGCGTGTGCGTCGTCGATGGGCGGAAGCATCGATGGGGCGACGGTCGCCTACTGTTCCATCACGAACATCATGACCGAACTCAACTTCGGCTACATGCTCCGCTCCATCCACCGGTGGGCGGCACAGGTCATGACGGCGGCCGTCTTCCTGCACATGCTTCGCGTCTACTTCACGGGCGCGTACAAGGAGCCACGCGAACTGAACTGGCTCATCGGCATCGTTCTCATCAGCCTCACGATGGTGTTCGGCTACACCGGCTACCTGCTCCCGTGGGACCAGCTCTCCTACTGGGCGAGTCAGATCGGCGTCGAGATGTCGCTCTCGATTCCGCTGGCGGGCGAGTGGATTGCACAACTCGTCTTCGGGGGCTTCTCGCCGGGCGCGGCGACGCTCCGCAGGATGTACATCCTGCACGTCTTCCTGTTGCCCTTCGTGGTGACGACGCTCATCGCCGTCCACATCGGAATCGTCTGGATGCAAGGCATCGCGGAACCGCACTGATACAATGACCGACAACACAGACACCGCGGCGGACGCACAGACCGACGGTGGCAACGCACCGGTGCCGCCGGACGACGAGACGCCGACGTGGCGCGAGCGGAAGGAGCGGAGTGTGGGCCTCTCCCGACTGACCTACGAATACTTCGAGCGCGCTCGGCGGGAGGACCAGGACCTCCGACAGGAGTCCGACTACGTCGAACGCGACGTGCTGGCGTTCCCGACGTGGCCACACGAGGTCATCCGGAACCTCTCGCTGACGGCGTTCTTCGTAGGGATGATCTTCTTCCTCTCGTCGACGCTCCCGCCGCACATCGCGGCTCCGGCGAACCCGAGCCAGACGCCGTCCATCATCCTGCCGGACTGGTACCTGTACTGGTCGTTCGGCCTGCTGAAGCTCGGCCCGCTCAACCCCAAGTTGGCGATTCTCGGCGGCGAGAAGCTGATGGCCGACCGAACGTACGGCGTCATCGCGAACATCGTCGTGGTCGGCGTCATCGCCGTCGTGCCGTTCCTCAACAAGGGGAGCGCGCGACGTCCGGTCGAGGAGCCGTTCTGGGCGGCCGTGGGCATGTCCGGCGTCGTGTTCTCCATCACCATCGCGGCGCTATCGATGAAGAACCTCCTGCCCATCGCGCCCCACCTCCTGTTCGACCTGACGTTCCTCCTGCCCATCGTCTTCGCGGGGCTCACCTACGCCGTGCTGAAGACGATGCGCGAGGGCTACATGTTCGACCTCAACCGCCGCTACTACCGGCTCCGCCCGCCGAAGTAGATGGACGACGCCGACGAGGGCGGCGGGCGGGACGTCGTTGTTCCGCTCCGCCTGTACAAGACGGTCATCGTTTTCGCGACGCTGATAGCCATCGTCCTCGTCATCGCCGGGTTCATCGTTCTCGACGTTGCAACCCAGCGAGCGACGCTCCAACCCGGGCAGGTGAACCCCATCGCCGGACTGCTCGGAGTGCTCCTCATCGCCGGCGGCGGCGCCGTGTACGCCTTCGCGTCACGGTTCCGGGCCGAGGGAATGGGAAAGGATAAACAGCAGGCGGACGAAGCCGCCGATGATGGCTGACGAATTCGCAAAGGGTCTTGGCATCCTCACTGGCTCCGGGCTCCTGTGGATGACGCTTGCAGGCTGGTACAACACGCCGCACTTCGACGGCCCTCAGCTCACGGGTCCGGACCCGACCGGACTGGGAACGTTCGGCGAAATCGCGCTGACGGTCAAGGAGGCCGCATTCTGGTTCGCGATCCTCGGCGCGCTCACCTTCTGGGTCCTCGTTCCCGCCTACCGGGAAGCCCGTGAAACGCTGGCCGAGTAACTGCAACTTCTTCTGCCGCACGCGTCGCCGCTCGACGGTCAGGAGCCGTAGCACCGGCACCGAAGGGGGCAGGACGCCGGCCACCGCGCCGGGCGTGAGACGGCCACGGCGCTGTCGGACGTCGGAACTGCGAGAAGAGACCGCGCTCAGACGACGCTGCTCCAGATGGGCTGAATGATGAAGAACACCGAGAGGTAGGCCGCGTACAGCAGGGTCACCGCGGCCGCGGTGATGGCCCCCTTCGGTGCCTCGATGGGGTTGTCCTCCCGCGCCTCCACCTTCCGGGCCTCGAACTCGAAGAAGTCCGCGAGGAAGGTGGTGAGGACGAGCGAGGACAGCACCACCCCGGAGTGGTGGTGGAGCGTGAGGTAGTACAGCGACCCGATGACGAGCAGCCACGTCGTGGCGACGTGGGCCGGGTGTCGCGAAATCGCCTCTGCGCCCCCCTCGGCGGCCTGCCGCTTGTGTCGCTCGTTCGCCAACTTCCGCGTCACGAAGTTCGCGAGGACGAGCGCGAGGAGCACGTACTCGATGTGAGGCCCGACCAGCGTGTCGACCGGGCCGAAGAACGTGACTGAGGGTTCCGCCATGTGCGGAGATGTGTCGGTTTCGGTCTTAGGTCTTTTCCATCGTCGCGGCGCGTCCGGGGGCGAGAACCGAGAGCGCGCCGTCGCGTTCGATGTGGACCGTCGCCTCGGGTGCGACGGTACCCCGTTCGCGGCCGTCGACGCGGAGTTCGATGGTGCCCTCGTCGCGCGTCACGGTGAGCGAGATGGGCGGCGCGACGACCCAGCGGTGCGGATCGACGGTGAACGGCGCGATGGGGACGACGGCGAGGGCGTCGGTACCGGGCGCGACGGTCGGCCCGCCGGCGTCACGGGCGTAGCCCCGGCTTCCGGCGGGCGTCGCCGCGACGACGCCGTCGGCGCGCACGTCGTCGAGGGTGCCGTGGGCGTCGGCGCCGACCCGGAACCCAGATATCTGTGCGGGTTCGGCCGTGACGAGCATCGCGTCGAACAGCGCGCGGTACTGCCGGTCGGCGACGGCCACCGAGAGGAGCGTCCGGTCGACGATGTCCGCCTCGCCCGCCCGGAACGCCTCGACGGCCGTCACGACGGCCTCGGGGTCGTTCGCGACCGACGGGACTGTCCGGTCAGTGGCGACGGCGAGGACCGGCGAGTCGGGCGCGCGCGCCGCTACGTCAGCAAGCGCCTCGTCGCCGACGGCCACGACGAGCGAACAGGCCGGGGACACGGCGCCCTCGCCCGACGCTGCGGAGTGTCCCGCCTCGTCCAGCGCCGACGCGAGAGCGTCGTCCCCGACGACTGCGATCACGGACGACCACCCGCGGAACGGCCGTGCTGGTGCATCGACCGGGTTTGGACTGCGGGTGATAAAAGGCTCGGTGGTTCGGCGGCGGCGGTCAGAGCATCCCCTCGGCCTTCAGACCGGTGATGACGTCGTCCACGAGGGAGTCGACGTCGTCGTAGGGGAAGTCCTGATGACCGGAAACCTTCGACGCGAGTTCCATCGCGGTGAAGCGCACGTCGCCGGCCTCGAAGGTGGTGCCGGGACCCTGCGGAAGCGCCGGGACGAGGTCCATCTGGTTCTCGACGGGGTAGTCGGCGCCCTCGAAGGCCTCTCTGAGTTGCGAGCGGAGGTCTGCTTCGACGTCTGTCATAGCGGACGGCGGTGCGGGCGGAGCAAAAGGGTTGTGGAGCGAAACCAAAGTATTCAGTAGCCGCGGGGGTCAAGCGCCGACCATGAGTGACAGCGAGGACGGCGTCTCCCGGCGGGGCTTCCTCCGAACCGCGACCGCGGGCACCGCGGCAGCGGCCGGCGTCACGGGCGCTGCGACCGCCCAAGAGGGGACCACGACAGCCGGAAACGGGACCACCGGTACGCAGACGACCGGCAACCAGACGACCACGACGGGCGGCAGCGGCGGCGGCAAGACAGTCACGGTCAGCGTCTCGACGCCGGACAACGACCTCATCTTCAAGCCCGGCACTTCGGAACCGCTCTACATCACACCCGGGACGACGGTCGAGTTCGTCTGGAAGGGCAACCTCACCCACAACGTCTCGGTGAAAAGCCAACCCAGCGGCGCCTCGTGGGAGGGCCACGAGAGCCTCGAAACCGCGCCGTTCACCTACTCGCACACGTTCGAGACGCTCGGCACGTACGACTACGTCTGCACGCCGCACGAGTCACGGGGCATGGTCGGGACCATCGTCGTCAACGCCAGCGGTCAACCGCCTGCCGGCGGCGGCTATCAGTCGATTCTGCCCGACAGCGCACAGACGCTCGGGGTCGCGGCGACGGGAACGATGGTCTCCGTCCTCGGCCTCACCTACTTCTTCCTGAAGTACGGCGGCGACTACGGCGAACTGGAGTAGTTAGTCGCCGTCGACGCTGACCGTCACCTCGACGGGACGACGCTCCCCTTCGAGGTCCGCGACGATGCGTTCGACGACACGTTCGCCCTCCGCGCGGATGAGTCCGGAGATGCGGTCGAGCACCCAGTCCATCGAGACGAATCGAGGCAAGTCGAGGAGGCCGTCGCCCGCGCTCTCGGGGTCGAAGTTGACCGTGAGCGACACGCGCGACGCCGTCTCGCGGTCCGGCGGCGCCGCCTCCGGGTCGGGGTCGACTCGCCAGTGGCCGTGCGCGGACAGGTCCCGCGTCACGCGCCACGAGAGCGTGCGCGGGGGGTCCATCCCCGTCACCTCGGTGTGAGCGGTGTAGCTGACCTTCCACCACGAGAAGCGAAGCGCGTAGCGCGTGCCCGGCCCGCCGTCGCCCTCCTGTCGCACGCCGCGGAGGTGCTTCGAGTAGTCGGCGTAGCGCGGGAAGTCCACGAGGAAGTCGAAGACGTCCTCGGGCGGGAGATACACGAGCGTGCTGACCTCGACGGTGTCCACGGGGGCGCTACCGGCGGCGGCACCTTCAATCCCGGGGCGGAGCGACACGGTTACGGTGCCAAGCGTCCGACGCGGACACATGCCGACAGAGTCCGTAGACGTGGTCGTCGTCGGCGGCGGCGTCGCCGGCCGGACGGCCGCGACGTACACCGCACGACACGGGGTCGAGACGCTCGTCGTCGACGGCGACAGTTCGCTCCTCCGGCGCAACGCGCATCTGGAGAACGTCCCCGGCTTCCCCGCGGGCGTGAACTCGCGGCTGTTCCTCGATCTGCTCGGCGAACAGGCCGAGAGCGCAGGGGCCGCGTTCCGCGACGCGCGCGCCGCCCGCGTCGAGCGAGCGGACGGAGGGTTCGTCACGGAAACCGAGGGCGGCGAGCGCTACGCCTCGACGTACGTCGTGGCGGCGACGAAGAACGAGGTGGGCTACCTCGACGGCCTCGACGTGGACACCGTAGAGCGCGGGAAGTCGTTCGTCGACACCGACGAGCGAGGGCGCACGGGCGTCGACGGCCTGTACGCCGCGGGGCGCCTCGCCGGGAAGCCCCATCAGGTCGCCGTCGCCGCGGGGCACGGCGCCGAAGTCGGCGTGACGCTCCTCGAAGACAGCGACGAACCGTTCTACCACGACTGGGTGGCGCCCGAGGGCTACTTCACCGGCCGCGGCCGCGACGTGCCGCCGGGCTGTGAGGAGATCGACGAGGACGAGCGTCAGCGCCGGGAACGCGCGTCCCTCGACGTGATGCGAGAACGCTTCTCCGCCCCCCGAACCGACGAGCCACAGCAACACCCCAGCGTCGAGGAGTGAGGGGGAGTTTTGAGGGGCGGGAGCGAATCGGGTGGCGATGACGCACCTCGATGGGGTCAACGTCGCGTTGGGGGTGACCGGGAGCATCGCCGCCGTGCGCGTCGTCGAACTCGCGCACGAACTCCGGCGCCGCGGCGCGAGCGTCCGGGCCGTGATGTCGGAGAGCGCGACGTCCATCGTCCACCCGTGGGCAGTCGAGTTCGCCACCGATCACGACGTGGTGACCGAAATCACGGGCGCGGTCGAACACGTGGAGTTGTGCGGCCGCGATGGGTGGGCCGACGTGTTCCTCGTCGCGCCCGCGACGGCGAACACCGTCGGGAAGATGGCCGCCGCCATCGACGACACGCCGGTGACGACGTGCGCGACGACGGCCCTCGGCGCGGACGTGCCAGTGGTCCTCGCGCCGGCGATGCACGAACCGATGTACGACCATCCGGGCGTCCTCGACGCCTTGGAGCGCGTGGAGTCGTGGGGCGTCGGCGTCGTGGACCCGCGCATCGAGGAGGGAAAGGCCAAAATCGCGTCCGACGAGGCGATCGCGCTCGACGTGGCCCGCGCGGCCGGTGACAGACCGCTCGACGGCCGCCGCGTCGTCGTCACGGCCGGCGCGACGAGCGAGCGCATCGACCCGGTGCGCGTGCTGACGAACCGCGCGTCCGGGCGCACGGGCCGCGCGGTGGCGAAGGCGTGCTACGCCCTCGGTGCCGACGTGACGCTCGTTCACGACGGCGCGACCGTGCCCTATGCGGCCATCGAACGCGTCGAGAGCGCCGCCGAGATGCTCGCGGCCGCGGAGGAGGCGGCGGCGGGGGCGGACGCCCTCGTCTCCGCGGCGGCCATCGGCGACTACACCGTCGAGGCGGCGCCAGAGAAGATTCGCTCGGGGCGCACCGACCTCACCCTCGACCTCGAACCGACGCCGAAACTGCTCGACGCCGTGCGCGAGCGACACCCCGACCTGACGATGGTCGGCTTCAAACTCGAACCGAGCGGCGAGGACGAGGCGATGGTGGAGGCGGCCCGGGACCTCATCGACCGGACGGGGCTCGCGTTCGTCGTCGCCAACGACGCGAGCGCGATGGGCGGCGACGAGACGCGGGCGCTCATCGTGCGACGCGAGGCCGAGTCGGAGTTCGTCGGCTCGAAAACGGACCTCGGCCGGCGCATCGCCGACGAACTCGCGGCGTCGCTTTAGTCCTCGTCGTCGTTGGGCCACTCCGCACCGGTGACGAACGGGACGCCCATCCGGTGTGCCGACCGGGAAATCATGTGCGCGCCCGTCGGGGCGGTGATGAACAGGAAGACGACACCGACGAGCGACGTGACCCCCGCCCCGGAGATGCCGAAGCGGACGGCCCCGGCGAGGAAGATAGAGGCCGCGCCGAGCGTCGTCGCCTTCGACGTGGCGTGCATCCGGTTGAACACGTTCGGCAGGCGGAGCAGGCCGATGGTCCCGACAGTGGTGAAGAACGCCCCGATGGCGACGAGCGCGGTCACGAGGACGGTCTGGGCGGTCACAGTCATTCGATGATGTCACCCTCGATGACGTACTTCGCGACGGCGACGGTGCTCATGAACCCGATGATTGCGAGGACGAGGCTCACCGTGACGAACAGGCCCTCGCCGGTCAGCAGGGCGAAGAGGACGGCGATGGCGACGACGTTCGTCCCGATGGTGTCGAGTGCCACCACGCGGTCCGGAACCGTCGGCCCCTCGATGACTCGGTAGGCCGCGAGCAGCGTGAGCCCCGACGTGACGACGAGCGCAATCCGGAGCGCGTGCGTGAGGAACGCGGGGTCACTCGCCATCGGTCTCACCTCCGTCGGGGTCGGGAACCGGGTCGTCGGGATTGCGGTCCTCGGCGAAGATGAGGAGTGCCAACCCCTCCCAGCGCCGGATGGGCGCGACGACGGCCTCCCTGTCGCGGCCGTCGATGGCGTGGACGTAGAGGCTGTTTCGCTCCTCGTCGTGGTCCATGGTCAGCGTGCCGGGCGTGAGCGTGATGGAGTTGGCGATCGTCGTCACGGCCGCGTCTGACTCGACGCGGAGCGGAATCTCGATGACCCGCGGTTCGATGGGCATGCTCGGCGCGAGGACGCGGTACGCCACGTCGATATTGGCGGTGGCCAACTCCCAGAGGAACGTGGCGAGATAGATGCCCGCGAACGGGAGGACGCGGACGACGCGCACGAGGTCGATGCGGTCGGCGTAGAGGCGCCGGAAGACGAACGCGGTAGGTAGGCCGACGGCCGACCCGAAGACGAGTTCGCTCGCCAGCACCCGCGCGTCGAGGGGGATGCCCCGGACGAACAGCCACAACAGCGCCAGCGCGAGGCCGATGACGGGCCAGCGCGGAACACCGCGGGCGGGGCGCTCGCTCACGCGCCACCACCTCCGAAGACAGCCCCGACGTAGGCGTCACGGGCGAGTGCCGCGTCGCCCGCGGCCGTCGCGAAGCGGAACACCGGGTCGAAGCCGACGCCGAGAGCGACGACGACGAGAGCGAGCGCCGCGACGATGGCCACCAACACGGGGTCGGGCGTCGCCCGCGAGACGAGCGGCGTCGGCGCCCCCCAGAACGCCCGGTTCCAGCCCCGAGACATGTAGGTGATGGTGAGGAGGGCGCCGCCGAGGGCGACCGCCAGCGCCACCACGTCGCCGGCGCGGGCCGCCGCGTCGAAGACGAGCAGTTTGCCGAAGAATCCCGACAGCGGCGGGATACCGATCATCGCCAGCGCGCCGACGAGGAACGTCGCCGCGACCACGGGCGTCGAGGCGGCGAGGCCGCCGAGGTTGCCCAGTTCGTCCGTGCCCGTCGCGTCGGAGACGGCGCCCGAGACGAGGAAGAGCAGCCCCTTGGCGACGGCGTGGTTCAGCGCGTAGACGAGGGCCGCCGCGAGCGCCAGCGACCGGACGCCCGCCGCCGCGGCGCCGACGGCCAAGGGGAGGGCGATGAAGCCGACCTGACTGATGGAGGAGTACGCCAGCAGACCATCGACGTCGTCGCGCGCGACGGCGCCGATGCCGCCAAAGAGGATGCTCGCGGCGGCCATGACGAAGAGGACGGGGCCGAAGAACGCCAGCGGTGAGTCGCCACCGAGGAACGGGAGCGAGACGCCGATTTCGGCCGCGGCGAAGACGGTGAAGTAGAGGCGGATGATGGCGTAGACGCCGACTTTCTTCACGACGCCTGCGAGCATCGCCGTCACCGGCGCGGGCGCGGCGCGGTAGGCGTCTGGCACCCAGAACTGGAAGGGGACCATCCCCGCTTTCAGCGCGAAGACGGCGAACAGGAGCGCCGAGATGCCCAGCACCGGCGCGGGGTCGACGCCGTAGGCGGCGGGGTCGGCGAGGCGACGCGCCATGTCCGCCATGTTGAGCGTCCCGAGTCTCGCGTACAGGCCACCGATGGCGACGAGCATCACCGCGCTGGCGATGAGGTTGAGGACGACGTAGCGCATCGCGGCGCGGGTGTGTTCGGCGCCGCCGTAGAGGACGACGAGGACGTAGCTCGCCATCAACATCACCTCGAACCAGACGAAGAGGTTGAACACGTCGCCGGTGAGAAACGACCCAGCGACGCCCAGCAGCATGAAGTGGAACAGCGCGTGGAACGAGACGCGCTGGCCCGTCTCGTCGACGTAGCGGGCCGCGAACGCCGCGGCGGGGACGGCGACGAGCGCCGAGAGGACGAGCATGAACGCCGAGAGCGCGTCCGCGACGAGGACGATGCCAAAGGGTGCCTGCCAGCCACCGAGCGTGTAGACGAGGACGCCGTCCGGGAACACCCGGAGCGCCAGCACCGCGACGACGGCGGCGTAGGCGGCGGCGCCGCCGACGCTGACCGCGGTGCGCAGGCGGGGGCGCTTCCGGGCCGGCAACGAGAGGATTGCGGTCAGCAGTGCGACGAGCATCGGCGCGATGGCGATGTGTGGACTCACGGGCGGTCACCTCGGAGCGACGTGACGTCGATGGAGCCGTTCTCCTCGTACGTGCGGTAGGTCAGGACCAGCGCCAGCGCGGTGGTCCCGAAGCCGATGACGATGGCCGTGAGGACCAGCGCCTGCACCAGCGGGTCGGTGACGTGACCGGCGCCGTGGCCCCCGTGGCCGACGATGGGGACGCTCCCGGCGAGGCCGCCCATCGTGATGAGATACACGTTCGCGGCCTGACTCATGATGGAGACGCCCCAGACGACGCGGACGAGGTCCCGTCGGAGGACAAGAAACGTCCCGAGGGCGAACAGCGCGCCGACGACGACGGCGAGGACGAACTCGGTCATTCGGCACCCACCACCGAGAGAATCGTCAGGAGGGCGCCCACGACGACGAAGTAGACGCCGAGGTCGAAGACGATGGCGCTCGCGACGTGGACCTTGTTCCAGAGGGGGACGCCGTGGACGTACCAGTGGTCCTGCGCGAGGAAGGGGACGTCCCAGTAGAGGGGGACGAGGCCGCTCCCCGCCGCCACCGCCAGTCCGACGACGAACAGCCGTCGGTAGTCGGCCACGATGCCGTGTTGGAGGTGGCTCACCACGTCCTCGACGGTCCGGTCGAACACCTGCTCCTCGAGGAAGTCGATGCCGTACGTGATGTAGACGAGCGCGAACGCCGTCGTCGTCAGCACACCGGCGATGAAGCCGCCGCCGGGTTGGTTGTGGCCCTGCACGAACAGCGCCACCGAGACGACGATGATGAGCGGAACGACAGTCCGCGCCGTCGTGCGGAGGATGGTCGTCGTCACTGCGTCTCACCCTGTTCTCGCATCGCGACCAGCGTGACGATTCCCAGCGCCGCCATCGCGACGACGGAGATCTCCCCGAGCGTGTCGAACGCGCGGATGTCCACGAGGATCACGTTGACGACGTTACCACCGCCACCGGGACCGGTGGCGCGTTCGACGAGGCCCGCGGTCGTGACGCCGCCCTCGGGTTTCGCGCTGGTCGCCAGCAGGACGGTGAGCGTCACCGTCGCGCCGACGACGACCGAGAGGACGGCGTCGCGTGCGACGACGGCCCGCCGGGCCTCGCCGTAGAACGACGGGAGTTTGTCGAGGACGAGCAGGAAGAGGACGAGCACCAGCGTCTCCACGACCAGTTGCGTGAGCGCGAGGTCCGGGGCGCTGGCGAGGATGTAGAAGATGGCGATCATGAAGCCCAGAATCGAGAGCGTGAGGACCCCCGCGACGTGCGAGGGCGCGACGCTGACCGCCGCCGCGGCGACGACGCCGACGCCGAGGACTAGCAGAACGGGGAGCGTGAGGTTCACCGCGACGCCCGCAGGGAGCGTCACTGACGCGGCGGCGTAGGCGGCGAGCGTCCCGACTGCCGCCGCGCCCAGCGCCCACGCCGCGTACGTACGGAGCAGGCCGTTCTGGACGACGGGGGTGACGGCGGCGCTCGTCGCCGTCGCGCCGTTCACGAGTCGGTCGTAGTACCAGTTCGGCGTCAGGGGCCCGACGGCGAGGCCGCGCCGAATCGCCCCGATGAGCGCATCGAGGAACGGGTACGCCACGAGGCCGCCGCCGATGGCGAGGGCGCTCATCACGAGGGCCGGCGAGACGTGCGTCGGCAGGCCGACGTGCATGTGCTTGTGGCTCCCGCTGGCGCTCTCGAAGACGGACTGAATGACGGTGTCCACGGCCAGTTGCGGGACGGCGCCGACGACGGCGGCGAGGACGGCGAGTAGCAGCGGCGGCGCCAGCATCAGCGTCGGTGGACGGTGGACGTGTCCCAACTCGGCGGGCGTCTCCCCGAAGAACAGCATCAGGAAGCGCACCGAATAGAGAAACGTGAACACCGACCCGACGACGGCGAGAACGGGGAACAGCCACGCCGCGCCACCCGCGTGTTCGGCGGCGTGGACGGCCGCCTCGAACAGCAGTTCCTTCGAGTAGAAGCCGTTGAACGGCGGGACGCCGGCCATGCTCAGCGCCGCGACGACGGTGATGCCAGCGGTGACCGGCAGTTCGTGACGCAGGCCGCCGAGTTCGTCGATGCGGCGCGTCCCTGCCTCGTGGGCGACGATGCCGGCGACGAGGAACAGGGCCGCCTTGAACAGCGCGTGGTTCAGGATGTGGAACGCGCCGGCCTCGGCGCCGTAGATGTTCGCGAAGCCGAAGCCGGCGACGATGAGACCGAGATGGGAGGCCGTCGAGTACGCGAGCAGTTCCTTGATGTCGGTGGCGGCGACGGCGAGGATGGCGGCGACGGTCATCGTCACCAGTCCGAGCGTGGCGAACAGGAGCGTCCACTCCTCGCCGACGAGGAGCGGTCGAAGGCGGCCGACGAGATAGACGCCCGCCTTCACCATCGTCGCGGAGTGGAGGAACGCCGAGACGGGCGTGGGCGCCTCCATCGCGTTCGGGAGCCAGATGTGGAGGGGCCACTGCGCGGACTTCGCCGCCGCGCCGATACCGACGAGGGCGACGACGGGCCAGAGCAGCCCCGCGTCCACGAGTGCGGCGTGAGTCGCCTCGGGATTCGTCAGGAGTGCGTCGGGGGTGCCCGCGAGCGCGAAGGTGCCCGTGGCGTCGTGGAGGAGGAGGAAGCCGACGAGCATGAACAGGCCGCCGCCGACGGTGACCAGCATCGACTTGCGCGCGGCGTAGCGGCCGGGGGCCGTCTCCTCGTAGTGCCCGATGAGCAGGAACGAGGAGACGCTGGTGAGTTCCCAGAACACGAACAGGGCGACGAGGTCGGCGGCGAACGCGACGCCGAGCATCGACCCCATGAACGCCAGCAGCGTGGCGTAGTACTTGCGCTTGCCCGGTTCGGCGTGCATGTACGCCCCCGAGTAGGTGAACACGAGGACGCCGACGCCGCTGGCGAGCAGTCCGACGAGAAGCGAGAGGCCGTCGACGTAGAAGCGGAGCGTGACGCCGTAGGCCGGAATCCACGGGACGCCCACCGCGCCGTGGCGGCCCAGTTGAGAGACGGTAAGGGCGAAGCAGGCGAGCGCGACCGCGGCCGCGTAGTAGGCGGTGCGCTCACCGAGGGCCCGGAAGACGAGCGGGACGGTCGCCGCCGCCAGAAACGGCAGGAAGACCAACGCGAAGACGACCGTCTCGTTGGGCGTCATCGACTACGTGCATCTTCGCCACCGCCGACTTAACCCTTCTCAAATCGGGCGTTCTTACGCCTCGACCGGCGTCTCCAGCCAGTCGTCCGCCCACGATTCGAGTTCGTCGAAGACCGGACAGAGGCGTTCGCCCTTCTCGGCGAGGCTGTAGTACGTCGCGATGGGACGGTCCTCGACGCGCCGGTTCACGAGGCCAGCGTCTTCGAGGTCGTCGAGGACGCGGGAGAGCGTCCGGGAACTCGCGCCCGTCGACCGCTTGAGTTCGTTGAAGCGCTTCTCTCCCCCCTGAAGGTCGTGGAGGACCACCAGCCGCCACTGGGACCCGATCTGTTCGACGGCCTCGACGACGGAGCAGGCCTCCGCGTTCTTCTCGACGGTCTCGTCAGCTTCGTTAGATATCGATGACACGGGTACTACCTACTAACCTTGTTGTCGCATAGAGTACAAATAGGTTCCGGAACGAAGTAGGTAACGTAATGGAACCAGCATTCGAAACTGGCAGTTGCACCGTAGTCGAGACAGTCTGTGGCGCGGAGGGAAGCGAATGACGCTCGCCACCGTCAGCGACGTGGCCTTCCTGCTCGGTCGCCTCCTGTTCGGCGGCGTCCTGGCGTTCATGGGTCTGAACCACTTCCAGCAGACGGACTGGCTCGCGGGCTACGCCGAGTCGAAGGGCGTCCCGCTGCCGAAGGTATCGGTCCTCGGCTCCGGCGCCGTGCTGATTCTGGGCGGCGTCGCCATCGTCCTCGGCGTCCTCCCAGTCGTCGCCGGCGCGGCGCTGGGGGCGTTCTTGCTCTCGTCCGCCGTTCTGTTCCACGACTTCTGGAACGTCGAGGACCCCGAGGAGAAGCAGTCCGAGATGACCGACTTCCTGAAGAACGTCGCGCTGACCGGCGGTGCGCTGTCACTCCTCGCCGTCGGCGGCGCGGCGTGGCCGCTCGCCCTGTCGCTGTAGGCGGTCATAGACGACTTTTTACGACCCGCTCCGATACGGCCAACATGGATCGACTCAAGCGGTCCCTCCTCGACGCGCCCATCATCGAGAAGGACGGATACCACTACTTCGTTCACCCCGTCAGCGACGGCGTTCCGATGCTTGAGCCGGAACTCCTCCGTGAAATCGTCATCGGCATCATCCGCAAGGCCGAGTTGGAGGACGTCGACAAGATCGTGACGCCGGCGGCGATGGGGATCCACATCTCCACGGCCGTCTCGCTGATGACTGACCTCCCCCTCGTCGTGGTGCGCAAGCGCCAGTACGGATTGGAGGGCGAGGTGTCGCTGGCCCAGCAGACGGGCTACTCCGAGAACCAGATGTACATCAACGACGTACAAGAGGGGGACCGCGTCCTCGTCCTCGACGACGTCCTCTCGACGGGCGGCACCCTCGACGCCATCACGGACGCCCTCGAACACATCGGCGCGGACGTCGGCGACATCGTCGCGGTCATCAAGAAAGTCGGCGGCGAGAACAAACTGGAGGCCAGCGGCCGCGACGTGAAGACGCTCATCAACGTCGACGTGGTGGACGGCGAAGTTGTCATCGTCGACGAACACGGCGACGGATAGCGGAAATCTCGCATACGGCATCCGAAACACAACCCTTAACAGTTCCACCGCGTTACGAGAGGGTAGCGGGATGGGATAGCCAGGAGATTCCGCCGGGCTCATAACCCGGAGATCGGTAGTTCAAATCTACCTCCCGCTACTGTTCTATCGTCGCCGCTGGCCCGGCAGCGGTGACCCTCTGTCGCGGACGGAGATTTGAACCACGGAACGAGCGGCCGTCGGTCGCGAAGTGACGTCGGTTCAAATCTCCCTCCCGCTACTTCTCACACGGCATCGACGCTCGCGTAGTTCGGTCACTATTTGAACGAGAGAACGCGAGCGAAGCGAGCGACGTGGGTCAGAACAGACCCACATTCACCGCGTAGGCCCAGTCCTGCCCGCTGATGGCGAGCAACGCCAACGCACCGCCGAGGAGCGCGGCGTTCTTCATGAAGTCCTGCATCTGCTGGGTCTTCTGGTCCTCCGAGGCCGCCCAGAAGTCGTGCATCATGGGCGTCACGACGAGGAAGAACACCGCCGTGGCGCCGGCGCCGAACGTCGCGTAGGCCCCGGTGAGAATCGAGAGCGCACCGAGCGCCAGCGTCACGCCGGACGCGACGACGGCGAACGCCGGCGCGGGGACGCCCTTCGACCCCGCGTAGCCTGCCATCTGCTCGACGTTCGTGAAGTGATTCACCGCGAGAAAGCCCATGGTCAGTGCGAACAGACCGCGTCCCGCGAGCAGGAACGCCCCTGCCGACCCCTCGATGGCCATCAGGACCCCACCTCCGTTCGAGCGAGCGAGAGACGCATCGCTCGTGTGCTGTAAGAGCACATAGGACACTGTGCCGCCGGGCCGCGGTTATATCTCCGGCCAACAGGGGTAGGGCACGCTGGCCCTGAAGCTAACACAAAGCGTTTAGGCGCGTCACGCGCACTCACCGGCAGGATGGAGTACGCGCTGGTCTTCGTCTGGTGGATGACGGTTCTCACGCTAGCCGTCGCGGCCGTGCCGTCCGCGGCGCTCATCTGTCGCCGCCTCGACGACGGCGGGGCCGGACTCGCTCTCCCGCTGGTGCTGGCCGTGTTCGGCGTCGTCGGCTACTGGGTCGGACGGCTCGCCTTCGGTTGGCCGGCCGTGCTGGCCGCGCTCGCGGTTCTTCTCGGCGGGATGGTCACGGCCCTCCGGCGCGACGCGCGGCCCGACTGGGGCCGCTTCGCCGAGGTGGCGACGGTGTTCACGCTCGCCTTCGGCCTCCTGATAGCGATTCGCGCCGTCGACCCCTCGGCGTACCCCGTCGGCGGCGAGAAGTTCCTCGACATGGGACTGCTCGCGTCGCTCCTCCGCGCTGAGTTCCTGCCGCCGGAGGACGTCTGGTTCGCTGGTGAACCGGCCCGCTACTACTACGGCGGGCACATGGTGGCCGCGATGCTCGCCAAACTGACGGCCACCGACGTCGCCTACGCCTACAACACGGCGCTCGCGGTGTTCTACGCGACGTACGTCTCGACGGCGTACGGACTGGCGGGCGCGATTGCCGCCGCGCGGAATCGCTCCTACCGCGCGGCCGGCGCGTCGGCCGCCATTCTCGTGGGGCTGGCGAGCAACCTCGCGACGCCCATCCGGACGCTGGGGTGGCTCCTCGGCGACACCGGGCGGGGCCTCGTGCGCGCGGCCGAACTGCAAGTCGAGGACACCCTCGCCGTCGGTCCGTCGAAGTTCCACTTCTGGGACGCGCGGACGGTCATCCCCGGCGCGATTCAGGAGTTCCCGTTTTTCGCGTTCCTCAACGGCGACTTGCACGCGCACATGATGAGTCCGCCGCTACTGTTGCTCGTCGCGGGCCTGCTCTTTGCCTACGCGCAGACGCCCGAGTCGGCGGTGTGGCGCCGCCGGGGCCTCGTCGCCGCCGTCGGTCCGGTCGGCGGCCTCATCGCTCTCGTCAACACGTGGAGTTTTCCCGCCGTGGGCGGGCTGACGTGGCTGACGCTCGCGCTCGCGCCCGCGTCGCCGTGGACGCTGCTCCCGGCGGCCGTCGTCGAGCGGGGCGCGGCAGTCACGAACCGCGTGCAGTCGGCGTCCGGTCGCCGCGCGCTTCGGGAGGTGGCACGACCCGCCGTCGCCCTCGTCGGCGCGGCGGCGGTGATGGCCATCGCCGCCGTCGTCGTCTTCCCGTTCCTCGCGAACGCCGCGTCCGGGCGCTCCATCGCCGTCAACACGCCGGCGCTCCGGTCGGGGCTCGCCGGTCTCCTCGTCGTCCACGGCGTGTTTCTCCTGCCGACGGTGGCCTACGGCGTCGAGCGTGCCGCCCCGTCGCTCCGAACGGCGGTTGTGGCACTCCTCGTCGTGGTGGCGGCGCTGGCGCTCACCGCGCCGGAGTCGCTGACGGCGCTCGCGCTGTTCGGTCCGCTCGTCCTCGGGGGCTGGTATCTGGCCCGGACGGACCGCGTCGGCTTCGAGGCCGTCCTCGTCGTCGGCGCGGCGGGGCTCCTCGTCCTCGTCGAACTCGTCCACTTAGAGGAGTACGGCGGCGCCGGAACGCGGTTCAACACGGTGTTCAAGACGTACGCACAGGTGTGGGCGCTCTGGGGCGTCGCGGCGGGCGCGATACTCGCCGACGTGTCGCGGTTCGGAGCGACGGCGGCGGCGATACGGCGGCGACTGACCGAAAGCGGCGACGGGCCGGACGCCCGGACGCTCCTGCGGACCGGCCTCGGCGTCGCCCTCCTGCTCTCGGCGTCCATCTACGGCGGCTTGGCGCTCCACGCGCACTTCACGAGCGACTTCGAGTCGCCGGCGAGCGACGACCCGACGCTGAACGCGCGGAACTTCGTGGAGCGGAGCCACCCCGAGGAAGCGGCGGCCATCCGGTGGCTCAACGACCTGTCGGGACAGCCGAACGTCGTCTCCGGCTACGGGACGGCCTACGACTGGAGCGGCGCGCCCGCGGCACTCACGGGGGTGCCGACGGTCGTGGACTGGACGCACCACGAGAGCCGCTATCACGACGAGGCCGCCGTCGAGCGGCGGGCGAACGACGTGGACACGATATTCACGGGCACCACGGCGGAGCGGGCGCGACTGCTCGCGGTGTACGACGTACAGTACATCTACGTCGGCCCGGTGGCGCGAGAGCAGTACGGCGACTCGATTGCGGCGTTCGCGTCCGAACCGGGCATCGAGCGAGAAGTGGAACTCGGGAGCGTGGTCATCTACCGCGTGACCGAGGGGGACCTCGCCTAAACGGCGAGTTCGCCGCCCTGCTTCGTCACGGTGACGTCGTCGGCGTCGGCCGTCTCGACGTCGAGGAAGTGGGGGATGTAGTCCTGCGTGTCGTAGGCCTCGCGTTCGTCCTCTTCGCCCGCGATGCACCAGAGTTGGACGCGGTCCGGGCCGTGCCAGTCACCCTGCCGAGTGACCTGAAAGAGGACGTACTCCTCCCCACCGACCTCCACGATGCCGTCGCGCCGGACGCCGGGGTCGCCGTGGATGATGAGCCGCTTCATGACGTGGGCTGTGGCGGCCCGGACGGTAAACGTTTCGTCACGGCGCGAGGCCCCGTCGAGAAACCAAACCCATTTCAACCGCCACGACGGAATACGGAACAACAACCATGGAAATGCCACGCCGATTCAACACGTACTGCCCGCACTGCGATTCGCATCAAGAACACGAGGTCGAGCGTGTTCGGTCGGGCCGTCCGTCGGGGATGACGAAGGTGCAGGGTCGCCAGCGCGAGCGCCAGACGTCCAGCATCGGGAACTCCGGCAAGTTCTCGAAGGTGCCCGGTGGGGACAAGCCGACGAAGAAGACGAACCTCAAGTACCGCTGTGGCGACTGTGGCAAGGCCCACCTCCGAGAGGGATGGCGCGCCGGCCGACTGGAGCTGCAAGAATAATGGCGGGGAGCTTCATCCGCGTCGAGTGCCCGGACTGTGAGAACGAGCAGATTGTCTTCGGCAAGACCTCGACGGAAGTCGAGTGCGCCGTCTGTGGCCAGACGCTCGCTCGCCCGACGGGCGGCGAGGCCGAGGTCGAGGGCGAAATCCTCGAAGTCGTCGAGGACCGCGACGAGAACGTCGCCGCCATCTGAGCGACTGGGGGCCATCACGGAGGTTTTATTCGCCCCAGCGCCTAATCCCCGCGTATGAAATACGAAGGGTGGCCGGAACCCGGCGACCTCGTCGTCGGCAAAATCGACGAGATCGAGGACTTCGGCGTGTTCGTGGACCTCGAGGAGTACAAGGACAAGCGGGGCCTCGTCCACGTCAGCGAAGTCGCGAGTGGCTGGATAAAGAGCATCAGCGACCACGTCAGCGAGGGACAAACCGTCGTCGCGAAGGTGCTGGAAGTGGACACGGAGTCCAAGCAGATCGACC
This sequence comes from Halobacteriaceae archaeon, assembly GCA_042216675.1. Taxonomy (GTDB): domain Archaea; phylum Halobacteriota; class Halobacteria; order Halobacteriales; family Halobacteriaceae; genus JBDGTS01. The sequence continues at coordinate 11,952 of JBDGTS010000002.1, read as the reverse complement.
TCTCGCTGAAGGACGTCAACGACCACCAGCGCAGCGAGAAGATTCAGGAGTGGAAAAACGAGCAGAAGGCCGACAACTGGATGGAACTCGCCCTCGGCGAGGACGCCAGCGACGAGGAGTTCCGCCGCGTCGCCGAGGCGATGCTCGACCAGTACCCCTCGCTCTACGACGCCTTCGAGGAGGCGGCCATCCACGGCGAGGAGGCCCTCGAAAACGTCGACCTCGACGAGAGCGAGGTCGAGACCATCGTCGAGACGGCCCGGGAGAACGTCTCGGTGCCCTACGTCAACGTCACGGGCTACGTCACGCTCGAGAGCCCCGCGCCCGACGGCGTCGACGTCGTCCGCGACGCCCTGCAGGCCGCCGAGGGCGAGAACGGCGACGTGCCCGACGAGGTGGACCTCGACGTGACGTACGTCGGCGCCCCCGAGTACCGCATCAAGGTGCAGGCGCCCAACTACAAGACGGCCGAGGACGCCCTCGAAGCCAGCGCCGACCGCGCCACCGCGAACGTCGAGGCCGCCGGCGGGAGCGGCGAGTACCACCGCGAGCGCCGCGTCGAAGAGTGAAAGCCGACATCCACGTCTGCGCGGCGTGGGAACAGAACCACGAGCGACCGGTGTACACGCTGGACGACACCTGCCCCGAGTGCGGTGCCGAGGCCGTGAACAGCGCTCCGGCGCCGTTCGACCCGACGGACCAGTACGGCGAGTATCGACGCGCACTTAAGCGCCGAAGCCGGGAATAGCCCCATGGACAGCGTCGACATCGAAACCGTCGCCGAGATGGACCTCGACGACCCGGTCCTCGTCGAGGGCCTCCCCGGCGTGGGGCACGTCGGCAAGTTGGCCGCCGAGCATCTCGTCGAGGAGGCGGACGGCGAACTGGTCCGGCGGGTGTACTCCGAGCACCTCCCGCCGCAAGTGACCGTCGACGACGACGGCCGGACGGCGCTCGCACACGCCGCGTTCCACGCGGTCGAAACCGAGGGCCGCGACCTCCTCGTGCTCACCGGCGACCATCAGGCCGGCGACACACAGGGCCACTACCGCCTCGCGAACGCCTTTCTCGACGTGGCGGCGGAGGCCGGCGCCGACGAACTGTTCGCGCTGGGTGGCGTCCCCACGGGCGAGCTCATCGAGGAGTACAGCGTCCTCGGCGCCGCCACCACCGATGAGACCATCGCGGACTTAGAGGAGTACGGCGTCGAGTTCCGGAGCGAGGAACCCGCGGGTGGCATCGTCGGCACGAGCGGCTTGCTCCTCGGCATCGGGGAGCGCCGCGGCTTCGACGGCGCCTGCCTGATGGGCGAGACGAGTGGCTACCTCGTCGACCCGAAGAGCGCACAGGCCGTCCTCGAAGTGCTGGAAACCGCACTGGACTTCGAGGTGGACTTCGAGAGCCTCGAAGAGCGCGCCGAGGAGATGGAGGAAGTCGTCAGCCAACTGCAGGAGATGGACGAGAGCGTCGGCCCGGCCGCCGGCGGCAACGAGGACCTTCGGTACATCGGCTGAGGGCGCTGGATTGATTTTCTCGCGTCCCTAACCCCGGGACGTGCTGTCGCCGCTGTGGCAGGGCCTCGCCATCACGGCGGGGCTCTCAGTCGTGTTCGCCGCCGTCTTCGTCGTCGCGGAGCGCCGCTACCCGACGCCACCCGCACCCGAGGGCGAGTCGGACGCGGGCGAGCAGAAGCGCCGCGCCGAAATCCGGGCGTACCTCGACGCCATCGGCGAGCGGTACGCCGAGGAGCACTTCGTCGCCGGCCAACACGTCGCCTTCTATCTGCCGGGTCGGGACGTGGCCATCACCTTCGACGCGCGGGCGTACTTCCGCATCGCGGCGACGGAGACGCACCCCATCCTCGTCGAACACGAGATGCCGGGCGCCCACCTCGGCGCGCGCCTCCCCTTCGAGACGCCCGAGATGGGCGCCGCGAGCGACCCGGACGGCCCGGAGCCGAGCGACCCGAACGGCGCGTTCGCGGTCCTCGGCCTCTCGGCGGACGCGTCGCTGGAGGAGGTGCGGACGGCCTACCGCGAGAAGGTGAAGGAAGTCCACCCAGACCAAGGGGGCGACGAGCGCGCGTTCCGGCGGGTTCGACAGGCGTACACGACCGCTCGCCAGCAAGCGACTTAGCGGTCCCCGCGCAGGGCCGCCGCGGCGGCCCGACCGCTCTCGATGGCGCCGTTGATAGAGGAGTCGTGGGTGTAGTCGCCGGCGAGATACACCGCCCCCTCGGGGGTCCGGGCGGCCGGTCCGTCCCGATAGAATCCCGGTGGCTGCGCGAACTGCGCGAACGGGATGCGGTCGGTCCGCACCACCTCGGGGTCGGGCACCTGTCGCTCGGGGAACCACGAGCGGAGGGCCTCGACGCTACGTGCGCGGAGTTCGTCGGCGTCGGGCGCGTCGCCGAGATACGTCGCGCTCACGAGCGTCGCGTCGTCCGGCGCGTGGCCGGGCGCGACGGCGGAGTGGGGGGCGACGTGATTCGGCCCGTTCTCGCCGGCGTTCAGCAGGAGGCGCTTCCCCGCGTCGAGCGAGAACGAGCCGGGGAACCGGTAGTACTGGGTCACACAGCCCCGACCGTCGGTCGGAATCGCCTCGACGCCGGTCAGGTCGCGCGCCGTCGGCGGGTCCGTCGCGACGACGACGGCGTCCGCGTCGACCGTCTCGCCGTCGACGGTGAGCGTCGTGCCGTCGAGAGCGGTGACGGCGGCGTTCGTCTCGACCGTGGCGCCGGCGTCACGAGCCGTCTCGGCCATCTGCTCGGGTATCGCACCCATCCCGTCGACGGGCACGGCGGCGTCGCCGGCGGCGAGCATCGCGAAGGTGAACTCGAAGACGGCCGCCGACGTGCCCAGCGAGCGGTCGAGCGTGATGCCGCCGTAGAAGGGCGCGAAGAAGTTCTCGACGATGCGCTCGGAGAAGCCCCAGTCGTCGAGGAACGCCCGAATCGACTGGTCCGGGCCGTCGAAGATGTCCGCGGGGGATCGGCCGGCGAGCGCCCGGCGGAGGCGGAGGATGCGCACCTTGTCCCGGAGCGTCGCGTCCCGGTTCAACAGCGTCTCGACGGCGGCGCGCGGGTCGCCGAGGGGGTCCGCGAGGACGGCACGGTGGTTCGGCCGACAGATGGTCGCGCCCGGCGCGTAGCGGCGCAGTTCGAGCGCATCGAGGTCGAGTTCGCGCCGTGCGGCCGGATAGGCCGTGAACAGCACCTGAAACCCTCTGTCGAGCGTGAAGCCGTCGACACGGTCCGTTCTGACGCGGCCCCCGACCGTCTCGCGACGCTCGAAGACGGTTACGTTCGCGCCCGCGTCCGCGAGGCGCCGCGCGGCGGTCAGGCCCGCGAGGCCACCGCCCGCGACGGCGACGGTCGAGTCCTGCATAGACGGGTCCTCGTGGGGGGCCGACAAACGCCTTCCGACCGCGACCGGCAGCGCTTTCCCACGCCGCCCACGACGGGCGGACATGCAGACGACGGCCGCGTTCACGGGCCTCTCGTGTACGGACTGCGGCGAGCGACAGGACGCGGAGACGACCGGGCGGTGCCCGGACTGCGGCGCGCCCCTCGCGCCGGACTACAACCTCGACGCCGTCGACGCCGACGCGGTGGCGGCGGGCGAGTCGGCGTGGGACTTCGACGCCGTGTTGCCGATGCCCGCGTCGGCGGCAGTGAGCATCGACGAGGGCGACACCCCACTCGTCGCGTGCCCGTCCGTCGCCGAGGAACTGGGCGTCGAGAGCGTCCTCGTGAAAGACGAGGGGCGCAACCCCACGGGCGCGTTCGCCGACCGGGGCGCGAGCGTCGCCGTCTCCGCCGCGGCGGCCGCGGGCGCGGAGTCGGTGGCGCTCCCCTCCCCGGGCACCACCGGCCAGTCCGTCGCGGCGTACGCGGGCCGCGCTGACGTCGACTCGACGGTGTTCGTCCCCACGCGGGCCGGGTTCGTTCGCAAGGCGATGATAAACGTCCACGGCGGCCAGATGTCCGTCGTGGAGGGGCGCCTGAACGACGCCGTGCGGTCCTACGAGAAGTCCGAGGGCGACTGGGCGCCTGCGCGGGCGTTCGACTCACCCTACGTCGTGGACGGCCTGAAGACGATGCTGTACGAGGTGGCCGCGGCCCGCGACTGGACCGCGCCGGACGCCGTCATCCACCCGACGGGGTCGGGCGCGGGCGTCGTCGCCAGCCACCGCGCCGCGAGCGAACTCACCAAACTGGGGTTGCTGGACGGGTCGCCGTCGCTCTACGCCGCCCAAGCCGAGGGCTGTGCGCCCATCGTCGACGCCTTCGAGTCCGGCGAGGCGGTCGAACCGGTCGAACACCCGGACACCATCGCCGGCGACGTGGAGGACCCGGACCCGCCGGGCGGCGAGGCGGCGGTCGCGGCCTGCCGCGAGTCGGGGGGTGCGGCCGTGTCCGTCGCGGACCCCGAGATTCTGGAGAGCGCGGTCCGTCTCACCGCCCGCGCCGGCGTCGAACTCAGTGTGGCCGGCGGCGTCGCCGCGGCCGCGGCGTGGGACCTCGCCGACGAGGGCGCCTTCGACGGCGACGAGACCATCGTCCTCGTGAACCCCGACGACGGGAGCAAGGACGCCGACGTGCTACGGAGCCACCTGATGGGGCGGGGCGTCTAAATTAGGCCCGACAGAGTTAAGAGTTAGATGCGTCTAACTCGGCGTATGTCGAGCGACGTGATGGAGGACTATCTCAAAGCGATCCACACGCTGGAGCGCGAGCGGGGACCGCCCGTCGCCAACTCCGCCATCGCCGAGTACCTCGACGTGACCGCACCGACGGTCACGAGCATGCTGAAGAAACTCGCCGACCGCGACTTGGTCCGCCGCGAGAAGTACAAGGGCGTCGAACTCACGGACCAGGGCGAGCGACTCGCCTTGGAGGTGCTCCGTCACCACCGCCTGCTGGAGTCGTATCTCGCTCAGCAGTTGGGCTACGAGTGGAGCGAGGTCCACGAGGAGGCCGACGCCCTCGAACACCACATCAGCGAGGAGTTCGAGCGACGCGTCGCCGCCGCACTCGGGGACCCGGCCATCGACCCGCACGGCGACCCGATTCCGAACGCGGACCTCGACCCCTTGGCGGAGGACGACACGGCGCCCCTCTCGGCCTGCGAGGAGGACGACCGGGTCGTCGTCGCACGAGTGCAGGACCGTGACCCGGCGGAACTGGACCACCTCGCCGACGCCGGGGTCGAACCGGGGCGTGAACTCCGCGTCGCGGAGGTCCAACCCATCGGCATCGTCGTCGTGGAACACGAGGAGGGCCGCCAGCACCTTCCGGAAGACCTCGCGGCGCGGATTCGGGTGCGCCCGGCGGGGTCGGCCGAGGAGGTCCCAAACCGGGTGACCGAGGCGTGACCCGGAGGTGGGCGTAGATGGCCGACCCGACGTGGTTCGGCGTCGTCCTCATCGCCTTCGGGACGCAGTTGGCAGTCCTCCCCGGCGAGAAGGTGCAGTTCATCATCGCCGGGCTAGCGACGCGGTATCACCCCCTGCTCGTCGTCTCGGCGGCCGGGACGGCGTTCGCGGGCTGGACCGCCCTCGAAATCGTGTTCGGGCAGTGGCTCCAGCGAACGTTCCCCGGCGTCGTCCTCGACGCGTTCACCGCGGGGCTGTTCCTGCTGTTCGCGGTGATGCTGTACCGCTCGGCGCCGGAATCGGGCGCCGACGTGGTCGAGACGGACGGCGGGGCGTTCGGGACGGACGGGAACCTCGACGTGACGGTGCCGTTCGTGGGGTGGAGGGTCCCCTCCGTCCTCGGCGGGTGGCTCCCCATCTTCGCGATGATGGCGTTCGGCGAGTTCGGCGACAAGACCCAACTGGTCACCATCGGTCTCGCGTCGAACTACGGCGCGCACCCGACGGCAATCTGGCTGGGCGAGATGCTCGCCATCATCCCGGTGAGCCTCGCGAACGGCTACTTCTTCCATCGGTTCTCCCACCACTTCGACGTGCGGAAGGCCCACTACGCGGGCGCGGCGCTCTTCGCCTTCTTCGGACTCGACACGGTGCTGGCGCTCACCCTCGGCGTGTCGGTGTGGGGCCAGACCGTCGGTGAGGTGCCCGGTCTGGTGCAGACGCTACTCTGACTCGTCGTCTTCGACGTCCATCTCGGCCACCTCGTCGGTGAGCCACTCCCGAAACCACTTGACGCGCTTGAGGCGGCGGTGGGCCACGTCGCGGGCGTAGTCGCTCTCCACCGTATCGAGGGCATCGACGCCGCGTTCGAGGACGCGGTCCACCATCTCGGCGCTGTCCATGTGGGTTCGGGACTCGTAGCCCATTCGCAGGAGCATCAGTGCCGCGCCGTTGGCGCCCACCTTGTCGAGGACGTCGGCCTCGATGAGACACCGGGTTTCGAGGGACACCTCGTCGAGGGGGCCCTGATGGGAGTGGTCCGCGACGGCGCGACAGACCCGGTCCCGAAACGACTCGGGGAAGTCGCCGTGGGTTTCGAGGTACTCGCGGGCGACGCGGGCGCCCTCGTCGGCGTGGGCGTCCTGTTCCGCGTCGAGTTTGGCGATGTCGTGAAACAGCGCCGCGACGCGCACGACGTCCTCGTCGCCCCCCTCCTCGCGGGCGATGTCAGTCGCGAGGTCGACGACGTTCAGGATGTGGTTGAACCGGTACTCCGCGGAGTGCCACGGGTACCACCGCATTCGGCCGCCCTCGTCCTCGTTCTCGACGCTGGCGCGGAGATAATCGCGGACGAACTCCTTCATCTCCGCGAACTCGGCGTCGGTGACGGGCGATTCCTTTATTTCGACACCCACAGCATCACCTCCGCCGGGAGCGCAGTCGCGTTCATAGTTGTCGAGAACTACGCGTGTTTGGCTCTTAGGCGTTACGACGGCCCGACTCAGGACGGCAGTTCCGCCGGAGCGCTGACGTGGAGGCTCACGAGGGCCCACGCGCCGTTTCGGCGTTCCAGCACCCCGTCCCACCGCGTCTCGAAGCGTCGGCGCTGGCCCGTCTCCTCGTTCGTCCACGCCAGCCCCACCGCGTCGGAGAAGCGGGCCGCGTCCGGGCCGACCCGCGCCACGCTGAGGTCGGTGCTGTCGACGGTCCAGTCCGCCGTCGCCCGCGTCTGCGAGCGGAGACCCCGAACGACGGCATCACGTCCGACCAGTCGCTCGCGCACGCCGACTTTCACCACGTCCTCGCGGTCGGCGAAGAAGGGGACGAGCGGGTCGCCGCCTCGGAGCGCATCGTAGTACGCCTCCACCGTCTCGCGCGGCGTCATAGCGGCACGAGGGCCGGGCGCGACTTCAAGGTCCGGAACCGACGAACACAAGCGCCGCCGGGCGCTACGTTCGCGCGATGGACGTTCGGTTTCTCGGCGGTGCCGGCGAAGTCGGACGGAGCGCCGTCCTCGTCGACGACAGCCTCCTCCTCGACTACGGCCTGCTGACCGGGACGCCGCCGCGGACCCCCGTGGGCGACGTGGCCCCCGACGCCGTCGTCGTCTCCCACGGCCACCTCGACCACGCGGGGGCCGTCCCGTCGCTCGTGGCGGGGGAGCGCGACCCGACGATTCACTGGACGCCGCCGACGCGTGACTTCTGCCGGACGCTGGCGCGCGACACGCTGAAACTCCACGGCAACACCTACCGCTGTCCGTTCACCGAGGCCGACGTGGCCCGCGTCTCGCAGTTCTCGGAGACGCACGGCTACGGCGAGCGGTTCGAGGCGGCGGGCTACGAGGTGACGCTCTACGACGCCGGCCACATCCCCGGGAGCGCACACGTCCTCGTGGACGACGGGGAGACGCGCTTGCTCTACACCGGCGACTTCCACACCGACGACCAGCGCCTCGTCTCGGGGACGACGGCCCGCCCGGACGCGGACGTGGTCATCTGCGAGAGCACCTACGCCGACGTCGACCACGAGGACAGGCGCGCCGTCGAGGAGCGCTTCGCCGAGAGCGTGCAGTCGACGCTCTGGGAGGGCGGCACGGTCGTCGTCCCCGCGTTCGCCATCGGGCGGACACAGGAGATGCTCCTGCTCTGTGCGCGCCACGACATCCCCTGCTACGTCGACGGGATGGGCGTGGACGTGACGGAGATGCTCCGGGGCCACCCCGAGTACCTCCGCGACGGCGACGCCCTCGACGAGGCGGCGGGTCACGCCCGCACCGTCACGGGTCGTGACGGCCAGCGGAAGCGTATCGCCGACCAGCAGACGGCCATCGTCACCACCAGCGGGATGCTCTCGGGCGGCCCGGCGATGACCTACGTGCCCGAGATTCGCGGCAGTCCGACGAACAAGATTACGCTCACGGGCTATCAAGTGGAAGGCACTCCCGGCCGAGAACTGCTCGACACCGGTCGCGCGGAAATCGACGGCCGCGTGATGCCGGTCAGCGCCCGCGTGGAGTCCTACGACTTCTCGGCGCACGCCGACCGGGCGGGCCTCCTGTCGTTTCTCGACGCCTACCGCGACGCCCGGGTCGTCGTGAACCACGGCGACGACTGCGCCGCCTTCGCCGACGACCTCCGGGGAATGGGCTTCGACGCCACCGCCCCGGCCGTCGGCGACACGGTCACCGTGTGACGCCACGGGGCTTTTTGTCCGCCTCACCAAATGGCGGGGCGTGTACGAGTCGATTCTCTTCCCGACGGACGGGAGCGAGGGCGCGGCGGGCGCGTTCGACCACGCCATCGACCTCGCCGCCACGTTCGACGCGTCGCTCTCCGTCCTGTTCGTCGCCGACACGTCCCGCGAGAGCGTCACGATGGTGGAGGGCGAAGTGGTGGACGCCCTCGAAGCCGAAGGCGAGGAGGCCATCGCTGACCTCGTGGACCGGGCGCAGGGCCGCGGCGTCGAAGCGGCGGGCGAAGTCGTGCAGGGGCCGCCCTACCGCACCATTCTCGACTATGCCGAGACGCGCGACGTGGACGTCATCGTGATGCCGACCCACGGCCGAGAGGGGCTGGACCGCTATCTGCTGGGGAGCGTCACCGAACGCGTCGTGCGCACGTCGTCGGTGCCGGTGCTGACGGTCCACCGTGAGGACTAGGCCCGGGACACAAGGGGCGTGCCGTCCACGTCCGGTCTATGGCACCAGAAGAGCCAGCGGCGTCCATCGAAGGCGCCGAGACGGAACTCCGGTCGGCGTGGCAAGAGAGCGGCGACACCGGCGACGTGTCCTGTCCCTCCTGTGGCGCCACCGAGTACGAGTGGGACGTCGAGGACGAACAGGTCAGGATGCGGTGTGAACACTGCGGGTACGCGGACACGAAGCGCTACGCCTGACGGCGCCGCGCCACCAGCTCGTCCGCCGTCCGCACCGCGTCGGCGACGCGGGCCGGCGAGGGGTCGATGGGTTCGTCGCCCATCCCGTTCGCCACCGCGATTTCGCCGACGCGCGTCAGGTCGGCGTCGGCGGCGTCGAACTCCGCGAGCGTGCGGTCCAAGCCGACGGCAAACACGGCGTCCAGCGCTCGCGCCAGCGTCTCGGGTGGCGCGTCCTCCAGCACGAGTTCAGCAATCGTGCCGAACGCGACGAGGACGCCGTGGGGCGCCCGGACGCCGACGTTCGTCAGGCCGATCTGAACTGCGTGGGCGCCCGCGGTGCCGCCGCTCTCGAAGCCAAGCCCCGAGAGGAGCGTGTTCGCCTCCACGACGCGCTCGACAGCGGGCGTGACGGCGTCGCGTTCGACGGCCGCCAGCGCGTCCGGGCCGTACGCCTCGACGCGTTCGAGAGCCGTCTCCGCCACGTCCCGCGCGGCGAAACTCGACGTGCCGCCGGCGACGGTTTCGGCGCCGGAACGGCCGACGGCCCGCGCCTCGAAGTGTGTCGCCAGCGCATCGCCCATCCCGGCCGCGAGAAAGCGCGCCGGCGCCCCTGCGACGACGGCGGTGTCCACGAGGACGAGTTCGGGGTTCCGGTCGCGGAGGTCGGTCCGCAGGAAGGTCCCCGCCTCGTCGTAGATGACCGCGACGGTGCTACACGGCGCGTCGGTGCTGGCGACGGTGGGTACGGCCGCGAGTGCGGCGTCCGTCCGAGTCGCGACGGCCGTAGCCACGTCCATCGCCACGCCGCCGCCGACGCCGACGACGAGGTCCGCGCCGGTGTTCTCGACCCGACCGACGTGCGTCTCCACCGTCGAATCCGTACAGGCGGTCACGCCCCGCGAGACGGCGCCCACGTCGGTGCCCGCCGTCTCGATGCCGTCGACGAGGCGCGACTCGGCCGCGGCGAGGGCCGTCTCGCCCCCGAGAACAAACGCCCGGTCGGTCCCGAGGCCGTCGAACGCCTCCGCTGCGTCGTCGAGTGCCCCCGCGCCCTGCACATAGGTCCGGGGCGCGACGAATCGCTGGTGCATGCGACGTGGTGTGGGCGGCGGGGGCAATACGCTGGCGGTAGCCACCACCGCTAAGGCGTCACGCCGGCACCTGCCCCTGTGGACCCCGACTCGTGGCTTCGGACCCGTGGCCGGCGCCTCTACCGGTGGGTCACGCTCGACGGCGACAGGGAGACGGTGGCCGGCGTCGCACTGCTCGGCGGCTTTCTGCTCGTCGGCGTCGGCGGCCACCTCGTGGAGTTCAGCGTCGCGGACCCGACGGGTCACGATGAGACGACAGTCCCACTCATCGGAGCGCTGCTGAGCGGGAACTTCCTCCTGTTCTCCATCGTCGTGTCCGTGAACTCCCTGTTCGTCACCCAAGAGGAGGCCGCACTCGGGCAGAAACTCGGCCGGGTCCAGAGCATCGTCGAGTACCGGCGGCACCTCGAAGACATTCTCGACGTGAAACACGTCCCGGCCGAACCGTCGGGTCTCGTCCGCCTGCTCTCGGCGGAGATTCTCGGTCGCGCACAGCGTCTCGACTCGGATCTGCGCACCTCGGAGTTCGACCTACGCGCGGACCTCGACCGCTATCTGCACTCGTTGGGTGCCGAGACTGGCGAGATGAACCGCCAACTCCGTGACGCCACCGCCAACGCGGACATCGTCATGGCGATGATGGACTACAACCACGACCGGCAGATAAACGACCTGCGGCGCCTGCAGACTGCTCACGAGGACTCGCTCCCGGAGACGGCCGACGAAGCCATCGGTGACTTGCTCCAGTTGCTCCAGTACTTCGCCACCGCGCGGTCGTACTTCAAGTCGCTCTACATCCGACAGGAGTTCGCGAACCTCTCCCGAAATCTGGTGTTCACGTCGCTCGGCGCCGTCGCGACCACGGCCTCGTTCATGCACTTCCTCGGCGTGATTCCGACGAGCCACCTCCTCGTCGCGTCCGTGGAGGCCGTCGCCCTCGCCCCGTTCATCCTCGTCGGCAGCTACGTCCTCCGGGTCGCGGCGGTGAGTCGCCGCACGCAGGCCGCCGGCCAGTTCGTCGTCAGCGACAGCGCCACCGGCGACATCGAGGGCTTCATCGCGGAGGAGTGAGTGCCGGCGGACACGATTTGTTGGCCGGAAAACATAACTTGGGCGGGGAAGAGGACCACCCATGGGCGACGACCAAGACCCCGAGCTGAAGACGACGCTTCTCCGGTACGCCCTCGCCGTCGGCTTCCTCGCCCTCTACGCCGCGGTCATCGTCGGCGGGTTCGTCGCCGTCGTCACCGGAGTTGGCTGGGCCACCACCAACGTCGTCGAACCGGCCGTGGGCGGGGGCGACGCCCTCGCGGCGGTCCTCCTCGCCGCCGCCGTCGGTGGCTACGTGCTGGTCGTGTACAAACTCACCACGTCCGGCGCGACGCTCGGGTCGGAGAGCGGGTCCGCGCTCTCGTCGCTCAAGGATTCGGACTGGGGGAAGAACTGAGTTGAGGCCATCAGGATAGTCCCGGGCGGATTGAACCCCAGTCGCTGTCACTCCCTGCTTCGAATCCGTAAGGATATCTCTCGCTCACTACTGTTCGCGAGAAGATAGTCCCGGGCGGATTCGAACCGCCGTCATGGGCTCCAAAGGCCCATATGATTG
>JBDGTS010000018.1:0-67667 GCA_042216675.1 Halobacteriaceae archaeon | reverse complement strand
GGGCCTACGCGGTCACGCAGAACGCGATTCTGTCGCTGACGCTGCTGGTCATCGGGTGTCCCGGGGCGCTGGTGATCGGGCCGCCGGTCAGCATCGTCTCCGCCATCGGCAACGCTGCCCGAAGCGGCGTTCTGATGAAGGGCGGCGAGCACCTCGAACGGGCCGGCAAGATCGACCTCGTCGCCTTCGACAAGACGGGAACGCTCACGAAGGGTGAGACGACCGTTGCGGACGTCGAAGGCTTCGGTGTCGAAGACGATGAGGCGCTGGAACTCGCTGCGATCGCCGAGAAGAAGAGCGAACACCACCTCGGCGACGCGATCGTCGCGGCCGCACAGGACCGTTCGACGACGGCGACCGACGGCGGGGTCGCTGTCTCGGCCGACCAGCGCGAGTCGTCGGTCTCGGTCGGCTCGATCCCCGATCCCGACGACTTCGAGGTCGTCGCCGGCAAGGGCGTCGTCGCTCATCAGGACGACCGCGAGATCGTCGTCGGCAACCAAACACTGCTCGACGAGCGCGGCATCGATGTTCCCGACGAGGTCGCCGACTACGTCCGTGAACGCGAAGAGCGGGGCGAGACTGTCGTCCACGTCGTGCGGGCGGTCGGAGCGACCGATGGGAGCGAGACGGCCCACGAGGTCGTCGGCGCCATCGCGATGCGCGACGAACTTCGCGAAGCGGCCCCGGGCGTGATCGACCAGTTGCAGGACGCGGGTATCGAGACGGTGATGCTGACCGGTGACAACGAGCGCGTCGCGGCCGCAGTTGCCGACGAGGTCGGCATCGACGAGTACCGCGCCGAACTGCTCCCCGAGGACAAGCAGACGGTCATCGAGGAGTACCGCGAGGAGGGCCACGTCGTCGCGATGGTCGGCGACGGCATCAACGACGCGCCCTCGCTGGCGACCGCCGACGTCGGCATCGCCATGGGCGCCGCCGGCACGGATACCGCCATCGAGACGGCGGACATGGCGCTGATGGCCGACGACCTCGAACGCATTCCGTACGCAGTCACGCTGAGCAAGGCGACGCGACGGACCATCTACGAGAACGTCGGGCTCGCCGTGCTGACCGTGAGTCTGCTGCTGGCCGGCGTCCTGACGAGCTACGTCACGCTCGCGCTCGGGATGCTCGTCCACGAGGCCAGCGTCCTCGCGGTCATTCTCAACGGGATGCGCCTGCTTCGGTACTGACCAGAATCGAACCACGCATCGCAACCGGCCCAACATGTCAGAGAACACGACTCCGACCGACACGAACCGCCCCAACTCGAACATGGCCGTCGAATACGACGTCGAACCGATCCGGATCCGCGACCCGGTCGCGGAAGCGCTCGCTGTTCTCGACCCCGGTGACCCGTTCGTCGTCACCTACGCGGACGTGGTGAAGGCGGCGGGCCACTCCTGTCCGACCGCGGCGGGCGCCTATCGCATCGCTCAGTCTGGCCTCGACGCGCTGTATCCCGACGACTCTCCCGTCAGGAGCGAGGTCGAAGTACTCGCCGCGGGAACGCGCGACGACGCCGCGTACGGCGTCATGGGGCGTCTCATCTCGTACGTGACCGGTGCCGCTCAGGAAGACGGCTTCGGCGGCCTCGCCGGCGGACACGGCGCTCGTCAGAACATGCTGGTCTTCGACGCGTTTGAGCCCGATAGCGCCGACCCGACGTTCCGGTTCCGTCGGACCGACACTGACGAGACCGTCGAGGTGACCTACCACGTCGGCGACGTTCCGGTTGCTCACCGGCGCACCGGCCACAGACAGGGTCTTCGAACTCGGCGAAGTCGTGTCGTCGACTCCTGCGGCCGTCGCCGACGCCATTCGGGAGCACCCCGACGTCGTCGCGTACGAGCAGCTGTATCTCGGGGACGAGACGGCGATTGCGCAGTACGAGACGACCGAACGACGGCTGTACGAGTTTCTGGGTGAGTCGTCGCTTACCCCCCCGGAGTTCCCGCTCGTCGTCACGGACGGCGAGATGGAATTCGACCTGACCGCGACCCGCGAGCAGTTCGAGACGATGGGCGCGGCACTCGACGCCAGCGAGTTCGAGTACGAACTGCTCTCGGCCGTCGAGGCGCAGGGTTCCGAGACGCTCCTCACCGACCGGCAACGCGAGCGTCTCACCGTCGCGTTCAGGGAGGGGTACTTCGAGGTGCCGCGGGGCTGTACCCTCGCGGAAGTCGCCGCGGCACTCGGCGTCGACGAGTCCACTGCGAGCGAGACCATCCGCAGAGGGTCCGCTCGCGTCCTCGGGTGGTTCCTCGTGGGGGTCGCCCCCGACCGCGACGCCGTGCGGTGACGTAGGGCGCCGACGCTCGGCTCACGACACCCGGTCGACGGCCGTCTCCAGTGCGCGCTCCTCGTCGTGTTCCTCCTCGTATACGTCGTCGTAGCGCCGCGCGAAGTCGAAAGCCCGCTGGAGCGCTCGCTCTCGTTCGTCGTACTCGCCGATTTCTCGCTCGTACTCGAACTCGTCTCTGTTGCCCCGGATGGCCCCGACGCGGTAGAACTCCTCGTCGTGAGGGGACGACGTAGCCGCGGGAAGCACGTGGACGCCCACCTCGTGGTCCTCGCGAACGAACAAAATCGGCGTCTTCGCTCGGTATTTCCCCGTGATGTGGTCCGGGCTCTCGACCTCGTGCCACTCCGCGGGTAGCGACGACTCCATGTTTCCACGCACATCAGCGAGCGTGTTGACTATACCGGCCGATATCGGGTGGTCCTCACCCCGAGTCCGCTTCGGGGGTGACTGTTCTGTGACTGCATCGAAGAATGGGGTCGCGCTCCGCGCCCGCCCCTAGCCGTCCAAGTCGCCAATCGTGTAGGACACTTTCACCTTCCCGGGGTTCCCCCGGTCCGAGTCGATGGGGACGGTCTGCGTGACCTGCTGGGGATTGCCACATTCGAGGCTGATGTCCATCGTCTCGCTCCCCTCGTCGGGTCGGCCAGCGAACCAATCCGACGGCGGTTCCCGGTCCGTGACTTTGGTCGTCAGTTGCTTGTTCTCGACGTCGCCGCGCGGCACTTCGAAGTTGTCGATGGACGCCCCCAGCGACCGGGTCGCCCCGGTGGGGAGCGTCACGGAGGTGCGCTCTGACTGCCCGCCGTGAACGTCGTGTTCGATTTCCAGTTCCAGTGCACCTTCACCCGCCCCCTGCCCGCTCACGAACTCGACTTTCTCGGCTCGAACCGTCACTCCACACTGGTCGCCGCTCCCGCCTCCACCGCCGGCGATTGCACCGGCGTGGACCTGCACGTGGTCCGGGTTCTCGATGCTCATCTCCTCTATGCCGCCGAAGACCCGGAACCCGTCGGCCCCGCCCCACACCGTGCCGCTGACGCGACTGCCGTTCACCTGGTCGGCCTGATTCTCGCTGACCGAGAGTCCGCCGAGTCTCCCGTCAACCTGCTCGATTCGGCCGGTGGCCTGAATGCTGTAGTCGGAACGACCGCTGCCCAACCCTTCCATGACCACGTAGTGCTTTGAATCGGGCATAGCACATATCACGATTGTCGATTAAACTATTTAATTTTTATCTAGCAAATATGTAATTAAGTGGGCTGGAGTCTCTGCAGGCTCCGGAACGGGTGCAGTCGGACCCGCTACTCGGAGGTGCGGACGGCGGCTTCATTGGGCCGCTCACTCCTCAAAACCCCACATGAATGGACGTGTGGTCGCCGTCGGCGAGAGCGCTCCGGCCCGTTTTGCTTGCCCCAGCGATTCGGACGGCCCTCCTCCTCGCCCAGGTCACTCCACGAACTCGACGCCGCTCACTTCGAACCGCGCGCCCCCCGCGTCGCTCTCCGTGACCCGTCTCTCCCAGTCGTGGCCGAGGACGATCTGCTTCACGATGCTCAACCCGAACCCCGTCCCGTCTTCGTTCGTCGTGACGCCCACCTCGAACACTCGCTCGCGGTCCTCGGGCGGGATGCCGGGGCCGTCGTCCGCCACGTAGAACCCGCCCGACGTCTCGCCGACGGTTACAGTCACGTCCCTCGGGCCGTGTTCCACCGAATTCCGAAAGAGGTTCTCGAACGGTTGCTGGAGACGTGACCCGTCCGCGACCAGTTCCAGTGACGCGTCCGGGGTCTGGAGGGTCGCGTCAGCCGTCGAGACGCTCTTCCACGCACGCTCCGCCGTCGCGCTCAGCGACACCGGTGCCGTCGCGCCCACGCCGTCGTTGCTCCACGCGAGTTCCAGCGGTTCGGTGATGAGCGTGTCCATTCGACCGAGCGCGTTGTCCACCAGTCGGAGTTCGTCACGCTCGCCGTCCCCCTGAACGATGTCGAGGGAGCCCTGAGCGACGTTCAGCGGGTTCCGAAGGTCGTGTGACACGATGCTCGTGAAGTTCTCCAGTCGCTCGTTCTGTCGCGCTATCTCACGCTCCCGGGCCTTCCGCTCGGAGACGTCCTTGCTGGTGCCGAAGTGGTACGGGGGGCCGTCTATCGTCCGCTGGGCGGTCACCGTCACCACCGGCACCGCCCGGCCGTCGTGTCGGTGGACGGTTTCGGCCTCGCGCGTGTCGCCTTCGTCGAACACCGCCCAGTAGCCGTCGAACTTCTCGGCCTCGATGTCCCGCACGATTTCCCAGAGCGCCACCCCCGCGAGCGCCGACTGTGAGACGCCGAACAGCGACGCCTAGTCGTTGACGTAGATGTAGCGCCCGTCGGCCCCGGAGATGGCGACTCCGACGCCGACTGACTCGACCACCGTCGCGAAGAACGCCGGCGCTGCGTCGCCGAGGCGCCAGTATTCATGGCCGTGAATCTGTGAACGGCCGCATGAATATGCTCCGTCGCCGCGCGAGATGCGGCCGTGAATACACTCTTTGTCGCCGGGGCCGAAGAGCCGGTATGAGCGAGACGGGCGCCTCCCGGGTGGTCGTGGAGTTCTCGCCCGCGAACGACCGGACCGCGGCGGAACTCGACAGTGAGTCCTACCGCTCGTACCTCCGGCGGACGCACTCGGGCCGGGTGTCGGTCGGCGACGAGTGGACGGAGTTCGTCAGCGACGGCTGTGGGACGAGCCATGGGGTCACTCTCCGCGTCACGTCCGTCGCCGATGGCGACGCCATCGACGACGAAACGGCGTTCATCTTCGAACCGGCGAGCGCCTGACTACTCCACGACGACTGTGCCGGTCATCCCGGCCGCTTCGTGAGGGATGCAGACGTACTCGTGGGTTCCGGCCCAGAAGCACTCCCCAGTCTGGCGTTCTTCGCGTCGAAGGCCCGGTGTACGTCGAACTGTTCATTACGAGCACAGGTTATATGCAACCGCCTCCAAAATTCCATCACTCATGTGGGATGAGAGAGTCGCGAGGTGGGGAGTGGTACTCTGGTGGAGTGTCTGCTCCACCCTGTTTCTCGCCCTCAATCGAACCGGATTTCACGAGGCCAAAATGGGTGTGTCGCCGCTCGAAACGCCTCTTCTTTTGGGAATCGGGATTGCCGCCACTATGTCGGCGGCCGCTGGCGTACACCTTCTTCTCGGGCCGTTCCTCGACGGGTCCGCGCGGTCGCTTGTAGTGACCTTGCTCGTCACCGTGACCCTCGTCGTCTTCGGCGCCGTCGGCTTCGACCCCGTGGTGATGGCGTTGGGCGGGCGGCCAATCGTCAACGGCGCAGTCCTGGTCGCCCCCCTTGGACTCTTTTTCTTCGGGACCGGTGTCCACGTCGCCATCCAGCGGAGCGCGTGGCCCAACCCCGCGCCGTTCGGCCTCTTCTTCCTGGCTGTCCTCGCCATGGCTTACGCCCCCTACCAGATGTGGCTGTGGCAGTACGGCTTCACGGACGGGGAACCCTACATGGCCCCGGAGTACACGGCGGCGGGGCACGTGTTCGCCCTCGGCATCTGTGCAGTCGTCGGCTTCCGACACGCGGTCAGTTACGCCCTCTCGGGCGCCGGCGCGCCCGCAGGAGATGACGCGCACGGCCCTCTCACCGATATATCGGGGGTCGACCACGACGTTGCCGCCGCCCTCGACGCGGCCGGCTTCGAATCGACCGCCGACGTTCGAGGGGCGAGCCCTGCCGAACTCGCCGCTGTCGACAGTATCACCCCGTCGCTCGCGCGCCACCTCAAAGCGGCCGTCGAGGGCGGCGAGCAGGACCGGTCCGAGTCGGTCGACGACGCAGACGAAGAGTCGGTTGACGACGCAGAGCCAGCGCGGACTGACGATATGGACGCGGACACTGGCTCCGATGTGGACGACACGACGGATGTCGCCGAGCGTTTCGCGGCACGCTGTGACGACGTTCGCGAGGCGGAGGCCGTACAAACGGACGGCCCCGTCCACGTCTACACGGGACGGCTCGCGGACGTGGACGACGCCGCTGTGCTGTACGCGCTCAGTCCCGACGCCGACCGGCCGGCGGCCCGCGACGCGTTCACGAGCGCCGCCGACCGCTGGCGTGGCATCTCGCACAACCCCGGCGTCGCGGAGGTGTTCGGGACGGGCACGGCGCCGCGCCCGTGGGTCGCCTTCGCGGCAGGGGACGCGTCACTCGCCGACGCGGGCGTGAGCGAGGTCGACGCGGACCAGCGCCGTTCCCTCTTCGATGACGTGGTCGAGGCGATGCGGACGGGTGCGCGCTACAACCTCGTCCACGGAGCGCTGCGACCGGCGGCCGTGCGGGTTCTGAGACCGGCCGACGGCCGCCCGACGCTCGCTGTCGCGGACTGGGGTGTGACGACCGGTGTTCGCGCCGCGGTCGAGGAACACTCGGTGACGCCGTACACCGCGCCCGAACAGGTCGACGCGCCCGACCAGTCCACCCGAGTGACCGACGTGTACCGGCTGGGCGCACTCGCGCAGTATCTGCTGACGAACCGGCCGCCGTTCGACGCCGAGGGGACGGCCCTCGCGGACGCAATACGCACCGATGCGCGGACCCCGGTCGCCGACGTGACCGACCTCTCGCCGGCCGTCGACGACGCGCTCTCCGGTGCGATGGCCGTGGACCCCGGCGAGCGATACGACACTGTGTCCGCGTTCCGGGATGCGCTGGACCGTGCGCTGGAGTAGTGCCCTCAGCGGCCCCCCACGTGCGCCGCGACGACGGCCGATTCGGCCTTCCGGAGCAGCTCGCCGGCCGTACTCGTCGCGCAGTCGAGTTCGTCGGCGACGGCTTCGACGCCGGCCGTGCGCGGCACGTCGTAGTAGCCAGCCGAGAGCGCCGTCCGGAGCGCCGTCCGCTGACGGTCGGTGAGCGCGGCGGCCGACCCGCGGCGCCAAAACGGACGGACGGCGACGATGGACGCGTCGAGCGTCTCCCGCAAGGCGTCGAACAGGGCGCTCAGGCCCGCCGCCTCCCCGACGGCCTCGATGGTCGCGGTGCCGTCCGCGCGGAACGTCACGGGCGGGAGGAAGACGGCCTCGGCGTCGGCTACGAGCCCCATCACCGCGTCGTCGAACTCGTAGGCCGTCTGGCTCACGAAGGCGTACGTGCCGCCGTCGCCGGCGACGAGCGCGGTCGACTCCGCGGAGGCGACGGCACCCAACAGGTCGGTGACCGTCTCGCGGTCGGCGTCGAACCACGAGAGCGTCGTCACCGACTCCGTCGGCCCCCACATCAGCAGGTCCATCCGCGAGACGCCGTCGGCCGTCCTCAGCCGACGGTGGAGGGGGTGGGCCATTTCCGGCGGGTACGTGACTTCGACGGTTGCGCGCTTCACGCCGGGCTCGACCGCGCCGATATACTTAAACGACCGCATCTGTCCGGGGCCAGTCACACGCCCGCTGGTCCCCGAGGTAACGTTGATGGCGGACGCGCTCTCAGACCCGGCCGAGCGGACGGACACTCTTCGCGTCGATGGCTACACCGTCGCCTACGCGTCCTACGGCGACCCGAGCGGCGACCCGGCTCTCGCCTTCCACGGCACGCCCGGGTCCCGGCTGTTCGGTGCGCTGTTCGACGACGCGGCGCGGCGGCACGGCGTCCGGGTGGTGGTGCCGGACCGGCCCGGCTACGGCCGCTCGGCCGCGTGGTCGGACCGCTCGCTCGCGGACGCCGGTGCGCTGACCGCGGCCGTTCTCGACGACGTCGGCGCCGAGGCCGCCCGGGTCATCGGCTTCTCCGGCGGTGGCCCCCACGCGCTCGCGGCGGCGGCGACACGCCCCGTACGGATTTCCTCGGTGGACGTCGTCGCGGGCGCCGTCCCGCCCTCGCTCCGTGCGACGCCGCCGGCCCCCCTCCGGGTCCTCGAATCGCTCGCCGCCCGGACCCCCCGTCTGCTCGCCGCGCTCTCGCGCCTCGGGCGGCATGCGCCGGATAGCGCCGCCGTCGGGCAGTACGCGACCAGCGACGACGAGGTGTCCGAGGCCGTGCGCTCCCGGGCCGGTCGCGACTTTCGCGCCGCCTTCGAGGAGGGCGGGAATGGATTCGTCGCGGAGACGCGCCTCCTCGCTGAGGCGTGGGCTGACCTCGCGGACCGCGTGGACCGACCGGTCCGACTCTTTCACGGAGGTGCCGACGAGAACGTGCCGCTTCCGGGCGCTCGGCGCCTCGCTGACCGCCTGCCGACGGCCGACCTGACGGTTCTGGACGGCGCCGACCACCTCCACACGCTTCTGCGGGCGCGACCGGACGTTCTCGACTGGTAGTCCCGCCGGGGACGCGCCGCTCTCGCCGTCGGACGCACGCCCGGTCTGCTGTCGCCGCCCAGCCTGAGAGTCCGGCAGGACTTTGGCGACGTGCCCCCGAGTGAGAACAACGGCAGATGCAGGGAGTCTCCTTCGGCAGCGACGGATGGCGGACGACCCTCGACGAGTTCACGCTCCCCCGCGTTCGGGCCGTCGGGCGCGCCGTCGCGGCCGTCCTCGACGACGAGGGGCGCGATGGACCCGTGGTCGTCGGCCACGACGCGCGCGACTCCTCGCCGCGGTTCGCGGCGGCGCTCGAATCGGTCCTCGTCGACGCCGGGCGCGACGTGGCCGTGGCCGACCGCGACTACCCGACGCCGCTGTTCTCGTGGGCCGTCGCGGACCGCGACTTCGCCGGCGGCCTGATGGTGACGGCCTCGCACAACCCCCCGAACTACAACGGCGTGAAGTTCATCCGCTGGGACGGCGCCCCCGCCTTCGGCGAGACGGCACGGGCCATCGAGGCACACCTCGGCGCCGACCCGACGGGTGCTGGCGGGTCAGTACGCGAAATCGACGTAGTGGGTCCCCACGCCGAACAGGCCCTCGCGCTGGCCGGCGACCCCGACCTCTCGGGGCTGACGGTGGCGTACGACGCGATGCACGGGAGCGGTCGGGGCGTCACCGATGCCCTCCTCGAACGCGCCGGCGCCGAGGTGGTGCGGGTCCGCTGTGACCGGATCCCCGACTTCGGCGGCACGGCGCCCGAACCGAAGCCCGACCGTCTGACCCCCCTCGTCGCGGCCGTCGAGGGGGGCGCCGACTTCGGTATCGCCAACGACGGCGACGCCGACCGGGTGGTCCTCGCCACTCCGGACCGCGGCGTCCTCAACGGCGGCCACACGTTCGCGCTCCTCTACGACCACCTCCTCGACTGCGACGCCGGGCCGGCAGTCCGCTCGGTGTCCACCACGTCGCTCGTGGACCGCGTCGCCGCCGCGCACGGCCAGTCCGTCCACGAGCGACCCGTCGGCTTCGGCAACATCGCGGCGGCCTCCATCGCGGAGGACCCACTCGTCGCCGGCGAGGAGACGGGCGGCTTCGCCCTCCGGGGCCACATCCCGAATCGCGACGGCGTGGCGAACGCCCTCGTGCTCGCTGCCGCGGCCGCGACCCGACCGCTGGACCGCCGCCTCGACGCGATTCTGGACGCCCACGGACCGCTGTTCTCCGAGAAGGTGAGCGTCCCCTGCCCCGAGGGTGAGAAAGAACGGGTCGTCGAGGCGGTGGGTGACCGCCTGCCCGACGCGGTGGGCGGCGTCTCCGTTGCGGGCGTCTCTACCGTGGACGGCTTCAAGGTCCGGTTCGCGGACGGGTCGTGGCTCCTCTTGCGTCCCAGCAACACCGAACCGAAGATGCGCGTCTACGCGGAGGCGGAGAGCGAGGACCGCCTCGGGACGGTACTCGACGCCGGCCGAGAGTTGGTCTCGTCCCTCGTCGGGGGTCGAAACTGAGGGCGCCGGCGCGTGGATTTTTGCCCGTCGGCCACGACGACCCAGCCATGAGCCACGAGGAGCGCCGGTCGGCGGGGTTCAAGGACCGGACTCGGGTCGCGGCGGCCCGGGACCGCCTGCTGTCGGCGATGTCCCCCCACGACCGGACGGAGACGGTCCCGCTGACCGACGCGGACGGCCGCGCCCTCGCCGAATCGGTGACGGCGCCCCGGCCGGTGCCACACTACTCCCGGGCCGCGATGGACGGGTACGCAGTCCGGGCGGCAGACACCTTCGGCGCGAGCGACCGGTCGCCCGCGTCGCTCCGCGTCGGGGACTGCGCCGGTCCGGACGCGGCCGCGCGGGTCCACACCGGGAGCGAACTGCCCGAGGGCGCGGACGCCGTCGTCAAAATCGAGCAGACGGATACCGAGGGCGAGGACCGCATCGCCGTCTTCGACGCCGTCGCGGAGGGCGAGAACGTCGCCCCAGTCGGCGAGGACGTGAGCGAGGGCCAGCACCTGTACGACCCCGGACACCGCCTTCGCCCCTCCGATTTGGGGCTGTTGAAGGCCGTCGGGCGCGGCACCGTCGAGGTGTACGAGCGGCCCCGCGTCAGCGTGATTCCGACGGGCGAGGAACTCGTGCAGGCCGATCCCGCCCCCGGCGAAGTCGTCGAGACGAACGGGCAGACGGTCACCCAGTACGTCCGCCGGTGGGGCGGCGACCCGACGTACCGCGACGTGGTCACCGACGACGAATCGGCGCTGGCCGAGGCGATTCGCCGCGACCTCGACCACGACGTGGTGGTCACCACCGGCGGCTCCTCGGTGGGCGAGCGCGATTTGCTCCCCGAGGTCCTCTCCGAGGCGGGCGAGGTGCTGGTCCACGGCGTCGCGCTGAAGCCCGGGCACCCGGTCGCACTCGGTAGCGTCGAGGAGACGCCCGTGCTGGCACTGCCGGGCTACCCCGTCGCCTGCATCGTCAACGCCGTGCAGTTCCTCCGCCCCGCGCTGAAGCGGGCGGGGCACCTCCCCTGCCCCGACCTGCCGACGACCGATGCGACGCTCGCCCGGAAGATAGCGAGCGAACCGGGCACCCGAACCTTCGCGCGGGTCCGTCTCGACGGCGACGAGGCGACGCCGACGCGGGCGAGTGGGTCCGGCGTCCTCTCGTCGGTGGCGCTCGCCGACGGGTGGGTCGTCGTCCCCGAGTCCCGGGAGGGCATCGACGCGGGTGAATCGGTCGCGGTCCAACACTGGGAGTGGTCGTCGTGACCGAACGCCGCGAGTTTCGGGACCTCGCCGACCCGGCGACGCTCCACGAGACCATCGCCGACCTCGACGTGGGCGGCGGCGTGGAGACGGTACCCCTCGACGAGGCGCGCGGCCGCGTCCTCGCCGAGCGAATCGACGCCGAAATCGACGTGCCGGGGTTCGACCGGGCGTCGATGGACGGCTACGCGGTGCGGGCGGCGGACACCTTCGGCGCGGACGAGGCCGACCCGGCCGAACTCGACCTCGCGGGGACGGTCCACGCCGGTTCCGAACCCGACGTGAGCGTCGAGGACGGGACGGCCGCCGAAATCTCGACGGGTGCGGTGATGCCCCCCGGCGCCGACGCGGTGGTGATGGTCGAGCGAACCACGGAGCGAGACGGCGCGGTGGCGGTCCGGACTGCCGTCGCGCCCGGCGACAACGTGATGCTGGCCGGCGCGGACGTGGCGGCCGGCGCCCGCGCTCTCGGCCCCGGCACGGAACTCACGCCGCGCGAAATCGGCCTGCTCTCGGCGCTCGGCGTCGCCGAGGTGCCGGTCCGGCGCGCACCGCGCGTCGGCATCATCTCGACGGGCGACGAACTCGTCCGGCCGGGCGGCGACCTCGACAGCGCCGCGGGTCAGATTTACGACGTGAACAGCTACACCGTCGCCGCCGGCGTCGAGGAGGCGGGCGGCGACCCGGTGCTCTACCCCCACGCCGGCGACGACTACGAGGAGATGGAGCGCTTGCTCCACGAGGCCGCCGACGAGTGTGAGTTGGTACTCTCCTCGGGGTCCACCAGCGCCAGCGCCGTCGACGTCATCTACCGCGTCGTCGAGGACCGCGGCGAACTCCTCCTCCACGGGGTCGCGGTCAAGCCCGGCAAGCCGACTATCGTGGGGCGCCTCGGCGGGTCCGCCTACGTCGGCTTGCCGGGCTACCCCGTCTCGGCGCTCACCATCTTCCGCACGTTCGTCGCGCCGGCCATCCGCAGCGCGGCGGGCAAGCCCGACCCCGCAACGGCGACTGTCACCGGGCAGATGGCCGTCAGGGAGCGCTACGGCGAGGGTCGGCACCGACTGATGCCCGCGGGCCTCGTCGAGGACGGCGCCGGGCAGACGCTCGTCTACCCCGTCGACAAGGGAAGCGGCGCGACCACCAGCCTCGTCGAGGCGGACGGCGTCGTCGAGGTGGGTCCCGACACGGACTACCTCGCTGTCGGCGAGACGGTGGACGTGACGCTGTTTTCGCCGGACGTGCGCGCGCCGACGGTCCTCGGTGCGGGCGAGGACGACCCACTTCTCTCGCGCCTGCTCGACGAGGTAGCGCGTCCGCGCTACCTCCCCGTCGGCGCCCGCGAGGGCCTCCGACGACTGCGTGACGGCGTCACCGACGTGGCCGTCACCGCCGGCCCCGTCGCGGCCGACGCCGAAACCGTCGCGCTGGGCGCGTGGGACCGCGAGTGGGGGCTCGCCGTCGCGCCCGGCGCCGACGTGTCGGGGCTGGGGGACCTCGTGGACCGGGACGTGCGCTTCGTGAATCGAGACTCCGGGTCCGGCCTGCGGGCCTCGCTCGACGCCGCCCTCGACGCACTCGCCGACGCCCGCGACGCCGACCGGGCCGCCCTCGCCGCCGCCATCGACGGCTACGACCTGACGACGAAGGCCCACGAGAGCCCCGCGCGGAAGGTCGCTCGCGGCGAGGCGGACGCGGGCCTCTGTCTTCGCTCCACGGCCGACGCCCTCGACCTCGGTTTCGCGGGCGTCGACACCGAGACGGTTCGCGTCGTCGCGGCTCCGGACAGAGCCGGGAAACCCGGCGTCTCGGCGCTCGCGGCGGCCATCGGGGACGCCGACGCCGGGTCGCTCGCTGGCGTGACGCTCACCAGTTATTAGTGGCGTCCGGTGGTACTCCGTGCCATGGACCCCCGTGCCGGCCGTCTCGTCGGCGCAGTCGTCGGGACAGCGGCGGCAGTCGCCGCAGTCGGAACTGCGACGGCCCACGTCGATTACGTGACTGAGGGCGGCGGGCATCGGGACCCCCTCGCCTTCTTCATCGACGTGGTGACGGACCCGTTCAACGCCGCGCTCCTCGCCGGAGGCGGCGTCTCCGTTCTCCTCGCTGCACTCCTCTATCTCCGCGTCCGGCCGCTGAGCTACGACGTGGCCGTGTTCCGTCGCGTCATGGGCGACTACGACGACCTGCTCCCGTGGCTCCTCCGCCTGAGTTTCGGCCTGCCGATGGTCGGCGCGGGCTTCGCGGGCTACTTCTTCAGTCCCGAGGTGGCGCCCGTGTTGCCCCTGTTCTCCGTGTCGAGTCGCCTGTTCCAAATCGGGGTCGGCTTCGCGCTCCTGTTCGGCATCGCGACCCGGCTGGTGGCCTTCCTCGCGTTGGGCGCCTACCTCACCAGCGTTCTGTTCACGCCCGTCCTCGTCCTCTCAAACGAGTACGTCACCGGTCTCCTCACCATCATGCTCCTCGGGAGCGGCCGGCCCAGCGCCGACCACGTCCTCCAACGCATCGCCTCGGCGCCGCGGACGACGTACGGCCGCATCGACCCGGTTCAGGACCTCGCGGAGTGGTTCAACGAACAGGTCGACCCCTACGAGCAGTACGCGCCCACCGTGGTGCGCGTGGGTCTCGGCCTGAACTTCATCTTCCTCGGCTTCTACGAGAAACTGCTCCGCCCGGGCGTGGCACTGCAGGTCGTGGAGAAGTACGATCTGACCGCCGTCGTGCCCGTCGACCCGGGTCTCTGGGTCGTCGGCGCGGGCCTGACGGAGGCGGCGCTCGGCACCGCACTCGTCGTCGGCGCCTTCACCCGCGCGTCCTCGCTCGTGGCGCTGTTCATGTTCACGCTCACGCTGTTCGGCCTCCCCGACGACCCGGTGTTGGCGCACGTGACGCTGTTCGGGTTAGCCTCCATGTTGCTGGTCACCGGGTCTGGTCCCTACGCCCTCGACCGGCGAATCAGGGAGTGGTCGTAGTCAGACGAGCGAATCGAGCAGCGCGTACGTCGTCGCGAACCCGACACCGAGGAGCAGTCCCTCGACGAGGGCGTCCGGCGACGCGGACTCGCCCGAGACGACGACGCCCGTCAGCAGGTGGCCGACGCCGTAGAGGACGGCCAGCAGGAGGACCCAGACCGGCCGGTGGGCGGTGAACCAGTCGTCGGCCGTGGCGATTCGCGCGCGGAGGGGCACGACGGACACGTCAACTCCCGAATGCGAAATCGATGCGGTTCGGCGTCGGGATCAGACGTACTGTGCGGCCAACGCGAGCAAGAAGACGGCCCCGACGGCGAGCGTCCCCCACTCGAACCACGGTTGCTCCTCGCCCCGGCCGTGGACTTGCTGTGCGACGTAGACGACGCCGACGACTGCCAGTGCGACGGCCGCGACGACGTACACGGTGTCGAGTGCTCCCGCCATAGCCCACGATTGTTCGGGATATACCGTAAGTGTTCCCCCGCAACGGTAATACCGCCGGGTGTGATAGAGAGGGGCATGCGCATCGAACTCCGGGTCTGCAAGCACTGCTACGAGGGTGAGCACGGCAACGACCAGAAGGCCGCCGTCACCCGCGACATGGTCGCCTGCGCCCGGCGCGTTCGGGAGTACAAGGACCTCATCGGCTTGGACGGCCTCTACGTGACGATGGTCGAGGACGGCGACCCCGGGGGTGCAGAGGAACTCCCGGTCATCGTGGCCAGCATCGAGAACGATCAGGTGGCCCTCTCGGACACGCAGTTAGTGATGGAGGACGACGACGGCAACATGCTCGTCTACCCGGAACCCGACGACATCCTCGAAGTCCTCTCTCGCAACCTCGATCAAATACAGGAACAGACCCGACAGGACGTGACCGTCGACCTGTCGAACGAGAGCGCGACGCTGCTCTCCTAGTCCTCGGGGTGGCCCCCGTCGGTGGCGGCCGTCGATTCCTCCTGCTCGCTGAGTCGCTTTTCCCAGCGCGCCCGCAGAACGTTGCCGTACGTCGAGAGGACGAGGCCGACGAACAGGACGAGGATTCCGGCGTTGATGCCGAGGGTCAACAGCAGGTCCGTCGGGCCGCCGCCCACGGCCAACTCGGCGGGCACCGGATACCCCTCGTCGAAGATGGACCCGAGCATCACCGACACGATGCCGGCGATGGTCAGGACGCCCATCACCGTCGAGACGCGGTTCCACGACGGCGACAGCTGCAGGCGCTCGATGCCCGTGCCCTCGTGGTCGCCGTCCTCGTGGGACTCGGGGACGAGGCGCTTCGGGATGAACGCCTTCGTCTCGACGGGGTAGAACGCCGGGTGGAAGCCGTGCTCGAAGATGTGAAACATGACCCCCATCAGCATGATGACGCCGAGCAGTCCGTGGAAGACGACGAACGCCATCGCCGCCGTCTTCGTCTGGTAGAGGCCCATCACGCCCGTCTTGCTCCAGATGAGCAGCCCCGAAATCGTCAGCAGGGCCAACTCGACGGTGAAGATGGCGACGACGCCCTTGCCCACGTAGGAGAGCAGGGGCACCTCGTCGGCCTCGTAGCCAGCGAACTGCCGTGCGTTGGGGTGGCGCTCCTCCGCGCGGCCGAACATGAACTGCACGTCCTGGACGAACGCGTCCACGTCGGCCCGCGACGGCAGGGCCTTCGAGATGTTCCCGCGACCGGTCGGGGAGATGACTTGCAGCACCGTCCAGAAGGTGATGAGGACCAGCAGTCCGAACCCGGCGACGCGGTGGACGACGGCGACGCCCGCGATGCCGCCCATCAACTCGACGAGCCACCACAGTTCGTCGTTGAACATGATGCTGTAGCCCGTGAAGAAGAGGAAGAACACGTCGAGGGCCAGCAGCGAGTGGAAAATGGTGGTGACCCGCGTGAACTTCCCGTGGTCGAGGTTCGTCATCGGCTCTCACCTCCCTCGACGTCTTCGCCGCCGTCGGTGGCGGTTTCCGCACCGGGCGGCCGCATCCGGTCCGCGAGGCGCCGGAACGACACCCAGTGCAGGAAAAACAGGAAGATGATGAACAGCCCCATCATCACGTCCGCGAGGTGCGTCACGAAGATGAGCGCATCCAGCGACGCGATGGTGTTGCCGGCCACCCAGTCCGTGCCGACGCCGCCGCCCTCCACGGTGGGGCTCACGCGCCAGAGGCTCTCGAAGCCGACGCCGAAGCCGTTAGCCCACCACACCGCCAGCACCGCGACGGCGAGGCCGGCGACGGCGCTCACCGCGACTTCCCACGCCGCGTAGCCGCGGCCGACGGCGTCGCTCACGAGAACTCACTGGCGTCTTCGCCGAAGATGATCTCCATCGCCGTGTCGTTGAAGAACGGTTCGCTCCCACGGCGGTCCATCTCGTCGGCGATTTCGCCCGCATCGCCGACGAGGATGGCGTCCGTCGAGCACTCCTCCGCGCAGGCCGGCCCTTTGCTGACCGCCTGTCGTTCCTCGCACATCGTGCACTTGTCCATCGTGCCGCCCGTGCCGAACACCTGTGCCTTGGAGTCGTTCTCCTCGGGGAACTGTGGCGCCCCGAACGGGCACGCGGACAGGCAGTACTGACAGCCGATGCAGAGGTTGTCGCGGACGCTCACGAAGCCGTCGTCTTTCTTTATCAGCGCGTCCGTCGGGCACACCGAGACGCAGGGCGCGTCCTCGCAGTGGTAACACTGCATCGGAATCGACGTCTCGCCCGGCGACTGGCCCTGCTCGAGGGCGCCGGCGCTGTCGGCGTCGAGGCCTTGAGCGGCCTCTTGGCCCTCCAGCATCGTCGAGATGCTGATTCGCTGTTCCTCTTTGCCGATGTCCCAGGTGCGCTTGCACGCGACCACGCAACCGCCGCAGTCGATGCAGGCCTCGACGTCGGGGAAGATGCGCGCCCCGTCGCCGGTGCTCATCACGCCCTGACCCATCACGGGCTCCTCTGATTGGTTGGTTGCCATCTGTTATCACTGGACGGTGTTCGAGTCACGGACGTCGAAGTCTTTCTGCTGGCCGAAGCCGTCCCGGTCCTGCGGGAACTCGATGTCCGTGTCCATGCCGAGTTCCTCCAACAGGTCTTGGGTCGCCGGCCGGACTTTCACCAGCGCCGCCTTCGTCTCCTGCATCTGGGTCTCCACGTCGTAGCCCGGCGCGGTGATGCTGTTCACCGAGTCCCCGATGGCGTACGGCACGTGCCCGTCGGGGTACTCGTCCTCTTGGCTCTCGCCCTGGAAGACCCCGCCCCAGTGGAAGGGCAGGAACACCTCCCGTTCGTTCGGCCGGTCGGTGACGCGGGCCTTCACCAACACGGAGCCACGGTTCGTCGTCGAGACGACGACGAGGTCACCCCCATCGACGCCTTCGTCGGCGACGACCGGATGCTCCGGGTTGAGTTCCGCGTACATGTGCGGTTGGAGGTCGGCGAGGAACACGTTCGACCGCGACTCCGCGCCCCCACCCTGATGCTCGACCTGTCGGCCGGAGGTGAGGATGGTCGTCATCCCCTGTTCGTTGGCCGCCGACGTGGCGGCCTGCTGAACCTCGGCGTTGTTCTGGTCGAGGCGGTAGAAGTTCGTCTGCTGGCCGTTCGCGGGCCACTCCTCGGCCAGCGCCGGGTCCGGGGACTCGATGGGTTCCCGGTGGACCGGCGTCTTGTCGAGGAAGTTCCAGACCACGGCGCGCGCCCGGCCCCGCCCCGTCGGCGGGTCCGGTTGCTTGTGGTCGTACTGCTCCCAGAAGTCGAGGTCGAAGTCCGCGTCCTTCTGCTGGTTCATCGCCTGCGCGCAGGTGTACACCGACTCGTCGGGGTCCAGCGCGTACTGGAACGGAAGCGGCAGAGCGTCGGAGTTGTTCACGTCGTCCGGGAACGTCGTCTTCCACCCCGGGTACTCCGGAATGCCGTGGACCTCCGAGTCCCACCAGTCGGGTTCGTAGGAGTTCCGGACGAGGCTCAGCCCCTCCTCACCCTGTTCCTCGATGGTGGCTTGGAACGGGTACTCGTCCGTCGTGGCCATGTTCTGCCACTCCTCCTCGGTGGGGGCCTGTACGCCCCACCGCGTGCGGAAGTCCTGTCCGCCGTTGCGGGGGTCCAAGTCGTCGCGCCAGATGATGGGCGTGCCCGGATGTCCTTCGCCCCAGCAGGGCCACGGAAGCATCCAGTAGTCGCCCGACACCGGGGTGCCCGGCGCGTCGGCCTTGAGGTCCTCCGTGGAGAACGCCCAATCGTACTCCAGATGTTGCTGGAGTCGCTCGGGGTCCTGCCGGTAGCCGATGGTCATCGTGCCGAGGTTGATCTCGCGCAGGACGTCCTCGTACGTCGAGCGACCGCTGTACATCTCCGGCCCGCTCCCCCAGTCGAAGTGCTCGCCGAAGCCGAGTTCGTCGGCGAGTTCCTGCATGATCTGGAGGTCGGGCTTGGAGTTGTGCGACGGCGGCCGCACGGGTTCGGACCACTGCACCGAGCGATGGGAGTTCGTCACGGACCGGTGGTGTTCGTACTGGCTCGACGCCGGCAGGAACACGATGGGCGGAGCGTCCTCCGGGTCGGGGAGGACGCTGATGACCGAGGGGAACAAATCGACCACGATGAGGAGGTCGAGGTTCTCCACGGCGTCTTTCATCCGCCGCATCTCCGAGATGGAGTTCGCCGAGTGGCCCCAGAAGATGGCGATTTTCACCTGGTCCGGCTGGTAAATCTCGGAGTTCAGCAGGCGGTTCTGCTGGTCGAGGGCCGCCTCGTACCACCGAGCGACCGTCAGCCCGTTCTGGAACATCATCGAGTTCTCCGCCGGGACGTCCGAGTCGATGTCCCCGATGCCTTCGTGGACCGGGCTCTGCTCGACGAACTTCTGGGGGTCCATCAACTCGAAGCGGTCGTACAGCGACCGGAAGTCGGTGGAGCCGCTGGTGTAGGGGCTTCTGTCCCACACCTGCGCCCACCACGACCAGCCCCCGGGGCTGAGGGGGTAGTAGCCGGGCAGGATGTGACTGGCCACCGCGAGGTCAGTCGCGCCCTGCACGTTCGAGTGCCCCCGCATCACCTGCAGTCCGCCGCCGGACTGCGCGGCGGCGCCCGACGAGAGACTCGTCAGGGCGTACGAGCGGATGTTCTGGGTGCCGTTGTTGTGCTGGGTGCCACCCATCGCCCACTCGATTTGGATGTTGGGCTTGTTCTCGATGATGAGGTCGCCGATCTGTTCGAGGTCCTCACGGCTGATCCACGTGATTTCGGCGACGGTGTCGAGGTCGTAGTCGTCGAGGTCGTTCTCGACGTCAGGCCACCCCTGCACCCGGTCGCCGAGCATGTCGTCGTCGAGTTCCCCCTGGTCGCGGAGGTACTTCATCAGGCCCATCATCAGGGCCGTGTCCGTGCCGGGGCGGATGCGGAAGAAGTGGTCGGCGTGCGCCGACGTCTTCGAGTAGCGCGGGTCGATGGACACGATGGTCCCGCCGCGCTGCTGTCCCTCGAGGATGTGTTGCATCGCGATGGGGTGGGCCTCGGCGGGGTTCTGGCCGATGATGAGGTTCAGATCGAAGTTGCGGTAGTCGTTGATCGTGTTCGTCATCGCGCCGTAGCCCCACGTGTTGGCGAGGCCGCTCACCGTCGTCGAGTGACAGATGCGCGCCTGATGGTCGAGGTTGTTCGTGCCGAGGAACGCCGCCAGCTTTCGGCTCGCGTACGCGCCCTCGTTCGACCAGTGGGCGCTCCCGAGGAACATCACGCTCTCGCGACTGTGCTCCTCCCACACGCGCTGTATTTCGTCGACGATCCGTGAGTAGGCGTCGTCCCACGTGGACTTTCGCCACTCCCCGTCCTCTTTCACCATCGGGTGCTTCACTCGCTTCTCGGAGTGTTCGCTCCCCGTGATGGCCGCGCCCTTCGCACAGAGGGACCCGTTGTTCACGGGATGCTCGTGCCACGGCTCCTGCCCGACGAATGCGTCGCCCTTCCGCTCGCCGCGGAAGCCGCATCCGACCGCACAGAAGTTACAAATCGTCTTGGTCAGTTCGGCGTCCGTATCAGTGGCATCCGTTTCGTCCTCGCCGCTCTGGGCCAGCACTTGGCCGGCCCCGCTCCCGCCGAGCATGAGGCCGCCGGCCAACGCGCTCGCCTTCACGAACGACCGCCGGTCGAGGTCGAGGGATACCGGTTCCGTGCTCATGTGTAGTGGACTCCACCCGTTGTGTGGTGTGATACCACTCCGATGATTATTCACGGTCGTTCACTATAAAGCCCCATGCCAAACTCCCGAGGGGATATGAACCCACTGACGGCGAACTGGGCGCAAGGCCTATAGCCGTGCTACCCTACCGCACAGTACATGAACGTCGGCGCGTTCGTCTGTTCGTGTGGTGGTGCCTGTGACGTGGACCTCGAGGGGGTGCGCGACGGCGTCCGCGGCGTCGACGTCGTCGCGAGTTCGGAGGTGTTGTGTCAGGACGGCCGGGACGCGATGGCCCACGTAATCGAGGAGTACGACCTCGACCACGTCGTCGCCACCGCGCCCGACCAGTCCTGCCAGCGCCGCATCCGGAACCTCGCCGACGAGATGGGGCTTCACCCCGAAGCCACGACGTTCGTCGACCACCGCGAGTCCTGCGCGTGGGTCCACGACAGCGCCGAAGCCACCGAGAAGACGGCGCGCCTGCTGAACGCCGCGGCGGCGGGCCTCGACGCCGAGGCCGTCTCTCGCACCGTCTCGCGCGAGGCGGGCGACAGCGTGGCCGTCGTCGGCGACCCCGAGGCGGCGGCGACGCTCTCGGACACCGCCGACGTGACCCTCGTCGCGAACGGTCGGGACTTCGCCGACGACCCGGACCTCGACGACGTGACGATAGAGCGGGGCCGCGTCACGGCCGTCGACGGCGCGTTCGGAGACTTCGAGGTGACAGTCGAGGCCCGCGTCACGGAGGACTGCATCTCCTGTATGGACTGCGTGCGCGAGGGGCCAGACGGGATGGTGACGAGTCGTCCCGTCGACATCGACCCCGCGGCACCCGACGGCGAGTGGACCGAGACGTGCCCGACGGACGCCATCGAGATGGACGGCGTCGAGCGAACGCTCACGTTCGACCAAGTGGTGTTCCCCGACGCCGACGCCGAGACGCGGGGCGGTCGGTTGGGCTTCTACACCGGCCCCGTCGGCGCGGCGACGGCCGCGGCCGTCGAGTCGCATTTGGGCGGCGTCGAGAAGCCCCAGTTCTTGGACCTCGAAATGGACCACTGTGCGGCCGGCGAGTCGGGCCAGCAGGGCTGTACCGCCTGCTCGGACGCCTGCCCGCACGGGGCCGTCGAGCGCACGGGCATCGACAGCGTGGAGTTCGACACCGTGGCGTGTCAGGACTGTGGCGCCTGCACCTCCGCCTGTCCGACGGGCGCGACGATGCTTCGGGAGCCGAGCAACGAGCGCATCGCCCGCGAGGTGGAGGCGCTCCTCGACGGCGAGGACGACGACGGCTTCCTGCCGTGGGGCGACAGCGCGGCCATCGAGACGCCCGTCGTCGCGTTCGTCTGCTCGGAGCGCGCGGCGGACGAACTCCGTGCGTACGGCCGCGAGGCCGGCAAGGGCGGCGACTTCGCCTACCCGCCGGTTCTCCCCGTGCGCGTGAACTGCACCGACACCGTCGGCGAGGCACACGTCATGCACGCGCTCGCGGCGGGCGCCGATGGCGTCGCCGTCGTCGGGTGTGGCGACGACTGTCTCCACTCCGGGCCGGAGCCGAAGACCGAACTGGTCGACCGACTCAACGTCGCCGCGGCGGACCTCGGCCTCGGCGAGCGGGTGACGTTTCTCGCGCCCGGCGACGACCCGGCGGCGTTCGCCGAGGACCTGACTGCCTTCGTCGAGGGCCTCGACGAGACGCCGGTTCCCACGGGCGACCACGAGGCCACCGGCCGCGCCCGGGGACGGGTGGCCACGGACGGTGGGGCGATGGTGGGGGGCAACGCCGACGACGCCGCCGGCCGGCCGAACCCGGACTTCGACAGTCACGGCTGGACGCTTGAGAGCGTGCGCGCTATCCTCGACCACGCCGACCCCGAGCGCGAAATCATCCGCGGCCTCACGGACTTCGGGCGGATGGACGTGAGCGAGGCCTGCAACCTCACGCCCACCTGTTCGACGCTCTGCCCGACGGACGCCATCCGCCGGACGAGCGACGGGGACCTGCAGTTCAACCACGAGCGCTGTGTCAACTGCGGCCTCTGCGAGGAGGGGTGTCCCGAGACGGCCATCACGATGCGCGACGGCCTCGACCTCTCGCTGCTTCCGGAGCGTCGAGGCGACGCCGAGGAACCCGAGTGGACGACCGTCTACGACGGCGAGATGCTGGAGTGCGTGCGCTGTGGCGACCCGTTCACGAGCGTCGGGTCCGCCGAGCGCATCGAAGCGGAGGTGGGCGACCGGGTGCAGGGTATCGCGCCCGACAGCGACCACAGCATCTTCGAGTACTGTGCGGACTGCCGCGCCCGCTTGCTGTTCGAGGAGGGTGAACACCGATGAGCGACGCCGAAATCTACGACGCGCGCCTCGAGATGGTGGACTTCGCCATCGAGGCGTTCTGGGACGTGCCGGAGGAACAGTTCGTCGAGAACCTGCTTGGGCCGGGCGCACAGTTCCCCGAGGACTCGGTCACCGACAGACTGGACGAGGGCTTTGGCTTGCTCCGGTCGTGGATCGCCGAGAACCGGGACCGCCCCGTCGCGGACGTGCGCGACGACCTCGAACGCGAGTACACGGACCTGTTCGTCGGGCCGCGCCCGCCCGTGCTTCCACACGAGACGTACTACCGCGACGACACGGACTTCATCGGCGAGGGCCTCGCCGACGTGGAGGCGAGTTACGGCGGCGCCGGGTGGGCGCCCCCGGAGGACTACCCCGAGGAGAACGACTTCGTCGCCGTCGAACTCGCCTTCCTCCGGCACCTCATCGAGCGACAGCGGGCGGGCCACGAGGAGGCCTTCGGCTTCGAGCGGGTGTTTTTGGACGAGCATCTGCTCGTCTGGCACGACGACTTGGTGGCGGACGTCCGCGAGAAGGCCGACTCGGACTTCTATCTCGCGGCGGCGCTCGTGTTCTCGGGGCTGGTCACCTTCGAGGACGAACTGGTCGCCCAGCAGGTGCCCGGGTAGCTACTCCTCGGCCTCGTCCTCGTCGTCTGTGATGGACACGTCGCCGTCGATTTCGCCCTCGTTGACCTCGTTCGGCTTGATGCCGTGGTCGTGGACCACGAAGCCGTTGACTCTGTCCGTGACGCCCTTGGGTTGCCAGCCGCTGTCGTAGTGGGCCATGCCGTGAGTTAGCGTACCGCGGGCGGCACAATAAGTGTTGGCGTCAGTCCCGCGGCGGCGCGTTCGGCGGCCGCTCCTCCGCCGTCGCCTCTTCGAGGAACGCCCGCGCGAACAGGTCCACGTGGAGTTTCAGCACCGCGTCGGGGTCGAGGCCCGTCTCCGCGGCCTGTCTCTCGAGCAGGTTCCGCAGTTCGGCCGTCGGTTCGTGGGTGACCGTCCGGCCGTCCACGGAGAACTCGACGTCGTGGGCACCCGAGGCGAGGTGCTCGACCTCCAGCAAAGCCTGCTCCACCTTCGTTTCGAGGGCGTCGTCGGGGTCCGTCATCCGCTGCTCCGCCCACTCGTCGGCGGCTTCGACGAACCGGTCGCCGACCTCGAAGGTGAGGGTCAAAACGACACCCCCTCCTCGGCCTCGAAGGCCACCGTCCACGTCGTCACTTCCTCGCACTCCGGACAGCGCTCGTGGCGGGCGCCGCCGGACTGGTCCGTGAGGGGCACGAGTTGGCCACACCCCTCGCACTCGTAGTACGTCATCACTCGGGGGGCCACGGCTCCGGCGTCGGCTCAGACTCGGCCGTCTCGCTGGACAGGGTCACGAGGAGCCCCAGCGAGACGGCCAACACGACGAAGCCGATGATGCCGGCCACGGAGTTCTGGCCGACGTAGTCCGTCGACCACGACAGCCAGTCCGTCGCCGTCGCTACCTCGATTGTGGCGAGCAGCGTCCACACGATGGCGAACAGGACGCCGAAGGTCACGACGCGACTCTTCTGGAGTGCGTTCCGGATGCCCATTGGTATCTGTTCACACTGTCGGTCGCTGGGGACTTAAAACTACTCGGCGAGGCTCCAGTCCGCCTCCGCGGCGGCCTCCGAGAGCGGCACGAACTCCCAGTCGGCGTCCTCGGCGATGTGCGCATCGTCGGGTAGGCCGACGACAACCATTCGCGTCGCGTAGAACATCGAGTGTGGGCCGATGGCGGACAGTCGCTCGACGGGGTCGGTACCGGACCCGTTGAAGAAGTCCACGTCGAGGTCGTGTTCCCGCTGGAACTTGTTGATGACGTGGGCCTCCACCTCGCCGACGATGCCGACCCAGTCGGCCCACCCGGCCGCCGACGCGAGGACGCGCCGGGGGTCGTCCAGTCGCTTCACCGCCTCGAAGGTGAGCGCCATCGTCATGCCGTCTGGGTCCGGGTCGCCGCCGTGGGCCGCCG
Organism: Halobacteriaceae archaeon; assembly: GCA_042216675.1. Taxonomy (GTDB): domain Archaea; phylum Halobacteriota; class Halobacteria; order Halobacteriales; family Halobacteriaceae; genus JBDGTS01. Next base: position 42,838 of record JBDGTS010000018.1, on the reverse strand, counting down.
ACCCGGCCGCTCGGGTCGCCGTCCCCGGCGCGGGACCGTCGCTCCCGCCGTCGTCGTAGGCCGCCGGGCTCCCCCCGCCGTGGTCGGCGGTGTCCTCGGCGGGCACGCCGCCGTCGCCCACCTCGCCGCCCGTCGGGCCGGCGCCGGCCCCGCCCTGTTCGACGGGGATGCCCGCCGGCTTGTCCTCGTTCTCGCGGGGGACGCGAGGGACCGGTTCGTCCCGCATCGAGTCGTCCGCCGGTTCCGGGTCCGGGTCGGCGTCCGTCTCGGCGCCGTCCCAGAACCAGTCGCCGCGGTTCCCGTCGTCGTCCGATGCCACGTCGATGTCGTCGAGGTCGATGTCGTCCGTCATGCGTGTTGAGTCGGGTCAGAGGCGAGGGGCGTCTCGTCGTCCACGGCGTCGGTCAGTCCGAGTCGGGCCACCGTCTCGCGGGTCGGGCGGCCGTCCGCGCCCCACCCGCGTCGGGCGTAGTAGGCGTCGCGCATCGCGTCGAAGTGGTCGGGGTCCACCACCGCGCCGTCGTCGAGTGGCTCTCGGAGCGCCGCGGGCAGGTCGTCGTCCGCGCGGGTGACGCCCTCGCGGACGTTGAACAGGCGCGTGAGCGTCCAGATGCGCTCCCCGACGGTTTCGAGGTCTCCCGCCGTCTCCACGTTCGCGGCCGCTAACCACTCCGCGCCGAGGTCGGTGAACACCTCGCCCACGAAGTCGTCGGCGACGAGGCTCCAGAGCGCCGAGCGGCGGTCCTGCTCGGTCGCGACGGTTTCGGCCGCCCGCTCGGGGCTCCACCGGCCGTCGAACGCCTCCTGCTCGACGGTGCGGGCGCGACGGTGGCAGGCACCCCGGTCGCTCGTCGCGTACGCCAGCGCCATGCTGGCGGCGCCGCGCGGGTCGTAGGCCGGGAGCGCCATCGCCTTCACCGTCGGCACGAGGTCCGCGCCGCCGAAGCGCTCGGCGGCACGGGAGACGCCGCCTGCGAGCGCACCGCCCAGCTCCGTCTCGCGGGTCGCCATCTCGTGGAGGAGTTCCCGGGCGGCCTCCGGGTCGCCGAAGGACACCTCGCGGTCCAGCAGGCCCGCGTCGCCCGCGCGGATGGCCCACGCGACGGCGCTTCCGGCACTGATGAGGTCGATTCCGAGGCGGTCACAGGTCTGCCCCAACTCGGCGACGGCGTCGAACTCGCCGATGCCCAGCGTCGCGCCGAGCGACATCGCCGTCGCGCCGCGCGGGACGTGTTCGCCCTCGTCGGTGGCGACGGTGAAGCCGCCGGGGACCGCTCGCTCCGGCCGTTCGCGGCCGGTGGCGCCCTCCCGAACGGCCTCGATGCCGATGTCGCCGGCGCCCTCGAACGACCCCTCCTGCCACCCGCGCGTCGAGAGGACGCCCACCTCGTTCGCGAAGTCGACGGTTTCGACGGTGCCGCTGGCGGCCTGCCAGCGTCCGGTGTCGTCGTCCCGGTAGCGGGCGGTGTACTCCGCTTCGAGGCGTTCGAGTTCGGGGTCCGTCTCGGGCGGGTCGCCCCGCGCGACGACGGCCTTCAGGCGCTTGTCGCCCATCACGGCGCCCGCGCCGCCCCGGCCGGCGTGGTGAGCGCCCGCGTCGGAGGCGATGGTGGCGAAGGCGACGCCGCGCTCCCCCGCCGGGCCGACACACGCGACGCTCGCGTTCGTGAACGCTTCGCCCGTCTCCACGGCGTCGGCGCCCCAGTGCTCGGCCGGTTCGAGCGTCGCCGTCCCGTCCGCGACGACGAGGCGCGTCGGCTCGTCGGCCTCGCCGGTCACGAGAATGCCCACGTGGTCGCCGAGTGCGCCGGCGAGTCGGTCCGGAAAGTCCCCGCCGGCGTATGAGTCGAGGAACAGGCCGGTGAGCGGCGACTTCGTCACCGCGGCGTACCGCGTCTCGCCGGGGAGCGCGCCCGACAGGGGGCCGAGCATGAACAGGAGGGCGTTCTCGGGGCCGCGCGGGTCGGCGCCGGCATCGAGTTCCTCGTAGAGATAGCGCGCGCCGAGCCCCTTCCCGCCGACGTAGCGGCGCCGCCACGCGGACGGGACGCCCTCGCTCGACACGGCGCCTGCCGAGAGGTCCACCCGGAGCAGTCGGTCCGGGATGTCACGTGCCATCACACGACAGTACCGGCGCGAGCGCTTAAGGATTGTCCCGGGCACTCTTGGTCGCCGGCCCCGAACTCGCACCCATGTCGACTGGCGTCATCATCGCCGGCGGGCGCTCCACTCGCTTCGGCGACGCGGACAAGGCCGTCGCGGACCTCGCGGGCGAACCCATGATTCGACGGGTTGCCGACCGCATCGCCCCCGCCGTGAACTCGTTGGTGGTCAACTGCCGCGCCGAACAGGTCCCCGCGATTCGGGACGCTCTCGACGGCTTCGACCCCGGGTTCGCCGAGGACCCGGAGGGAGATAGGGGGCCGATGGCCGGCATCCGCAACGGCCTGCGCGCCGCGCCCGCCGAGTACGCGTTCGTCGTCGCCTGCGACATGCCCTTCGTGGACCCCGACTTCGCGGCGTACCTCCTCGACAGGGCGCAGGGCCGCGACGCCGCCGTCCCGCGTCCGGACGACTGGTTCCAGACGACCCAAGCCGTCTACCGAGCGGCGGCGATGGCCGACGCCTGTGACCGGGCACTGGACCGGGGCGACGGCAAAATCATCGACGCCCTGTTCGAGACGGACTACGTCGTCGTCGAGGCCGACGAAATCGAGGCCCACGCCGAGGACGACACCTTCGACAACGTCAACACGCGCGCGGAACTCGACGCGGTGGCCGAGCGCCTCTAAACCACGTCGACGACCGGGTCGTCGCCGGTCATCTCCGTCAGGACGACACGCGGGACGTTCGCCTTCTGGTGAATCCGCACTGCTATCTCGCGGGCCGTCGCCGCCAGCGCCTCGTCGTCCACCATGTTCACCACCGGCACGACAGTCGCGCCGCCGGGCACGCCCTTCTGTCCGCCGGCCGGACTCGCAAGGACCGTCGCCACGTCCGTCGCGCTCAGTTCGTCTCCGGGGTCCCGGCCCGTGAGCGCGCTCACCCGGTCGACGCGGTGGACGTGGTCGTCCGTGAGCGCCTCGCCGACGACGCGGGCGCTTGCGATGGGGAGCACCGTGTCCGCGCTGGATGGGATCTGTGGCTCCCGGTCGCTGGGCGCCTTGAACTGCCGCATCCGCGCGCCGTCGGCCTTCACGAGAATCGCGTCGGCGGCGTCCGCAATCTCGTCCACGACGCTCGGGTCGTAGCCGCGATACCGGTCCTCGCGCTCGCGCTCGGGGACGACGCCGAGTGGCCACGCCGTCGCGCTCTCGATTGCGCTCGCGGGGTCGTCGGTCACGACGACGTCCGCCACCCTGTCGTCGAAGACGGGGATGCGAACCGTCGCCGTGACCACCGCCCGGTCGATTCGCTCGGCGAGGCGGTACAGCGTCGTCTTCTTGCCGCCTGCGCCGACGGTGCAGACGACGCCCTCGGCGGCTAACGCTCGAACCAACTCCATGCCCACTGGGAGGCCCGCGGTCGGATAACGATTCGGTTGCGCCGAGGCGCAGATTTAACCCCGTCGAGTGCGAACAGTTGGCACATGCTCCGGGACCGCTTCGGTCGGGAGGTGTCGGGCGTGCGGGTGTCGCTCACCGACCGGTGCAACTTCGACTGCGTCTACTGCCACAACGAGGGGTTGGGCGACACCCGCGGCCCGATGGCGGCTCAGGAGGACGAACTTCCGACCGAACAGGTGGTCCAGTTTCTGGAGGTGGCGGCCGAGTTCGGCGTCGACTCCGTGAAGTTCACCGGCGGAGAGCCGATGCTCCGCGAGGACTTGGCGGAAATCGTGCGCCGGACGCCTGACGGCATGGAGACGTCGATGACGACGAACGGGACGTTCCTGCCCGGCCGGGCGGCGGACCTCGTGGACGCCGGTCTCGAACGCGTCAACGTCTCACAGGACGCCCTCGAACCCGAGACGTTCGCGGAACTCACGAAGCGCGGCGCCTACGACCGGGTGCTGGAGGGCGTCGAAGCGGCCATCGACGCCGGCCTCGCGCCGGTCAAACTCAACATGGTCGTCTTCGAGCACACGGCCGGCTACGTGCCCGAGATGGTGGATCACGTCGCCGAGAACGAGGGATTGCGCCTCCAACTCATCGAGTACATGCCCGAACTCGCCGGCCACCCCGAGTGGGCCATCGACATCGACCGGGTCCACGACTGGCTGGAAGAGCGCGCGGACCGCGTGGAGACGCGCGAGATGCACGCTCGGACGCGCTACTTCGTCGGCGAGGACGAGGGGCCGGGTGGCATGGTCGAAATCGTGGACCCCGTCGGCAACGAGGAGTTCTGCGCGAACTGCGGCCGGGTCCGCGTCACCCACGACGGCTACCTCAAGGGCTGTCTCAACCGCAACGACGACCTGACCGACCTCGGGGAGACGAAGGAGTCGATGCGCGACGCGTTTCGCCACACCGTCGCCGAGCGAGTGCCCTACTACGGCGAGTACATGGTCGAGGGCGACGACGGCGAGTGGCGCGTCAACGAGACGTACCGCGACGTGGAGGGGGACCGCGCGCCCTACACCTACTCGGACTGACCGTCGCGCTCGTGGGCCCAGAACTCCTCGGCCACCGTCACCTCCTTCTTGAACAGGGGCACCTCCTCCTTGAGGCGGTCGATGCCGTCCTCCACCGCGTCGAACGCCTCCCGGCGGTGGCCCGCGAGGACGACGACGTGCACGATGTCGGTCTCCGCCTCGACGACGCCCGTCTTGTGGTGGAGGACGACGCGATAGACGCCTTCGCGTGACTCGATGTCCTCACGGATGGCGGCCATCTTCCGCTCGGCCACGTCGTCGTACTTCTCGAATTCGAGGTGTTCCGTGTAGTCGTCGTCGGGCCCCTCCTTCGGCCGGACGCGCCCGGTGAAGGTGGCGATGGCGCCCGCGAACTCCGAGTCCGGGTCCCGCTTCGCCGTCCGGACGAGCGATTCGAGCGTCTCGCGTGGCTCCGTCTCCTCGACGCCTGCGACGACGGTCTCCACGTCTATCTCGGCGGCGCTCCCCGCGCGGTCCAGCGTCTCGCCCGCGTGCTCTATCTCGCCGATGGCCACCTGTGCTAGCGCCGCGTCGGGGCGCCCCTCGACGACGGCGTAGTCACAGTCCGCGGCGAGGCGGTCCAAGGCGTCGTCGAGGTCCGCGTCCTCGCCCGCGGCGACCCAGCCCCCCTCCTCGACGCCGTAGGCCACGGCCGCGCCGGCGGTGCGGTAGTCCGCACCGACGCCCTCGCTCGGCCATCCCAGTCCGGTGACGACGCCGACGCGCCCGCGCCCGTCGAGGCGGGCGACGAGGGCCTCGACGGCGGCCCGGCGCTCCTCGGGGGGGCCGACGACTCCGACTGTGTGCATACCGGGCGGTGGGGGCGGCGCGCTTGTAACGCTGTGGGCTGGCTCAGTTCCGGCCGGCGAGCGACGCGACGTGTCCGACTTCCGGTAACACGACTTCTTCCACGCCGAGTTCGGCCGCGTCGGGCGACCCCGGCAGGCAGAAGACGGCGCTCCCGTCGACGACGCCGCCCGTCGCCCGCGACAGCATCGCCGCCGTGCCGACTCGCTCGTGGCTCAGACGGCGGAAGTGCTCGCCGACGCCGGGCAGTTCCTTCTCGAGGAGGGGCCGAACCGCCTCCACCGTCACGTCGTCGGGCGTCAGCCCCGTCCCGCCCGTCGTCACCACGGCGTCCGCGCCCTCGGCGACGTGTTCGCTGACGACGGTGCGAATCGCGTCCTCGTCGTCGGCCACCGTCTCGTAGCCCACCACGTCGTGCCCGTCGTCCTCGATGGCTCGCCGGGCGATGCGACCGCTCTCGTCCGTCGCCTCGTCGCGCGAGGAAGTGATTGTCAGCACCGCGAAGTCGAGTTCGGCGTCGTCGTGGTGGTGATGGGCGTGGTCGTGGCTGTGGCCGCTTTGCCCCTCGGTGTCGCCCCACGCCATGACCACCAGCGCTCGCGCCCGTTCGTCGCCGTCGTTGCGGAGGCCGTGTGCCTCGCCCGCTTCGGCGACGACTGCCTCGCCGGGCGCGAGCGTCCGTTCTTCGTCGCCGACGACGGCCGTCAGGTGGCCGTCGAGGACGTAGTACACCTTGTCGCCGTCGTCGTGGGCGTGGACCTCCTGTGCCTGTCCGGGTTCGAAGCAGTACACGTCGGCGAACATCCGGTCCGTCTCGAAGAGGCCCGACTTCGCGAACGACTCCGGGTCGAAGTCGCGGGTCGCGGCGGCGTCGATGACCTGCATGTGCGTCGGTGGGGTGCCCGGCCCCATACCTCCTACGCCGACTCGCCCTTCTGCTTCTCGACGACGCGCACGTCCCGGATCTCGGCCTCGGGGTACTGTCCCGCATCGTCCTTCTCGGCGCTCTTCACCATGTCCCACACCGTCAGTAGGGCGCGCGTGACGCCGTTGAGCGCCTCCATCTCGACGCCAGTCTGCCCCTTCGAGGCGACTTCCACTTCCGCCTCGATGCCGTCCGCGACGGTGTCGAAGTCGACGCTCACGTCGGTGATGGGAATCTGGTGGCACATCGGCACGTCGTCCCACGTGCGCTTGACGGCCTGAATCGCCGCGACGCGGGCGACGGCGAGGACGTTGCCCTTCACCACCTCGCCCTCCTCGACGGCCGCGACGGTCGATTGCTGGAGGTCGATGCGCCCGGCCGCGACGGAGCGACGCTCGACTGCGGGCTTGTCGCCCACGTCGACCATGTTCGCCGCGTCGTCCTCGATGTGGCTGAACTCCTCGCTCATAGCCGAGCGTCGGCGCCGACGCCCTTAGTCGCCCGGGACGACGCAGTGTTCGGCGGGAATCGACAGCCCTACCGTCTCGGCCCCCGGCGGCGCGTCGGCGAAGGCGGCGAGGCGCGCGCCGTCCACGTCGAGGGTGAGGCGATAGCCGCGTTCCTGTCGGGTCGAGCGGACGAGGGTCGCCGTCGCGTCGTCGCCGCCGACGCCGACGTGCTCGGGCCGGATGACGACCGTTTCGCCCGCCGGCAGGGCCGCGGTCACCGACTCCGGAAGCGCGTCCCGCGGGATGCAGTTCGCGCCGGTGAAGCGCGCGACGAACGCCGTCGCGGGGTTCTCGAACACCTCGTCGACGGGGCCGGCCTGACGGACCTCGCCGTCGGAGACGACGGCCACCCGGTCGGCGAGCATCCGCGCCGTCGTTCGGTCGTGAGTGACGTAGATAGCCGTCTCGTCGGCCAGCACGTCCAGCAGGTCCGCGCGCAGTGACTCCCGCGTCGGCACGTCGAGCGAGGAGAGCGGTTCGTCGAGCAGAAACGCTTCCGGGCGAATCGCCAGCGCCCGGGCGAGGGCGACGCGCTGGGCCTCCCCGCCGGAGAGCGTGTCCGGCGACCGCTCGGCGAGGGCCGCGACGCCGAACGCCGACAGCAGGTCGTCGGGGTCGCCGCTGTCGTCGTGGTAGCGCGTGCCGTAGGCGACGTTCTCGCGGACGCTCAGGTGCGGGAACAGCGCGTAGTTCTGGAACACCAGTCCCAGTCCGCGATCCTCTGGCGGAGCGTCCGTCACGTCGTCTCCGCCGACGGTGACGTGGCCCTCGTGGCGGTGGAAGCCCGCGATGGCCTCCAGCAGGAGCGTCTTGCCACTCCCGCTCGGGCCGAGGACGACCAGCGTCTCGCCCGCGTCCACGGCGAGGTCCATCGCCACCTCGAAAGCGGTGTCGCCGTCGCGGAACGTCGCCCGCACGTCGGCGTCGATGCGGGTCACTGCGGCAACCCTCCGCTCTCGTCGTCGTCGTAAGCCACGCCGCGGATGACGAGGAACACCACGGCGACGATGCTCAACAGCAGGGCCGAGACGGCCCCGGACTCGGCCAGCCCCTCCGAGAGGAAGGTGTTGTGGATTAACACCGGCGCGTGCTGGCCGGTCACCACCCGCCCGGTGAGCGGGTAGAAGAACTCGACGTTGTACGCGATGACGGCGACGGCACCGAACTCGGAGACGGCCCGCGCCCACGACAGGAGCGCCCCGGTGAGGACGGCCCGCCGAGCGAGGGGCCACTCCACGCGCCGGAACGACTCGAACTGCGAGGCGCCCAGCGACCGCGAGGCGCGTTCGAGGTCGCCGTCCGTCGCCTCGAAGCCCTCGCGCGCCGCGTTGACGACGTAGGGCGCGCTGACGAACGCCATCGCCAGCACCAGCCCCGCCATCGTCAGGAAGACGTCGACGCCGGGGAACGCGCCGCCCGACCCGAAGGCGAACAGCACCATGATGCCGACGACGCTGTGGGGCACCACCAGCGGCAGGTCCACGAGGCTGGCGACGGCGGCCTGTCCGGGGAAGCCACGCGAGAGCAGATACGCGAGGGGGACCCCAGTCACCGTCGCCGCCAGCGCCGCGAGCAGGGGGCCGTAAATCGAGAGGTAGAGCGCCTGCTGGACGCCGGGGCGCGTCGCCATCTCCGCCACGAGGTCCGGGTCCTGTCGCGCCGCCAGCATCAACAGGGGGAGGCCGAGCGCCAGCAACAGCGCCGTGCCGAAGGCGGCCAGCACCGTCTCGAAGGCGCCCCGGCCGCTCCCCGCCGCGACGGCGACGGCGCTCACCAGCGCGAACACCGCGTAGGCCGTCGGTACGTCCGCGACGTACGCGGCGGCGAAGGCGAGGACCTGCACGAGAGCGACGGCCACAGCGGCGTCGAACCGGCCGACGCGTCCGAGTCCGAACACGGCTTACAGGGTCAGCGGCCCGAGCGCGGACTGTGCAGTCGCGTGTTGTTTCACCGACTCGGGCACGTCGCTCCACCCGGACTGGGGCGCCATGGCGGGCGATACCGGTTCGAAGCCGTTGTCGCGCATGATCGACCGGCCCTCCTCGCCGGTGACGAAGTTCACCCACTCTGCGCCGAGGTCCGGGTTCTCGGCGGTGTTCGGGACGGTGATGCCGTAGGCGATGGGCGCGCCGGTGTAACTGTTGCCGCCCGCCTCGACAGTCACCTTCGCGTAGTGCTCGGCGTAGGCCGAGGTGGCCTTCGAGAGGTCCACCTCCGGTTGGAGGTCCACCACCTGCACGTCGTGGCTCGCGCCGGCGGACTGGTACTCCCACGCGTAGTCGAGTTCGCCCGACTGCAGTTGGCCGATGAGCGCGGACTCCGTGCCGGTGCCGACGACGGCGTTGTCCTCCATCGCCTGCGCGGTGGCCTCGTCGTACAGGCGCGACCCCTCGAACGTCTCGGCGCCGAGTCGCATCGACATCACCGAGCGGTAGCCGTTCGGGTCGGCCGCCGGGTCCGAGTGCGCGACGTTCACGTCGTCGCGGGACAGCACGTCGTACCACGTGTCCGTCCCGAACTCGTCGGCGTACTTCGACTGGTCGGTGTACGCGACGGTCATCGCGTTCGTCGCGAAGATGGCGTACCAACTGCCGTAGTCGGGGAGCACCATGTCCCGGATGAGCCTGAAATCCGAGACGCCGAGCGCCTCCGCGGCGCGGTGTGGCTCCTCCGTGATTTTCCGGGTGGAGTCGACGGACCCCTTTGCCTCCCGGTTCACCGTGGCGTCGTGGCTCTCCTCGAAGGCCGCCTCCATCTCCTCCCACGGGGCCGCGAGGCTTCCCGCGTGGAGGACGGTGGCCTCCGAACCGCCGCCACCGCCGCTTCCGAACACGCCTGTACAGCCGGCCAGTCCGGCCGTCGCGCCCGCGCCGAGGGCCGACAGGAACGCGCGCCGGGACCGTTGTTTCGACATGGACACAACGGTTCTCGTCGGGGGATGCCATAATCTTTTGCCCGACGATAGCAAGCCACACGCATGGACACGGACTTCGAGGCGCAGCTCCGGGCCGACGGCGTCGTGTTCGACGCCGGGGACGCCGCGCTGCTGGCGGCCATCGCGGAGACGGGGTCGCTCAACCGGGCCGCCGACAGCCTCGGTCGCTCCTACTCGCGCTCTCACGCCCGCGTCGCGGACCTCGAAGCCGCCTTCGGCCCTCTCGTGGAGCGTCAGCGCGGGGGCTCCGGCGGCGGTGGGAGCACGCTCACCGACGCGGGTCGGGCGCTCCTCGACCGCTTCGACCGCCTCCAGCGCACCGTCGACGCCGTGACGACGGTGCCCGAGACGGTGCTCGACGGGACAGTGACTGACCGCGAGGGCGAACTCGGAACCGTCGAGACGGCGCTCGGGGCCGTCCGCGCTCTCGTGCCGCCGGAGGAGGACGACGTGCGCGTCACGCTCCGGGCCGACGCGGTGACGCTCCACGACCCGGACGAGGTGCCCTCGGGCGCGGGCACGAGCGCTCGCAATCGCTTCGAGGGCGCCGTCACGTCCGTCGACGCCGGCGAGTCCGTCTGCCGGGTCACCGTCGACGCCGCGGGTCACCCGGTGACGGCGCTCGTGACCGCCGAGAGCCGGGCGCGCCTGTCGCTGGCCCCCGGGCGCGCCGTCGTCGTCTCGTTCAAGGCGACGGCGACGCACGCCACGCCGGCGTAAAATTTATGACGAACCGCCGACATAGTTGTCGATGGAACCAAGGTGACCAGCCATGGCGCTCCGTCCGAGTCCCGCTGACTCGTGGTTCGAAGGGTTCGACCTTCCGAACCGCCTGTTCGAAGCCGGCAGCACAGACTACGAACTGTACGAGGAGGACGAGGAGTTCGTCCTCAGCGTCGAGATGCCGGGCTTCGACCGCGACGACATCGAGGTCACGTGGGACGACGGCGTGCTGAACATCGCCGCCGAGCGCGTCGACGAGGAGCGGAACCGACAGCGCACCTACCACCGGCGGTTCCGTTTCCCGAAGGCCGTCCGCGAGGAGGACCTCTCGGCGTCGTACAGGAACGGCATCCTCGAAGTCCGGTTGCCGGTGCAAACTGAGGCGACGGCCCGCGGCACCGAAATCCCCATCGAGGGCTGAGGCCCCCGCGTCGAAACCGTTTTTCGCTGACCGCCCCTATCGGGGCGCATGACTCCCACCGCTCTCGCGGACCTCGACGCCGCGCGCCGACGCGCCCTCTTCGACAGGGACGCCGGTGTGAGCGAGGTCCGCGAGTCCGTCGCGGACATCGTCGCCACCGTTCGCGCTGACGGCGACGACGCCCTCCGCGACTTCGCACGCGAGTTCGACGACGTTGCCGTCGAGGAAATCGACGTGTCAGACCGGGCTGCCGCGGCCCGCGACGCCGTCGACGAAGAGGTACTGGCGGCCATCGAGACGGCCGCCGAGAACATCCGGACGTTCCACGAGGCGCAACTCCCAGAGGACTGGCGCGCGGACTTCGACGGCCGCGAACTCGGGCGACGCTTCCGACCGCTGGACCGCGTCGGCGCCTACGTCCCCGGCGGCACCGCGGCCTACCCCTCTAGCGCCCTGATGACCGTCGTGCCCGCCACCGTCGCGGGCGTCGAGGAGGTGGCCGTCGTCACGCCGCCCGCCGAGGAGATGAACCCCGCGACGCTCGCGGCCATCGACGTGGCGGGCGCCGACGACGTGTACGCCGTTGGCGGCGCGCAGGGCGTCGCGGCCCTCGCCTACGGGACGGAGACGGTGGACCCGGTCCAGAAAGTCGTCGGGCCGGGCAACCGCTGGGTCACCGCCGCGAAGGCCGTCGTGCGCGGCGACGTGGACATCGACTTCCTCGCCGGCCCCTCCGAGATTCTCGTCCTCGCCGACGAGACGGCGGACCCGGCCCTCGTGGCCGCGGACGTCCTCGCGCAGGCCGAACACGACCCGAACGCGAGCGTCGTCGCCGTGGCGACGGACCGCGACACCGCCGCGGCAGTCACCGACGCCATCGAGTCACAGGTCGGTGACCGCGCCCGCGAGGACGTGATTCGTGCGGCCCTCGACAACGACGCGAGCGGCGTGTTTTACGCGATGGACGCCGCGGAGGCCGTCGAATTCGCGGACCGCTACGCCGCCGAACACCTCTCGATTCAGGCCGCCGACGACGAGGCCCTGCTCGACCGCATCTCGAACGCCGGGAGCGTGTTCCTCGGTCCGCAGACGCCCGTCGCGGCGGGCGACTACGCCACCGGCACGAACCACGTCCTGCCCACCTCCGGAAGCGCGAGCGTCACCGGTGGCGTCTCGGTGGACACGTTCCTCCGCGCGCAGACAGTCCAGCGTCTCGACGCGGACGCCCTCGGTGCCCTGCGCGAGGCGGTGACGACGCTCGCCGACGCGGAGGGCCTCGAAGCCCACGAGCAAAGCGTCGACGCCCGCTTCGACTAGCGGACCCGGTAGGGGTTGTCGTCGTCATCGTCGCCCGGCCCTCGCCTGTCGACGTCCGCGTCCGGAAACGCCTTGCTCGCGGTGAGCGTCACTGTCGCCTCGGGTGTGTCCTCCTCCCACGGACTCTGATACACCGACACCTCGGCCTCGGTGACTTCCCAGCCGGCCTCGGCGAGTGCGGCCACGAGCGCCTGCTGTTCGTCGAGGATTTCCTCGTCCATGTGCGGCCCTACGCGGCCACCCGGATAAGCGTCTCGTGGTCCAGCGGGGAGAAGACATATGTGCCGGACACCGGTCCACTGAACTATGATCGACGAGACCGCGGCGGAGATTCGGGAGATGCGGACCCACAGTTCGTCGGTCGTGGCGACGAAGGCCGCCCGGGCGCTCCGGGACCTCCTCGACCGCGAGTACGCCTCCGTCGAGGAGTACGTCCGGAGCCTCGAACGCAACAGTCAGGCGCTCATCAGGGCGAACCCGTCCCACGCGTCGCTGGTGACGACCCAGCGCGAGATTCAGTCTACCGTGGAAGACGCCGACGCCGACACCGTCGCCGCGGCGAAGGAGGTGACCCGCGACGTCATCGACCGGGTCATCGACCGCGTGGAGACGGCGGCCCGCGAGGCGGCCGCGAACGTCGCCGCCGACCTCTCGGACGGCGACACCGTCCTCACCCACGACTACTCGACGACGGTGACCAGCGCGATTCAGCAGGCCGCCGACGACGGGGCCTCGCTCTCGGTGTACACCACGGAGTCCCGCCCGCTGATGCTCGGGCGGAAGTCGGCCCGCACGCTCGCGGACATCGACGCCGTGGACGTGACGCTCGTCGTCGACAGCGCCGCCGGCCACGTCCTCGACGACTGTGACCGCGTCCTCCTCGGGATGGACTGCATCGTCGAGGACGCCCTGTACAACCGCGTCGGCACGTACCCCCTCGCCGCCACCGCGGCGGACGCGGACGTACCGCTGACCGTCACGGGCGCGAGCACGAAAATCGTCGAATCGGGCTTCCGCTTCGAGAACGACTTCCGGGCGACCAGCGAGGTCATCCGCGAACCGCCGGAGGGCTTCGACGTGGAGAACCCCGCCTACGACGCCACGCCGGTCCGCCTCGTGGACGAGGTGGTGACCGAGGACGGTCCCGCGGACGTGTAGCCCGCAAGGCACTTCTGTCGCCGAGCCAACTGTTCTTCCGTGTCGCCGCTCTCCGAGACGCCGACGCGCCGGGCCCTCCTCGCGGCCGGCGGCGCCGTCGGCACCGCATCGCTGTTGGGCCTGTTTTCGGGCCTGTTCGACCGCGACGCGCCCTACGCGACGGCTGGCGCGACCTGTGCGGCCCCGGTTTCCGAACCGGCGGCCGCCGGCGCCGCGACGTGGCCCGCCGCCGGTCACGACGCCGGCGCGACGGGCCACAACCCCGCCGTCGACGTCACGACGCCGCCGGGCGACGCCGCGTGGACGCACGGGTATCCGCCCTCGACGTTCCCGACGGACGCCGCCATCGGCACCGACCGCCTCTACGTGAGCGTCGCGGACTACCGGGCGTCGCCCGCCGAGACGCGCGTCGAGGCCCGCGCACTCGCGGACGGCACGCGGCGCTGGACTCACTCGCTCCCGCATCGGGGCGTCTGGCCGCCGACGCTCGCACCCGACGGCGCGGACCGCGAGACGCTCTACGTCGCGTCCGGGCAGGACGAGAGCAACACCGGACCCGGGCAGGGTGTAGTATTCGCGCTCGACCCGGCGAGCGGCGACGTGCGGTGGCGCGAGGACTTCGACCGGCACCTCAGTGGCCCCGTCGTCGCGGCCGGCGGCCGCGTCTTCGTGCGCGTCACAACTTACGGCGCCGCTGGCGTCCACGCCCTCGACGCCACGACCGGTGACCGCCTGTGGTGGTTCCCGACGGGCGATGTCCTCCACGACGCCCCGACCGTCGCGGACGACCGCCTGTTCGTCAACAGCGGCCGGGAGCGTCTCGCCGCCGTGAACGTGGGCGACGGAACGCTCGACTGGGAATCGGACGCGCCCGGAGACTCGACGCGGCCCGTCGTGGACGCCGCGCGGGGCCACGTGCTGATGGGCCACTTCGAGGGGGTGGCGGCGTACTGCGCCGAGACCGGCGAGCGAGCGTGGCATCTCGTCCTGACCCAGACGGGCGCGGACGACGAACAGATGCGCGGGGTCATCGGCGAACCGGTCGTCACCGACGACCTGTTGTACGTCACGACGAGCGACACTACGCCCGGCATCATCGGCGGGACCACCCGCCTCCGCGGCGTCGCTCCCGACACGGGAGCGATTCGCTGGACCGTCGATGACGACGTGGGAGCCGTCGTCGGCGCCGGCGGACGCGCACTCGTCGAACGCGAGAGCGGCGTGCAGGCGCGCACCGCGGAGGGGGCCGTCGCGTGGCGGTCCAGTACGGCGTGGCGCCCCGTCGCCGTCGGTTCGGACTTCCTGTACGCCGACCGGAACAACACCGGCGCCAACGGCGACGCGCCGGCAATCGCCTGTTTCCCGCTCGACTGACTACATGTACATCCGGTCGCCGGGCCGTTGCTCCTCCTCGGCGGCGGCGATGCGCTCGGACAGGTCGCGGTAGTGCTGCTCGATTTCGCCCGCGAACGCCTCCAGCGGGCCGGTGTCGAGGTCGAGGTCGTAGATAGCGGCCACGGCGTCCAGCAGTCGGATGGCGGCGTCCACGTCCGGCGTCTGCGCGTGGACGGGGGTGACAAGCACTGCCACCTCCAAGTCGTCGGTGTCGAGGCCGTGGCGCATCAGTTCGGCGTTCACGCCGTCGAGGAAGCCCGTGCCCATCGGGCCGACGTCCGTTCCCGTCAGTCGCTCGTCGCGGAAGTCCTCCGTGGCGACGTAGAACGGCCGGTGCTCCTCGGGACCGTGGGGGAGCGGGATGCCCGAGAGGACGACCACTTCCGACACGTCGCTGTCCTCTATCCAGTCGACGATGGCGTCGCTGAACGGTCCCGCGGCCGTCGTCGGGACGAACAGTTCGCCGACGAGGACGCTCACGTCGCGGTCCGCGGCCCCGAACAGGCGGGTGTGGTGGCGCGGCGTCCCGTTCTCGAAGGGCGTGATGGCGGGGAACTGCTCGACGGTGACGTGGCCCGTCTGTTCGAGCGACCGGTGGTCGACGAGATAGTCCACGGCAGTCAGGCCCGCGAGGCCGGGACTGGAGACGCCGACGAGGAGCGTCTCGGCGGCGCTCTCGTCGTGTGTCACTTCGAACTCGGGGCCGCCGTCGGTGCCGGGGGTGTCTGACATGCCCCCCCGAACCGCCGGCGACGACTTAGCCCTTGTCCCCGCAACCGTTTTCCACCGGGGGAGCGTTGCTCGGGCCATGCCGCTCGACCCGAGCGCCGTCGGTGACCTCGTCGGCCCGACGCTGGGCCGCCTCGTCGCCGCCGCCGCGGCCGTGCTCCTCGGCTGGTATCTCGGGAAGGTGCTCGTCCGCGTGGGGGGCCGCCGCGTGGCGCGGCGCTTCGAGCGACCGAGCGTCACCCGGACCGTGTTGCGGGGCATCAGAACCACCGGCCTCGTCTTCGGCATCCTCGCTGCCGCGTACGTCCTCGGCCTGCGCGCGGGGAACATCCTGCTCTCGGTGACGGTGTTCTCGGCCGTCCTCGGTCTCGTGTTGGCGCCCATCGTCGGGAGCGTCATCAACGGCCTGTTCGTCCTCGCCGACCAGCCCTACGAAATCGGCGACATGATAGAAATCGTCGACCGGCAGACGATGGGCTACGTCGAGGACATCACGCTCCGCTACACGAAGATTTTCACGCTCGACAACACGTTCATGGTCATCCCGAACTCCACGATTCGGGACCGCGACGTGGTGAACTACTCCGCGGAGGACGAGCGCACCCGCCTGCGCCTTCAGTTGCTCGTCACCTACGAGGGGAACCTCGAACGCGCCCGGCGCATCATGGAGCAGTCGGCGGCGGAGGTGGACGCCGTCGTCTCCGGCGGCCCGGACATCCGCATCGGGAGCGCCCGCTACCCCGCCGCGCCGACGTGTTACATCGACGAGTACGCCGACCACGGCGTCCTGCTGACGCTCCGGTACTGGGCGCGGGAGCCGTACAAGCTCCTGCGCCTGCGCTCTAACGTGCAGGAGAACATCTGGACCGCGCTCTCGGAGGCCGAGGACGTGGAAATCGCCTATCCGCATCAGCACCACGTCTTCGACGAGACGAGCGGCGAGGCTCGGGTGTCGCTCTCCGACGACGCTACGTCTCGTCGACGGTGAGGAGTTCGCAGTCGAGTTCTCGCTGGAGGAACGCCTCGATGTCGGGTTCGCCCAACAGCGAGCGCAGAGTGCGTCGCCAGCGGCCCACCTGCTTCCGGCCGATGACCACCACGTCGGCGTCCTCGGCGGCCACCTCGTCGAGAATCGTCTGCTCCACGAGGAAGCCCGAGCGGACGACGTACCGGGCGCTCGGCTGTGGGCCGAACGCGCGTTCGACGGCGCGCTTGAGGTCCGTGCGCGTCACCCGCCGCCCCTCCTGATGGAGGTTGACGTGGAGGACCGTGAGGTCGGCGTCACGCTCCTCGGCCACGTCTATCGCGGCGCCGAGCGTGCGCCGTGAGTGTTCCGAGAGCGGGTACCGGACCGGCACGACGACGCGGCTCATGCCCCGACCGATGGCGGGGAGCCCCATGAATGGTGTCGTTCCGGGTGGGAAGGCTGAAAGTCCGCGAGCGCCTAGCGCGGCCCATGCACGAGCGGACGACGGACGACGGCGCGACGGTGTACGTCGCCCCCGACGAGGGCGAACGCGGTAGCGACGGTCCCTTCGCCGTCGTGTACGCCTCCGCGGGTCGAGAGCGGCGCTACGGCTATCTCTGCACGAACTGCGACAGCCTCGACACGGCGATGGACACGATGGGCCGCATCGTCTGCAACGCCTGCGGAAATCTCAAGAAGCCCGACGAGTGGGACGCGGCCCACGAGTGAGCAAACACTTAAGGTGTAGCGTGCTGACGGTCCACGTGGATGGCAACCGTTACCAAGCCGCTCACCGAGGTCGCTCGCGAGGTGTTTGCCGACCTCGGCTACACGATCGCCGACGACGGCGACGAGTTCCGGGCCGTGCGCGAGTGGAAAGACGTTCGCATCGTGCCGGTCCACGACGGCGAAACCGTCTCGACCGACGGCGACTCGCTCCGCTGTTTCGTCGCGTGGCGGGACCGCTGTGACGAACTCCTCCGTTCGCTGGAGAACGCCGACCCCGACGCCCCGTGGGCCGTGGTCGGTGTCTACCCCGACGGGGACCACGACGTCGTCCGGGCGCCCACAGCGGCCGAGTGACGGCCCCGCGTTTTTTCCGCCGACCCGCCGAACCGTGAGCCATGTTGACGCGACTTCAGACCGTCGAGGGCGCGCTCTCGGAGATGCTGGGCAACATCGAGGCGGCGATTCCAGACATCCTGACGGGACTCATCTTCCTCCTCGTCGCGGGCGCCGCCGTCCGCGTCGTCCAGTGGCTCGTCCGGAAGTCGATGCGGCGGGTGTTCCGGCAGGACCTCATCTACGCGCAGTTCGTCGCCACCGTCGTGGCGCTGTTCCTCTGGTTCGGCGTGGCGCTCACCTTCCTCACGCTCGTCGGCCTCGACCAGATCGCGCTGGCGCTGGGCACCGCGAGCGGCTTCCTCGCGCTCGGCGTCTCCTACGCCGTCTCGGGGATGATCGCAGACGCCGTCTCCGGGGTCTACCTGCTCCGGGACCCCGACTTCAACCCCGGCGACCGCGTCGACGTCGGGGGCACCGTCGGCACCGTCGAGGAGATCGAGCTCCGGAAGACCCGTCTCAGCGTCGCAGACGGCCTGATGGTCCGCGGCAACGCCGAAATCGAGAAGAAGTGGACGAAAATCGAGCCCTCGGAGTGACCGGCGCACTTTAATCCGCTCGGCCCGAAGCAACCGTATGTTCATCGGCCACGGGCTGTTGGCGCTGGCCCTCGTCGGCCTCCTCGCGCGCCGGCACGGGTTGGCGCCGGAGCGAGCGCTCGCCCTCGCCGTCGTGGCGGCGCTGTTCGCCACCGTCCCCGACGTGGACGTGGCGTACGCGCCCGTCGCCCTCGTGGTGGGCACGAGCGCCGCCGCGCCCGTCGACGCCTTCTGGGCGGCCTCCGAAGCGACCCACCGGACGGTCACTCACTCCGTCCTCGTCGCCGTTCCGGCGGCGGCGGCCTTCGCGTTCGTCCCCTCGCGGCGCCCGCTCGCCCTCGGGCTGGGGCTCGGCCTTGCGGCCCTCGCTTTCGTCGTCTCCGGCCCCCTCGCCGCGACGATTATGGCGCTGTTCCTCGTCGCGGGCGCGGTGGTGGCGGCGCTCGCGGCGCTTCTTGGCTTCGGACCGCGCGAAACCGGGGCGGCGGCGCTCGTCGGCCTCGTCAGTCACCCGTTCGGGGACCTGCTCACCGGCGGCCCCCCGTCGTTCCTCTGGCCCCTCGACGTGTCTCTGCTGACGACGCGCATCGCCCCGTTCGCCGACCCGACGCACGACCTGTTTCTCGCCTTCGGCGCCGAACTGGCCGCCATCTGGGCGGGCGTCCTCGTCGCCGCGGCGCTGGCGGGCGTTCGGCTGAGCGACCATCTCCGCCCCCGGGCGACGGCCGGTGCGGCGTTCGCGGTGAGCGTCGTCGTCCTCCCGAACCCCACCGTCGACGCGGCGTACGGCTTCGTCGCCGGCATCCTCACGACGGGCGCCGTCGGCGGCGTGCGCCCCCGCGACGACTTCGCGTCGTGGGTCGTCACCGGTCTCGCCGCCGTTACCGTCGCGGCTGTCGCCTTCGCAGCGGTGTATCTGGCCTAAGTCTTTTTCGTGGTCCCCACCCAGAACGGACGCATGAGTGACGACGAGGGGCTGACGGACATGATGGAGGAGGGGCGGGCGAACGCCGCCTTCGCGTGGCTGCTGACGGCGTTCGTCGCCCTCGTCGCGGTCCGAAGTGCCCTCACGGGGGAACTGCTCTGGGCGGGGTTCTGTGGGGGCATCGTCGTCCTCGCGCTGTTTCCGCCCGTCGGCTTCCGCGACCCGACGGTGATGGTGCCGTGGGAAGTGCTGGCGCTCGGTGCGCTCCCGGTGGTGGCCCGGTCGTTCGCGGTGGTGCCACTCACCTCGCGGGTCACGACGCAGGTTTCGGTGGCGGCGCTGGCGCTTCTCGTCGCCGTCGAACTCGACGTGTTCACGCCGGTCCAGATGACCGACTGGTTCGCCGTCCTGTTCGTCGTCATCGGGACGATGGCGACGGCGGGGGTCTGGGCGCTCGCCCAGTGGCTCTCCGACGTGTACCTCAGCACCGAGTACATGCTCACCGGCGCGCCCGAGGCCGAAATCGAGCGGGCCGTGATGTGGGACTTCGTCGCCGCGACGGGCGTGGGCGTCCTCGCCGGCCTCCTCTTCGTGCTGTACTTCCGTCGGCGGGCCCGCGCCAAACAGCGTCTCCCCACCGACGTGCAGGAGGTGGTCGAATGAAGGTCCGCGCGTGGCTCGGCGTCTCGGAGCGCCGACAGCGCCAACTGTCCCGCGTCATGGAACTCGCGCTCGTGGGCTTCATCTTCATCGGCCTCGACCGAGGGAGTTCAGGCATCGTCGTCAACGCCTTCGTCGGCCTGTTGGTGACGCAACTGCCAGCGCTCATCGAGCGCGACTACGACATCACGATGGACCCGGCACTCGTCCTCTGGATAACCACCGCCGTGTTCCTGCACGCTCTGGGAACCGTCGGCGTCCCCGGGACCGGCCTCTCGTTCTACCGGTCGGTCTGGTGGTGGGACCACCTCACCCACGCGCTCTCGTCCTCCATCGTCGCCGGCGTCGGCTACGCCTTCGTGCGCGCCGTGCAGGAACACGAACCCGACGTGTCGTTCCCGCCGGTGTTCACGTTCGCCTTCATCCTGATGGTCGTGATGGCGTTCGGCGTGTTCTGGGAAGTCGTCGAGTTCGCCATCGGCCAACTCGGGCGCGTCTTCGGCGCGGCGGCGGTGCTCACGCAGTACGGCCTCGAAGACTCGATGAAGGACCTCCTGTTCAACTCGCTTGGCGCCGTCGTCGTGGCGACGTGGGGCACCGCCTACCTCACCGACGTGGCGAGCGACCTCGCGGCCAAGATGGGCGAGTAGTTTTATCAGCGTCCCGACTGTCCATCCTCGTATGGTCTTCAAGAAGATCACGCTGATCGGACGAAGTACGGAGAGCTTCGATGCGGCCGTCGACGACGCCATCGACCGGGCAGACGACACCCTCCAGAACGTGAGTTGGGTCGAGGTCCAGGGGCAGGGCGTCGAACTCGCGTCCGTCGAGGGGCGCGAGTATCAGGCCGAGGTCGAAGTCGCCTTCGAACTCGAAGACTAATCGGCGCGGCGCAGGCGCACCGTCACCACGTTCCCGCGCGATTCGCTCGCCGAGAAGTCGATTTTCCCCTCCGAGAGGTCCACGATCCAGTAGACGAGCCACAGTCCCAACCCCGTCCCGTGGTGGAGGTCGTCTCTCTCGGCGTCCGTCGCGAGCGCCCGGAACTCGTGTTCGGAGATGGGGGGTCCCTCGTCGCGGACCGTCAACTGTACCCTGTCGCCTCGGTCCCGGACGCGCACGGACACCGTCGGCGCGTCCGCCGCGGCGTGTCTGATGGCGTTCTCGACGAGTTCGGTCACCGCCACCTCGATTTCTTCGAGGGCGCGGACCCGCGAGGTACGGGGGAGGTCCACGTCGATGCGCGCCTCGGGATGGGTGTCCGCCGCCGTCTCGATGGCTCTCTCGACGGCGGCCCCGAAGTCGAGGGCCGTCGGTTCGTCGACGTCTTCGAGGACGGCGAGTATCTCGCGCTCCTTGTCAGCCGTCGCGAGGAGGTCCTCGCACGTCTCGATGACGGTGTCCATGCTCGCCGCCACCGCTTCGTCGCCCCGGTCTCGGGCGAGACGCGCCCGCCCGAGGACGACGTTCAGGTCGTTGCGGAGGTTGTGTCTGAGCAGGCGGTCCATCACGCGCAGATGCTGCTCCCGGCGGCGTTGGTCGGTCACGTCGCGTGCGAACCCGATGATGCGAACCACGCGGTCGTCCTCCACGATTGGCTGCCCCTCGACCGCCACGAGGCGCTTGAAGCCTCGGCGGGGGTTCGCGCGGCACTCGATTTCGATCGGGTCGCCGCCGGACAGCGTCGCCATCGCGGCTTCGGTGCGGTCCCTGTCGTCCGGGTGAACCGCGTCCAGAAACGCCGTCGGGTCATCGTCGAGGCGACGTCGGGCCAGACCGAACACGTCCTCGAAGGCGGGGCTGAGGAACAGACACTCCCGCCAGTCGCCGGACACCATCCACAGCACCTCGTCCGTGTGTTCGGCGAACTGTTCGAGGCGGTCCATCCCCTCGGCTCGTCGTTCGGTCACGTCGCGACAGGTGACTACAGCGTCGCCGTCGGCCGTTTCCGCTGCTGATGCGCGCGCTTCGACCCACCGCCACTCGGCGTCGTCGACGCCGTAGCGGAACTCGACGCGTTCTGCGTCGTCGCCTGTGGTGACGCCGTCGAGCGCCGCCTGCACACGCGGTCTGTCCACGGGATGCACGTCGTCGTAGAAGCGTCGGCCGACGAGCGCATCTGCAGTCACGCCCAGCGACCGCTTGACGTCGCCGGTGGCGGAGCGAACAGTACCGTCGTCGGTGACGACGGCGAGGGCGTCGGGGACGCTGTCGAGGAGCGGTCGGCGCTCGCTTGGGTCCACGACCCGCCGTTTACTCTACTGTAGGATAATTCTTCGGCCGCGTCAGGTTCGGAACGATTCGCCACAGCCACACTCCGCCTCCACGTTCGGGTTCTGGACGTGGAAGCCGGCGGCCTGCAGGCCGTCCTCGAAGTCCACGACGCTCCCGTCGATGTAATCGAGGCTCGCCGGGTCGACGAACAGGCGGAGGCCGTGATGCTCGAAAATCTCGTCGTCCTCGTCGGGTGCGTCGTCGAAGCGCATCCCGTAGGAGAGTCCGGCACAGCCGCCTTGCTGGACGAACAGGCGCAGGCCGGCCACGTCGGTGTCGAGGCCCTCACCGTCGAGCAGACTCAGCGCTTGCTCGGCGGCGGCCTCGGTCGCGACAACGCCGTCGTCGCCCGCGGTCTGTGGGGCTTCGGCACCGGATGACATACGGAGGTGTTCGGCGCCAACCCTGTTAACCCTGACGCCACCTACCCCTTGATGTTGCAGACCGGATACGTCCGCGCCACCCGGTCGCCGATGCCGAGTTCGTCGGAGACCCGAACCACCTCGTCCACGTCTTTGTAGACGCCGGGGGCCTCCTCGGCGATCGTCGCACCGCTCTGGGCCTTCACGTAGATGTGGTCCTGTTCGCGCAGGTCCTCTTGGACGTCACCGCCCCAGAACTCCTGTTTGGCCTGCGTGCGGGACATCAGGCGCCCCGCGCCGTGGGCCGTCGAGCCGAACGTCTCGTCCAGCGAGGACGCGCCGCCGCGGAGGATGTAACTGCCGGCGCCCATGCTACCGGGGATGATGACCGGTTGGCCCACGTCACGATAGGCCGGTGGCACCTCCTCGCGGCCCGCCGGAAACGCCCGCGTCGCGCCCTTTCGGTGGACGAACAACTCGCGGTCCTCGCCGTCGACGTCGTGCGTTTCGCGCTTGGCGATGTTGTGCGCCACGTCGTACAGCAGGTCCATTTCGAGGTCTCGCCACGAGGTGTCGAACACGTCCGCGAACACCTCGCGGGTCTGGTGCGTGATGAGTTGGCGGTTCACCCACGCGAAGTTGATGGCCGCGCACATCGCGCCGTAGTACTCCGTCGCGAGTTTGCTCCCCGCGGGCGCGGCGGCGAGTTCCTTGTCGGGCAGTCGCTCCAGCAGGTCGGCGTGGGACTGCTCGATTTCTCGGAGGTAGTCCGTGCAGACCTGATGGCCGAGGCCGCGGGAGCCACAGTGGATGAGGACCACGATTTGGTCCGGTTCGAGGCCGAACGCGTCGGCCACTTCGGGCCGGTACACGTCTGTCACTCGCTGGACTTCGAGGAAGTGATTGCCCGACCCGAGCGAACCGATCTGGTTGCGCCCCCGGTCTTTCGCCTTCTGGGAGACGGCGCTCGGGTCGGCGTCGCGCCGCCGTCCCTCGTCCTCGCAGTGCGCGAGGTCGTCCTCGACGGCGTAGCCCTTCTCCACGGCCCACTCGACGCCCCGGTGGAGGATGTCTTCGATGGTGTCCGCGCTTCCCTGCACGACGCCGCCGCCCCCGAGACCGGAGGGGATGGCCTCGAAGAGGGCGTCGACGAGTTCCTCCTCGCGGCCCTGCACGTCGTCGTAGGTGAGGTTCGTCTTCACCATCCGGACGCCACAGTTGGAGACGACGAAGCCGTTCGCGAGGAAATTGTGTTCGTCGTTGACGACGCCGATGTCGAACACCGGCTTCGCCCCGCGCTCCGAGATGCTGGTGACCTCAGCCTCGACCAGCATCTCGTCCGTCACGTGCCGGTCTTCACGGAACTCCTCGAACGTCGGGAAGTCGGCGCTCGGTCGTGGCCGTCCGTCTCGCTGGTCGTATACGGAGCGCTCGATGAAGCGGTCGTTGACGGACTCGAACGTCTCCTTTATCTCGCGAGTGGAGGTGCCGCCGTCGGCCATCGTCTGCGCTCGCTTCGCGACTCGCGCTCGCTTGGCGATGTGTCGCGCCTTTCGTTTGAGATACTGTGCTGCGACCATCGCTTTGCGCTGCTTCTCGGGGCTGTATCGGTATCCGATTCGCGTGAAGAACCGCTGTAAGTTCTTGCCCTCCGTGCTGACGCCGAACCGTAGTCTCACGCGGTCACTGGACTCCTCTTCTCCCGTCTGCACCACTTCGAGTTGATTCGTAGCGATGCCGAGTTCTTCGAGGTGTCCCATCAGGTCACGGAGGAACTGTTCTCCGGCCGCCCGTCTCGACCCGACGCGATTGTGGGAAACTGCGGGTGCTTGGAAGTTCCGGGCGCCCACCGTCGCCGGCGCACTCATCTCCGCCCCGAAGAACGCGGAGAGGTAGAGCGCCACCTGCCAGTCGGCCAGTTTGTCGAGGTACCCCGGAGCCGTGAAGTCAGATTCGACCTTCGCTCCCGTTGGAGCGCCGAGCTTGCAGAGTAGTTTCTTGAACGCGTTCGAGGTGGACCTGACGCTGTATTCGGTCCGCTCGAAGGCTTCGCCGTCGATTTCGTGGCTTCGCTCGCGTTCGTATATCTTCGACGGCGTGAAGCCGACGGCCTTGATGTCCGAACGAATCTCCGTGAGGGCCTCCGGCTCCCCGTAGAACCACGACTGCGCCCCGCTGAAGGAACCATCACCGGTGTGATAGCCCACAAGCTTCAGAAGGTGGTTGAACGCTTCGTCGGTCGATTTGAGCGGGAGGAGGTCGCGCTCGGACAGTACCCGGCGAAGCTGTGGGTCCTCGTCGGCGAAGTCGTCTTCGTCGAGAACGATGAACTCCGGTGGCTGTTCGTCCGGAAGCCCCTCGAAGGGATGCACGAGCACGGAGTCCCCCGGCTCGACATCGTCGAGTTTCTGCATCCCATCCGGCGTCACAAACGGATGGTCGAGTGTCGCCTCGATTTTGTCCCCGGCCGCCGTCGTCGCCTCGTGGACGGTTCGGTCCATCGTCTCCGTGTGGAGCCTGATATCCGAGGGGGTCGGTCCGCCGTCCATCACGACGGCCCGGTCGTTCTCGAAGTCGTCGCACAGCGTCCGTATCTCTCGCCGCCGACCGAACTCCATCAGTACCTCGCTGTCTCCGGAGAGGCAGTTGATGTCGTAGCCGACGCCGCCGGGCGAGATGCACCCGTCCTCGGCGTCGATGGCGGCGACGCCGCCCACCGGGAAGCCGTACCCCTGATGCCCGTCGGGCATGCAGATGGAGTGCTCGACGATGCCGGGGAGGTGCGCGACGTTTTTGATCTGTTCGAGCGTCTTGTCCTGCTTGATTTCCTCTAAGAGCGACTCGCTGGCGAGGACGCGCGCGGGCACCTCCATGCCCTCCTCGCGCTCTATCTCCCAGACGGAGTCGCGGACGCGCTCTAAGGTCACCGCGTCGGCGTCGAACGTTGTCATGGACGCCGGTTTGGCGCGGGCGAGGGAATAGGTTACGACGCGGGCCTACACGTCGAAGACGACGTAGGCGTGCCAGCCGCCGTCCGTCTCGGCGAGGTCCATCTCGGAGTACGTGACGGCCTTCACGTCGCGCGCCGTCACCGCGTCGAGGGGGACCCCCCGAGCGCTGGCCTCGACGACCCACTCACCGTCGCGCTCGGTGACTGTGGCCTCGTTGGCGGTGGGGAGGACGCCGCGCACGTCGCGTTCGTAGATGAGTTCGTCGAGGTAGTCGAAGAGCGCGGCCTCGCGTCCCTCGGCGGCCACCCGGAGAAAGAAGCGCTCGCCCGCGTCGGGAATCTCGTCGCACATCGCGGCCGCGAGACCGTCGGCGACGGCCGCGAAGACGCCGCCCAGCGTCTCCGCCTCCGCCTCGACGGCCACGTCCGCCGTGTGTTCTCGCAGTTCGAAGCCCACGCCTGCGGTGGGAACTCCGCCCGGAAACCGCTTTCGCCGACGGCGGTGGAATTATATCTACCGACGAATTACAGCAAGCCAGTGAGCCTCGAGGTCGAACAGACAGTCGTCGAACGCGGCGACGACGCGTGGGTGGACGACGCCTGGACGCTCAAAGAGCAGATTCGCTCCGAAGAGGGCGTCCTCAAACAGCGACGCAACTTCTTCGAACGCGCCTACCGGCGCGCCCGCGTCTACGTCTTCCACGCCGGCGACGAACTCATCGGCTTCGCCGCGGCCCGCACGGACGGCTACATCCTGTTTCTCGCCGTCGCCCCGGCCTACCGCGAGGAGGGGTTCGGGGAGCGACTCGTCGCCGCCGTCGCCGAGGACGTCGACACCGTCACCTGCCACGCCCGCGCCACCAACGACGAGGCACTCGGCTTCTACAAGCACCTCGGCTTCGAGGAGGTGCGCCGCATCTCCAACTACTATCAGGACGGCGGCGACGCCTACTACCTCCGACTCGGGGACGGCGGCGCGAGCCTTCGGGAGCGACTGTCGGAGTTGCTGGGCGGGTGAGCAAGGGTTAAGGCCGTCCACCGAGTTCTCCACGGTCGATGGACGAGCAGACGCTCCGGTATCTCCGGGGGCGATTCGGCGACCACTACCGGCGGAGCGAAGTCACGCTTCCGCCGGACGCCGTCGCCCGCGAGTGGGGCTACATCCCGTGGACGAGCGGTCCGGACACGACGATGATCCGCCACCGCTCGCTCCACGACCTCGGCGACACGGACACGTTCCTCGCCGAGGAGCGCCCGCGTCACGTCTACTTCTCCGCGGGCCGCTACGAGGACCCCGGCGCCAACACGATGGGCGCGAAGGGGTGGCGCGACTCCGACTTGGTATTCGACCTCGACGCCGACCACCTGCCGGCGGTCACTCTCGGCGAGGACTCCTACGCGGAGATGCTCGCCGCGTGCAAGGTGGAGGTCAAGCGTCTCCTCGACTTTCTCCGCGACGACTTCGGCTTCGAGGACCTGACGGTCGCTTTCTCGGGGGGCCGTGGCTACCACGTCCACGTCCGCGACCCCGACGTGCGCGCCCTCGAAAGCGAGGAACGTCGGGAAATCGTGGACTACGTGCGCGGGACCGGCCTCGACTTCGAGGCCGTGCTGGACCGCGAACTCGTCGGCGGCACCGCGGGCAGACAGAGCCCCGCCGAGAAGCGGACGCTCCCTGCCGACGGTGGCTGGGGGGGCCGGGTCACTGAGCGACTGAACGACTTGCTCGACGACCTGTTGGCGATGGACGAGGCCGACGCCGTCGCGCGCCTCACCGAGTACGAGGGGTTCGGCGAGAAGAAGGCTCGTGCGGCGCTGACGGCGGCACGAAACAACCGTGAGGCCGTCCGGCGGGGGAACGTCGACGTTCACTCGGCGATGTTCTCGCTGGCGCGCACCGTCGCCGCCGAGACGGCGGAGTACGACCACGCCCACATCGACGAACCCGTGACGACGGACACGAATCGCCTCATCCGCCTCCCGGGGAGCCTCCACGGTGGGACGGGACTCGGCGTCCGGCGCATCGACCCGGCCGACCTCGACGACTTCGACCCGCTCACGGACGCCGTGGCCGACACCTTCCGGGGACAGGAGGTCCGGGTGAATGTCGGGGACGGCGGGCCGGTGGAGTTCGATGGGGAAACCTTTACAGTCGAGGACGGCTTTCAGTCACTTCCCGAATACGCGGCCGTCTTTCTCATGGCGAGAGGCCGCGCGGAGAAAGCAAAGGAATGAATCTCGACGACCTCAGACGCGCCAAGAACCGCGAACGGGAGACCGACAGCCTGCAGGAGTTGCCGGACTCCTTCTACGCGGACGTGGCCGAGTACATCCGCGAGCGAAAGGCCACGCGCGCCGACCTCGCCGAGACGGTGGACGACCCCTTCTCCTCGGAGGACATCACGCGCCTCTCCGACGAAATCGAGACGGCCGAGCAGATCGCCGAGTCCCTCTACGAGCGCCGCGTCGGCAAGGTCGTCAAGCAGGCAAGTTTCGCCGCCGCGGACATGGGCGGCGGCGAGGAGGGCAACCTCACGGCCGAAGAGCGTGACCTCTACCGCGACCTCGTGGACCGCATCACGCAGAACAAACACCGCGTCCTCGACGTCATCGCCGGCGACACCGACGCGACGGCACACACCGAACCGAACGACGACGCCGAGCGCCCGTCCTCCGCGCCGCCGTCGTCACCCGAGGCCGAGAGCGAAAGCGGCGTCGACGCCGCGGACCTGATGGGCGACGGCGACGACGCGGGCGACGACGACGCGGGTCAAAAAGACGGGGCGGACGACGCCCGCACCACGGTCCGCATCACGCGGGACGTGGGCGAGATTTTCGGTGTCGACCAGCGCACCTACACGCTGGAAACCGACGACGTCGTCACGCTGCCGGACGAAAACGCGGCTCCGCTGGTCAAACAGGACGCGGCGGAACCCTTGGAGTAGTTACTGGAAGGTCCGACCGACTGCCTCCTCTTCGGGTTCGGCCTTCTGGAACGTCTCCTCGATGTCCTCGTAGCGCTGGCGCACGTCCTCGTCGACGCTCGGGCCGACTTCGTCGAGGGCCTCCTCGAAGTGCTCGGCCTTCACGCGGACGTTGCCCACGCTCTCCCCGAGTTCCTCGGGTTCGACGCTATTGATGAACTCCCGGGTCGCGGCCATCGTGGCCTCGCGGACGAGCGACTCGAGGTCCGCGCCGACGAAGCCGTCCGTGCGGCGCGCCAGCGAATCGAGGTCCACGTCGTCGGCGATGGGCTTCGTCCGGGTGTGGACGTCGAGGATGGCGCGGCGGGCCTCCTCGTCGGGCACCGGCACGTGGATGTGCCGGTCGAGGCGACCCGGACGGAGCAGCGCCGAGTCGATGAGGTCGGGTCGGTTCGTCGTCGCGACGACGACCACGTCCTCCAGTTCCTCGATGCCGTCGAGTTCCGTCAGCAGCTGTGAGACGACCCGTTCGCCGACGCCGGAGTCGCTCGTGTTGCCCCCGCGTTCGCCCGCGATGGCGTCTATCTCGTCGAAGAAGATGACGGTCGGGGCGTTCTCGCGGGCCTTGCTGAATATCTCGCGGACCCCCTTCTCGGACTCCCCGACGTACTTATCGAGGAGTTCCGGCCCCTTCACCGAGATGAAGTTGGACTCGGACTCGTTGGCGACGGCCTTCGCGAGCAGGGTCTTCCCCGTGCCCGGCGGGCCGTACAGCAAGACCCCCTTCGCGGCTTCGAGGTCCATCGCCTCGAACACGTCGCCGTACTCGAGGGGCCACTGGATGGTCTCGCGGAGGCGCTCTTTCGTGTCGCCGAGGCCGCCGACCTCGTTCCACGTCACGTCTGGAACCTCGACGAACACCTCGCGGAGCGCCGACGGTTCGATGCCCTTCATCGCCTCCTTGAGGTCGCTCTCGGTGACCTGCAGGGAGTCGAGCACGTCCGCGTCGATGGACTCGGCTTCGAGGTCGATCTGGGGTCGCACCCGGCGGAGGGCGTTCATCGCGCCCTCCTTGGCGAGCGACTCGATGTCGGCGCCGACGAAGCCGTGGGTGTTCTCCGCGAACTCGTCGATGTCGACGTCCTCGGCGAGGGGCATCCCGCGGGTGTGGACCTGCAGGATTTCCTTGCGGCCCCCGCGGTCGGGGACGCCGATTTCGATTTCGCGGTCGAAGCGCCCGCCTCGGCGGAGCGCCGGGTCGATGGCGTCGACGCGGTTCGTCGCGCCGATGACGATGACGTCGCCACGCTCTTCGAGGCCGTCCATCAGGCTGAGCAGTTGGGCGACGACCCGGCGTTCCACGTCGCCGGAGGTTTCGCCGCGCTTGGGCGCGATGGAGTCGATCTCGTCGATGAAGACGATGGCCGGAGCGTTGTCCTCGGCGTCGTCGAACACCTCGCGCAGCTGCTCCTCGCTCTCGCCGTAGTACTTCGACATGATCTCCGGGCCGGAGATGGTCTCGAAGTGGGCGTCGATTTCGCTGGCGACGGCCTTGGCGATGAGCGTCTTCCCGGTGCCGGGCGGACCGTGGAGCAGGACCCCCTTCGGCGGTTCGATGCCGAGTTGCTCGAAGAGGTCCGGATGCCGCATCGGCAGTTCGATCATCTCGCGGACCTGTTCGAGTTCGTCGTCGAGGCCGCCGATGTCCTCGTAGGTGACACTCGGCGTGTCGGCCTCCTCGCCGTCAGGGCCGCCGATTTCCTCGGCGGGGCGCTCGCTCAGGTGAATCTCGGTCGAATCGGTGACGACGACCGTCCCCTCGGGGTTGGTGTCGGCAATCTTGACGGGGAGTTGCTGACCGGAGACGGCCGCGAGACCGCCGAAGCCGAAGGAAATCGGGACGGTCTGGCCAGCCGTGACGGGGCGCCCGCTCAGGCGGTCCCGGATGTGGGGCGCCACGTCCCCGCGGATGCGGAGGTTCTGGGGCAGGGCGACCGTAATCGAGGTGGCGGGCTTCACCTCCGCCTTCTCGACGTCCACCTTGTCGTCGATACCGACGTCGGCCTCCTGTCGGAGACGGCCGTCGATGCGGATGACGCCCTCGCCGGTGTCGCTGGGATAGCCCGGCCACACGCGGGCGACGGCGCGCCCCTCCCGACCGTCGATGAGGACGTAGTCGCCGTTCTCGAGGTCGAGTTCGCGCATCGCCTCGCGGTCGATAGCGGCGAGACCACGGCCGGCCTCGCTTTGCTTCATCGGCTTGACCGTGAGTTTCATCGTTCCACCTCGACGCTGACGACGCCGTTCTTGTTAAACGCTTGTGCGTCACCCGCGGGCAGGTTCAGGTCCCGCTCGACGGTCCCTCGCTTCGTGTCCACGACCACGACGGCCGTGTCGTCGACGACGTCGACCGTGACGTCGCCACCAACGGCCGCGAAATCGGCCGCGACGACTACGCTGTCCTCGTACTCGTATCGCTCGAAGACCACGTCGTCGCCTTGCTCGGTCTGTTTATCCATGCTAACTATACGTAATCGACCATAGTATATAAAGTTTTGGTCTATCGGGGCGGCCACGTCCCTCTATTTCCACTGGCCGGTCGTATTGCGGTTCACACACTCCCGCGAACCGGCACGGCTTAGGTGCGCCGGGCCTGACCCACCTCGCGTGCCTGAACGCGTCGAGACACACGACCCCGAGGGCGTCGACTACGGGTGGGTGATGCAGACGACGTTCGTCGTCACAATCGCCGTCGGGGCCCCCATCGTCGGCCTCCTGTCGCTGAGCACCCCGCTTCCGACGTGGGAAGCGCGCGCGGCGTTCGCGGTTCGCGTCGGCGCCGTCGTCTGGTTCCTCGTAGCCGTCGCGGTGTATCTCTACGAGTCGCGGCGGCGCTAACGCCCCACATCCGTCGGCCCGTCGCCGACGTAGGCGAAGTCAGTCCCCGCGCGTCGGGCCGTCTCCTCGTCCGACGCCGAATCGCCGACGAACAGCGCGTTCGACGGCACTGCGCCCAACTCCCGAACCGCGCGCAACAGCGGTTCGGGGCGCGGTTTCCGCTCTGGGATAGTTCCTCGGGCTACGACAGAGTCGACGTACTGCGTCAGGTCGTGGCGGTCGAGCGCCGCTCGCACCGCACGCTCGGCGTTCAGCGAACAGACGCCTACGGCCGTGTTCAGCGTCGGTAGCTCGTCTGCCACCGCCAATCGCACGGAGTCCCGCGCCCCCTCGTGTTCGTGGGCCGCGATTCGCTCGTGGGCAGCGTCGTACAGCCCCACCGACTCTGCCGCGGCGAGACAGTCCCACGCGTCCCCCTCGGCGTCGTGGCCCGCGTCCACGAGCATGTTCCGGAGGTCAGCCGCGACGGCGTCCCAGTCGACGCGCAGGCGCACGAGCGTCCCGTCGAGGTCGTAGACGACGGCGTCGTACTCCTCGCGCGTCGGCATCTACTCGTCGACGAGGGTCACGTCGAGGTGGTCTTCGAGCGTCCGAATCAGGGTCCCCCCGACGCCGGCCCGCGTCGCACGGCCCTGCTCGACGGCGAGCAGTTCGTTCTCCTCGACGTCGAGTTCAGCCGCGAGTTCGTCGCGCTGGTAGCCCGCGCCCTGCCGCGCCCGCTCGACTCTGTCGCCGTAGTCGGCGACGAGGTAGGGGAGCCGGTCGGACTCGTAGTCCGTGCCTTCCTCCTCCCAGTGCGTGGAATCGCCCGTCGCCGCGTCGGCGACTTTGGCGGTGTTCTGGGCGGCCCGCCGGTCGCGGTCCGTCGTCTCGTCGGTGGTTCGCGTCTCCGTGTCGTCGTGGGGCGCACAGTCGGCACAGACAGAGAGCGTCGCGCCGGCGACTGTCGCCCGGTGGAGGTCGTCGCTGGTCGTGCCACACAGCTCGCAGGCGTCCCCGTCGCCACCCTCCGAGCCACCTCCGGTCGAGTACTTCGGCATGCCCCCTGCTACGGGAACCCGCCATTTCAATATCGCGCTTCCCGCGGCCGGCTCAGCGCGAGGAGAGGAGTGCCACGAGTGCGGCCGCGGTGGTGTTCGTCGCCGTCGTTCCCGTCGACGTGGCTGTCCCGTTCGCCGGTACCGTCCCGCCGCTCCCACTCAGGAAGTCCGGGAGGCCGAGCGAAACGACGTTCAGCATCGTCAGCGCGTAGACGAGGGCCGCGAGGAGCGCGAGTCCGAAGAGCGCGACGCCGACCATGATGAGCAGGCGCTTCCGCCGGTCGGAGTCGTCTCCGAAACTTCCCCCCGACGACCCGGCGCCGGGGAAGCCACTCGTCCCGCCCGAGTTCGCGTCGCCGCCCAGTCGTGCGCTCTCGTCCCCGAGGACCGAAATATCCCGCTGGAGGCGGTTCCGAATCTGGGTCCTGCTCAGGGACGTGTTCGTCGAGAGGTCCTGCACCGCGTCGCGAATCTCCTCGACCTTGGCGTCCACGAGTTCGCCTTCGAGGTCCTCCTTGACGCGGTCCAGTTTCGCCTCCGTGTCGCCGATGGGCGTGATGCCGTTGTAGGTCCCGAGTTCGGCGACCACGTCGTAGTCGTCGAGGGCGTCCGTTCGGCCCTTGTCGCTGATGGCGACGCTCGCGGAGTCCTCGGCGATGACGTCCTTGAGCAGGGCCAGCGCCGTCCGCTCGTCGCCGACGCCGTACTCGACGTTGTGGCCCCGAGACAGCGCCTTGCTCAGGGCGCGCCGCTCGTAGCTGTCCATCTGGAGCGGCGGCACGCCCGTGAGCTCGTTGAACACCCGCATGTCGTCGCCGGAGGTGTCGAACTCCATATCGAGGTCGTCCTCGACCGTTCGACGGAGGGCGCTCAGGTAGTCCCCGAACATGTCGTCCCGGCGCGAACCCCGACAGACCGCGTAGAACTGCTCCGCGCGGCCCGAGGCGTGCTCGCGCGCCCGGAAGAACAGGACGATTTCCGGTTTGCGGCTGCGGAGCCGGAACGCCACGCGGACTTGCGCGAAGAAGTAGTCCTCTATCTCCCGGCCGATGCCGCTGCCGGTGTCGCCGCTCGTGTACTCGTTGCCGGTGGAGTCGTAGATGTCTATCTCTACCATGGTTACCTCCCAAGTTTGTCGAGGAGTCGGTCGTAGCCGACCGTCATCACCGAGTTGCGGTCGTCGCGCATCGGGACGCGGCTCCCGTCCTCTCTGGTCTTCGTCTGGTAGTAGACGGGGTGAATCTCGCTTCCGGCCGTCTCCTCGATGAGGGCGCTCACCTGCTGGCTGTTCCGGAGTTCCTCGTTGACGTACTCCTTGAAGTCCTCGTAGTAGCGGTGTGGCTCGATGCCGCGTTCCTCGCGGAACTGGTCGGCGAGGATGTCCGCCTTCGTCGCCACGAGCAACACCTCCTTGCCGTCACAGGCCTGCAGGATGCTGAAGTACGCCGGGATGTCGAGACCCTCGCCGTTGACGAACCGCTCCACGTCGATGACGAGAATGAGCGTGTCCGCCTGCTGGACGTTCTGCGCCAGCGCCAGCAGGGTGTCGTCCTCCTCGTTCTCTAAGAGGCCCGTGAGCGCGTCCGGCAGGCGGTCCAGATACTCGCCCGCGTAGTCGAGGCCGGTCACCTCGATGTTCTTCGGGAACACGGAACCATGGATGTACGTGAACTGGAGGTAGTGAATCTCGCCCGGTGCCGTCGCCTCGACGATCCAGTCCGAGGTCGAACGGTCGAGTTCCTCGACCATCGACATCAGGTCGTCGCTGGGGTTCATCGGCGTCTGCTCGTCGCGCTCTTGGGCGCGTTCGAGCGCTTCGAGATAGGCGCCGACGAGGAACAGCGACTTTCCGGAGCCACGCGGCCCGAGTACGAAGAAGTCCGTCTCTGCGTCGTAGTCCATGAACCGCGTCAGGGTGACGAGGAACGTTCCGGACACGAGCGCGTGCCAGACGAGATTCGACTGTTCGAGGCCGAACCGTCCGGGCGCGTTCACGATGAACACGAGTTGGTCGTTCCGCACGTCCACGAACGCGGGGTATTTGAGGTGGTACTCCAGAAACGCCACGACCACGATGGCGCCCAACAGGAGCGTGACGCCCCGGGCCGCGCGGCGGAACTCCAGCGGCTCGGTCGTGTTGACCCGCGTCAGCCGACGCCCGCCGCCGACGAGCGTCCCGAAGGCGATGCCGCCGCCCAGCCACAGGACGTTCGCCGCGAAGTCGATGTTCGGTAGGAACAGCCCCTGTGCGGAGAGCCCTGCGAGCGCCACCAAGAGGCCCACGGTGAGCATGACGCCCTGAATGCGCTTCTTCTGGTCGAGCGCCAACAGCAGGAGGAATCCGAGGAAGAGCCCGAACGCGACGACCGAGAACTTCTCCAGTGTGATCGAGAGATAGGCGTCGAACAGTTCGATGAAGACGCGGCTCACGACGGCCTGCTCCCACGCGTTGCCGAGCATCGTCGAGAGCGGTAACGCGAGGACCCCCATCACACCGAGATAGAGAACCAGCTTTGCCTTCTCCCAGTTCTCGCGGACGACCTGTGCCGGATTGCTCATCGTCCACTCACTCCGTTGTGTCGGCGTCCGCACCAGTCTGGACCGTCTCGACGTACTCGTCGAGCAAGTCGTCGACGACCTCGGGTTCGTCGCGCAGGAAGAACGCCACGTCTTCGTCGTCTTCGAGGTTCAGGAGGTTCTTCCGGCGGACGTAGTAGCCGTTCTTGAGGTCGTAGCTGTGGTGGATGAGGATGTCGTCGCCGAGTTTCGACAGTTGGCGCTCGTAGCCAGCGCGGTAGCCGTCCGCGTCGCCGATTTTGCGGATGTTGTCGAGGAACACCCCGTCGATGAACACCGACATGCCGATGTCCCAACTCCCGCCGACGTCGCGTTGCCACGTCGTGTACGGGCTTTCGAGGCGCTTCCCGCTCGCGCCGAGGTCGAAGGCACCGCTGAACGTCTCCTCGAAGTCCAGCACGTCGCGGTCGATCTGGTCGATGGCCTGTGACAGCACCGCGACGCGGACCTTCAGGTCGTCGTAGCGGGACCCGTTCTGGCTGAACTTCCGGTGTCGGAGCCCCGTGTACTGCTGGCGGCGGGCGTTCTCGGCCAGTTCGCCGAGATTGTCGTGGAGCCGCTGGACCTCGGCTTGGCTCTTGAACAGGCCGCTCTGGGAGATGTCATCGTCGCCCGTCGTCCGCAGAACGTCCTCGGGTTGGACGTTTTTGACGTAGACGTACTCCTCCTCTTGGGTGGCCACCTGCCGGTCGGAGTCCTCCCCGTGTTCGGCGCGGTCGGACTGGAACGCGGACTCGCGCTCGACGTAGCTCTCGCGGATGTTGTTGAGGTTCTCGAACAGGTCCACGACGCCCTCGTAGATTTCCACCTCCTCCTCGGCCGCTACGAGGTCCGCTTCGAGGTCCTCCTTCCGGGCGGCCACCTCGTCGGTGCCACTGACCTCCTCGCGGAAGGCCTCGCGTGCGAGGTCACCGAGTTCGTCGAGGCTCGCGCCGCGCTCTAGCTCCGCTCGAATCTCGTCGATGCGGCTCGGGTGCGACTCGTCGAGTGCGTCGCGCAGTGTGCCGACGACGTTGTTCTCCAGTTCCGCACGCCGGTCCTCGACTTCGCGCTCCACGTCGTCGCCCGTGAACGTGAGGTCCACGGTGAAACTCGTCCCCGCCGGGCCGATGCTGAAGACCTCCTTGTCCTCCAGTTCCGTCTTCTGCATCCGGTAGTCCTTCTGGGCGTCCTCGCGTTGCTCCTCGGTGTTGCTCCGCCACGGGACGATGGACTCCAGCGTGCTCTCCTCGGTGTTCATCACGAGCCACGCCTCCTTGGCTCGCTTGAGCGCGGGCAGGGAGCCGCTGATGCGCTGGCGCTCCCGGTCGAAGTCGATTCCGACACGGTCGAGGTCGCTGGCGAGGTCGTCGAGTGCCTCCTCGACGCCGCCCGGGGAGACGTTGGTGACGTCCTCTTGGCTCTCGGCGTTCACCACGTCGGTCTGGAACCGCTCGAGTTCGCTGTAGAGGGTGTCGAGCCGGGACTCGACGTTTATGTCCTCGATGCGGCGGTACTGTTCGACGTCCTCGCGGACGGTCCGCTCCCACTCCTCGACGGCGCGCCGAATCTCGTCGGACTGCTCGTCGCGGAGTTCTTCGAGTTCCTCGATGGTGTCTTCGAGGTCGTTTTCGAGGCGCTCGCGCCGGTCCTCGGCCTCCTCGAGTTTCGTCTCCAGTCGGTTGAGCCGGACGCCGGGGTTGATGTTCTCGTCCTCGAGGACGAGGAGGTAGGAGAGCGTGTCCCGAATCTGGCTCGACTCGACGGCGGACATCTGCTGGAGCAGGCGCTTCCGGTAGGAGATGAGCGAGAGGTCTCGCTCCAGAATCTCCGCTAGCGCCTCGTCGATGCTGTCGACGAACGTCTGGTCGCCGCCGGTGGTCGTGCCCGCGCGCATCGACCCGGTGATGATGTCGATTTGGTCGGCGATGTCCTCGCCCTCGTCGCGGGCCTCGTGGATGATGCCCCGGAAGGTGTCGAGCGAGCGGTACTCTAGTTCGTTGAACAGGGGCACGTCGAGCAGTTCCTCGACGGATTCCAGTCGGTTCCGCAGGTCAGTCTCGTCCACCTCGCGGAGGCCGCCCTCCACGTCGTCGTCCACGTCGTAGTGCTTCGTGAGGAAGCGGTCGATGTCGGCGTAGATGTCCTCCTCGGCGTCGAGGGCGTCGCGCTTGCTGTTCAGAATCTCGCGCAGGGACTCGCGGGCCTCGTTGATGGCCTGCACGTTGTACCGGAGGACCTGCGGGATGCCGATGGTGAACGGCGCGTAGTCCGGGGAGGAGGAGAAGGGGTCTTCGAGGTTCTGCGTGTTGTAGTAGGCGGCGATGAGATAGATGGCGGCCTCGTCGAACTCGTCGAGGTACTCTTGGGTGTGGATGCGGTTGCCGGTCTTCCCGTCGAAGCCGGTCGGGTCGATGGGGATGAGGATACGGTCCTTGAACAGGTTGTTGCCGGTGAGACTCAGATACTCCAGTTCCGAGAGGGCGGCGAAGGCGTTCGTGTTCTCCTCGACGCCCTCGGTGTGGTTGGGGAGGACGCTGAACAGGGTGATTTCGGCGGTGCGCTGCTTGTCCTGCAGGTGCTTCGCGAGGTCCATCAGGATGCCCGACCCGGTTCCGCCGCCGAGGCCCGCGAGGACGGCGACTTTGCCCTTGTCGGGCAGGTCGATGTACGACGAGAGGTCGTCGTCCTCGGCGTACGCCTTGTAGTAGAGCGCCTTGCCCAGACCGCGCTTGCGGACCACGCCCTTCGCGAAGTCGAGGTTCTCGTTGATGTGTTCGGGTTCGAGCCACCAGTCCTCGGGGTCCATCCCGTTGCCCGAGGCGATGCGGGGCACCGTGTCCTCGCCCAGCAGGTCGATCTGTCCGTTGAGTTGGATGTCGTTCGTGGCGAGTTTGTACTCGATTTCGATGTCGCCAGTGCGGCCCGCGTCCACGTCCCGGAGTTCGTTCTGCCGGTCGTTTATCTTCTGTCGAACCTCCCGGAGTCGCTGCCGGTCCTCGTTCTCCTCGCCCTGTGCCGTGTCGAGGATTGTGACCGTCACCGAATGGGGGTTCGGGCGCGGTTGCAACACGCTGTCCAGCACCCAGTCGGTCTCGAACATCGTGAACGCGATCTCTTTCCCGGCCCCGCCCACCGCGAAAATCCTATCAGGGAGCTTCATATCAGACTACTTGGCAACTGGCAGGTGCGCTTCCTTATAACTTTCCGTGAATCTCCCGCGCGCGTAGCCCCCGCTACGCGTCGCTATCGCTCGTGAAACAGTAAAGTTGTGCGTGAGTGCCCCGTGTGGGACACCGCACGTCACGGGTCGTGCCCGAGGTGGACACGGGATTGACGTGCGTGGGACCGGATTCGAACCGGCGAACCCCTACGGGACAGCGCCCTCAACGCTGCGCCGTTGGCCTAGCTTGGCTACCCACGCTCGTCCGTCACTTCGCACTCATCTGTTCCCGCCGGTGCCATAAAATGCCTTTCGTTTCTTCGGGACGGCGTCAGCGACACAACCCCTTTGTCCGTGGCCGCCGAATCCCGGCCCGATGCAGGTCCGGACAGCCGTCAGAGACCACGTGCCGGCCGTGACTGCCGTCCTCTCGCTCGCGTCGCTGGCGCTCGTCTTCGGCGCGGCGCTTCGCGTCATTCCGACGGGCGTCGTACCGCACGCGCCCGAGGGCGTCCTCTCGGCGATCCCACACGTCAACGCCGTCGTCAGCCTCGTCGCCGTCGGCACCATCGCCCTCGGGTGGCGTTGGATTCGCCGCGGCGAGGTGGCGAAACACCGCGCGGCGATGGGCACCACCGTCGCCCTGTTCGCCACGTTCCTCGCGCTCTACCTCTACCGGGTTCTACTGGAGGGGCCGACGGAGTTCACCGGCCCCGAGACCGTCGGGACGTACCTCTACGCGCCGGTGTTGGCGGTCCACATCCTCCTCGCGATCGTCTGCGTGCCGCTCGTGTACTACGTCCTCCTGCTGGCGGTCACGCGCCCAGTCGAGGAGATTCCGCTGACGAATCACCCCCGTGTCGGCCGCGTCGCGGCGGCGCTCTGGCTCACGTCCTTCGCGCTCGGCGTCGTCGTCTACCTCCTGCTCTACGTCCTGTTCTGAACGCGGGCCAGCCACCGCGCCGGCTCGTCGAGTTCGGCGCTCGTCGGGACCGTCTCCGGCGACTCCCACACCGTCCGCGCGGCCGCCATCCCCCCGTCGTCTACGACGGCGTCGAAGAACGCCCGGCCGCGCTCGTACTGCCGGCGCTTCAGTCCGATACCGAGCGCACGCCGGAACAGCCTCGTCAGGGGACCGCCCCCCTCCCGTCGCTCGTCGAGTTTCGCACGCAGGTCCGCCGCCTCGTCGTCGAACGCGCGGTCCATCAGCAGTTCCGCGTACCCCTCGACGACGGTCATCGCGGCGTCGAGTTCCCCGAGCGGTCCGGACTCGAAGTCCAGTTCGCCGGTTCCGAGGTCGTCGAGACCCGCCTGCATCCGCTCGGCGAGGTAGTTCGAGAGCCACGGGGCCATCTCGAACTCCGCGACGTGCGCGACTTCGTGGAACGCGATCCAGCGCCGGAAGCGGTCCCCGTCGACGTCGAGGTTCGCCGCGGCGCTCTCGATGTTGGGGTGCACGAAGTAGAGGTCGCGGCCGTCCCCGCCCTCCGAGAGAAGGAGGGGGTCGTACTGCCCGAGGACGTTCCGCGCGAGGTAGCCCAGCGAGGCGGCCATCGTCCCCGTGTTGACCCGACGCATCGCGTTCGGGAACCGGGACGGGCGCTCGTCGAGTGGGGCGAGGACCCGGCGGAAGGTCGCGGCGTTGGCGTCGATCCAGTGGTGGCGACTCTGGACCTGAATCGTGTCGGGCAC
The DNA here is from genome assembly GCA_042216675.1 of Halobacteriaceae archaeon. Taxonomy (GTDB): domain Archaea; phylum Halobacteriota; class Halobacteria; order Halobacteriales; family Halobacteriaceae; genus JBDGTS01. The sequence goes on along the minus strand of JBDGTS010000018.1, from coordinate 3,253 downwards.
GTCGAAGTCAGTGTTGGTGGCCATCCGGAGCGCGTCGCGCGCCGCCACCACGTCGTCAGCGTACGCCGCCTTCTCGGCGGCAGAGAGCGACACGTCACCCGGGTCGGTGGCCGCCTTCGCCGCGTCCACGGCGGCGTCCCAGTCGATTGCGCCCGTGCCGCCCGCGCCGGCGACGGTTCGCAGACCCTCGTACAGTCCCATTACCCGAGGGACGGGCCGCGCGCGGAAAAGGGCTACTCGTCGATTTCGATTTCGGCCTCGCCGTCACCGTCCTCGCCGCCGCGGGCCTTGCGGACGGCGTAGGCGATGCCCACGAGGACCACGAGCGCGAGGAGGGCGCCCAGCACCGCGCCGCCGGCCCCGCCGCTCTCCGTGCTCTCGGCCGGCGGTTCGCCGTCGGTCTCTCGCTCGGGTTCGGTCGCGCGTTCGGACTCGCCGCCGCCGAACGACACCAGCGATTCGTGGAAGTGGAGTTCGAGTCCCATGTCCGACACGTCGGGCGCGGGCGTCAAAGCCGTTGCGGCACGAGGTTCTTGTCGGCCCCGGACGAATCGCGGATATGGACGCTGAACGACGCGCCTTCCTCGACGAACTGCTCGCCACGCCGACGCCCGCCGGCTACGAGGCCCGCGGCCAACGCGTGTGGGTCGACTACGTCTCGGCGTTCGCCGACGAGGTGCACACCGACGCTTACGGCAACGCCGTCGCCGTCGTCGAGGGCGGTGCCACCGAGTTCGCCGTCGCCGGCCACGGCGACCAAATCGGGTTGGTCGTCACCGACGTGGACGGGGCGTTCGTCCACGTCGAACCGATCGGCGGCGCCGACCGCACGGTCACGAAGGGGCAACACGTCACGGTCCACACCGACGACGGCACCGTCCCCGGTGTCGTCGGCCAGACGGCAATCCACCTCCGCGAGGACGACGACGAGCACGAGGACATCAGCGAACAGTTCGTCGACGTGGGCGCCGACGACGAGGACGCGGCGCGGGACCTCGTCTCCGTCGGCGACCCGGTGACGATTACCGGGCGCACGCAGGACCTCGCCGGCGAGCGAGTGGCCGCCCGCGGGATGGACAACCGGGTGGGCATCTGGGTCGCCGCGGAAGCGCTCCGCCGCGCGGCCGAACGCGACGTGGACGCGACGGTGGCGGCGGTCAGCACCGTGCAGGAGGAAGTCGGCCTGAAGGGCGCGCAGATGGTGGGCTACGACCTCGACCCCGACGCCGTCGTCGCGGTGGACGTGACCCACGCTTCGGATAGCCCCGCGTTCCCGTCGGACAGGCACGCGGACGTGACGCTCGGCGGCGGACCGGTCGTCACCCGCGGAAGCTCTAATCATCCGGCGCTCGTCGACGCGGCGCGCGACGGAGCCGATGGCGACGTGCAGGTCCGGGCCGCGGGCACCCGTACCAGCACCGACACGGACGCGTTCTACGTCCAGCGAGGCGGCGTCCCCGCCCTCTCGCTGGGCATCCCGAACCGCTACATGCACACGCCGGTCGAAGTCGTGGACCTGCGCGACGTGGACGCCGCCGCGACGCTCTGCGCGGCGATGGCTGCCGAGGCCCACGACCGGACGTTCGCCGTCGACGTGTAGCCGGTACGTATTTGGGTGTGGCCGCACCCGTCTCGGGTATGGACGGACGACCCCTCGACGTACTCGAGGAGGCTATCGACGACGTGGTGACGGTTCACCTGAAGGACGGCGAGTCGTATCAGGGCGAACTGAGCGGCTACGACCAGCACATGAACCTCGTCCTCTCCGCGTCCGACGAGGAGAGCGAGGCGGCCCGCGCGGCGGTCACACCGGTGGAAGACATAATGGTTATACGCGGCGACAACGTCGTCACTATCGAACCATGAGTGACGGCACGTCTGCCCAAGGCAAGAAGAACACCACTACACACGTCAAGTGCCGACGGTGTGGCGAGAAGTCCTACCACTCCAAGAAAAAGGAGTGCTCCAACTGTGGTTTCGGCAAGTCAGCCAAGCGTCGCGACTACGCTTGGCAGGACAAAGCGGGCGACAACTGAGGGATGCAAGAGAAGTGCGGCGTCGTCGGGGTCGCGCTCGAAGACCGAGATGCCGCTCCACCGATTTACTACGCGCTCTACGCGCTTCAGCACCGCGGCCAGGAGTCAGCCGGCATCGTCACCCACGACGGCTTCCAACAGCACCAGCACGTCGAGATGGGGCTGGTCGGCGACGCGTTCGACCGCTCCGACCTCGACGACCTGAACGGCTGGTCCGGCATCGGCCACGTCCGCTACCCGACTGCGGGCTCGGTCGATAAGGACTGCGCACAGCCGTTCTCCGTCTCGTTCAAGGCCGGTGGTCTCGGCCTGAGTCACAACGGGAACCTCGTCAACGCCGACGAGGTGCGCGAGCAGTTGGCCGACGCGGGGCACGCGTTCACCTCCACCGGCGACACCGAGGTCATCGCCCACGACCTCGCGCGCAATCTGCTCGACGAGGACCTCGTGCGCGCCGTCAAGCGCACGATGGAGCGCATCCACGGCTCCTACTCGCTCGCCATCATGCACGACGACACCGTGATGGGCGTGCGGGACCCCGAGGGCAACCGCCCCCTCATCATCGGCGAAGTCGACGGCGGCTACATGCTCGCCTCCGAGTCGGCGGCCATCGACACGCTGGGCGGCGACATCGTCCGCGACGTGCGCCCGGGCGAACTCGTCATCCTCCGGCCCGACGGCTTCGACTCCTACCAGCTGTTCGAGCGGGAGCACACGGCACACTGCTTCTTCGAGTACGTCTACTTCGCCCGCCCGGACTCCGTCATCGACGAGGAACTCGTCTACGAGGTGCGCCGGGACCTCGGGCGCGCGCTCTGGGACGAGTCGGGCATCGACACGGACGTCGTGATGCCCGTGCCCGACTCCGGGCGCGCCTTCGCCTCGGGCTACGCCGACGCCGCCCAAGAGGAAGGCGCCACCGTCCAGTTCGCGGAGGGCCTGATGAAGAACCGCTACGTCGGGCGCACGTTCATCATGCCCACGCAGGACGAGCGCGAGCGCGCGGTGCGGATGAAGCTCAACCCCATCAAGTCCACCGTCGAGGGCAAGACGGTGACGCTCATCGACGACTCCATCGTCCGGGGGACCACCTCCTCCCAACTGGTCGAACTGCTCCGCGACGTGGGCGCCGAGGAGGTCCACGTCCGCATCGGCGCGCCGCCCATCGTCGCGCCCTGCTACATGGGCATCGACATGGCGACCCGCGAGGAACTCAT
>JBDGTS010000009.1:0-69809 GCA_042216675.1 Halobacteriaceae archaeon | reverse complement strand
ACGACGACGCCGCCCTCGCCCTGAATCGGTTCGACCCAGATGCCCGCCGGGTTGGCGAGGCCGCCCCACTCGTCGCCGAGGACGGTCCGGACCTCCCGAAGTGCCTCCTCGACGGCGCGTTCCGGCGTGAGGTCCTGCCGGAACGGGTCGGGGTACCGCAGATGCTGCACGTCGGCGAGCATCGGCGTGTACTTCTCCTTCTCGCCGACGTCGGCGGTGAGGCTCAGGGCGCCGGCGGTGCCGCCGTGGTAGGCGCCCCGAAACGCGATGAGGCCGTCGCCGCCGGTGGCGTTCTTCGCGAGTTTGATGGTCGCCTCGACGGCGTCGCTCCCCGTCGGGCCGCCGAAGGCGACGCGGTTGTCGCCCCGCAGGTCCGCGGGCACGATGTCGTCCAGTCGCTCGACGAGGTCCATGCGCGTCTCCGAGGGGAAATCGAGCGTGTGGACGAGCGTCTCCGTCTGTTCCTCGACGCCCTCGACGACGTAGGGGTTCGAGTGGCCGACGTTCGTGACGCCGATTCCGGCGAAGAAGTCCAGAAAGACGTTGCCGTCCGCGTCTTTCACCGTCGCGCCCCTCGCTTCGGCCATCGACACCGGCAGGTCGTGGGGATAGCGGACGGCGTTGCTCTCGACGCGTTGCTGTCGTTCGCGGAGACGCCGGGACTCCGGTCCGGGGACGGAATCCACCGACGGCGCGTCGGCGAAGTGGAGTTCGTCGATTGGTGGCCCAACTGGCATCACACCGGGGGTAGAGTCGCGCCCCCATTACGGGTCGCCAACCGGCAAGATAGTATGGTTAGAGGACGCGCCGGCCGAACGCCGAGCAGAGCAACTCGACGGCGAGTTCGGCCGTCTCGTTCTGCCGGTCGAGAATCGGGTTCACCTCCACCACCTCCAGCGAGCGCACGTCGTCCCTGTCGGCGACGATCTCCATCGCAGCGTGCGCCTCTCGATACGTCGCGCCGCCCCGGACCGGCGTCCCGACACCCGGCGCCTCGTTCGGATCCAAGAAGTCGAGGTCGAAACTCACGTGGAGGGCGTCGACGCCCGCCGACGCCGCGTCGAGGGCGTCCGCGACGACGGGGCCGATGCCGCGCTCGTCGATTTCGCGCATCGTGAACGCGGTGGCGTCACTCGCCCGGATGGCCGCCCGCTCCCCGGGGTCGAGGTCCCTGAGACCGACCAACGCGACGTTCTCCTCGGCGAGACCCGCGGCGTGCGCCCAGTCGAAGTCCTCGAAGCTCCCCCAGCCGAGCGCCGCCGCCAGCGGCATCCCATGGACGTTGCCGCTCGGACTCGTCTCCGGCGTGTTGCAGTCGGCGTGCGCGTCGAACCAGACGACGCCGACGTCCTCCTCGCGGGCCGCGCCCGCCAGCGTCCCGATGGCGATTGAGTGGTCGCCGCCGAGCACCACCGGCACCGCGCCGTCGGCGCGCGCGTCGGCCACGGCGTCGGAGAGCATCCCCGTGACCTCCATCACTTCGGCGAGGAAGCGCGCCTCCGTCTCGTGGCGGCCGTCGCGGGCGCCGGCCCGCGGCGTCGCGAGGTTGCCGGTGTCCGTCACGTCGAGGCCCATCTCGTCGAGGGCGTCCGCGAGGCCCGCGTACCGGATGGCCGACGGCCCCATGTCGACGCCCCGGCGGTTCGTCCCGTAGTCCGTCGGCACCCCGAGCAGGCGCACCTCGTCGGTCATGGCCGCCCCGTCGAGGCCGCAGGGCAAAAACCCCTACGTGATTCGGGTTCCCGCCTCGCCGTCGAGGGCCGCCGGCAGACGCTCGGGCGAGGTAATGACCGCTCGCTCGCCGCCGTCCGCGACGAACCGCACCGCGGCCTCGACTTTCGGCCGCATGCTCCCCTCGCCGAACTCGCCGGCGTCGAGGTGGCGGCGCATCTCGTCGACTGACGCCGCGTGAATCGGGCGCTGGTCGCTCTCGCCGAAGTTCAGGTAGGTGCAGTCCACGTCCGTCAGGAACAGGAGTTCGTCGGCGCCGAGTGCGTCGCCGAGGACGCGTGCGGTGTGGTCCTTGTCGATGACGGCCGGGACCCCGCGTAGGTCGTCGTCCTCGCGCACGACGGGGACGCCGCCCCCGCCGGCACAGACCACCGGGCGCCCGTCCCCGACGAGCGACGCGATGCGTTCGCTCTCCACGACGGCAGTTGGCTCCGGTGAGGGGACGACCCGGCGGTGGGCCGTCGACCCGTCAGGTCTGGTGACCGCGGTCGTCTCGAACGCTTTCGATTCGGCTTCCTCGGCACTGTAGTACGGCCCCACGGGCTTCGAGGGGTCGTCGAAGGCCGGGTCGTCGGGGTCCACGACGGACTGAGTGACCACCGCCGCGGCCGCCCCGTCGAGTCGCGGCGCGAGGGCCTGCGCGAGCAGGTAGCCGATTTGGGCCTGCGTCTCGGCCACCAACACGTCGAGGGGCCGGGGATGCTCGGCGCCCTCCTGTTGCAGGAGGAGGTCCCCGACTTGCGGGCCGTTGCCGTGTGTCACCACGAGGTCGTCCCCTCGCTCTCGGAGGGGCGCCAGTCGATTCGCCGCCCGGTCGACTTGTTCGCGTTGCTCCGCGATGGAGCCTTCGCCGCCGCGCAGGAGGGTGTTCCCGCCGAGTGCGACCACCACAGTTGCCATGTGTCGGCTTGGTCGCGGCCGCCGAAAGCCGTTCTGCCGTCACACTTTTGCGCCGCCCCCACCCAGTTCTCGGCGTGACTCGACGGGTCGTCATCGCGGGCGCGGCCGGCCGGGACTTCCACGACTTCAACGCGGTGTTCAGGGACGACCCGGACCGCGAGGTGGTCGCGTTCACGCAGACGGAGAGCCAGAACGTCGGCGAACTCGCGGAGATGCCGGAGCGGCGGTATCCGCCCGAACTCGCCGGCGAGAACCATCCCGAGGGCATCCCAATCGTCCCCGAGAGCGACCTCGAGGCGACGATTCGGGACCGCGACGCCGACGAGGTGGTGCTGTCGTACTCGGACCTCTCCCACGAGGACGCGATGCACGTCGCGTCCCGAGCGCTGGCGACGGGTGCCGACTTCCGCATCGTCGGCCCCGACGAGATGATGCTCGACCTCGACCTGCCGGTGGTCGCTGTCGACGCCGTGCGGACCGGCTGTGGCAAGTCACAGGCCGCGCGGAAGGTGACGCGTCTGCTCGACGACCGGGGCGCGGACCCGGTCGTCGTCCGCGAACCGATGCCGTACGGCGACCTCGCCGAACAGGCGGTGATGCGCTTCGAGACGATGGCCGACCTCGACGCGGCGGACGTGACCGTCGAGGAGCGCGAGGAGTTCGAGCAACACGTCGAACGGGACCACCTCGTCTTCGCGGGCGTCGATTACGGGGTGGTCGCCGACGCCGTGCGCGAGGAGGGCGCGGACGTCGTGGTGTGGGACGGCGGCAACAACGAACTCCCCTTCTACCGGCCGGACCTGCACTTCGTCCTCGCGGACCCGCTCCGGGCCGGCCACGAACTCCGCTACCACCCCGGCGAGACGAACTTCCGACTCGCGGACTGCATCGTCGTCAACAAGGAGAACTCCGCCGGCCCGGACGACGTGCACACCGTCGTCGAGAACGCCCGCGAGGTGAACCCCGACGCGGAGATGATTCACGCCGACTCCGTCGTCACCGTCGCCGACGGCGCGGAAATCGAGGGGAAACGCGTCCTCGCCGTCGAGGACGGCCCGACGCTCACCCACGGTGGCGCCTCGACGGGCGCGGCGACGATCGCGGCCCGCGACCACGACGCCGCGGAACTCGTCGACCCCCAGGACGCCGCCGTCGGCACCATCGCTGACGTCTTCGAAAAGTACGACCACCTCGGCCCAGTCCTGCCCGCGATGGGCTACAGCGACGAGCAGATTGCTGACCTGGAGGCCACCATCGAGAACGCCGACCCGGACCTCGTCGTGGTCGGCACGCCTATCGACCTCTCACGACTCGTGGACGTGGCCGTCCCGATGGTCCGGGTCCACTACCGCATCGAGGAGCGCAATCGCACCTTCGGGGACGTCCTCGACGCGCACGCCGACGAACTGGGGCTCTGACGAAAGGCCTGTAGGCCTCGGGCGCGCATCGACGGTATGCTCGACACCGGAGAGCCGGCGCCGACGTTCGACCTGCCGAACCAGAACGGCGAGTCCGTCGCGCTCTCGGACTTCGCCGACCAGTACGTCGTCGTCTACTTCTACCCCCGCGCGGACACGCCGGGGTGTACGACCGAGGCCTGCGAGTTCCGCGACGAGTGGAACCGCTACGAGGCGGCGGGCGTGACCGTCCTCGGACTCAGCGACGACCCCGTGACCGACCTCGCGGACTTCGCTGAGAAGTACGACCTGCCCTTCGACTTGCTCTCCGACGCGGACGGGTCGGTGGCGCGGGCATACGACGCCTACGACGACGGCGTCTCGCGGAACACGTACGTCGTCGGCCCCGAGGGAACCGTCGTCGCGGCGTTCGAGGACGTCGACCCCGAGGGGCACGCCGACGAAGTGCTGGCGGCGATTACCGAGTGACCGGGTCCACGTCGACCCACTTCCCCACGTTGTCGCTCTTCTCGATGGCCGCGAGGACGCGCTGGACCTGCAGGCCGGTCTGGAAGTCGGGGTCGTGGCCCTCGCCGGCGGCGACGCTGGAGAGGAACTCGTAGTTCTCGTGGACGAAGGTGTGCTCCCAGCCGATGACGTGACCCGGCGGCCACCAGTGGTCGACGTAGGGGTCCTGCTCGTCGGTGACGAGCACCGTCTCGAAGCCGCGGTCGTCGTCTCGCAGCACTTCGAGTTCGTTCAGGCGTTCGAGGTCGAAGCGCAGGCTTCCTTCCGAGCCGTTGACCTCGATGGTGTTGGCGTTCTTGTGGCCGTTCGCGAAGCGCGATGCCTCGAACAGCCCCATCGCGCCGCCCTCGAACGTGGCCTGTGCGGTGTAGGCGTCGTCGACGGTGACCGGGCGCGTCTCGTCGCCGTCGGGGACCGGGCGCTCCTCGACGAACGTCTCGAGGTGGCCGCTCACTCGCTCGATGCGCTCGCCCAGCAGGAACTGCGCGAGGTCGATGGAGTGAGCGCCCAAGTCGCCGAGTGCGCCACTGCCGGCCACGTCCTCGTCGTTGCGCCACGACCACGGCGCCTCGGGGTCGACGAGCCAGTCCTGCAGGTAGTTCGCGCGGACGTGGTGAATCTCGCCCAGTTCACCGCTCGCGATGAGGTCCCGCGCCTTCTGGATGGCGGGGACGAAGCGGTAGTTGAACGCGACGCCCGCCGTCGCGTCGCTCTCGCTGGCCGCCTCGGCCATCGCCTCGGCGCCCTCCAGCGTGTGCGCCAGCGGCTTCTCGCAGAAGACGTGAGTGCCCGCGTCGAGGGCGGCGATGGACGGTTCGACGTGGAGGTTGTTCGGCCCGAGGTTGTAGAACACGTCCACGTCGTCCACCACGTCCCGCCAGTCGGTGCTGGTGCGCGCGAAGCCCAACTGCTTGGCCGCGTCCGTCAGCGCTTCCTCGTCGCGGCCGACGATGACCTCGCGTTCCACGTCCGGCGCGTCCGGGAAGAACATCGGCAGTCGCGCCAGCGCGTTTGCGTGGGCCTGTCCCATGAAGCGGTACCCGAGCACGCCGATTCGAAGTGTCATGGGAAAAACTCCCGAAACGAGTGCCTTAGTTCTTGCTGGAGTCAGCGCACGTCGGTCCAGTCCGGCACGGCCGCAGCGAGTGCGCCCGTCGCGCCGACGCCGATGACGAGTCCGAGTAGCGGTCCGAGTTCGGTGTCACCGGTCCCGCTCCCACTCCCGACCATCGACGCGAACAGGAGCAAGACGACGACCATCACGACGACGCCGACGGCGGCGCCGACACCGCCTGCGAGCGTCGCGTCGTCGTCGGCCATCCGAAAGCCGGTCGTGAGTCCGGTGACGGCGGCGATGAGGGGCGCGAGGATGATGCCGATTGCGAGGGCGCCCGCACCCGCGATGTCGCCGGCCATCCCGGACCCGGCGAGTTCCGAGACGAGCAACAGCGTGAGGCCGTATCCCAGCCCCACCGCGAGGAAGACGGCCACGCTGAACGTGACGTAGGACTTCGTCGTCGGGTCCTGTAGTCTGTCGCCGATGCTCTCGCTCTCGTCCAAGTACGACGGGTCCCCACCGGACGGCCCCGTCTGTCGGTCGTCTGCTGACATGCGCCCGGACTTCTCTCCCCGGTGATAAAATAGGTTGGTGGCGCTCAGGCCCAGTACGCCTCGCCCGGCTTGGTGTCGAAGACGGCGCGGTCCAACACGTCGACGGCCTTCTCCAGTCCTTCGCGACCGCTCGTCAGCGAGTCCTCGTGTTCGATGGAGAGAGCGCCCTCGTAGCCCACCATCCGCAGGGTGGACACCACGTCCTTCCAGTGGGCCTCGTCGTGGCCGTAGCCGATAGACCGGAACAGCCACGAGCGGTTCGGCTCGTCCGTGTACGGCGCGGTGTCGAGATACCCCTTCACGTCGGCGTTTGACTCGTACAGCGCCGTGTCCTTGGCGTGGACGTGGTGGATGGCGTCGTGGTCGCCCAGATAGCGGATGGCTTCGGTCACGTCGATGCCCTGCCAGTAGAGGTGCGAGGGGTCGAAGTTCGCGCCGATGCGGTCGCCCGCCTCCTCGCGCAGGCGGACCATCCCTTCGGGTTCGTAGACGAGCATGTTCGGGTGCATCTCGATGGCGACGTTCACGCCGTGGTCGTCGGCGTGGTCGTTCACGTCGCTCCAGTAGGGGATGCCCACCTCCTCCCACTGGTAGTCGAGCATCTCCGAGTGCTCGTTGGGCCACGGCGCCGTTATCCAGTTCGGCGCCGAGTCGCCGGGCGCGCCGGCGGGGAGCCCCGAGAAGCAGGTGACCGTGTTCACGTCGAGTTGGTCCGCGAGGCGGATGGCCTCCCGGAGTTCCGTGTCGGCCCGGTCGGCGCGTTCGTCGTCGGGGTGGAGGGGGTTGTTGTGCGTGGCGAGAGCGCTCACGGTCATGTCGTGGTCGTCGAGGAGGGCCTGCAACTCGGCCTGTGCGTCCTCGTCGTCGAGGTGCGCCTCGCGGTCGAGGTGGTCTTCGCCGACGAAGCCGCCACAGCCGAGTTCGACGGCGTCGACGCCGAGGTCGGACAGATACGCGAGGGCGTCGTCGAGCGATTCGTCCGCGAGCGGCGCTGTCAGGACACCGATCTGCATGTGCGGCGATACACCGAACGCCGACAAAAAACCTCGGTGGTCCTACTCGGCGTCGTGGTACGCCTCGGTGATGCGCTCGAACTGCTCCTCCGAGAGGTCCACCTCGACGGCACCGACGTTCTCGTCGAGTTGCTCGACGGTGCGGGCGCCGACGATGGGGATGCAGGTGAAGTCCGTCTGGTCCATCATCCAGCGCAGGGACACCTGTGCGGGCGTGGCGTCCACGTCGTCGGCGACCTCACGCACCGCGTCGAGCGTCTCCCACTGCCGGTCGGACCAGCGGTCCTCGTAGTCCAACAGGTCCGCACGCGAGCCCTCGGGCGGTTCACCGTCTCGCTCGTACTTGCCGGTGAGGAAGCCGCCTTCGAGGGGACTCCACGGGCAGACGGCGAGGTCCTGGTCCGCACAGACGTCGAGGTAGTCACGCACCGGTTCGCGGTGTGCGGCGTTGAACTTCGGCTGGGTGACCTCGAAGCGTTCGAGGCCCTCCACGTCGCTGGTCCAGAGCGCCTTCGTCAGTTGCCACGCGGCCATCGAGGACGCGCCGAGGTAGTGGACCTTGCCGTCGCGCACGAGGTCGTTGAGGGTGCGCAGGGTCTCCTCGATGGGCGTCTCGTCGTCCCAGCGGTGGATGTAGTAGAGGTCCAGATAGTCCGTGTCGAGACGGTCCAGCGTCCCCTCGATTTCCGCGCGGATGTTCTTCCGCGAGAGGTTGTGGCTGAACCGGCTCTCCATCGTCCAGTACGCCTTGGAGGCGATGACGTAGTCCTCGCGGTCCTGCTCGTTCAGCCACTCGCCGATCCACGTCTCGCTCTGCCCGTCGCCGTACGTGTTGGCGGTGTCGATGAAGTTGCCGCCGCGGTCCGCGAACGCGTCCAGCAGTTCGTGGGCCTCCTCGCGCGTCGTCTCGACGGTGCCGTCGGCCTCGCGGCCGAAGCGCCACGTGCCAAAGCAGAGTTCAGAAACCTTTGTCCCCGTGCTGCCGAGGTTGACGTACTCCATACTCCGAGGTATCGAACCAGCCCAAAAGACCCTCGGGTAGCGGCAGACCCGTACATTCAAGCCCGGTCCGGCGAAGCCACGAACATGGCACCCACCGACCGACTCGACGCGGTCCTCGACGAGGAGGGACTGGCCGCCGTCTGGTTCGGCCAGCCCAACTCCTTCGCGTGGCTGACCGGCGGCGACAACGTGGTCAGCGCCGACGCTGGCCCGGGCGTCGCGGCCGCCGGCTACGACGGCGAGTCCATCACCGTCGTGACGAACAACATCGAGGCGCCCCGCCTCGCCGAGGAGGAACTCGACGCGGACGTGGAACTCGTCGCCTACCAGTGGTACGAGTCCTCGCTGGCAGAGGCCGTCGCCGCCCAGTCGCCGACGCCGGCCGCCGCGGACTTCGACGTGCCGGGCGTCGAGTCCATCGACCCGAGCGACCTGCGCCAACCGCTCACCGACGACGACGTGTCGGCGTACCGCTCGCTCGGCGACGACGCCGCGGCGGCGGTAGAGGCCGTCTGCGAGGAACTGACACCGGAGACGACCGAACGCGAGGCGACGGGGCGCCTCCTCGACAGGCTGGCCGCTGACGGCATCCGGGCGCCCGTCGCGCTGGTCGGCGGCGGCGAACGCGCGGCGACGTGGCGCCACTACACGCCGAAGAGCGAACCGCTGGGCGACTACGCCCTCCTGTCGGTGACGGGGGTCCGCGACGGCCTCCACACCAGCGTCACCCGGACCGTCGCCTTCGACGAACCGGACTGGCTGGTCGAGCGAACCGAGGCGGCGGCCACCGTCGAGGCGACGGCGCTCGCGGCCACCCGCGAGGTGGGGCGCGAGGGCGGTACCGCCAGCGACGTGTTCGCGGCCGTGCAGGACGCCTACGAGGCCGTCGGCTACCCCGGCGAGTGGCGCAACCACCATCAGGGCGGCGCCGCCGGGTACGCCGGCCGCGAGTGGAAGGCCACGCCGACGAGCGACCGCGAGGTGTTTCTGCCCATGGCCTACGCGTGGAATCCCACGGTGCAGGGCGCGAAGTCCGAGAACACGTGGCTCGTCGCCGAGGACGGCTTCGAGTGTCTCTCCGCCGGCCAGTGGACGACCGAACCCGTCGAGGCGGTGGGCTACGACGTGACGCTGGAGCGAGCGGAAATCTACCGCCCCTAGCGCTTGCAGCTGACCGCCAGCCCCTCGCCGAGCGGAACGAGCGAGGTGTCGAAGTCCGGGTCGTCCCGCACGCGTTCGATGTAGGCAGCGATGCCGCTGGCGTGTTCGTTGCCGGGGTCCGCGCCGTCGAGGGCGTCAGCGATTTCGCCCGCCGACATCGGCCCGTCGAGCATGTTGTCGGCGACGACGAGCCCCCCGTCGCTGACCTGTTCGCGAGCGAGTTCGAACGCCTCGACGTACTTCGTCTTCTCCAAGTCGACGAGCACCACGTCGAACTCGCCCTCCGCCGCGCGGAACGTCTCGATTGCGTCCCCGACTTCGTAGCGCGCGATGCCGTCGTAACCGCCCTGTCGGAGGAATCCCTGCGCCGAGGCGAGGTTGTCCTCGTCGTAGTCGGTGAGGACGATTTCGCCGTCGTCCGGTAGTGCGCCCGCGAACCACGCCGCGGAGTAGCCGAACCCGGAGCCGAACTCGAAGACGCGTTCGGCGCCGCCCGTGCGCGCGAGGATGCGGAGCAAGCGCCCCGCGTTCGGGCCGACGATGGGGAAGTTGCGCTCCCGGCCGTGGGCGGTCATCTCGTCAAGCAGTGGCTCAGCGGTCACGTCGGCGTGGTCGATGACGCGTGCCGCGTCGCTGGTGAGCATACAGGTACGTGACGGACGCGGGGCTTAGCGGTTGTGGCTCTTGCCAAAAGCGGGGATCGGACCCCGCCGCCATCGGAGGCACAATCCGTGGCGGAGGCACGCCTGCGTTGCGCAGGCAAACCTTACTACTGGGTGAGTACCCATAGCATCTGTGCTTGATTGATAATGGTCACCTGACGAGGTAGGTGTCTCCGCCCGGCAGAAAGCGGCCGAGGTCGCTTATCTGGCGGTAGTCGGTGGTCAACAGATACTCGAGCGTTTCGCGGAGCGATTCCTCGTCGGCGTCCGTCCACTCCGCGGGGTCGCGGATGGGCACGACGAGGAACCCGCTCCCGCGCACCTCCTGTCCGTGGAGTTCGGCGGCGCTCGCGGGCGTTCGAGCGGTATACTTCCGAAAGACGTGCGCGGTGGCTCGATCCCCGACCGGGAGGAGGACGTGGGCCGCGATGGCCCGCAGTTCCGCGTCGAAGAACGGTTCGAGGCGCGCGTAACTCTCGTCGCTCGGTGTGCCCTCGGGCGCGACGCTCGCGTGGAGGTAACTGGCGAAGAGATTGCGGACTCGCGGTCGGTCGGTGTCCGGCGCTTCGAGGAGGCCCACCTCGTGGAGAACTCGCTGGAGTCGCCGCGCACCCTCGGTGCCCGTGAACGGCACGCCCGACTCGACGCCCCCGTGGACGCGCGGGTGGTCGCCGACGAGGTGAATGTCGGCGTTCGCGTCGCCGTAGCCGTGGACCACCGCCGGGTCGGCGGACACCAACCGCGGCGGAGACATGCCGAAGGGGTTGCTCGTGCGGTCGGTGACGTTCTGCACGCCTCGTCGGTAGCGCAGTCGGGAATATAACCGCGACGGTCCATCACACCCGGACCAGTTGCTGGACCGTCTCGGCCACGTCTGACTCGGCGGCGACGAGGGTACGTCTCGTCCGCCGTGAGCCCGGTGTGCGTGTGCGCATCGTGGTCACCCGTGGCGCCCGAGACGACCATGCTCCTCGTCGGGAGCGACACGTCGTCGAGCGTGCGGGCCGCGACGGGGGCGTGCGTTCGGCGGCGGAGAGCGCGGTGAACGCGGTGACGATACCGGTCGAGACGAAGACGAGGACCGCTGCGGGGCCGGCCATCTCGGCGGCGAGACCGGTGAGGACGAAGATGCCGGCGCCGATCATCGCACCCATCCCCACCATCGTCGCGTCGAGGAGGCCGAGGCTCCGTCGTGGCTGCCGCTCGCCGGCACCGCTCATGTGGGGTGGGTTGGGACCGGAGACCGATTATGCCTTCGAAACGACGTCAGTCGGAGGGTTCGGGCGCGGCGACCTCGACGTCCGACTCGAACTCGGGCGCGAGGCGGTAGAGGTTCTGTCTGGCGTCAGGGATGTAGATGTCCTTTTCGACGACGTCAGCCTCGACGAGGCGGTCGAGAGCGTCGCGGACGGTCCGCTGTGAGAGCCGCGACTTCTCGACGATGCCCTTCTGGGTGAGACCGCCGTTGTACTCCAGAACTTTGAATACCAGTTTCGCGCTCGGGGGCAGGTCGGAGATACGATCCTCAGTCGATGTCATCTACTCCGACAGAAGAGCGCCGCCCCCATATTTCCTCGGTAACAGCCAAGTCAGGTGGTTACTGGTGCGTAACCTACTCTTCGGAGGCGTCGGTGCTGGCCTCGTAGCCCGCGAAGTCGACGGCTTCCACGAGGTCGTCGGGGTTCGCGTCTCCCTCGACCGACGCCGTGTCGGCTTCGTGGTCCGCCTCGGCCTCCTCGACGCCGCTGACCTCTTCGAGTGCGTCTTCGACGATCTCCTCGCAACCATCACAGGACATGCCCTGCACGCTGAGCGTGATTGTCGCCATGTCGAAGGCTATCGGGAGAGTGCCATTAGGCCCTTTCGCTTGGCGTCGACTCACGCCCCCTCCCGAAGGTCGGCGTAACGTCGCTCGAACACGTCACGACAGGAGGAACAGCAGAAGTGGTACAGCGACCCGTCGATGCGGGCGCTCTCGCCCTCGGCGTCGACGGAGTTGCCGCACTCCGCGCAGTCGACGGCGAACGCCGTGTCGCCGACGGCCGGCGTCCAGTCCGCACTCTCCAGCAGGTCCACCTCGTAGTCGCGCACGGCGTCGAGGCCCACCGTCTCCGCCAGCACGGAGCGCACGTCGCCGTCGGTGACCCGCGCGTGGGCGACGACGCGGGCGTCGGCGGTGACGTACAGATGTTCGACGGCGTCGGCGCCGGCCAGTCCGTCGCGCACGGCGTCGACGTCCTCGGGACGGACGGTCACCAGCACCGGCACCCCACGGCGGAGCATCGAGCGGTCCACGTCGGCCGTGAAGCGCCGGATGACGCCCATCTCCTGTAGCCGGTCCACTCTGTCCGACACCGTCGGCGCGGACCGGTCGACGGCCTCGGCGATGTCGCTGTACGGGCGGCGCGCGTCCTCAACGAGGAGACGCAGAATCTCTAAATCCACGTCGTCGAGCGTCGGCACGCCCGGCAGTAGGCGATGCGGGCCGAAATACGTTGCGTCGGCGGGATTTATCATCGGGTGCCCCCTGTCGCCGGGCATGCCAGACGACCGGCCGAACGTGCTGTTCGTGATGACGGACCAGCAACGCTTCGACACCATCAGCGCCCTTGGCAACAGCGACGTCCACACGCCGAACCTCGACCGGTTGGTGGACCGCGGCGTCGCCTGCACGAACGCCTACACGCCGGCCCCCATCTGCGTTCCCGCGCGCCACTGCGTCCGCACCGGGTGTGAGCCGCCGACTACGGGCTACTGGGGCAACGACAAGCGAGACGCCGCGCACCTCGAAGAGCGCTGTGGCCCCTTCCTCGCCCGCGAGATGCAGAACCGTGGCTACCGCACGTTCGGCGTCGGGAAGTTCCACACGACGCCCTACGACCTCGATTTGGGCTACGAGACGCACCGCCGGCGGAAGCAGTACGAGGCCGACACCGGCAACGACCTCTCGACGGCGCTTGGCCGGAGCGACGCGATGCATCTCCTGCCACAGACGAACCAGTATCCGCCAGACGAGACGTTCGCGGCGTGGGCCGCCGACCGCGGGGCGGACCTCATCGCGGAGGACGACGGCCGCCCGTTCTTCGGGGTGGTGTCGTTCATGTGGCCCCACCTCCCGTTCGCGCCGCCGGTGCCCTACGACCGCATGTACAATCCGGACCTGCTGTCCAGTCCCATCCGCGAGGACCGCGAACTCGACCACATGGACGAGATGATTCCGAAGAACAACCGGAGCTTCTGGAACGAACGCGCGGACGCCATCTCGGACCTCACGGCCCGCAACGTCAAGGCCCACTACTACGGCATGATAACGCTCGTGGACCGCCAAATCGGGCGCCTCCTCGACGCCGTGGAGGCCCGCGAAGACGGCGAGAACACCCTCATCGCCTTCGTCTCCGACCACGGCGAACTGCTCGGCGACCACCACGGGTGGCAGAAGACGGCGATGTTCGAGCAGTCCGCGCGCGTGCCCTTCCTCGTGAGTTGGCCCGCAGAACTCCCCGCCGGCGAGACGTGCGACGAACTCGTGTCGCTCCTCGATTTGTTCGGCCTCGCGACGGGCGCGGCGGGCGACGTTGATACGCGGGACGGCATCGACTTGCTGGGGATGCTCGACGGGTCGACAGCGCCCCGGGAGCGCCTGTTCTCCTACCACGAACAGCCACCGCTCTCCGAGAGCCTCACGGTGATGGTCCGCGAGGACGACTGGAAGTACGTCCACATGGCGAACGGGGACCGCGAGCAGCTGTTCGCCGTGGCCGCGAACCCGAACGAGACGGAGAACCTCGTCGAGGAGCATCCCGCGGTGGCCGAGCGACTCCACCGCGCGGCCGTCGAGCACCTGCGCGAGCGCGGCTGTCGCGACAGGGTCGAGGGCGACCGCCTGTCGTCGGTGCCGTTCCGCCGCCTCGACGAGGTTCGCCGCGGCGGGGGCTACCCCTCGGACCCGGCGGACCTGCTGGACTGACCGGCACAACGCCACCCATATCTACTACCCGGTGGTAGCGGGAGTATGCCCGAACTGGGGAAGGCCGACCGCGAGTTCTTCGACAAGTACATCTACCCGAACCTCGGCGCGGACCGGGACGACGTGACCCTCGGCCCACAACACGGCGTCGACTTCGGCGTGATTCAGGTCGGCGAGCAGGCGGTGGCGCTGGCCTCCGACCCCGTCTACATTCAGGCCACCCTCGGACTGGAGAAGGCGGCGTGGTTCGGCTTCCACGTCCTGCTGAGCGACGTGGCAGTCAGCGGGATTCCGCCCTCTCACCTCGCCGTCGACGTGAACCTCCCGCCGGAAATCACCGACGAGGAGTTCCGCACCGTCTGGGAGACGTTCGACAGGGAGGCTCGGGACCTCGGCGTGTCCATCGTCACCGGTCACACCGGCCGCTATCAGGGGTGTAACTACCCGATGGTCGGGGGCGCGACGGCGCTCTCGGTGGGCGACCCAGAGGACGTGGTGCGCCCCGATGGCGCGCGGGCGGGCGACAGCGTCATCGTCACGAAGGGGCCGGCCATCGAGGCGACGGCGCTCCTCGCCAACGAGTTCGAGGAGTACATCGACCTCGACTCCGAAGCGATGGACGCCGCCAAAGAGCGCTTCTGGGACCAGTCACCCGTCAAGGACGCCCTCACCGCCGCGGCGGCGGGGCCCGTGACCGCGATGCACGACGCCACGGAGTGTGGCATCTACGGCGGCCTCTACGAGGTGGCCCGCGCGGGCGGCGTCCGCATCGAGGTGGACCGCGACCGGGTTCCGGTCCTGCCGGGCGTCCGAGAGCTGTGTGACGCCGTGGGCATCGACCCGTGGATATCCATCAGCGAGGGGACCCTCCTGCTGACGGTCGATTCTGACGGCACCGAGGACGTTCTCGCGGCCCTCGACGACGAGGGCATCCCCGCCGCCGAAGTGGGGCACGTCGTGGCGGGGTCGGGCGTCGAAATCGACGGCGAGGAGGTCGACCACCCCGGCACGGACCCGTTCTGGGCGACGTTCGGCGAGTACGCCCAGCGCCGCGCCGAGGACGCTACTCGATGAAGCCGACCCCCTCCTGATCGATCTCCGTCTCGACGTAGTCGCGGCCGTAGTCGGTGATGACGTAGTAGTCACCTTCCCTGTCGAGGCGCCGCGCCAGCGACTCCTCGCGGAGCGTCGTCAGCGCCTCGCGCACCGCCGTCTCGTCGGGCGCCTCGTCGAATACGGCATCGAGGTTGGTCGCCACGGCGTCGGGCGACAGGGCCACCCCGGCCTGATACAGCACCCGTGCCACGGCGTCTGTCGTCTCGGTCTGCCACTCGCTCATGCGTCGGGCTTCGACGGCCGCCCTCAAAACGCGTGGGGCCATCATCACCGATTTGTATCGGCCGCGAATAGCGTCGGTCATGCGACGACCAGCACCCGACGCGCGGCCGGTCACGCTCACCGTCGCCGGGAGCGACTCCGGCGGCGGCGCAGGGATTCAGGCCGACCTGAAGACGATGGAGGCCGCCGGGGCCTTCGCCACCAGCGTCGTCACCGCGGTGACGGCCCAGAACACCCGCGGCGTCTCGTCGAGTCACGTCCTCCCGACGGCGGAAATCGAGGCCCAACTCGACGCCGTCGAGGCCGACTTCGACGTCGCCGCGGCGAAGACGGGGATGCTCGCCACCGCCAACGTGGTGGACCTCGTCGCGGCGCGCGCGGCCCACCTCGACGCGCCTCTCGTCGTGGACCCGGTGATGGTGGCGGCCTCCGGTGACAGACTGCTGGACGAGGCCGCCGAACTGGCCTACGAAGACCTGATCGCGGAGGCGACCGTCGTGACCCCGAACGCCGACGAGGCGGCCGTCCTCACGGGGGTCGACCCGAGCGACGAGGACGAGATGGTCGCCGCGGGCGAGGAACTCCGCGCACTCGGCGCGGACGCGGCCCTCGTCACCGGCGGCCACGTCGGCGACGGCGACGAGGTGGCCGACGTTCTCGTCCGCGAGGGCGGTGCGGACGTGTTCACGCATCCCCGCGTCGACACCGACGCGACTCACGGCTCCGGCTGTACGCTCTCAAGTGCCGTCGCGGCGCGCCTCGCGCACGGCGACGACGTGGCCGTCGCCGTGGAGACGGCGACGGCGTTTCTCGAACGCGCGGTGCGCTACCACGCCGACGTGGGCGGCGGCCGGAGTCCGGTCCACCACCTCGTGGAACTCCGGGAGCGCGCGGCGCGCCACCCGACGGCCGAGGCCGTCGAGGACGTCGTCCGGGAGTTCGTGGACCACGACGTGAGCGCCCTCGTTCCCGAAGTCGGCATGAACGTCGTCGGCGCGACGCCCTACGCGGAGGCCGTCGGCGAGACGGCGGCAGTCGAGGGCCGCATCACCCGGACGATGGCGGGGCTGAAGCCGAACAAGGGCGTCCGATTCGGCGCGTCGAGCCACGTCGCGCGCTTCCTCCTCACGGCGCGCGAGTACGACCCGGACCTGCGGTTCGCAGTGAACTGCCGCTTCGACGACGACGTGGAGAACGCGCTGGACGCGCTGGCAGGCCCGGTCGCTGAGTTCGACCGGGACGCCGAACCAGAATCGGTCAAAGCCGCCGAAGGCTCGACGATGCAGTGGGGCGCGCAACGGGCCTTCGAATCGACGGACGGCACGCCGGTGGCCGTCGTGGACCGGGGCGAAGTCGGCAAGGAGGCCATCGTGAAACTGCTCGCTCCCGACGCCGCGACGCTCGTGGACCGCGTGTTCGCCGTCCACGAGGCGCTATAGCTGAGTGCCGACGAACGCGACGAGGACGGCGAGCATCGTCACGAGGTTCAGCGCGACGGACTGCTTGTGATACCGCGCGAACGCGTCGTCGCCGGCCGCCTCCATCTTCGGCACGAGGACGCCCGCGGCGTAGGCGTTCGCGGCCGTCCCGACGAGCGCACCCCCGAGCGTGAGTCCGACGGCGGGACCGACGCCGTCAGCGACTCCTGTCGCGCCGCCAGCGACGAGTGCGACGGCCCCGGCGCCGAGGCCGAAGCGGTAGTAGCGCGGGAAGATGGCGTTCACCGCGCGCCCGGCGGCCCCCTCGTCGAGTGTGGCGAAGATGGTCGGCGCGCCGAAAAACGAGAAGAAGACGATGCTCCCGAACCACGCGCCGAGTGCGAGCGCCGCCACTGCCGTCACTGCCGTGAGCGCGACCATGTGGAGGGGTGTGGCGCGACACGAATCACTTTTCCGACCGCCGGTCGACGGTTCGAGTCATGACCTCGTGGGGGCGTCGGACGGTGCTGTATCTCGGCGGCATGGCCGCCACCATGGCGCTGTTCACGCTCCTGTACGCCCACGGGATGGCGGCTTACGAGGGCGACCCGATCACTCTGCTCCACGCCCTGCAGGTGGTCGTCGAGACGTTCACGACCACCGGCTTTGGCTCCGACGCACCGTGGACGTCCGCCGAGATGAACGTCCTCGTCATCGTGATGGACCTCGTCGGCACGGGTCTCATCTTCCTGCTCCTGCCCGTGTACGTCTTTCCGCTGTTCGAGGAGATGCTCACCGCCTCGGTGCCGACGAGCGTCGACCGCGAGGACCACGTGGTCATCTGTGGCTTCAGTCCCCGAGACGAGCATCTCGTCGAGGAACTCGACACCCGCGACGTGCCCGTCGTCGTCGCCCTCGACGACGAGGAGCGGGCACGGGACCTGCAGGAGACGGGCCACACCGTCGTCCTCGGCGACACGGAGTCCACGGACACGATGGCGGGCGCCTGCGTCCCCGACGCGCGGGCCGTCGTCCTCGACGTGGGCGACGAGTCGAACGCGGCGACGGCGCTCACGGTGCGCGAGGTGGCGCCCGAGGTGCGCGTCGTCAGTTACGTCGAGGACCCCGAGAACCGCGAGTACGTCGAGTACGCCGGCGCGGACGAGGTCATCTCGCCGCGGACGGTGCTCGGCGAAGGCATCGCCGGCAAGGTGACCAGCGGCGTCAGCGCGGACCTCGACGCCGTCGAGGTGGGCGAGGACTTCGAAATCGTCGAACTGCCGGTTCAGTCGGGAAGCGCCCTCGACGGCGCCCCCCTCGCGAGCAGCGAGATGGACCGCTTCACGGGCGTCAGCGTCATCGGCGCGTGGGTGGACGGCGAGTTCATCCCGAACCCGGCACCCGAGCGCAGAATCGACCGCTCGACGGTGCTGTTGCTGGCCGGAAGCCGTGACCAACTGAGCGCCCTCGCGGAGTTGGCGCGCTCCCCCGAACACCGCCCCCGACCCGAGACGGTCATCATCGCGGGCCACGGTGAAGTCGGGGGCACCGTCCGCTCCGCCGTCGAGGACGCGGGCGTCGAGACGACGGTCATCGACCTGACGGACGATCCGGGCGTGGACGTGGTGGGCGACGCGACGAACGCGGCGGCGCTCCGACGTGCCGGCATCGAGGACGCGGGCGCACTGATTCTGGCCCTCGGCGACGACACGACGACGGTGTTCGCGACGCTCGTGGCGAGCGAAATCGAACCGGACGTGGAGATAATCAGCCGCGCCGACGCAGTCGAGAGCGTCTCGAAGCTGTACGCCGCCGGCGCGGACTACGTGCTGGCGCTGGCGACGGTGAGCGGTCGGATGCTCGCGGCCGCCATCCTCGACGAGGACGTGATGAGTCTGGAGACGAACATCGAAATCGTCCGCACGAAGGCGCCGGCGCTCGCCGGGTCGACGCTCGCGGAGGCCGACGTCCGCTCGCGCACCGGCGTCACGGTCATCGCCGTCGAACGCGCCGCCGACGTCATCACGGACCTGCCCCCGGACTTCCGCATCGAGGCGGAGGACGCCCTCATCGTCGCCGGCACCGACGAGGACGTGCGCGACTTCGCGGACGTGGCCGAGGCGGGCGAGGAGTGACCGCGGGGACAACCCACTTGGGGCGCCCGGCCGACCCCCGACCATGGGCTATCTCCGGTGGGCGGTCCTCGCCCTCCTCGCGTACTCGGCGGTGGCACCGCTCGTCAGTTACGCCTCGCGTGGCATGCCGAGCACCGTCGTCGCCCTCGTCGCCAACGGCGTCCTTCTGCTCGCCACCGCGGCCGTCGTGGTCACCTCGGACACGGCCGTGCTGACCCACGCCACCGACGCGCGAATGCCGTACGCGCTTCTCGCCGGTGCCTGCCTCTCCGTCGGCATCCTCTCGTACTACCGGGCGCTCGCCACCGGCCCGGTGAGCATCGTCGTTCCCGTGTTCGGCCTGTTCATCGTCACGAGTTCACTGCTCGGGGTCGCCTTCCTCGACGAACCCCTCACGCTCAGGAAAGTCGTGGGCGTCGTCTTCGCCGTCCTCGCCGTCGTCCTCGTCGCGGGCGACTAGGCGGTCCGGTCGGCGAGCGTCCGCGCGAGGCCGTACGCCGCCGCGCCCCCGGCCACCGTCCCCGCGACGACGAGGGACGTCGTCGGCGTCGGACTGCCGATGGCGAGTTTCGCCACCGCGTTCGCGGGGTTCTCCGGAAGCGTCGCCGCGGCCGTGGCGGCGACGATGACCCCCAGCGAGTACAGCAGTTGGGCGCTCCGGCGCTCCCCCGTCGCGAGGGCGAGGAACGCCCCGGCGGCGACGACGACGGCCGTCGCCCCCGTCGCCAGTGCGAGAATCGGGAGCGGATGCGCGACGGGCGTGCCGTTCACCGCGAGCAGTGCGAGCCACGCCCCGGCCTGCACGGGCGCCAGCGCCACCGCCGCGAGGGCCTTCCCGTCGAGAATCTGGCCCACCGACAGCGGCGCGACCCGGAGCAACTCGAAGGTGCCCCGCTCTAGTTCCTCCGAAACTGAGTCGGCGGCGATGCTCCCGCTGATGAACACCGGGAGGAAGACGAGCAGCGGAACCAACACGGTGTAGGAGAAGCCGTAGTAGGGGTTGCCCCCCACCTCCTCGGGCACGGGTACCGGCTGTCGGCTCAGGCGGTGGCTCATCGCCGCACGCTGCTGCCGCTCGAAGGCTTCCAGCGCGTCCTTCAGTTGGACGACGACGAGCGTCGTCCGGAAGTCGCCGCTGGGCGCGTAGGCGTCGACGTGGACGGCCCCCGACGGCTGACGCGTCGCGTGCATCACCGCGTCCACCTCGCCCGCGTCGAAGGCGGAGAGCGCCGCCTCCCGGCTGTCGAATCGCTCGACGGCCCGCGCGTCGCCCTCGGCCGCCACCGGCGCCAGCGCGTCGCTCGCGTTGCCGCTCACGCCCACCTCGACGGTGACGGCGCCGCCCGCGGCGGCGGGGCTGTACAGCGTCACGAGGCCGACGACGAGGAACGACGAGAACGCCGCGACGAACAGCTGGATGGCGATGGCCAGAACGATCGTCTTCTCCCGGCGCAGGCCCGCGAGTTCCCGGCCGGCGATGGCGAGGCGGCTACGCAACGGCGCTCACCACCGTGAGGTTGTAGGCGAGGTGAAGCGCCGCCGCGCCGGTGAGCGTGGCGCCGTAGGCCCGGGCACCGCGAGCGGCCCCGACCGCGGACACCGCCGCCGTCACGGCGTGCAGGACGAACGGCGCGGCGGCGAGGGCCGCGAAGGCGAGGGGGTCGCCCGCCGCGGCGGGGGCGAACGCCGCCCGGCCGAGTTCGAGGTCGGGCAGGCCGACCAGTTGGGCCGCGAGCGTTATCTTCTCGCCGACCGCGAAGCCCAGTCCCGCGAGCGCACCGGTCACCGCCGCGGCGCGGGGCGCCGTCGAGAGCCGGCCGCGCTCGAACCCGGCGTAGACGAACAGGCTCTTGGCCACTTCCTCGACCAACGCGACGACTGTCAGCAGGACGGGAATGGCGAACGACTGGGGGACGACGAACAGCAGTGCGATGGCGAACAGTTCCGCCACGAACGCGAACGGCACCGAGAGCGCGCCCCAGAGTGGCACCCGTCGGCGCGTGAGGTGCGCGGCGAGGGCGTCGAGCGCTTTCGCGCCGGGCGGCCGCTGGGTGAACATGTCCTCCTCGCGGTAGATGCCGGTCCCGAGGGCGAACAGCACCGTCGCCACGAGCGTCATCGGGAGCGTCGCGAACGCGAACGTGCCGAGGTCCGTCCCGGTGCCCGCGAGGTCCGCGACGACGACGGAGAGCGGCGAGATGGCGGCGATGGGGTGGACGTCGGTGAAGATGGCCGGCACGAAGGCGTAGGTGGTGCCGACGACGCTGACGGCGACGGTGACGAACGTGAGTTCCTTGAACGACCGGGCGAACATCGCGCCGACGAACGTCGCCGCGAGGAACAGCAAGAGGATGGGGACGACGGCGACGACGGCGAGCGGTCCGCCGCCGAGAGCCACCGCGATGACCGTGACGGCGACGAGGCTGGCGACGACGTAGGGGAGCGTCTTCCCGGCCACGATGTCGCCGCGGCTGACCGGGGCCACGAGGAGCGGTTCGCCGCGGCGTTCGAGTCGCTCGCCGATGATGGAGGAGCCGTAGGCCTGAATCACGACGTTCAGCGGCAGGACGAACGCGAAGGCCAGCAGGAGCGACTTCATCGGGAACGGCGGCGCGATGTCGGCCGGCGACCCGGACTGGGTGCCACCGAGGATGCGGCCGCCGCCGGAGAGGCCGCCACCGAGGCCGCCCGACCCGCCGCCGTCGTTTGCACCGCCCCCGGTGCTGGCCGTCGTCGTTCGGGGCGTCGTCGTGTCGCCGTCGGTGGTGGTCTCGCCGGTGCCACCGCCGTCGCCGTCGTCGGTGGGTCCGGTGCCGCCGGACTGCGCGCGGTACCGGAGCGTCACGTCGACCGGGAACGCGGCCGCGCTGTCGGCCTCCTGTCGCATCAGCCGGTCGTTGTACGACGTGACGGCCGACCGGAGTGCCGCCATCGCCGCGCGGCCGCGCTGAGTGTCGTCGTAGACGAGGCGGCCGTCGTCGATTGCCACGTCGGCACGTCCGTCTCCCACCGCGTCGACGCCGCCGTCGACGACCCGAAGCGGGTCGGACGCCGCCACCGGTTCGTAGAACTGGTTCCCCTCGTCGACCGCGACGCGGTAGATGCCAGTGTTCGGCGCGCCCCCTTGCTGGAGGGCGACGGGGCCGATGGCGCCGAGTGCGAGCGCCACGACGAGGAGGGCGACGACGGTTCGCCGGTCGACTTCGCTCGCGCTCCGGCCCACCTCCCAGCGCGCGATGCGCAGGACGGCGCGCGGTCTCACGCCTCACCCTCCACGACGCGCAGGAACACGGTTTCGAGGTCCGGCTCCCGGGTCCGGATGTCAAGCACCTCGCCCCCGGCCTCCTCGACGGCGTCTCGCACGGCGTCGACCCCGGCCATGTCGCCGACGGTGGTCACGTAACGTCCGTCGCGCCGCGTCGCGCCGTCGACGGCCACGTCCGTGAACACGCGGTACTCCGTGCCGCCGTGGGCCGCACGTATCTCCGGAATCGTCCCCTCTGCCACGATTTCGCCGTGGTTCATGATGGCCACGCGGTCACAGACGTCCTCGACCTGATGGAGATCGTGGGCGGAGAACAGCACCGTCTTGCCCTCGCTCGCCAGTTCCCGCGTGAACGTGACGACGGCGTGGGTCGTCACCGGGTCGAGGCCGCTCGCCGGTTCGTCGAAGATGAGCACGTCCGGGTCGTTGACGAGCGCTCGGGCGATGGCCACTTTCCGGCGCATCCCCTTCGAGCAGTCCCCGAGTTTCCGGTCGCGCTCCGCGAGTTCGAGGCGGTCCAGCGTCTCGGCGATACGCTCCTCGGCCACGTCCGCCGGCACGTCGTAGAGGTCCGCGAAGAAGGAGAGATACGAGCGGGCGGTCATGTCCTCGTACAGCGGCGACTCCTCCGGGAGCCACCCGAGGTGACGCCGCATCGCCGTCTCTGAGGCGTCGTGCCCGGCCACCGTGGCCCGGCCCGCGGTCGGTTCGAGCAGGCCGGCGAGCATCTTCAGCGTCGTCGTCTTGCCGGCGCCGTTCGGGCCGACGAGACCGAACACCTCGCCGTCGTCGACGCTGAACGTGGACCCCTCCACGGCCACCACATCGCCGTACGTCTTCCGGAGCGACTCCACCTCTATCATCGTGGGTGGCTTTTGCCCGGCGTGCCATTTGTGTTGTGCCCGGCGCAGGGGCACCGTTTTGTCGGCGGGGCCACAACGGCCGACATGACCAACACCGTAGCCGTCGTGGGCGGCGGGCCGGCCGGCACCGCAGCGGCGTTCGCGCTTCGGGACGCCGACGCGGCCGTGACGCTGTACGAGGCGGAGTCGACGCTCGGCGGACGGATGCGCACCCGACGGCGCGGGGACTGCCGGTACGACGCCGGCGCGAACTACGTCACGGCGGACGACGACCGGGTGAACGCGGCGATGGCGGCCGCCGGAACCGAGGGGCGCGCCGACGTGGCCGCGCCGGTGTGGACCTTCGGGGCCGACGGCGAGGTGTCACCCGGCCGGGGCGACGGCGATCCGAAGTGGACGTACGCGGCCGGCGTCGCGGAACTGCCGCGGCGATTCGCCGAGGAGTCGGGGGCGACGCTCCGGTGTGGCCGCCGCGTGAGGGCTCTCGACCGCACCGATGACGAGTGGACGGTCCACACTGCCGACGGCGACACTGCGGCGTTCGATGCCGTGGTGCTGGCGACGCCCGCGCCCGCCGTCGCCGCCCTGCTCCGACGCTCGGAGTGGTCGGCCCCGCTTCGGGACCGAATCGCGGACACGGCCGACGCCATCGACTACCGTCTGGTCGTCACCGCGGCACTTCACTACCCCGTCCGCGTCGAGCGACCGTACTACGCGCTCCTCGACGTGGACAAGGCCCACGCAGTCGGCTGGATCGGCCGCGAGTCCTGCAAGCCCGGCCACGTCCCGACGGGCGAGAGCCTCCTCGTGGTGCAGATGGGGAACGACTGGTCCGCGGCCCACCTCGACGATGACGACGAGGCTATCGCTGACGCCGCGGCGTCGAACGCCGCGTCGCTGATGGACGACGAGCGACTGGCGGACCCGGACTGGACGGAAGTGACCCGGTGGCGGCACGCGCTTCCCGAGGACGAGGCGCCCGCGGACCTCGTGGCCGACGCCCGCGCGGCCGGCCTCCATCTCGTCGGCGACTGGGTGGCGGGCGCGGCGCGGGTCCACGCCGCCGCCCGCACCGGACTCGCGGCGGGACGACGGCTCTCGCCCTGACGGCCGGTGTGCTTATGTGCCCTCCCCCCGAGTCGTGGGGTGGAGTCACACGGATTATGGCAACCGGAACGGTCGCGTTCTTCAACGATCAGAAAGGCTACGGGTTCATCGAAACAGACGCCGCGGACGACGACGTGTTCTTCCACATGGAGGACGTCGGCGGCCCGGACTTGGAGGAGGGACAGGAGGTGGAGTTCGAAATCACCGAGGGCGACAAAGGCCCTCGCGCGGAGAACCTCACGCGCCTGTAGCGCCCTCTTTCAGCGCATTTTCTCACCGCCCCCAGCGGGAGGTATCTTTTCGGTGCCGCCCCCCGTAGGTGTTACCATGGCACACGAAGCGACCGTCGAGGCGGTGGGCGTGACCCGAGACGGCGACGTGCCGGTCGTGTTGTTGTCCGCCCGGGGCGAGGTGGTCCCGATTCTTGTCAGTCCGGATCAGGCCCACGCGATTCAGGTCGCCCTGGACGAGGTCCCTTTCGAGAGACCGCTGACCCACGACGTGCTAGTGGAGATGGTGGCGGAGTTCGGTGGCGCCATCGACAGAGTTCGCGTCGACGAACTCCACGACGAGACGTTTCTCGCGAAACTCGACGCTGAGCGATACCACGGCGGGGAGCGGTCGCGCGCCGTCTTCGACGTTCGCGCCAGCGACGCAGTGGCAATCGGCCTCAGGGCCGACTGTCCGATTCTGGTCAGTGACGCGGTGCTGGACGCCGCTGGACGCGCCCCCGAGGAGTTTCCGGACCTCGATTAGATGCGGCGCCGCCCCTCGTCTGTGATGCGGTAGACGACTTCCCCAGTCACCTGTTCGAGGAGTCCTCGCTCGGCGAGCACGTCACACCGGCGCTCCACGTAGGGCGTGTGGATGCCTGTCCGGTTGGCGACGATGGCGGGATACTCCGCGTCAGCTTCGTCGAGAAACTGCAGTATTGCTTCGTCGCCGGGACGCATCCATCCGGTGTTCTGCTCGCCGGTTCGACTCATACCGTCGTATAGTGGGTCTTGGTACCACATAACACTTTCCCTCGAATCACCGCCTCTTAGGCACGCCTCCACGAACGTCGGCACATGACAGCCGACATCGTCGTGCTGCGACAGAAGACTCACGGTATGTCCGCCGCGGACTACGCCGAGACCCTCAGAGAGCGGTTCCCGGACCGGGACATCGTCCGCGCGCGGACAGCGGCCGAGGAGGAGCGACTACTGAAGGAGGTGCCCATCGCCACCGGCTATGAAATCGACGCCGAGACGGTGGCCGAGAGCAGTCTGGACCTGTTCGCCTGCGTATTCGCCGGCACCGGCCACCTCCCCCTCGACGCCTTCGAGGACCACGGCGTCGCCGTCACCAGCGCCGCCGGGGTCCACGCGCCGAACGTCTCCGAACACGCCGTCGGGGCTGTCCTCTCTTTCGCGCGGCGCTTCGACGTGGGGTGGCGACGGACCGAGCGCCGCGAGTGGCGGAGTTACCAGACCCGCGAACTCGCGAACTCGACGGTGACTGTGGTCGGCCTCGGCAACATCGGTACCGCCGTCGCGGAGCGACTGGACCCCTTCGACGCGCACACCGTCGGCGTCCGCCACTCGCCCTCGAAAGGCGGTCCAACGGACGAAGTGATTGGCTACGACACGGAAACCGTCCACGAGGCGCTCTCGCGGTCGGACTACGTCGTCGTCACGGCGCCGCTCTCGGACCTGACGGAAGGGCTCATCGACGCCGAAGCGCTCCGCACCTTGCCGCCCGAAGCGGTCATCGTCAACGTCGGGCGCGGCCCCATCGTGGACACCGACGCGCTGGTCGATGCACTCCGGAGCAACGCCATCGGCGGCGCGGCCCTCGACGTGACGGACCCCGAACCGCTCCCCGAGGACCACCCGCTCTGGAACTTCGACAACGTCCTCATCACCCCGCACAACGCGGGCCACACGCCGGCGTACTGGGACCGCCTCGCCGACATCCTCGCGGAGAACCTCGCCCACGTCGACGAGACGGGCACCTACGAGGGACTGAAAAATCAGGTCGTTTAGTCGTCGGCCGCGACGGGCGCGGTGTGGTCGATTTGGGTGCCCAACACGTCGAGGAAGGCCGCAATCCACTCGGGGTGGTCGGGCCACGCCTGTCCGGTCACGAGGTTCTCGTCGACGGTGACGCCCTCGCTCCACGTTCCGCCCGCACCCTCGACGTCGGCTTTCAGGGCGGGGTAAGCTGTACAAGTCCGCCCCTCGATGACGTCCGCCGCCGCGAGAATCTGCGCCGCGTGACAGATGGCCGCGATGGGTTTGTCCTCCTCGTCGAAGTGCTGGACCGTCTCGATGACGCCCTCGTAGTTCCGAAGATACTCGGGCGCCCGGCCGCCCGGCAGGACGAGGCCGTCGTAGTCCGTCGGGTCCACGTCGTCGAACGTCGCCGTGAGTTCGAAGTCGTGGCCCCGGTCCTCGACGTACGTCTGGTCGCCCCGGAAGTCGTGGACAGCCGTCTTGACCGTCTCGCCGGCCTCCTTCTCGGGACAGACCGCATCCACTTCGTGGCCCACTGCCTTCAGGGCCTGAAACGGCACCATGATTTCGTAGTCCTCGCCGAAGTCGCCCACGACCATCAGCAGTTGTGAACCTGACATAGCGTTCGACAATTGGGGATGAATCGTCATAATCGTTTGTGCCACAGTTGCCGAGCGCGAAGGGCATCAAAAATTAAATAGATGGACGGCAAGATTCGGGCATGGCTCTGTCCGACCTCGTTTCGGAGGTTCGAGGTCGCGAGAAGACACTCGTGGTCAGCGGCCCGCCCGAGACGGCGCGCGTCGCGGCGGAACTGCGCTCTCACTTCGCGATGGAGAACGTCGCCGTCGAGTTCGAGGAGGGCGAGAAACCCCTTTCGGTCCGTCTCCGCGACGGTGACGGTGTCCTCGTCGAACTCGAAGGGGAGAGCGCCCGGTCGGTGACGGAGTCCACGAGCGACGACGGCCTGCGCGCCCACCTCGACGAGCAGACGTTCACCTCCTACGAATCCGACGAAATGCTGGCGGCGACGCGGGAGATCGAGGACCGAGCGTGGCGCGTCGGCGCGGGCGCTCTCCACGCGGGCTTCCAGTTCTTCTCCGCCTTCGAGGAGCAAGTCGAGGTGTACCGCCGTCTCGCATCCGTGGACCTCGACGTTCACGTATACGCCGCGCCCGACGTGTCGCCGCCGGAGGGCCCCTTCGAGACGTACCGCATCGGCAACCCGGCGCTCACCTCCATCTGGTTCGTCGCCTTCGACGGCGACGGTGACCCCGAGCAGAAGTGTGCCCTCGTCGCCGAGGAGCGGACACCGGACAGTTACTACGGCTTTCTCACCTACGACCCGGACCTCGTGGACGAGGTACTGGCCGAACTGCCCGCGGAGGATCGCACCAGCGCGTAGTCACTCCCGAAGGTCGACGCTCAGCCATCCTGCGAGCCCCACCACGAGCAGCGTGTCCCCCGTCCAGACGAGGTTGCTCGCGCCGCCGGAGAGTTCGAGGGCGGCGAGGCCCGCCGTGACGGCGGCGAGTGCGAGGACCCACCGACCCACCCGCCGGCCGATTGCGGCGTCGTCCGCGCGTCCGCCGCTCTGATAGCCGGCGATGAGACCCGTGTGCCCCCGGTAGATGAGCGTCCCCAACAGCGCGAACTTCGCGGCGACGACCGCACAGACCGCGGCGGCTCCGACCGGCACGGACGATGCGTGGCCCGGGCCGGCTATCTCCGTCCCGATTCGACGCCAGCCTGAAGGCGCGGCGCCGCGAAGGGGCCGGCGATGGAGCGACGTGGCGCCGTCATCGACGTCGACGGGACGCTGGTTCGCGGCGACGACGCGATTCCGGGCGCCGCGGCGGCGGTGACGGCGCTCCGCGACGCCGGCCTCGACCTCGCCTTCGTCACCAACAACCCCACGCGCTCCCCCGCGGCCGTCGCCGCGCACCTCGACGCCCTCGGATTCGACGTGTCGCCCGAGGAAGTCGTCACGGCCGGCGGAATCACGCGGGCCTATCTCCGCCGGAAACATCCCGACGCCGCGGTGTTCGTCGTCGGCGAGTCGGGCCTCCGCGACCAACTCGACGGCGTGTCGCTCACCGACGACCCGCGCGCGGCGGACGTGCTTCTGGGCTCTATCTCCCGGGCCTTCGACTACGCGGACCTCACGGACGCCCTGCGCGCACTTTCGACGGGCGACACGGCCTTCGTCGGCACGGACCCCGACCGGACCATCCCCGGTCGCGAGGAACTGCTCCCCGGGTCGGGCGCGATTCTCGGCGCCATCGAGGCGACGACCGGCCGGGAGCCGACGGTGGTCGGAAAGCCCTCCGCGCACGCCGCGCAGGCGACGACGGACCGCCTCGGCCTCGACCCGGCGGCGTGTCTGCTCGTCGGTGACAGACTCGACACGGACGTGCGCATGGGCGCGGAGGCGGGCATGGAGACGGCGCTAGTCCTGTCTGGCGTCACGGACCGCACGGACGCCGAGTCGGCTACGCCGGCCCCGGACCACGTCGTCAGTTCGCTCTCGGCGCTCCCGGAGACGCTCGGTCTCAGCGGACGAAGCCGTTCTTGAACGCGATCCAGCCCAGCACCGAGATGAAGAGGATGGGCGGCAGGATGAGAAACGCCCACAGTGGCTGGAGGCCCCACCCGAGGAGGAGGACCACGGCGAACAGCCCGAGCGCGAGGAAGGGGAGAATCGCCAGTGTCGCTCGGGTACGGCTCATGTCGTCCTCGCTCTCGGTCGCCATATCGGAGCTTTCTGCCGCACCACAAAAAGCGAACCGCTACGCCGTCGGCTGACGGAGCGCCAGCGCCGCCACCCCCGCCGCGACGGCGAGGGCGCCCCCGAGCAGAAACGTCGTCCGCCAGTCCGACACCGTCACCAGCCACCCCGCGACGGTGCCGCCGAAGACGCCGCCCCATATCTTCGCCGAGTAGAGCAGGGCCGCGTTCGACGCGGAGTGCCGCGCGCCGTAGAAGTCGCCGACGAGACTCGGGAACAGCGTGAACTGCGGGCTCCAGAAGAACGTCGCGGCCACGACGCTCACGACGAACACGGCGCTCGCGCCCGCCTCACCCGCGGCGACGACGGCGAACAGGCCCAGCCCACACAGGAGAAACGAGACGGCCATCGCGTGCCGCCTGTCCACGCGGTCGGACAGTTCCCCCACGACGAGGCGCCCGACGCCACCCGCGAGAGGCAACAGCATCGCCGACAGCGTGACGGTGTTCAGCGACAGGCCGACGATCCGAACGGCCGCGAGGTCGTAGTGGCTGGCGAACTGGACCACCTTCGCCGTGAGCATCAGGCCCGCGGCGCTCATCGCGACGAACATCGCGTACAGGAGCCAGAACTGCCGGGTGCGAAGCATCTCGCGGGGCGCGAACGACGGGCCGGCGTCGTCAGTCGGTTCCCCGTCGGGGGTGCGCTCCCGCCAGTCGAGTGGGGGGTCCCGCATCACGGCGGCCCCGCCGAGGACGACGACGAAGATGAGCGCGCCCATCGGCCACAGCACGTCGTCGTAGGCCGTCGGCGTCGCGTAGGCTCGCACCACCGGCACCGCGACGGCGCTTCCCGCCGAGAACGCCATCGTTCCGATGCCCGTCGTCAGGCCGCGGCGGTCCGGAAACCACTTCAGCGCGGTGTTGACCGCCACCGTGTAGACGATACCGACGCCGACAGCGCCCAGCGAGTAGGCGAGGTACACCTGCCAGACGGCGCTCGCGGACGCGAGGGCGACGTAGCCGCCCCCGGCGAGGACCGCCGCCAGCGCCGTGAGTTCGCGCGGGCCGTGTCTGTCGTGCCACCAGCCGACGGGCACCTGCGAACCGGCCTGAAACACGACGAAGAGCGTGAACACGAGGCCGATGCTGGCGGCACTCGTGTCGAGGCGCGTCTGAATCGGCGTCTCGATGGCCGTCCAGACGTACTGGTAGGGGCTGACGACGGCCATCATCAGCGCCGCCGCCACGACGAGCCACCACCGGGAGAAGCCGAGTACCTCTTTGGCCCGTCTGTCGAGGTCCTCCATCGCCGGAAGTGGGCCGCCCGCACGGGAAAGCGGTTGCGGTTCTGCCGGAAAGAGTATGTCGGGGCCGCCGTAACGACCCCGCATGGAAAACGACCTCATCGCCGAGGAGGGTGCCGAACAGTTGATTTCGACCGCACGAACTGGGCTCGGCGACCGCGTGCGCTCGATCACGTTCTTCACGCACGACGACTACGAGCAGGTGTACCTCCGCGAGGACTTGGAGCAGGACGCCGACCTCAGCGACTTCATCGGTCACGAGTGGCGCGGCTTCGAGACGACCCAAGCCGCCTACGGCCAGTCGGAACTCGGCCGCTACGAATTCACGCTCCGGGGCTTCGAGAACGGCTACCTGCTCCGTGTGACGACCCAGCGCAAGGGAGTCTTCGTCACCGCAGACGGCGCGACGCTGACGGACTACCGCGAGGTGGCCATCGCCCTCGAAGAACTCCTCGAAAGCTGGGAGGACCGAGACTGATGGCCGGACGCGTCTCCCACGAGGCCGTCGAGACAGTCGACGCGACTGTCGAGCGAAGCGGTCCGGTGGACCGCCCCCGCGTCGTCGTGCCCGCCACGGATGGGGCTGCGGTGCCCACGGACGGCCTGATCCGCCTCGTCCTCGACGGTTCGGAGTATCGAGCCCGTCCCGTCGAGAGCAGCGGCGAGGTGGCCATCCCCGGCGCGTACGACACGCCGAAGGCGGCGAGAAATCCATCGGACGCGACGAACCGCCTCGCGGAGTGGATCGAGGACCGGGACCTCGACTACGGCCGGACGGTCCACCTCGACGTGGTGGACCGCGGCAGTCGCTACGGCCTCCGCGCACCGGGCGAGCGAGCGACGTACGAGGACTACAGCGGCCCCGACGACAGCCTCGCCGCCATCGCCGAGCAAGCCGAACGAGGGTAGTAAAGCGTTTCGCTGGATGCGCAGAGGTAATTTCTGGCGTATCCGGGCCTCTCAGCTCCTCATACCGTGTTATTGTCTCCCACAGGGAGCGAAAGGTTTATATGCGTTTCGGTCTTACAATAGGATAGCGAGACGGGCGATGGGGACGCTTATTTCTGCCCCATCGGCCGACTGAAACCCATCATGAGCGATACAACAATCCGATCTTACAGCGAGGAGCGAGCCGACGTAACGAGCGACGAGGAAACGACGGAGCAGGACGAGGAGTTCGTCTGCCCGGAGTGTGGCGGCCACCTCGTGAGCGACGAACAGCGCGGCGAGACGGTCTGTGAGGACTGTGGCCTCGTGGTCGAGGAGGACGACATCGACCGCGGCCCCGAGTGGCGCGCCTTCGACTCCGCGGAGAAAGACCAGAAGTCCCGCGTCGGCGCCCCGACGACGAAGATGATGCACGACAAGGGGCTCTCGACCAACATCGGCTGGCAGGACAAGGACGCCTACGGCAACTCGCTGTCGAGCAAGCAGCGCCAGAAGATGCAGCGCCTGCGCACGTGGAACGAGCGCTTCCGCACGCGCAACTCCAAGGAGCGCAACCTCAAGCAGGCGCTGGGCGAAATCGACCGCATGGCGTCGTCGCTCGGCCTTCCGGACGAGGTCCGAGAGACGGCCTCGGTCATCTACCGCCGCGCGCTGAAGGAGGACCTCCTGCCCGGCCGCTCCATCGAGGGCGTCGCCACGGCCTCGCTGTACGCCGCGGCCCGTCAGATGAACAACCCCCGGAGCATCGACGAGGTGGCGGCCGTGAGCCGCATCGACCCGATGGAGTTCAAGCGGACCTACCGCTACATCGTCCGCGAACTCAGCCTCGAAGTCCAGCCCGCGGACCCCGCGAGCTACGTCCCGCGGTTCGTCTCGGAACTCGAGGTGTCCGAGGAAGTCGAGCGCCGCGCCCGCGAACTGCTCCGACAGGGGCAGGACGCCGGCGTCACCAGCGGCAAGAGTCCGGTCGGCCTCGCCGCCGCCGCCATCTACGCGGCCGCCCTGCTCACCAACCAGAAGGTGACCCAAAGCGACGTGAGCGACGTGACGGACGTGAGCGAGGTCACCATCCGAAACCGGTATCAGGAACTGCTCGAGGCGGCCGAGACGGCGGCCTAAATCGGCGATTTTTCGGCGCGAGCGCGGTTTCGACACTCTTTAAGAACAGCCACGGGAACGGTCACCTATGGACGAGCGCACGACCGGACGACGAGGCTTCCTCCGTGGGGCCGCCGGTGCCGGGGCGGTCGGAGCCGGCATCGCGGCCGGTGCGGGGACCGCCGTGGCACAGGCGTTCGACGGCTGGTTCGAGGGCGTCGACAACTACGACGGCCTCGTGGACCGCACGGGACAGGACTCGGTGACCATCGAAGTCGGCGTCGACAACGGCGGCAGTCCGGTCGGCTTCGGTCCGGCGGCCGTCCGCGTCGACCCCGGCACCGAGGTCACCTTCGAGTGGGTCTCGAACACCCACAGCATTCTGATGGAGTCCGCGCCGGAGGGCACCAGCTGGAGCGACGTGTCCGACATCCACAACAGCGGTTACACCACCTCGCACACGTTCGAGACGGCGGGCGTCTACAAGTACTACTGCGAACCCCACCGCAGCATGGGGATGAAGGGCGCCATCGTCGTCGGTGACGCGGAGATTTCGTCGGGCGGCCACGGGGGTGGCGGGAGCCTCCTCGACCAGCCCGATAGCCTGCTGACCCTCGGCGGCTTCATCAGCCTCGGCGTCCTCTCGCCGCTCCTGTTCTATCTGTTCCTCCGTCGGAAGGCTCGACGGGGCGACATCTAACCGGTGTTTTTCATCCCGGCCGCGATGCCTTTCACCGTGAGCCGTAGCGCCCGTTCGGCGGCGTCAGTCCGGTGGACCGCGTCGAGCAGTTGGACCTGCAGGAGGTTCAGCGGGTCCACGTAGGGATTGCGGCGTTCGAGGCTCTCCCGAAGCCACGGCCGGTCCACGAGGTGATCGCGGTCCACGACGTCGAGCACCACGTCGCACGCTCGCTCGTGTTCGTCGCGCATCCGCTCGAAGAAGCGCTCCCGGAGCGCCGGCCCCGCGAGGTCCGCGTACTCGCCGGCCACGTCCATCTCGGTGCGGGCCATCGACAGCGCCGCGTTGTCGAGGGTCGTCCGGAAGAACGGCCAGTTCTGGTACATCTCCCGAAGCGTCTCGACGGAGCCACCGTCGTCGAGATACGCGTCGACGCCGGTGCCGAGCGCGTACCAACCGGGCAGGATACAGCGACACTGCGTCCACGAGAACACCCACGGAATCGCGCGCAGGTCCTCGACCTGACGCTCGCCGCTCCGCGAGGCGGGCCGGGAGCCGAGGTTGAGGTCCTCGATGACGGTGATGGGCGTCGCCTGCTCGAAGTAGTCGAGGAAGCCATCGGTGTTCAGGAGGTCCCGGTACTCCTCGCGGGCCGCCTCGGCCATCGTGTCCATGGCCCCCGTCCACTCGTCGGGCACCGTCGTCGTCGAGTCCTCCATCGCGTCGTAGCGCGCCCTGACCTGCGCGTTCAGCATCTGCTCCAGTTCCCGCTCCGCGATGCGCGGATTGGCGTACTTCTCGGCGATGGCCTCGCCCTGTTCGGTGAACTTCACCTCGCCGGTGACCGTCTCCGGGGGAAGCGCCAACAGCGCCTCGTTCATCGGGCCGCCGCCGCGCGAGATGGAACCGCCGCGGCCGTGGAACAGGCGCAGCCCCACGTCGTGGTCGTCGGCGATTTCACCGAGGCGGCGCTGATTCTGGTACAGGTCCCAGTTCGCCGCGAGGAAGCCGTTCTCCTTGTTCGAGTCCGAGTACCCCAGCATCACCTCTTGGGTGCCGCCGCGGGCCGCCAGCGCCGCGCTGTAGGCCTCGTTCTCGAAGAGGGTGCCCATGATGCGGTCGGCGCCCGAGAGCGCGTACTCCGTCTCCAGCAGGGGCACGATGTCGAGCCCACAGTAGTCCGGCAGGTCCACGACGCCCGCTTGGTCGGCGAGGAAGAGGACTTCGAGGACGTGGCTCGGCTCGTCGTTCATGCTGATGCAGTACGTGTCGATGGCCTGCGCGCCGAACTCGCGTTGCCAGTCCGCCAGCGAGTCGAAGCGCTCGAAGACGCGCGCGGCGTCGTCCGAGAGGGGCGCCTCGTCGGCCACCGTCGCCGGGTCCACCAGTCGCTCGTCCTGCAGGACGGCGTCCGTGAGCAGTTCGATGCGCTCCTCTTCGTCGAGACTCCGGTAGTCGATGCCCTCGCGTTCGAGGGCCTCGGCCACCGCCGTCGTGTGCATCTCCTGATGGTCCCGAAGGTCCAGACTCGCCAGCGAGAAGCCGAAGGTGTCCACCTGTCGTCGGAGCGGGTCCACGTGGGACGCGGCGATGCTCTCGGCCCCCGTCTCGCGGAGGCTTTCGGCGATGGCGTCGAGGTCGGCTTTCAGTTCCGCGGGCCCCTCGTAGCCCTCGGGGCGGACGTCGGTCACGCGGTCCAGCCGCGAGCGCATCAGCGCGAGCAGTTGGCGGTACGGCTCGTCGGGATACCGTTCGGCGGCCGTCTCCGCGACGTGGGGAAGCCGTTCGCGGGCGTCCGCGAACGCCGCCTCGAAGGACGCGCCGGCCTCGATGGCGTCCGCGTCCTGACTCAACACGCCCGAGAGGTCTTCGAGTTTGTCGCGGTAGCGCGCCAGCACCACGTCGCGTTGCCGTTCGAGGGTCTGGGTCGTCACCTCCGGGGTGACGAAGGGGTTGCCGTCCCGGTCACTGCCCGCCCACGACCGGAACTCGAAGACGGTGGGGACGTCTATCTGCTCGGCGTACTCGTCCGCGAGACTCTCCTCCAGTTCCTCGTAGAGGGCGTAGATGACGTCGAAGAGCGTGTTCTCGAGGTACCACTGGACGTTCCGCGCCTCGTCGAGGGGTTCGGGTTTGCGGTCCCGAATCTGCTTGGTCTGCCAGAGGCTCACCACCTCGGCTTCGAGGTCGCGTTCGAGGTCGGCACGCTCGTCGTCAGTGAGGCGTCGCTCGTCGAGGATTTCGAGCAGGCGGCTGACGCTCCGCAACTTCGCTTTCACGGTCTTCCGTCGCGCCTCCGTCGGGTGCGCGGTGAACGTCGGCTGAATCAGCACGTCTTCGAGAACGTCCTCAACCGTGTCGGGGTCCGCGCCGCGGGCCGCGAGTTCGGAGACGGCCTCGCTGACGCTGTCCGGAATGTCCTCCTCTTGTTCGCCCCGACGGATGGCTCTGATGCGTTCTCGCTCCTCGGCGAGGTTCGTGAGAACGAAGTACGTCGTGAACGCCTGCGCGACGGCGGCGTTCGTGGCCTCGTCGTTCTCGGCGAGTCGCTCCCGAACTGCCTCCCTGCTCTCGGCGTCGCCCTGTCGGTAGGCGATGCTCTCGGTGCGAATCGTCTCCACCGCGTCGAAGGCCTCCTCGGACGCCTGCTCCTGCATCACGGACCCGAGAAGGTCGCCCAACTCTCTGATGTCCCGACTCAAGTCTCGCCCATGCAATTCCATAGCACACTCTACAGGACCGCCACTAAAAATCGTTGACGGTCACAACTCTTTCACTCGCCGGGGCCGACGCGTCGCCCATGCACGTCGGCGTCGTCGGTGGCGGCGCGATGGGGACCCTGCTCGCGGCCCGTCTCGCGGCGGCCGGAACGGACGTGACGCTGTTCGACGCGGCCCCCGACAGGGCGCGGACGGCCCGCGAGGGCGTCCACGTCGAGGGCCACGACCCGATTACGGTGCCCGTCGATGCGACCACGGACCCGGAGACGGCGCGGCGCGTGGCCGTCCTCGTCGTCGCGGTGAAGGCCCACGACACCGCGGACGCGATGGCGGACGCCGACCCGGTGTACGACGACGAGACGGACGTGGTGACGCTCCAGAACGGCCTCGGAAACGGCGAAACCATCGCCGAATACGTCCCCGAATCGAACGTCGTCGCCGGGACGACAGCCCACGGTGCGACGTTCCTCGGACCCGGGCGCGTGCGCCACGCCGGTACGGGCCCGACCCGAATCGGGCGCCCGTTCGCGCCGAACGGGGAGCGGGTTACGAAAATCGCGGGCCTGCTGACCGACGCCGGCATCGAGACGAGCGTCGTCGCGGACGTGCGGGACGCCCTCTGGCGGAAGGTGGCGGTGAACGCAGGCATCAACGCGGCGACGGCGCTCGCGGACGTGGACAACGGCGCGATGACCGAGGTGTGTGCCGGCGAACGGCTCCTCGACGCCGCCGTCTCGGAGGCGGTGGCCGTCGGCCGCGCCGCGGGCCGGGACCTGCCCGACGGCGTGGTCGCCGAGGCCCGCGAGGTGGCGGCGGCGACGGCGACGAACGTCTCCTCGATGCGCTCGGACCTTCGCGCCGGCAAGCGGACCGAAATCGAGGCCATCAACGGCGAACTCGTGGCCCGCGGCGAGCGACACGGGGTGGCCGTCCCCGTCAACCGCACGCTCGCGGACCTCGTGCGCCTCGCGGAACGCGGCTAACCGCCCGGCGGCGACGCCACCTCGACGAACGGTGGCTCGTCGGTGAACTTCACGAGCGAGGTGGCGCCGACGCGGCCCCGCGGCGACTTCCGGAGCGTGACGTGCTGTCGACCGTCGTCCGTGAGTTCCGTCGCCAGCACCTGCGTCGCGGCGCTCTCGTACACGGCCGCAATCTCGTCGGCCACGACGGCCGGGTTCTGGACGTGGACCAGCAGGTCCTCGGACTCCAGCAGTTTCGTCTCCTGAAAGTAGCGCAGTGCGCGCGCCGTCGTGACCCAGCGTGTGGACCATCGCGTCGGCGTCGACGATTCGGAGGTGCGGGCGGTCGGTCCGGTCGGCGATGCCCCGGAGGTTCGCCCGGAGTTCGTCGGGTTCGTCACCGCCGGCGAACACGTTCTGCCGGCCGGTCTCCCACGCGCCGGTCACGTCGAGGACGAACAGGCGGTTCGCGTCGAGTAGGTCCCCGACCGAGGTGTCGTACGCCCGCAGGAGGGCGTCGAGTCGCTCCGCGCGCAGGTCGAGCGTCGGGACGAGTTCGACCGCGTAGCCGTCTCTCACGGCGCCCGCGACGAGTGCGCCGACGAACGTCCCGATGTCGGCCCGCCCGTCGTGTCGCAGGAGGACGCCGTCGCCGCGGACGAGGCCGCCGCCACAGAGGGCGTCGAGGCCCGGGACGCCCAGGGGGCGGTACGCCGTCTGTGTGAGTCCGTCGAGCGGGGTCCGGCGACCCGGGCCGGCGTGCAGGCCATCCGCGTCGGTCCACAGTTCGACCGGGCGTCGGTCCACCGCGGCGCCGTAGAGGCGTTCGACCCGGAGCGTCGCGCCGTCGTCGCCCTCGGGGCGCGTCCGAAGCAGTCCGTGGACGCCCCCCGCCAGTGAGGCCCCCCACTCGTCGGCGACGAGGAGCGCCGTCGCGTCGTAGTCCCGCGCCGCGGCGACGAGGCTCTGGATCGCGTCCCGTCGTGGGCGGCCGTCGCCGAGTGCGTCGAGTCCGTCGAACACGAGACGGTCCGGGGGCTCGCCCTCGTCGATTCGCTGGCGCAGTTCGCGCACGAGGTCCATCTCGCCGCGCACCGTCTCACGCTCCACGTCCGCCGGCCGGAGCGACGCGACGTCGAAGTCGGCCTCGACGCGCAACGACGCCGCCGCCTCGCGCACCGCGTCCGCGGGTGCGGCGGCCGTGGCGTACAGGCAGTCCTCGTCGCCGGCGACGCCACGGGCGAGAAACCGCATCGCGAGTGGGCGCTTACAGGTGCCGGGCGGGCCGGCCACGACTGTGGCCCGCCCGTTCGGAAGGCCGCCGCCGAGCGCCGCGTCGACGGCGTCGTGGCCCACCGGGGCGGGGTCTGGTGACATACCGAACCGCTCGCCCGGCGTGAAAATAAAGGTCCCGGCGCTCAGACGGGGACGTTTTGCCCCCCGACGAGGGCGACGGTGAACGTGGCGACGCCGAGTGCGAGCAAGAGGTAGTTCGCCAGCGTGTTGTCGGCGCGCGTGACGTACAGCGAGTAGTTCCGGCCCGAGAGCGGCCAGAACGGTTCGACTCCGGCCGGCGTCAGCACGTCGGCGAGGAGATGCGCACCGATGGCCAGTAGGCCGACCATCGC
Source organism: Halobacteriaceae archaeon (assembly GCA_042216675.1). Taxonomy (GTDB): domain Archaea; phylum Halobacteriota; class Halobacteria; order Halobacteriales; family Halobacteriaceae; genus JBDGTS01. The sequence goes on along the minus strand of JBDGTS010000009.1, from coordinate 31,645 downwards.
GCTGAACGCGCCCAGCGCGAGACGTTCGTCCGGCGTGGAGCCGACGTAGAACCCGGCCGCACCGAGGAGGCCCCCGACGAGGAGCGCGAACCCGACGGTGTGAGTCACGCCGCGGTGGCTGACGAGGGGCAGTCGCTGGTCGTAGTCCGGAAGCGGCGTCAGCGCCACGACGCCCGCGGCGCCGACGACGGCAGCGTCCACCCGGCCGACGGCGACGAGGGCGAACGCGAGGGGCGCGTAGACGAACAGGGCCACACCGTAGTGTCCGAGGCGGTACACGGCCCCGCTTCGGGCCGGACGAGTAAAAGCACCCCGAGCGTGAGTCTCTTTGGCCGGGCCGCCGTGGACGGGCGTATGGCCCCGCCGCTCGTTCTCGACATCGACGGCACGCTGAGTCGCCCGGACCGCTCCATCGAACCCCGCGTCCTCGACGTCCTCGGTCACTGGGAGGCGCCCGTCGTCGTCGCCACGGGGAAGGCGACGCCGTACCCGATTGCACTCTGTCAGTTCTCCGGCTTGCCGCCCCGCGCCATCGCGGAGACGGGCGGCGTCGCCGTCACGGAGGCGGGGTTTCACTACCTCGGGGACCCCGCCGCCGCGGAAGCCGTCGCCGCGGCTTTCCGCGAACGCGGCTTCGATCCGGGCTGGGGCGACGTGGACCTCGTGAACCGCTGGCGCGAGACGGAGCTCGCGGTCAGCAGGGAGGCACCGCTCGACGAACTCCGAGAACTCGCCGCGGAGGAGGGCCTCGACGTGGTGGATACGGGCTTCGCCTACCACGTCAAGGACGCCGAGGTGAGCAAGGGCAGTGCGCTGAAACAGGTCGCGGCCGACCTCGACCGCGACCCCGCTGAGTTCGTGGCCGTCGGCGACTCCGCGAACGACGTGTCCACGTTCGAGGTGGTCGACCGCTCCTTCGCCGTCGCGAACGCCGACGACGCGGCGAAAGAAGCCGCGGACGTAGTGACCGACGGCCGCCACGCCGACGGCTTTCTGGAGGCCATCGCGGAGTGGCGGCCGGTGTAGTCAGGCGCCGGGCAGAACCGAGCGCACCCACGCGAGGACGCCGGACCCCCGGGACGTGCGGAGGTCCTCCATCACCGGGTGGAGGGCGTTGAGCAGGTCCTGCCGGGACGAGAACTCCGTCCGGTCCGTGCGCTCGACGACCGTCGAGAGTGGCACCGACTGGCCGTCCGGGCCGTAGCCGACTTCGGGGTCCCCCGTCGCCTCGACGACGTCGGTGGCGCTGGCCGGATACGAGATGTCGGCCCCCGAGAGGTGTCGTTCCACGTCCGCGATGCCGAACTCGACGCCCCCGACTTCGCTGTCGTCGCTCGCTGGCGGCCTGACTCCCATGTGGCCTTGTTACTGTTGCGTGACCGAAAACGCTACGACTCCCGCATCCGCTGGATCCGGGCCGCCACCGTCGCGGCGAGGAGGCGGAGCCGGGGGGTCCTGGCCGCCGCCACCACGACGCCTCCCGCCGCGTCGAAGAGCAGGTCCACCATCGTGTCCTCGAGGCCGTACCGTGTCAGGAGCGCGCGGCCCGTCACCGCCTCGCCGAGGAAGGCGGCGAGAAATTCGAGGACTTCCCAGAGGACGCCCGCGGCCATCGTCGCCAGCAGGGTCACCGCGACGAGGAACGCGGGCGGGAACGACACGTTCGGAACGTGTCGGTCCACCGCAGAGACGGAGACGTACGCCGCTCCGGCGACGAGGCTGGCGGAGACGGCGTGCGTGAGCGCGTGCCACCAGAGCGACCGGTAGGGGCCGAGGACGCCGACGGCGTGGAGTGCGACGGCGCCCGCGATCCAGAGTGCGTGGAGCGGATGGACCGGCACGCCGAAGTCCCGTCTGAGCGCCGCCGGGACCATCGTCACCGCGAAGCCGAGACCGGCGTTGACGACCACGTCCACCCGGCCCGAGGCGAGGCCGACGGCACCGACGACCACCACCAGCGCCTGCAGGGGGCGGGTGACGGCCCGCGCGTCGACGGTCGAGACCCGGAGCATCCGGCCGACCCGACGGGCGCCGGCCCTAAGACCGTTGTCGCCCGCGACACACGTTTAGGCGCGGCGCGCCAACTGCGGACGATGATGGCGACGACCCACGCGCTGGCGGGGATTCTCCTCGGTGGAGCCGTGGCCGTCGTCGTCCCCGAGTTCGCCGCCGTCGCGTTCGCCGCGGGTGCGCTGGGCGGCGCGGCGCCCGACTTGGATCTGCCGCGGGACCATCGCCGGACGCTACACTTTCCGGTCTATTCGACGCTCGCGGCCGCTCTCGTGGCGCCCGTGGCCCTGTTCGCGCCCGGGCCGGTCACAGTCGGCGTCGCCGTGTTCACCCTCGCAGTCGCGTGTCACGGCCTGATGGACGCGCTCGGCGGGAGCCTCGAACACCGGCCGTGGGAGGCCACCACGGAGAAGGCCGTCTTCAGCCACTACCACGGGCGCTGGCTCCGGGCGCGGCGCTGGGTGCGCTACGACGGCGCGCCCGAGGACGCGGCGCTGGCAGTCGGCCTCGCGGTGCCCGCGGCGTTCGTCTTCCCCGACCGGGTGCCGATTCTCGCGGCGCTGGTGGCGCTCTCCGTCGGCTACGCCCTCGTCCGGCGGCGCCTCGTGGCCGTCGGGGAGTGGCTGGTGGCGCGGCTTCCGGCCCGTCTGCTCGGCGTCGTGCCCGACGACTTGCTCGGCGACTACGTGTAGCCCCGGAGCGCGCTCGGTCCCTCGACGTACAGGAGCGCGGCGGCCATCGTGAGGACGCCGCTGAAGGCCGCGAGCGCGCCGGCGTAGAACACCGACGCGGTGCCGTAGGTGGCCATCAGGTAGCCGCCGGCCATCGGCGCGAGGACGCTCCCGGGCCGCCAGACGAGCGACCGGACGCCGAAACTGCTCGCGATGCCGTCGCCGTCTGAGCCCTCGTCGGCGAACAGCGCCATGCTCGCGGGTTCGCGGAGGCTGTCCGCGACCCCGAGCAGGCCGTTGAGCGCCACGAGCGGCAGGAACGCCGCCGAGAGCGGGCCCAAGATGCCGTACGATTCGGGGAGCCCCAGCGACTCGCCGATGGCGGGCGCGAACGGCACCGCAAGGGCGACGAGGCCGTAGCAGGCGCCGCCGACGAGAACGAACGGTGCGCGCCCGAAGCGGTCCGAGAGCCGGCCCGTGTAGGGCTGACACAGCATGTTCGTGAACTTCTCGGCCGTGACGACGAGCGTCAGCGCGATGCCGGCGTAGGCGAGGCCGCCCCGCGCCGCCGAGGCGCCGGCGAAGATGGGGACCCAGTTGCGCACGAGCGTCACGGCGACGGCGTACTGCGCGCGGAACCCCGTGATGGAGAGGATGCGGTCGCTCAGGGCAAGGTCGAAGAACGCGAAGCCCTCCACGGTCGTCGTGTCGGGTTCGGTGTATCGCCACGTGGCCGCGAGCGAGAGCCCCATCAGCACGGCGAGGGGGACGAAGACGCCCTCGGGACCGTACAGCGGGAAGACGACGCCGCCGAACGCGCTCCCGACGATGGCGCCCGCGAACCGCACGGAGTTGAGGCGGCCGATGTTGTTCGCCCGGTCGTCCGCCGCCGACAGTTCGCCGACGAGGGCGAGCGTCATCAGTCCCGTCGCCGTCACCGCGATGCCCTGCACCGCGCGCCCGACGACGAAGCCACCGCTCGTCGTGACGCTCCCGAAGACGAGGTACGCGGCGGCGCCGAGGCCGAGGCCGCCCAGCAGGACCGCCCGCTTGTCGAAGCGGTCCCCGAGCCACGCCAACGGCACGACGGCGATGGCCTGCGTCGCGGTGAGGCCCGTGACGAACAGTCCCACCATCACCCCCTCCGCGCCGTAGAAGCCGATGAGTTGTCCCAGCAAGGTCAAGATGGCCGCGAGGCCCAGCGAGTTCGCGAAGCGGGCAAGGTAGAGCGCCCACAGGCGTCGTCGTTGCGGAGTCACTGGCTCGCCATCCGACGAAGCCGGGAAAAACGGTTTCGCTTCGGGACGAGGGATTGACGTGCGTCGGGGCCACAGTCCGGGCATGCACGTCGCCGACGAAGCGTGGCCGGAGTTGGGGGACCACCTCGACGAGACGAGTCTCGCGCTGGTGCCGGTTGGCTCCACCGAGCAACACGGCCCCCACCTGCCGGAGGGCACGGACCACCTCATCGCCGAAGCGCTGGCCGACGCGGTGGCCGACCGCACCGACGCGCTTCTCACGCCGGGCATCCGCATCGGCGTCAGCAGTCACCACCGGCAGTTCCCGGGGACGCTGTGGGCCGACCCCGGCCCGTTTCGGGACTACGTCGAGAGTATCGCCCGCAACCTCACGTACCACGGCGTCGACCGGATGGTGTTCGTCAACGCTCACGGCGGCAACGTCCAGCATCTCCGCGAAGTGGGGCGCCGCCTCCACCACGACGAGGCGGCCTACGCCGTCGAATGGATGTGGGACGAGAGCATTCCGGACCTCGTGGCGGAGCTGTTCGAGCGGAACGGTCCTCACGGGGGCCCGAAGGAGACGGCGATGATTCAGCACATCGCGCCGGAGTTGGTCCACACCGACCGCCTCGACGCCGCCCGCGACGGCGGGACGGCGACGGTATCGGCCGACATGGGTCGGGTTCACGGCGCTCGCACCTTCTACGACGCCGTCGACAACTCCCCCAACGGCGTCTTCGGCGACCAGACTGACGCGACGCCCGAACGCGGCGCGCAACTGTTCGAGGCGGCCACCGACCAGTTGGTGGCGCTCGTCGAATGGCTCGAGGCACAACCGTTCGACGACTTGCTCCCCGAGTCCCCCGTCGAGGGCGACGACTGGGACTGATTCGGCGGCCGCGTGACAGGCAACGGACGAGGCCAAAACGCTTTCACGGGGTCGTGACTTTTCGCGGGACATGGGAGCCGTGAACGGTCGGGTCTGTGCAGTTCTCGTCGCCGCTAGCCTCGCGATTCTCGTCGGGGCCGTGCCGGCCGGCGGCGCCGCGGCGAACGCGGCGGGGCCGGACGGACCGGCGGCCGCGGGGCCACCGGGACTCGACCAGATGAACTTCGAGCCGAGCGAGACGCTCATTCACGTCCATCTCCGCGAGAACGGGTCCGCACGGTGGACCATCACCTACAAACTCGAACTCGTGACCGAGAACGACACGGCGGCGTTCCGGGAATTACAGGACGACATCCGGACGAACACGTCGTCGTACGTCGACGAGTTCGCCGCCGGTATCGACGCCACCGTGGCGGACGCGTCGAACGCCACCGGGAGAGAGATGACTGCCCGGAACTACAGCGTCAGCACGAGCCACGACCGGATTCAGGACTTGGGCTACGTCACCTACGAGTTCACGTGGGCCGGTTTCGCCGCCGAGAGTCGCGACCGAATCGTCGCTGGCGACGCCCTCGCGGGCTTCTTCCTCGAAAGCGGGACGACGCTCCGCTTCTCGTGGCCCGCGCCCTACGACCTGCGGTCCGTTCAGCCACCGGCCGACGAGTCGGAGAACTCAGTGTCGTGGTCGGGCGCCGAGACGACCTTCGGGGCGAGTGGACCTCGTGTCGTCGTCACCAAGGGCGGTGGCGGGCCGCCGTGGGCGCTCACGGCCGGCATCGTCCTCGTCGGCGTCGGCGCCGCGGCGGGCGCGTTCGTCTACCTCCGGCGACGTGAGGCGGAAGCCGAAGACACGCCGGCCGAAACCGAACCAGCGACGCCGGGCGAGTCCGAGACGGCCCCGACCGCAGGGGGCGAAGCCGAAGCCGAAGCCGAGGCGGAAACCGAGACCGAGGAACCGCCCGCGGAACTCCTCAGCAACGAGGAGCGCGTCCTGCGTCTCCTCGAAAACCGGGGCGGCCGCGTCAAGCAACAGGAAATCGTCTCGGAGTTCGACTGGACCGCCGCGAAGACGAGTCAGGTCGTCAGCGAGATGCACGAGGCGGGTCAGATAGAGAAGTTCCGCCTCGGGCGCGAGAACGTCATCAAACTCCCCGAGGAGGATGGAGGTGACGAATCGTGACTGAGGCGCCGCCGTCCCCGGGTTTAATCCGGCTAAATTCCGGCAAATGCGTCCAGACGATGCCCCCCCTATATGTCCGTGGGGACAGTAATGAGGGATACAGATGAGCCGAACCGTCCCCGTGCTGATCGTGGTCGCTGCCGTCGTCGCCGCCGTCGTGGCATCGCCGCTCGCGGTCGCGGCTGGGGTCGGCAACGGGTTCGCACAGACGACAGACGCCGACACCCCGAGCCCCGGCGCCCAACTCGCCGGCGTCGTCGGGAGTGAGGGCGCCGAAATCGAGGGCAACCTTCAGGAGCGGTCCTTCAGCGTCGCACTCTCGAACGCCAGTAGTCCGGCGGCGAAGGCCGCCGTCGTGGCGTCCACCCACGGGTCCCTGAGCGACCGTCTCACGGAACTCAGAGAGCGCAAGGCGTCGCTGACGGCCCGCTACGAGAACGGGTCGCTCTCGCGCGGCGAGTATCAGGCCCGCCTCGCCCGTCTGGGCGCCCAGATTCGAAGCCTGACTCAGATGGCGAATCAGACGAGCGACGCGGCGCGTGACCTGCCCGCCGAGGCCCTCGAAGCCAAGGGCGTGAACGTCTCCGCCCTGACCGAACTCCGGCAGAACGCCGCCAACCTGAGCGGTCCCGCGGTGGCCGCGGCGGCGCGGAACCTGACCAACGGCGGCCCGCCGGCCGGCGTCGGGCCGAACGGCACGCCGGGCGCGGGGACGGCCGGCCCGCCGAAGGGGAACGAGACGGCGCGACCCGGTCAGTCGGGAAACGCGAATGACCGCACGGCGGGCAGGCGCGCGAACGTGACGACCGGGGCCGACGGGGCGCCGGGTGCCAGTGAGACCGGTCCGGCCGCGAACCGCACCGAGACCGGGACGACGACCCCAGCGGGAAACGCGAACGGGGCCGGTGACGCGCCCGCGGCGAACGGCGCGTCCCCCGGGGGCGACGGTGCTCCCGCGAAGGCGCCCGCGCCGGACGCCGGTGGCGCGTCTCGGTCTGACGACCCCTCGCAGGATGGGGCCACCGCGGGCACGCCGACCGGCGGAGCGAGCGACGGTACGTCCGAATCGACGGTGACCGCGACTGCGGGGCGCGAGCGCGGCCAGCAAGGCGCGTCGGCGTCCGCGAACGAAACTGGGACCACGAGCCCCGCGAACGGGACGACGGCCCGAGCGAACGCGACCGTGGTCTGAGTCGGGATGCCGAGAGTTTTAGTCCTGCACTGAATTGCAGGGGGTATGGAGCGCGTTGACGTTGCTATCGTTGGCGGCGGCCCCGGCGGGTCGTCGGCCGCGCGGACCGCCGCGTCGGCCGGCGCCGATGCGGTCGTCTTCGAGAAGGGAGTGCCCCGCGAGGACCGCGACGTGCCCGGCCCCGACTCGACGGACGCCGCTGGCATGCTCGACTACTGGCTCGACCTGATGGAGGAGGACCCGGCGGACGTCCCCGAGGAGGTCATTCTACAGGAACTCGACGGCGCGGCGTTCCTCGGGCCTTCGGAGGACGTCTTCCTCCAGAGCACCGGCATCGACGCCACTTACGATGGCTTCGGTTTCTGCTACGACCGGACTCGTCTGGACGACTGGCTCCGCCGCGAGGCCGAAGACGCCGGCGCGGACTACCGCGTCGGCACCGGCGTCCGTGACGTGACTTCCATCGCCGGGGACGACGGCTATCGCCACCGCCTCACGCTCAACGACGGCCACGAGGTCGCGGCAGACGCCCTCGTCCTCGCCGACGGTCCGCAACGGCAGGTGACGATGCCGACCCTCGACCAGTTCCTCCCCGACGACGAGTCGGCGTCCGTCCGCCTCGCCCCGCCGGAGACGAACCACATCGCGTATCAGGAGTATCGTCGCTTCCCCGAGGAACTGTTCGAGGACGACCGCATCTCCTTCTGGTGGGGCTGGATGCCCGGCGAGACGGCGTACCCGTGGGTGTTCCCGAACGACGGCACGGTGGCCCGCGTCGGCCTCACGATGCCCATCGGGATGGACCTCGACGACGTGGACAACCCCGAGGAGTACCGTCTGCTCCGCGAGGACGACGACCGAATCCCGAGCGGCGCCGAGTACGTGCGCCGCCTCCTCGACGAACTGTACGGCGACGAGTACGACGTGGCGGAAGACTTCCCCCGCGTGGAGACGCGCGGCAAGAGCAAGGGTACCGAGACGTACCCCATCTCCTCGACGCGCCCCATCGACTCGCCGACGGACGCAGATCTCGCCGTCGTGGGCGGCGCGATGGGCGCCACCTCGGCGTTCCACGAGGGCGGGACACACGTCGCGGTCCGAACGGGCAAAATCGCGGGCCGACGCGCGGCAGAGGGCACGCTCGACGGCTACAACGCCGAGTGGAGAGACGCCATCGGCGACGAGATTCTGCGCAACGTCGCCATCGCGGACGTGGTGGCGGAGTTCGAACCCGCCGACTGGGACCGGACGTTCCGCATCACCCGGCAGATGCAGAACGCGAACGACGTTGGCTGGTCGCTGTCGCGGCGCACCGCCAGTAGCGCCTCCGGCGGCCTCAAGCTGTACGCCGCCTACAAGCGCGCGAAGTTCCGCTACCGGAAGGGGAAGTACGTGCAGCTGCGCGAGTCCGAGTACGAAGTCTGAGTCAGCGCTCCCCCCGGTCGGCCACCGGGAGCCACTCCGTCGTGATGTCGTCGTCCGACAGGTGCCACTGTTCCTGTGCGACGCCGCCCGCCGTGCGAAGCGCCACGGTGCCGTCGAAGAGACTGGCGAACGTGCGCGTCACCTCCGCCTCGTGCGCCGCCGCGAGGTGGACGTGCGCGAGCGCGTCGGCGGCCCGGACGCGGTTCACGAGGAGATGCAGGAACCGAAAGACCGTCTCGTCGTCGTGGTCGTAGCGGAGGGGGTCGACCGCTTCGACGCAGACGCGGATGTCACCCGGTTCCCGCGCCCGCGCTTCGAGTCGGCCGATGGCGTCGACGAGCGTCGTTCCGAGGTCAGAGAGCGACGTGACCGTCGTCTCGGCGCCGGCCGCAGTCCCGGCCGCGGCGGACCTGAGCGCCGTCTCGTACGTCACCGTCTCCGTCGCAGTCGCCGTCGCGGCGCGGGTACCCTCGGTGCGGACGACGAGTCGCTGACGGTCGTTCGCGCCCAGCCACCGCTCGCACGCCTGTTCGTGGACGCTCGACGGCACGTCGCCACAGACCAGAAACGCGCCCCCGGACTCCCCCAAGGCGGCGAGGGCGCTGTCGAAAGCCGCCGCCCCGTCGCGCTCCCCCTCGCGAGCCATAGGGCTCGTTCATCCTCCCAACACATAATAACTTTGTCCTGACACGCCTCCAAAGGAGGGTCAGACGTCGCGGACACACCGGAAGCCCAGATGGCCGGTGGTGCTCTCGGGGGTGTTGCCCGTGCGTGCCGCGACGCGATACCGGTTGCAGTAGGAGCGATGGCAGAGATACGACCCGCCGCGCATCACTCGCTCGTCGCCGTCGTCCGGGCCGGTGGGGTTCTCCCGTGGGCCGTCGACGTGGTGGTCCGCGCTGAACCAGTCCCCGACCCAGTTCCAGACGTTGCCCGCGACGTTGCAGAGGCCGTAGTCGTTCTGCTCGAAGGCGTCCGCCGGCGCGGTGCCGAGGTAGCCGTCCTCGCCCGTGTTCTCCTCCGGGAAGTCACCCTGCCAGATGTTACAGCGGTGTTCGCCGTCGGGTGTGAGTTCGTCGCCCCACGGGTAGCGCGCGCCGGTCAGCGACCCGCGCGCGGCGTACTCCCACTCCGCCTCGGTGGGGAGGCGCTTGCCCGCCCACTCGCAGTAGGCCGCCGCGTCGGCCCACGAGACGTGCGTGACCGGGTGGTCGAGGCGGTCCTTCGCGGAGGAGTCCGGCCCCTCCGGGTGGAGCCAGTTCGCGCCCTGCACACCCACCCACCACGACGCGCCGGGCACGTCGCCGACGACGTACTGCCGGTCGCTCTCCGAGAGGAAGTCCTGAAACACGTAGGACCAGCCGTACTCCTCGGCCGTCGTCGTGTAGCCGGTGTCGCGGGCGAACCGCGCGAACTCCCGGACCGTCACGGCCGTCCGGTCGACGAAGAACGGGTCGAGGGTCACCTCGCGGGCCGGCCCCTCGCCGTCCTCGGGGAATCCCACGTCGCTGTCGGTGCCCATCCGGAAGGTGCCGCCGTCGAGGCGGACCATCCCCTCCGTGTCGCCGTCGGTGACGGGGCGGTCCACGCCGGGCGGTGCGGGCGCGTCCCCCGAACGACCCGGCGCACAGCAGTCGCGGCTCATGCTACGGTCCTCCGAGACGCGACGGCAAAAACCTTCGGCGCTCGGGGGACTGCCCGCGCCTTTTTACATCGCGCAATCGTGGGACGCCGTATGCTTCACGGCGCTCCGTGGCTGGCCATCGGTTCGCTGGCGGCGGGGCTGGTGTCACTCGGTTTCGTCTGGTTCCTGTGGCCCCACAGACACGAGCGGGGTGGCCGGTTTTTCATCGCGACCATCTGCTGTGAGGCGCTCTGGTCGTTCGCCTACGGAGCGGCGTTGCTCGTCTTCGACCCCGCGTTGCGGCAACTGTTCGAGATACCCATCTGGCTCGCCATCAACTTCATCGGGGTGTTCTTCCTCGCGTTCGCGCTCGAGTACACGGGGCGCAGCGACCTCCTACGCTCGAAGCTGATGTACGCCATCGTCGGCCTCCAGACGGTGCACACGCTCATCGTCGTCACGAATCCGCTCCACCACATCGCGTGGTCGAACTACCACATCGAGCCGGTGTTCGGCGTCGCCACCGTCGTCTACACCCACCAGCCGTGGCTGTTCCTGAACGCCGGCGGCTTCGTCTTCATGATCGCGACGGCGTCGTTCCTGCTGGTCGACACCGTCGTCAGCTACGGCCACCTGTACCGAACGCAGGCCGCCGCAATCGCCATCTCGCCGATTTTCCCGGGCCTGCCGTTCCTGCTCTGGCTGATTCAGGTCGATGGGTCGCCGCCGCTGCACCTGACGCCGCTGGTGTTCCCGATTCACCTCGCCTTCGACATGTACGCCTTCTTCTCGCGGGACATGTTCGAGCTCGTGCCGGCCGCGCGCCGCGTCGCGGACCGGGCCGCAATCGACAACCTCGGCTCGCCCGTGGTCATCATCGACGAGGGCGAGCGCATCATCGAGTTCAACGCCGAGGCGGGGCGCGTCCTCGACATCGACGCGGACGCGGCGCTCGGCACCGCACTCGACGCGGTCCTTCCGGAAGTCGACCTCGCCGGCGGCGAGCAGACGGTGTCGCGGATGGTCGAGGGTCGCCGGCGGGTGTACGCCGTCACGACGGCCCCCCTCGAAGACGGCTCCGGAAGGCGGGTGGGGGGGACAATCGTCCTGCAGGACATCACCGCCGAGCGAATGCGGAAACAGCGTCTCTCCGTCCTCAATCGCGTCCTGCGCCACAACATCCGGAACGACCTCAACGTGGTCAACGGCTACGTCGACATCGCCGCCGAGCGCACTGACGACGACGAGATTCGGGACCTCTTGGGGACCGCGGCGGAGACGACGAGCGACCTCATCGCGCTGAGCGGGAAAGCCAGGGACATCGAACGGGCAATCGACGCCGAGCGGTCGGCTCCGGCCGCCGTGTCGGTCCGGGAGACGCTCGACTCGATTCGAAGTGACCTCGCGGCGGCGTATCCGGACGCCAGCATCAGCGTCGACGCGCCCGACGCGGCGGCGGTACGCGCCGACGACCAGTTGGTCGATCAGATTTTCCGCAATCTGATGGAGAACGCCCTCGAACACGCCGGCGACGCCCCCGAACTCACGGTCGAGGTGACCGAGTGGGGCGAGGGGGGCGGCGTCACCGTCGAAGTGCGGGACTCCGGGCCGGGGATTCCGGAGCACGAACTGGCCGTTCTCGACGCCGATACGGAGACGGCGCTCGAACACGGGAGCGGCCTCGGCCTGTGGCTCGTCAAGTGGGGCGTCGACTCCATCGGCGGGAGCGTCGACTTCGCGACGGTCGAGGACGGGACGACTGCGACGGTCCGATTCCCGGCACCGGACGGCCTCGGCGAGGATGGGTCCTCGGTGTAGCCCTCACTCGACGGCCGGCATGACGTGGTTCTCCACGACCCGGGCGAACGCCGCTTGGTCGGGGCTGTGGCTCTGGAAGACGATTTCGTCGAGGCCCGCGTCCACGTAGCGCTCGACTTCCCGCACCACGTCCGCGGGGTCGGTGGTGACGACGAACCGCTCTTTCAGGACGTCCGGGTCCACCTTGTCGCCGTGGGACTGGATGTAGCGCGGGTCCGAGACGTCCGCATCGAAGAAGACGGGGAGTTGGGTGCCCCGCCACGGGAGACACGGTTCGAGCGCTCGCTCCTCGCTCTCCGCGTCGTAGGAGACGTGGACGTGGACGGTCTTGTGAACCTCGTCGAGGGCCTCGTTGCGGTCGGACTTCTCGACGCCCGTCTCGACGGCGGGGAACAGTTCGCCGGTGATTCGTTCGGGCGGTTCGAAGACGGTGACGAAGCCGTCGCCGAGGTCCCCTGCCATTCGCGCCGCCGTCGGGCCGTTGCCGGCGACGTGAATCGGGGGCGCCTCGTCGGGGCCGGTGTAGAGGTTCGCCTCGTCGAGCGTCCAGAACTGGCCGTCGTGGGAGACGAACTCCCCCTCGAACAGTTTCCGGACGATGCGGATGCCCTCGGCGGTGCGCTTGGCGCACTCGCCCCACTCCGGGAACTCCATGCCGAGCGGACGCTCGTTGAGGGCTTCGCCGGTCCCGAGGCCGAGGAACACCCGGTCGGGGTACAGTTCTTCGAGCGTGGCCAACTGGTGGGCGACGTTCCCGGGGTGGTAGCGCTTTATCATAGCGCTGACGCCGGTGCCGACCCGGATGTCGTCGGTTCGTTCGAGGGCGGCGGGCATCCACGACCAGCAGTTCCCCCCGTTCGCGGACTCGCCGTTCGCCTTCTGGTCGAACCACGGATGGAAGTGGTCGTTGACCCACACCGAATCGAAGCCCGCCTCCTCGGCGAGGTCCACCTGCTCCAGACAGGCGGCGGGGGAGAACTCCTCCAGCGACGCGAACCAGCCGAACTCGGTCATGTGAGCGCGTCGATGGGGGCCGACCGTATATAACCGCGCCTACCACTCGGCGACGGAGCCGTCGTCGTGGCGCCACACCGGGTTGTGCCAGTCCACGTCCCCCGCCTGCGCCCGGACGAAGTCCTCGTCCACCTCGATGCCGAGGCCGGGCCCCTCGGGGACGTCGACGTAGCCGTCGTCGAAGTCGAAGACGCTCGGGTCCGCGAGGTAGTCGGGCACGTCGCCGCCCTCGTTGTAGTGGATGTCGAGGCTCTGCTCCTGAATCAGCGCGTTCGGGGAGCAGGCGTCCACCTGCACGCAGGACGCCAGCGCGATGGGGCCGAGCGGGCAGTGGGGCGCCATCGCCACGTCGTAGGCCTCGGCCATGTCGGCGATTTTCTTCACCTCGGTGATGCCGCCGGCGTGCGAGAGGTCCGGTTGGATGACGTCGACGGCGCCGTCTTCGAAAATCTCCGTGAAGTCCCACCGGGAGAACATCCGCTCGCCCGTCGCGATGGGCGTCGAGGTGCGCGCCGCGAGGTCGGGCAGGAGTTCGTTGTTCTCGGGCAACACCGGCTCCTCCACGAAGAACGGGTCGTGGTCTTCGAGGGCGTCGATGAGTCGCTTGGCCATCGTCTTCGAGGCGCGGCCGTGGAAGTCCACCGCCACGTCCACCTCGTCGCCGACTGCCTCGCGCACCGCACCGAGCCGGTCGGCGGCCGCCTCGACGGCGGCAGGGTTGTCGACGCGCCGGAGTTCCTCGGTGGCGTTCATCTTCAACGCCGTGAAGCCGGCCGCCACCTTCTCGCGGGCCTCCGCGGCCACGTCGCTCGGTCGGTCCCCGCCGATCCACTGGTAGACGCGAATCCGGTCGCGGGCGCGGCCCCCGAGCAGTTCGTGGACCGGCAGGCCGTAGCGCTGGCCCTTGACGTCCCACAGGGCTTGGTCGATGCCGGCGATGGCCGACATGAGGACCGGCCCGCCGCGGTAGAAGCCCCCGCGGTACATCGTCTGCCAGTGGTCCTCGATGCGGTCGGGGTCCTCGCCGAGCAGGTACGTCTCCAGAATCTCCTCGACGGCCGCCCGCACGGTGTGGGCGCGCCCCTCGACGACGGGTTCGCCCCACCCGACGACGCCGTCGTCGGTTTCGAGGCGGAGGAACAGCCATCGCGGCGGCACCTCGAACAGTTCGTAGTCAGTGATGGTTGCCATACCGCACCGGCCGCCCGCCGCCTCGAAATAGTCTTCGGCTCGGTCCAGTCGGAGGCTATATCCGGGCCGACTCTGATGGCACCCCCATGGATAACTTCGAGACGACCGAGCGCTTGTACCGGAACCCCCTGTCCGCGCCCGCCGACGTGGAGGACTGGATCATGGAGGGGGAGGCCTCTGTGACCTTCCCGCGCGGCAGGATGCGAATGGAGAGCCGGTACGGCCCTGACGAAGTGGACGTGCCGCACTTCGTCAACTGGTGTCCCGAGGAGTTCCCGGACGACATCGCCATCTCGTGGGACTTCTGGCCGGTCGCGGAACCGGGCCTGTGTATGCTGTTTTTCGCGGCCACGGGCCAGAACGGCGAGGACGTCCACGACCCGTCGCTCGCGGACCGGGCCGGCGACTACCCCGAGTACCACTCCGGCGACATCGACGCCCTGCACGCCTCCTACTACCGGCGGAACCACCACGGCGAGCCGTGGGCCGAAAACGAGTTCCAGACCGTCAACCTCCGCAAGAGCCACGGCTTCCACCTCGCGGCCCGCGGCGGTGACCCGATTCCGAACGTTCGGGACGCGAACCCGCCGTACCCCATCACCGTCGTCAAATCCGGACGAGACGTCGCCTTCTACGTGGACGACCTGAAGGTGTTCGACTGGCACGACGACGACCTCGGCGGCCCGCCCCTCGGCGGCGGCAAAATCGGATTCCGGCAGATGGCGCCGTTCGTCGGCGAGTACGCCGACCTGACCGTCGACCGAGTGGAGTCGCTCGACTGATCCGTCAGGCCGGGTCGTAGCGCGGAAGCGACTCGAAGGCGGGCACGTCGACCAGATACACGTCGCTCGACCCCTCGTACCGGTCCGAATCGAAGAGGACCTGCGACCCGTCCGGCGACAGGCGAGCGTGGGGGTGTGGGCTGTCCGCGCCCCAGTCGTGGGTGGCGAGTTTGCGCGGCCCCACGTACGCCTCCGCGTCGGCGTCCCAGCGGTAGAGGAGGAGCCACGGCACCTCGGTACTGCCGTCACAGACGAACAGGTCCGGCGCGTTCGTGTGGCAGTGGGTCTGTCGCACCGGAATCGACGTTTCGACGGTCTCTGACCCGTCGTAGCGCGCGTGGCCGTAGAAGCAGTCCGGGTCGCCTCGCGTCCCGTCCCACCCGTGGTAGCCGACGCGTTCGCCGCCGGCGAGCCAGTGCTGGTGGCCGATGCCGCCCTCTCCCGGCGTCGACCGGACGCTGTATCGCTCGTCGGCGTCCACGTCGTGGACCCAGACCTTGTCCTCGAACTCTCCCCACGGCCCCTGATACGGGTACATGATGAGGCCCGGGCGGGTGGGCGAGGCGTCCATGTGCGTGCTGAGCCACCCGTCCTCTTCGAGAAGCACCCGCTCGTCGCCGGTGTCGAGTGAGACTTCGACGATGCGCGTCGGCGGTTTCGCCTCCATCATCTCCACGAGATGGGAGTCCTCGCCGGGGACCTCGACGGGCGTGTGCATCGAGACGAACAGGCGCTCTTGGTCAGCACCAACGTCGAACGTTCCCTTGGTGTACCCGTCGGGCACCTCGTACAGCACCTCCTCGACGGTGAAGGTGTCGAGGTCGAATCTGACGATGGCGTCCCCGACCCACCCGTAGAGGACGTTCTCGGCCGGAAAGAGAGACGTTCCCCCGAATCCATCGAGGTCCGTCACCTGCGTGAGGAGGCCGGATTCGAGGTCGATGGAGAACAGTTGGCGGCCCGCGGTGTCGGTCCGGTTCAGGCGCACCAGCAGGCGACGGCCCCCGTCGTACCAGCCACGCTTCGTGAAGTACAGGTGATGGTCGCCGGCGTTTGGATAGCCCGTCAGCCGGTGGACCCGAGCGCCAGTCGTCGGGTCGCGGTAGGTATCGTCCTCGGCCGGCCAGTTGCGCCCGGCACGCGCGCCCTGCGTCGGTGGGTCAGTCATCGCGTTCCGACATCGGACCACCGGCTACAGATTACCCCTTCGGGAACCGGCGGTTGTGACCGGCTTACTCCTCAGCGGTCGGCACGACTTCGACGGTGGCCACCCGGTCGTCGGCCTCCGTCTCCATCACGATGACGCCCATCGTGTTGCGCCCGACCTCGGAGATGTCGGCGACGGGCGTCCGCATAATCTGGCCGTCCTCAGTCATCACGACGACGTCGTCGGCGTCTGTGACGCGTTCGACGGCGACGGCGGGGCCGTTTCGCTCGCCCGTCTCGATGTCGACGAGGCCCTTCCCGTAGCGGGACTGGCGGCGGTACTCGGCGAGGGGCGTGCGCTTGCCGTAGCCGTTCCGGGTCACCGTCAGCAGACTCGCGTCGTCGTCGGGGTCGGCGGCGACGAGACCGACCACACGGTCACCCTCGTGTTCGAGTTCGATGCCGTGGACGCCGCGGGCGTTGCGGCCCATCGACCGGGCCTCGTCCTCGCTGAAACGGATGGCCATGCCCGCGGCCGTCGCGAGAACGATGTCGGAGTCGCCGTTCGTGACCGCCACGTCCACGAGGGCGTCGTCCTCGCCGAGACTGGCGGCGATGATGCCGGTCGAGCGGACGTTCTCGAAGTCCTCGACGGGGGTGCGCTTGACGTAGCCCTGCCGGGTCGCCATCGTCAGAAACTGCCCGGACTCGAAGTCGTCGGTGGCGACGACGGCGGTGAGGTCCTCGCCGTCGTCGAGGTCGAGGAGATTGACCGCCGACTTGCCCCGAGCCGTACGGCTCATCTCGGGAATCTCGAATCCGCGGAGTTGGTACACCTTCCCGTGGGTCGTGAACGCGAGCAGGTAGTCGTGGGTGTTCGCGCGGAACACCTTCGAGACCCTGTCGTCCTCCTTCACGTCGACGCCGATGATGCCCTTGCCGCCGCGGCCCTGCGCGTCGAACCGGCCGGCGGGCATCCGCTTCACGTAGTCGTCCTCGGTCATCACGACGAGGACGTCCTCCTCGGGGATGAGGTCCTCGTGGGCGACTTCGCCCACGTCCTCGACGAAGGAGGTCCGTCGCTCGTCGGCGTACTCGTCTTTGATGTCCCGAAGTTCGTCTTTGATGACCGCGAGCAGTTCGGATTCGCTCTCCAGAATCTCGGTCAGACGCTCGATGCGTGCTTGCACGTTCTCGTACTCGTCCTCGATTTCGCCGGCCTCCATCGAGGTGAGCGAGCCGAGTTGCATCCGCACGACGTGGTCGGCCTGATCCTCGGAGAAGTCGAACTCCGCCTGCAGGTTCGCGCGCGCCGCGTCGCGGTCCTCGGAGTCGCGGATGAGTTCCACCACGTCGTCGGCGTTCTCGACGGCCTGCAGGCGTCCTTCGAGGATGTGCGCGCGGTCCTCGGCCTCGGCGAGGTCGTGTTCCGAGCGGCGCCTGACGACCTCCTTCCGGTGGTCGAGATAGTGTTCCAGCGTCTCCTTCAGCGTGAGGACGCGGGGTTGCCCGTCCACGAGGGCGAGATTGATGACGCCGAAGGTGGTTTCGAGGTGGTTCTCCAGCAGTTGGTTCTCCACCACCTCGGCGTTCGCACCCCGCTTGAGTTCAACGACGATGCGGACGCCGTTGCGGTCGGACTCGTCGCGCAGGTCAGCGACGCCTTCGATGGTGCCCTCGTTCACGTCGTCGGCGATGCGCTCGACGAGGCGGGCCTTGTTCTCCTGAAAGGGGAGTTCCGTGATGACGAGGCGTTTGCGGTTGGCCGTCTCCTCGAACTCGTACTCGGCGCGGACGCGGAGGCGCCCCCGGCCCGTCTCGTAGGCCTTGCGGACCGCGTTGCGCCCGACGACGTTCGCGCCGGTGGGAAAGTCCGGTCCCTTGACGTGGTTCATCAGGTCCGCAATTTCACAGTCGGGGTTGTCGATGAGGTGAATCGTCGCGTCGATGACTTCACCGAGGTTGTGGGGCGGGATCTTCGTCGACATGCCGACGGCGATGCCCGTCGACCCGTTGACGAGGAGGTTCGGGTACGCCGCCGGCAGGACGTCGGGCTCCTGCAGTCTGTCGTCGTAGTTGCCGGTGAAGTCGACGGTGTCCTTGTCGATGTCCGCCAGCAACTCCTCGGCGATGGGGGCCATCCGGGCCTCGGTGTACCGCATCGCCGCGGCGGGGTCGCCGTCCATCGACCCGAAGTTCCCCTGCCCGTCCACGAGGGGGTAGCGCATCGAGAAGTCCTGCGCCATCTTGACGAGCGTGTCGTAGATGGCGTCGCCGCCGTGGGGGTGGTAATCACCCATCGTGTCGCCCACGATGGACGAGGACTTGCGGTGACTGCCGCGGGCGGTGACGCCCATCTCGTCCATCGCGTACAGGATGCGGCGGTGGACCGGCTTGAGGCCGTCCCGGACGTCCGGAAGGGCGCGGCCGGCGATGACGCTCATCGCGTAGTCGATGTAGCTCTGCTCCATCTCGTCCTCGATGCGAACCCGCTCGACGTGGTCCGCCTCGACGTCTGCGTCTGGGAGGTCCGAACTCATGTTAGATGTCGATCCAGTCTGCTTCCGGGGAGTGTTCCTTGATGAACTGCTTGCGCGGGCCGACGGCGTCGCCCATCAGGACGTTGAACATCTTGTCCGCGGCGGCGGCGTCGTCGACGTTGATCTGCTTGAGACGGCGGTTCTCGGGGTTCATCGTCGTCTCCCACAGCTGTTCGGGGTTCATCTCGCCGAGGCCCTTGAACCGCTGGACCTGCGTGGGGTTGCCGTCACACACCTCCTCGACGATGCGCTCTCGCTCGGCTTCGGTCTGTGCGTCGTAGGTCTCGCCCTGATAGCGAATGCGGTACAGCGGCGGCTTCGCAGCGTACACGTAGCCCGCTTCGAGGAGGGGCCGGAGGTGACGGTAGAACAGCGTCAACAGCAGGGTGCGGATGTGCGCGCCGTCCACGTCGGCGTCCACCATCAGGATGATTTTCTCGTAGCGCGTCTCCGAGAGGTCGAACTCGTCGCCGACGCCCGTCCCGATGGCGGTGATCATGTTCCGAATCTCGTCGTTCTCCAGCACCCGGTCCAGCCGGTGCTTCTCGACGTTCAGAATCTTCCCGCCCAGCGGCAGGATGGCCTGAAACTCGGGGTTGCGGCCCTGTTTGGCGGACCCGCCCGCGGAGTCGCCCTCCACGATGAACAGCTCCGAGTCGGCAGGGTCGCGGCTCTGACAGTCCGCGAGTTTGCCGGGGAGCGCCGTGGACTCCAGCGCGGACTTCCGGCGCGTGAGTTCCTCGGCCTTCTTCGCGGCCTTGCGGGCCTTCGCGGCCTCGACCGCCTTGCCGACGATGGCCTCCGCCGTCGAGGGGTTCTCCTCGAAGAAGGTGCCCAGTCCCTCGTGCATCGCGCTCTCGACGACGCCGCGAACCTCGGAGTTGCCGAGTTTCGTCTTGGTCTGGCCCTCGAACTGCGGGTCGGGGTGCTTGACCGAGATGACGGCGGTCAGGCCCTCGCGCACGTCCTCGCCGGTGAGGTTCTCGTCGAGGTCCCCCAGAAGGCCGTTGTCCGTGGCGTAGTCGTTGACGACGCGCGTGAGCGCCGTCTTGAACCCCGTGAGGTGCGTGCCGCCCTCGCGGGTGTTGATGTTGTTCGCGAAGGCGTGGATGGAGCCCTGCAGTTCGTCGGTGGCCTGCATCGCCACCTCGACCTGAATCCCCTCCTCCTCGTCGTCGATGTAGATGACGTCGTCGTGGAGCGGTGTTTTCGTCTCGTTGAGGTACTCGACGAACTCACGGATGCCGCCCTCGTACTCGAAGACGACTTCCTCGTCCTCGCGTTCGTCCGCGAGGGTGATGGCGACGCCGGGGTTGAGGAAGGCGAGTTCCCGCAGGCGCGTCTCCAGCGTCGAGAACGTCACGTCCGTCGTCTCGAAGATGTCCTCGTCCGGCCAGAAGCGAATCTCCGTGCCGGTGTCCTCGTCCGGTTCGAGGTCCCGAACCCGCTGGAAGGCGTCGGGTTCGGGTTCGCCGTGGTCGAAGGCGTGTTCCCAGACGGCGCCGTTTCGCTTCACCGTCACCGTCAGGCGCTGGGAGAGTGCGTTGACGACGGAGACGCCGACGCCGTGGAGACCGCCGGACACCTGATAGGCGCCCTTGTCGAACTTTCCGCCCGCGTGGAGGACAGTCATGATGACCTCGACGGCGGGCCGGTCGTACTCCTCGTGGGTGTCGACGGGGATGCCCCGACCGTCGTCGGCGACGCTCACGGAGCCATCGTCCCGAATCGTGACCTCGATGTTCTCACAGTAGCCCGCGAGGGCCTCGTCGATGCTGTTGTCGACGACTTCGTAGACGAGATGATGAAGCCCCCGCGCGTCAGTCGACCCGATATACATGGCCGGCCGCTTCCGGACGGCCTGCAGGCCCTCCAGAACTTGTATTTGCCCGGCTCCGTAGTCGCTATCCTCTACCATAGAATCTACCTGTTTTAGGGCACCCCCTGACTTAAAGCATCCGCCCGCGCACGCGGGCGCGACGGGCTTCAGTTTCACTTTCACTCCGCGCACCGGTGAGTCTTTAGGCGTCTGTGCGGTAGGTGACGCAAAATGTCGTTCCAATCCACCCTCGGCGACGGGGTCGCGGAGGAGTTGGCCGAGAGCCAACGCTCCATCTCCATCGCCGAGTTCTTCGAGAAGAACAAGCAGATGCTCGGGTTCGACAGCGAGGCCCGAGCGCTCGTGACGGCGGTGAAGGAGGCGGTGGACAACGCCCTCGACGCCGCAGAGGAGGCCCGCATCCGCCCGAACATCGAGGTGGAAATCGAGGAGGCGGGCGACTACTACCGCCTCGTCGTCGAGGACAACGGCCCGGGCATCACCCGGGAGCAGATTCCCAACATCTTCGGCAAACTGCTGTACGGCTCCCGGTTCCACGCCCGCGAGCAGTCCCGCGGGCAGCAAGGCATCGGCATCTCCGCGACGGTGCTGTACGCCCAACTCACGTCGGGCAAGCCGGCGCGCATCGTCTCGCGGACGAAGGGCGCCGAGGTGGCCCAGGAGTTCGAACTCATCATCGACACGGACACGAACGAACCCGAGATCCGCTCCGAGCGCGAACTCTCGCCGGCCGAGAGTCCCCTGCGGAACAACCACGGGACGCGCATCGAGGTGGAGATGGAGGGCAACATGCGCGCCCGCCAGCAACTCCACGACTACATCCGGCACACGGCGGTCGTGAACCCCCACGCCACCATCTCCTTCTCGGAACCGGAGGCGGAGTTCACGGCCGAGGCCGAGTACGAGGCCGACCTGCCCGAGGAGACAGAAGAGATTCGCCCGCACCCCCACGGCGTCGAACTCGGGAACGTCCTGAAGATGCTCGGCGTCACCGAGTCGCACTCGCTCAGCGGCTTCCTCCAGTCGGAGTTCACTCGCGTCGGCAAGAAGACGGCCGACAGCATCGTCGACGCGTTCCGTGACCGCCACTACGGCCGCGAGGTGGCGTGGACGCTCCCGACGGACGAGGAACTCCACGCCGCCGTCGCCGACGCGGTGAACAACAAGTCCGCCGAGGCCACCGACGACTTCGCCGACCACGTGCTCTCGGCCCTCGACGCGCGGAAAGTCGACGGCCGCCTCACCCACGCCGACGTGGTGGCCGCCGCCGAGACGGCCGCCACGGCCGTCGAGACGGGAAGCTTCGGCGCCACCGTCCGCGAGAACGTCGTCGACGCGGTGTGGGAGAGCGTCCGCGAGGACGGCGGCGCCCGCACCGAGGACGTGTACGCACTCGTGGACCGGGTCACGACGGCGCGCAAGGACGACGACGCGGTGCGCGGCCTCGGGGACCGACTCGCGGAGAAACTGCTCGCCGAGGACGGCGGCCCGCGCCGTCTCACACGCGAGGAACTCCGCGAGCAGGTGGACCGCGCCGCCGACATGACCGAGGAGCGCTCCGGCGAGAGCTTCGGCGACACGGCACGCGAGAACGTCGTCGAGGCCGTCTGGGAGACGATGTGGACGGTCCCGGACGACCCGCCGAAGGTCCGCGACGTGGCCGACGACAGGGACGTGGCCGCCGCGTTCGTCGAGGCGATGCGCGAGACGGACATCATGGCGCCGCCCACCTCCTGTCTCTCGCCCATCTCCGCTGACCTCGTGGAGACCGGCCTCCGCCGGCAGTTCGACGCGGAGTTCTACGCGGCGGCGACGCGCGACGCCGAGGTCCACGCCGGCGACCCGTTCGTCGTCGAGGCCGGCATCGCCTACGGCGGTGAACTCGAATCCGAGGGGAAGGCGGACGTCCTCCGGTTCGCGAACCGGGTCCCTCTCGTCTACAAACGCGGTGGCTGCGCCATCACGCAAGTCGTGCAGGACATCGGCTGGCGCAACTACGAACTCGACCAACCCGGTGGCTCGGGGGTTCCCCACGGGCCGGCGGTGGTGATGGTCCACGTCGCGTCCACGAACGTGCCGTTCACCAGCGAGTCCAAAGACGCCGTCGCCGGCGTCCCCGAAATCGAAGACGAAATCGAACTCGCGGTCCGGGAGGCGGCCCGCGAACTCAAATCCTACCTCAAGGAGCAGCGCTCGATGGAGAAGCGCAAGCGAAAGCAGAACGTCCTCGGGGACATCCTTCCGCGCATGGCGACGAAGGTGGCGGAAGTCACC
Organism: Halobacteriaceae archaeon; assembly: GCA_042216675.1. GTDB lineage: Archaea > Halobacteriota > Halobacteria > Halobacteriales > Halobacteriaceae > JBDGTS01. The sequence continues at coordinate 8,808 of JBDGTS010000009.1, read as the reverse complement.
GACCGCGAGGAACCATCTATCGACGACGCCCTCGCGCGCATCATGAACAACGTCCTCGTCGAACGCGAGACGAGCGCGGACGGCGACGATCTGACCGTGACGCTGGCCGTCGAGAACAACGGGTCGAGTTCGGAGACGGTGGAGGTCACGGACATTCTCCCCGTCGAACCGCGGAGCGTGAGCGACGACGCGACGGTCGTCGAGATGGACGGCGAATGGTTCCTCTCGTGGGAACCCGAGGTGAGCGGCGGCGACAGGGCGACTGTCTCCTACGTCGTCGACGCCGGTGCGGATCTCGACTCGGTGACAGTGAAGGGACTGAACGACGCGAAACTCACTAACGACACCTAACTATGAGCGCAGACAGCGACTCCGAAGCCGAAGCCCGCGAACAGCTCGTCGAGTTGGCCGCGGAGTTCTACGACCAGTTCGAGAGCGGCGACGTGCCCTCGATGACCCTGCCCACCCGGTCGAAGTCCAACATCGAGTACGACGAGGACAAGAACGTGTGGGTGTACGGCGACCGGACCTCCACCCGGTCGGCGAAGAGCGTCCGCGGGGCACGGAAACTGCTGAAGTCGATTTACACCGTCGAGTTCCTCGCACAGCAACTCGAAGAGGGCCGCTCCTCGACCCTGCGTGAACTGTATTACCTCTCGGAGTCGTGGGACGCCGAGGAGGCGCAGTTCAACGGCCAGAGCGAGTCCGACAAACTCGTCGAGGACCTCGAAATCGTCTCCGGCGTCAAGCGCGAGGACTTCCACATGCGCCCCGAGGAGTCGGGCGCGACGCTGATGGGGCCGCTCTACCTCCGCGAGCAGACGCGACGCGGCGAACGCGAAATCCACTGTCAGGAGGACGTAGGCGAGGGCGGCTACCAGATTCCCAACAACCCCGACACTATCGATTTCCTCGACGACGACGCCGACTTCATCCTCTGTGTGGAGACGGGCGGGATGCGGGACCGACTCGTCGAGAACGGCTTCGACGAGGAGTACAACACCATCGTCGTCCACCTCAAGGGCCAACCGGCCCGCGCGACGCGGCGCATCACCAAGCGCCTCCACGACGAACTCGGCCTGCCGGTGGGGGTGTTCACTGACGCCGACCCGTGGTCCTACCGCATCTTCGGCTCCGTCGCCTACGGGTCCATCAAGAGCGCGCACCTCTCGGAGTACCTCGCGACGCCCGAGGCGGAGTTCGTCGGCATCCGCCCCGAGGACATCGTGGAGTACGACTTGCCGACGGACCCACTCAGCGACTCCGACGTGAACGCGCTGGAATCGGAACTCGAAGACCCCCGCTTCCAGACGGAGTACTGGAAAGAACAGATCGAACTCCAACTCGACATCGGGCAGAAGGCCGAACAGCAGGCCCTCGCCTCCCGCGGTCTGGACTTCGTGACGGACTCCTATCTCCCTGACCGCCTCTCCGAGATGGGGATTCTCTAGAGGTCCCCGCTCTCGTCGAGGACGACCGGGACGCCGCGTTTCGCCACGTCGGCCGCGAACGCGCCCGAATCGGCTTCGAGGCCCGGGAACGTGTTGTAGTGAATCGGCAGGACCAGCGTCGGAGAGAGCGCCTCCGCGAGGTCGGCGGCCTCGTGGCGGTCCATCGTGAAACTCTGGGCGATGGAGGGGAACAGCACCGACACGTCGAGTGCTTCCTGTTCGGGCACCACGTCGGAGTCACCGGTCCAGAGACAGGGGACGCCGGCCACTTCGAAGTGGAAGCCACAGCCGAAGCCTTCGGGGTGTGCGACGGTCCCGTTCTCGTCGGCGCGGGGGCCGTCGGGGTGGTTGTACGCGGGCACCGCCGTCACCGCGACGCCGTCGACGGTGACCGTCTCGTCGTAGCCGACGCGGCGCACGTCGTCGCGCAGGGACTCCGGCGAATCGACGGGACGTCCACCCTCCGTGATTCGGTCCGCGTCGACGTCCTCGTACACGACGACGGTCGCGTCACTGGCGGCGACGCGGTCAACGCCCTCGTCGCTGTAGTGGTGGTCGTGCGTGACCAGAACCACGTCGCCGTCGCGGGCGTCGTAGGCGTCGCCGCTCGGGTGGTCCACGCCGCCGTACTGCTCCGCCCACGTCCCGTCGAGGACGCCGTAGCGACCGGGGTCCGTGTAGACGACGGTGCCGTCGGGCGCTTCGACGCGGGCGGTCGCGTAGCCGAGCCACGAGAGGTCGAGGCCGTCGTGCGTGACTGTCATGAACGGACCTCCTCGGCCCGGTGGTAAAAACCTCGTCCATTCACTGGCGCTCCGCCAGTCGCTCGACGCGCGCCACGTCGTCGGCGTCCGACGGGTCGAGGTCCTCGCGCACGGCGTGGAACCGCGGGAATCGGAGGCCGTAGCCCGACTCGGAGGTCGGCGAGGGCTGAATCTCCTCGTAGCCCACTTCGACGACGACGGCGGGGTCGAGGACCACCTCCTGTCCGTCCTCGCGCCGGACGTGTGGCTCCAGTCGCGCCGTCAGGTCGTCGAGTTCCTCGTCGGTGAGGCCCGTCGCGACGTTGCCGACGGTGGCGAAGCCGTCGCCGTCGCGCGCGCCGAGTTCGAAGGTCCCGAGGACGTTCGCGCGGCGCCCCTCGCCCCACTCGGCGCCGACGACGACCAGGTCCAGCGTCTCCACGTCCGGCTTGCGCTTCAGCCAGTTCTTCCCGCGGCGCCCCGGCGAGTAGGCGGACTCGGGGTTCTTCAACAGGATGCCCTCGTGGCCGGCGTCGAGAGCGGCTTGCTCGACGGCGGCGATTTCGTCGAGGTCGTCGGTGACGACCAACTCCGAGACGGCGGCGCCGTCGAGCAGTTCGTCGAGGCGCCCGTGGCGGTCGGTCAGGGGCGAATCGAGCAAGTCCGCTCCGTCGGCGTGCAGGCAGTCGAAGGCCCGGAGTTCGACGGCCACCTCCTCGCGCAGTCGCTCGACGTCGTGCTTCCGGCGGAAGCGCCGCAGAATCTCCTGAAACGGGAGCGGGGACCCGTCGTCGTCCACGGCCACGACTTCGCCGTCGAGGATGGCCGGGCAGTCGAGTGCGTCCTCGGCGAACTCCACGACTTCCGGGAGCGCCGCCGTCACGTCCTCCATGTTGCGGGAGAAGACGCGTGCGGACTCGCCGTCGTAGTGGAGTTGGACCCGAGCGCCGTCGAACTTCCACTCCACGGCCGCCGTCCCCCACTCGTCGAGTGCGTCGGCGGCAGTACCCGCCTGCGCGAGCATCGCCTGCACGGGTCGGCCGACTTCGAGACGCACTTCTGCGAGCCCCGTCTCGCCGTCGTCACGAGCGATTTCGGCGACGCGACCGTAGTCGTTCGAGACGTGGAGCGCTCGCTCCACCGCCTCCGGCGGCACGTCGAACGCCGCCGCGATGGCGTCCCTGACCGTCCCTTCGCCGACGCCGATGCGCATCTCGCCGAGAACGAGGCGGGCGAGATAGCGCGCCTCGGCGCCGTCACAGCGGGAGAACAGACCGAAAAGGATTGTCACCTTCTCGTCCTGACTGCCGTCGCCGGAGGCGGCCGCGAGCGATTCGAGGTCCGCGAACACGTCGGCGACGGTGAGCGAGTCGTCGTCGCCGCCCGCGAACGCGCCGAGGCCGCGTTGGCCTCCGAGGTCGAAACGCGCGGCGACGGCGCCCACGTCGCCCGTTTCCGCGAGGCGGTCCTCCACGTCGTCCACGCCGACGTTCCGCCCCGCGGCCCGAGCGATGGCCTCGTAGCACAGCGACGGCCCAACGTCGAGTTTGCGCTCGCTCCACGCCGGGAACACTCGCCCCTGCACGAAGCGCGCGACGACGGAGAGGTCCGGGCCGGCGTCGGCGAGGAGAGCGGTCACTCGCTCCGCGATCGCCTCGTCGGCGGAGCGCTCCTCCACGTCGGCCGCGGCGGCGGCGAACTCGGCGAACTCCATCGGTGAGAGGTAGCCGCCCACCCGGATAAAGCGCTCCGTTTCGTCGCCGCCTTCAAGGCTGTCCGCGTCCACCCCCCACCATATGCCGGAGTCGGACCTCGCGGACGAAGTCGCCGCGGTTCTCGACGTCGAGCGAACCGAGTTCCAACGACGCGTCGACGAGGAGGCGGACCTCATCGCCGCGGAGATAGACGACGGGACGTTCGACAACCCCCAGGGTATCGTCGGTCTCGAGTACGAGTTCTACGCCGTCGCCGCCGACGACGCCGACCAGTGGACCGACCCCGACCACGTCGAACCGGGATCGCTTGCTCGTCTCCCCCGTCGACTGCTGGAGTACGTCGGCTTCGAGAAGGAACTGGGCCTCCACAACGCCGAGATGAGCACCAGTCCGGATCCGCTGAACGGCCACGGCCTCCGCGCGCAGTCCGAACAGGTGGCGGCGCGTCTGGAGGCCGCACGCGACCCGATGCGGGCCGAGGGGCTCCGACTCGTCAGCGACGGCCTCTGGACCATCGCCCCCGCGGGCGAGACGGCGTGGGAGTACCTCACGGACAGCGTGGAAATCGACGACGTGCGCGTCGCCACGAACATGAGTTCGGCCGTGCGCTACCACGCGATGTCGAACGCCGACCTCTCGCCGGACATGACCATCGACGCGCCACACGTCTCCCTCGACGCGGACACGGTGATGCCAGAGAGCATCATCACGTCGATTCAGCCCCACTATCAGGTGCCACACGCCCGAGACCTGCCCGACTACTTCCGGTACGCCCTCCGCATCGCCGGCCCGCTACTGGCGATGGCGGTCAACTCGCCGCTGTTCCCCCCTGACCTCTACGATTCGGGGACGACGCCGGAGGAGGCACTCGACGACGGCTGGGACGAACACCGCATCGCCGTCTTCGAGTCCGTCCTCAACGGCGAGGGCCACGACAAGGTTCGCTTCCCGCGGGACCTCACGACGGTGGAGCAAGCGCTCGACCGCATCGCCGCCGACGAGACGATGGTGCCGATGCCCGTCACGGAAGGCGACCGATTCGACGACCAGTTCGCGCACTTCCGCCACAAGCACGGCACCTACTGGCGGTGGGTCAGACCGGTGTTCGGCGGACCGACTCGGTCCGACGCGAACGCCCGCATCGAGTTCCGGCCGCTCCCCGGTCAGCCGACGGTCCGAGACACCATCGCGCTACAGGCGGCGTTCGCGGGCCTCCTCGTCGGCCTGCGGTCCGCCGACCATCCGGTCGCTGACCTCGACTGGGAGACGGTGGAGGAGAACTTCTACGCCGCCGCGAGAAACGGTCTCGACGCCGACCTGACGTGGATTACGGGCGACGGCGAGCGCACGTCATCGGCGGGCGCCATCGCGGACGACCTGCTGGCGCACGCGGACGCGGGGTTGGCGGCGCGCGGCGTCGACGAGGACGCCCGGGCGCACTACCTCGACCCGTTGGGGGCACGAGTGGCGGCGGAGACGACGCCGGCCGACTGGAAGCGTGCGCGGGTTCGCGAACGGCTTGCCGACGGCGAGGCGTTCGCCGACGCGGTGGCCGGCATGCAGCGAACGTATCTGGAGAAACAGCGCGAGACGCTCCTCACCGGGTGCTTCGCGGACTGGTTACAGTAGGTCGTCGAACTCCTTGTGGCCCTCGATGGCGACGTTCTCGCGGGTAATCTCCGCGAGGTAGACGCCGTTGCCGGAGGCCGTGTCACGCTCGGACGCGCTCTTGATGGACTGAGCCGCGATGCGCTTGCCGTCCTCGGTGGAGAGACCCTCCTCGAACTCGCTCTCGAGGACACCGAGCGCGTAGGGCATCCCGCTCCCTTGCGCGGAGTAGTTGTCCGAGAGCGAACTGCCCGAGGGGTCCAGACTGTACACGTGGCCGCCCTCGTCGTCGAAGCCGCCGAGCAGAGGCGCGACCCGGAAGAACGGGCCGCCACGGAGGAGGTTGCTCGCCATCGTTGAGAGCGCCTCGATGCTCATGTACTCGCCGCGGCGCGTCTCGTAGAGGTTCGACTCCGCGCGGAGGGTGCGGATGAACGACTGAGCCCCGCCGACGGAGCCGGAGATGGTGAGCGCCGCGTTGGGCTGAATCTCCTCGACCTTCTGGACGTCCTTGTTGGAGACGACGCGGCCGCCGAGGCTGGCGCGCATGTCCGTCGCCATCACCACGGCGTCGTCGGTGACGATGCCGACGATGGTGGTGCCGGTGTCCGTCTCCATCGCCGACCCGGCGTCCGCGTCGGGGAGGGACCCGACCTCGGGCTCGTAGGGGTCGGAACCGCTGTCGAAGCGGTCACTGTTGCGGGAGAACTCGCTGTCTCGCGTAGGATGCATACACGGGCTTACCGCCCCGCCGGTGATAAAAGCATCTCTTCAGGCGGGACCGGCGGCTTCCACCAGTCGCGCGACGACGCGTTCGAGCGGAATCGGGAGGCCCGCGCGGCGGGCGGCCAACACGATGGGGAGCAACAGGATGCCGAGGCTGAGGGTGAACTGGTAGAGCCCGTACCGGGCCAGCGTCGCGAGGCGGGTCTGCATTGTCGTGTCGCGTTCGAAAGCGAGAGCAGTATATAAGCGTTACTCCCGGCGCGCGATGGCGAATCCGACGCCGTCGTGCGGTTCTCGCCTCGGGCCTGCGGCCGACCCGATTTCGGCGTCGGGCCCACGGATTCGGGTAAGACGACGCTCGCCCACGCGGCCGTTATCCGTAAGTTATGCGAACGAACCGAGTCACGTCCGCACCGGCTCCGAACCGCAAGGCACGTGTCCCCGGCGCGTGGAGAGTCGGGTATGCCCAATTACCTCGTTGCGATGGAAGCCGCGTGGTTGGTCCGTGACGTCGAGAACAGCGACGACGCCATCGGCGTCGCCGTGAGCGAGGCGGGCAAGCGTCTCAACGAGAAGGACCTCGACTACGTCGAAGTCGAAGCCGGCGTCACAACCTGTCCCGCGTGCGGCGAACCCCTCGACGCCGCGTTCCTCGCGGCGGAGACGGCGCTCGTCGGCCTGATGCTGGAGATGACGGTGTTCAACGCCGACAGCGAGGAACACGCCTCCCGAATCGCCAAGAGCGAGGTGGGCGGTGCCCTCCGCGACGTCCCCCTCGAAGTCATCGAAGTGGTCGAAACCGAGGACGGCGAGGAAGAGCGCGACGCGGAGTAACCTTTATCAATTACCGACAGTTATTCGGCGGTATGCATCTCCCGACGCCGCAGGACCTCCGCGAACGGCGGAACGAACTGGATTTGACCCAGAGCGAACTCGCCAACCGGGCCGACGTGTCGCAACCACTCATCGCTCGCATCGAGGGCGGCGACGTGGACCCTCGTCTCTCCACGCTTCGGCGCATCGTCGAGGCCCTCGACGAGGCCGAGGGCGACGTCGTCCGCGCGGCGGACGTGATGAACACCACCGTCGTAAGCGTCCGTCCAGACGACTCGGTGCGCGGGGCACGCGACCTGATGCTCGAAGAGGGCTACTCCCAACTGCCGGTCATCCGCGACGGCCAGCCACAGGGCATCATCTCGAACAGCGACATCCGGCAAGCCCGCGAGGAGACGACGGGCGAGACGGAAGTGGGGGACCTCCCGGTGGCGGACGTGATGCACGGCTCCTACAACACCGTCGAACCGGACGCGCCGCTGGAGCAAATCGACAACTACCTCGACCACTCCCGCGCCGTCATCGTCGTCGAAGACGGCCACGTCGTCGGCATCATCACCGAAGCCGACGTGGCCGCGCGTCTCTCCTGACTACAGTTCCAGCCCGCGAATCGCGACGCGCTCTCCCGCTTCTACTTCTCCGATGACGCGCCCGTCCGTCGCCTCGACGAGCGATTCGGCCTCGTCCTTGGGGAGTGCGACGACGAAGCCCGTGCCCATGTTGAACGTGCGGTGCATCTCCTCGTCGCTGACGTTGCCCTCCGCCTGCACGAACTCGAAGACGCGCTGAGCGTCGAAGGGGTCTGTAATCTCGTAGCGGTACTCGCCCATCCGTTCGAGGTTCGTCCATCCGCCGCCAGTGACGTGCGCGGCGGCGTGGACGTCGTGTTGGCGCAAGTCGTCGAGCAGGTAGGTGTAGATGCGCGTCGGTTCGAGCAGTTCCGCGGCGATAGAGCGGTCGGCGCCCGGGAACGGGTCGGTGTAGTCGTGGTCCCGCGTCACCGCCTCGCGGGCGAGCGTGAGGCCGTTCGAGTGGATGCCGCTGGAGCGAAAGCCCACCAACGCGTCGCCCACCTCTGCCTCGCCGGGGAAGATGGCGCCCTTCGGCGCGAGGCCGGCGGCCGTGCCCGCGAGGTCGAAGCCGGAGACGACCTCGGGGAGGACGGCCGTCTCGCCGCCGACGAGGGCCACGTCCGCCTCCTCGGCGCCCACGGCTAGCCCCTCGCCGATACCCTCCGCGAGGTCCTCGCTCGGGTCGTCGACGGCGAGGTAGTCCACGAACGCGACCGGGCGGACCCCGCTCGCCACGAGGTCGTTGACGTTCATCGCGATGCAGTCGATGCCGATGGTCGAGTAGTCCTCGATGGCGTCGGCGACGAGCAGTTTCGTGCCGACACCGTCCGTCGCGAGGCCCAAGAAGCGGTCGCCGATGTCCAACAGGCCCGCGTACGCCGTCTCGTCGTCGAGGTCAGACACCGCGCCGACGAGTGCGCCCGTCGCGGCCTCGCTGGCCTCGATGTCGACGCCCGCGTCGGCGTAGGTGAGTTCCTCGTCGTCCTCGCTCATACCCACTCTCCCCCGTGCCGGCCCAAAAGGACACCGGTCACACGCTGAGGGCGAGGACGAAGAACGCGACGAGGCCGACGGCCGGCAGGGCCGCGAGCGCGAACACGGGCTTGCTCCAGTTCAGCACCGTCTTCCCGTCGAGGGGGCCGAACGGAATCATGTTGAA
>JBDGTS010000016.1:0-82828 GCA_042216675.1 Halobacteriaceae archaeon | reverse complement strand
TGTGCGTCGCAGACTTATTCCGCCCCGACCCATCTGTTTCTCGGACGGACCGTAAGGATGCCGGGACGTGACCGCGTCTCGGCGGAGCGACGACTCCCGATCACGAGCAGCGGTCGCTCGTGGCAGACGCCGAACCGTGGGGGAAAACTACATACGGGCCGCCCCGCCGTTCATGCATAGATGACTGCGCCAGTCGTCCTCCTCGTCGACCCCGACACCGAGGCGCGAAGGCGCGCCCGCGACGAACTCGCGGCGGCGCTGGAGGACGGCGAGCACCGAATCGAGGCCGTCGGTGCGCTCGACGCGGCGAAATCGGTCGTCGCGGACGAGACGGTGGACTGCGTGGTCACGGAGTACGACCTGCCCGACGGGACAGGACTGGACCTCCTCGAACACGTCCGCACGGTGGAGCCAGACGCCGGCTGCATCCTCTTCACCGAGGCGCCGCCGGACGACGTCGACACCGCCGCCGTTCGGGAGTCGGTGACGGAGTATCTCGACAGAGGCACGCCGCACGCGCTGGACCGCCTCGGGCAGTTGGTCTACGCCACGGTGACGCGACGGGCACAGGCCTCCTACCCCGTGCCACAGGACGAGGACGCCCGGCGCAGGGCGCTCCGGGCGTACGACCTCGACGTGGCGCCGCTGCGAGAGGCGTTAGAGCGCGTGACGGGCCTCGCGGCCGAACACTTCGACGTGTCGTTGGCGTCGGTCAACGTCATCGAGGACCACGAGCAGGAGTATCTGGTCTGTCACGGCCTCGAGGAGCCGTGGGAGACAGTCGACCGCGAGGAAAGCATCTGCACGTTCACCATCGTCGAGGAGTCGGGCGTGATGGCCGTCGAGGACGTGCAGGCGGACCCGCGCTTCGAGAACGTGGACGACCTGCACGACTACGGCTTCCGGTCGTACATGGGCGCGACGCTCCGGACGGCCGCGGGCCTCCCCATCGGGACGCTGTGCGTCTACGGCGAGGCGCCCCGGACGTTCACCGAGGACGAGAAGTCGTATCTCCGCACGCTGGCGGCGGTGGCGATGGACCTCATCGAGGCGTACAACGGCGACGGGCCGACCGCGACGGAGGGTGACCCATGAGCGCCGGCAACTCCGTGGGGGAGGCGCTTCCGCTGGCGCCAATCGACCCGGGGACGACGCTGTTCGTCGCGGGCCCGTCGCTCAGCAGAGCCGACGACCTCGCCCGCGCCCTCGTGCTGGCGGGGGACGGGGAGGAAGGGAGCCTGTTCGTCTCGACGAATCAGCCAGCGGGGAAACTGCTCGACGAGTGTGAGCGTCTCGTGCCGGGGTTCGACCCGGCGCGGACGGGCGTCGTCGACTGCACCGGACAGGAGTCGGCGGACGAGACGCGGGCCCGGGTGGAAACCGTCTCCACTCCGGGTGACCTGACGGGCATCGGCATCGAGTTCTCGATGCTCTACGAGACGCTGCACGCCGAGGGCGTCGAACACGTCAGAGCGGGGGTGCTGACAGTCTCCACGCTCCTGATGTACGCCGACCTGCGGGCCGTGTTCCGGTTCATGCACACGCTGTCCAGCCGCATCTCGACGACGGACGGCGTCGGCGTCTTCGTCATCGACCCGGACACCCACGACGAGCAGACGGTGAACACGCTCAATCAGGTCTGCGACGGGCGCGTGGAAGTCCAAGAGACGGACGCGGCGGGCGCCGACGGGGAGCTCCGGGTCCGCGGCCTCGACGACCAGCCACGGGAGTGGACCGAGTTCTCGCTTTCGGAGCGGGCGCGATGAGTCGGCGCGTCGCCCGAGACGGCGGGTGGGCCATCGTGGCCCTCGGCGCCCTCCTCGCTGGCGCGTTCCTCGCGAACTTCCTGCACGAGATACGGACGCTGGACGTCGTCGGGCCGCCGCTGTTGGCGCTGTTGCTCGGTCTCGGACTGGCCGCCGGCGTCGCCGGTGCGGGCCTCGTCGTCCTCCGGTCGGAGATGAGCGTCCGCGACACGTGGCTCGTCGTGGGGTGGACCGGCGGCGGGTTTCTGCTCGCCACGACGGCGAACGCGCTGACGGTGCTGATTCGGGTCGCCGAGGGGCGGCCGCCGGGGGAACCACAACTGGGCGTCCTCGTCGGCGGCGGCACCGGGGCGCTGGCGGGCGCGCTACTGGGCATCCTCCACGCGCAACACGCGGAGGCGAAGCGGTCCGCCGAGCGGTCCCGCGAGTCGCTGCGCTTCCTGAACAGCCTCCTCCGGCACGAACTGCTGAACGGCCTCACCATCGTCGCCGGGAACGCCTCGCGACTGGAGGGGGACCTGCCGCCGGACGCGGAGGCGGCCGCGGACCGGTGTGCGGTCATCGAGGACCGGAGCGAGGAGATGGCGGAGTTGGTCCGAGACCTGCGGCCCGTCGCCCGGACGTTCGGCGGCGACGAATCGCTGGAGGCCGTCGACCTCTCGGCGGTACTCCGCGAACGCGTCGAAAGTGCCCGAAAGACGTTCCCCGACGCGGAGATAGCGGCGGAGATACCAGACGGCGTGACGGTGCGGGCGACGGACGCGGTGTCACACGTCTTCGAGAACCTCGTCGTCAACGCCATCGAACACAACACCGGCGAGACGGCGCGGGTCCGGGTCACCGTGGACTCGACGGCGGACCCCGTGGTGGTGACGGTGGCCGACGACGGCCCCGGAATCCCCGAGGCCGAGCGCGAGACGCTGTTCGAGGCGGACGACGACGGCGGAGCCCACGGCGTCGGTCTCTACATCGTCGGGTCGCTGGTGGAGCAGTTCGACGGCGACGTCGAGGTGGGCGAGAGCGAGATGGGGGGTGCGGCGTTCACGGTGACCCTGCCGTCAGCGTGACCGGGCTACTCGACGCCGACGCCGGTGTCGGCGTCGGGAAGGTCCGCGGCCGTCGCGTCGATGCCGAGTTCCTCCAACGCGGCCTTCAGGTGGCGGTCCTCGGCGTAGTCGGCGCCGTCCTCCTCGCGGATGCGCTGGGCCGTCGCCAGCACCTCGCCGCGCCTGTCGTCGGGGATGTCGTACTTGTCGGTGGCGAGTTCGATGACGAGGCCGTTGTTGTCGCGGGTGTAGAGCGAGAAGAAGATACCCCGGTCGAACACGTTGTAGCCGTGGCCGGCGTCGTCGAGGGCGGCCTGCACGTCCTCGAAGTCCGCGGGGTCGATGGAGAACGAGAGGTGGTGGACGCCGCCGACGCTCCCGCGGAGGGGGCGCTGGTCGGACTGCCGGTCGTCGCTCACGAAGAACGTGAGGATGCGGCCGTCGCCGGTGTCGAAGAAGAGGTGCGTCTGCGAGGGGTCGTCCAGATTCGGCTGGCGGAGGACCAGCGGCATCCCCAGCAGGTCGCGGTAGAACGCGATGGTGTCCTCTGCGTTCGACCCCCAGACGGTGATGTGGTCGGTGCCGGTGGTGTGGAACGGGCTGTCGGGCAGGTCGTCGGAGACGGGAATCGACTCGTCGGCCATACCGAGCGGAGGGGAGCCGACGGAAAATACCTGTTCGCACCGGCAGTCGTCGCCGGGCCTACTCGCCGGCGAAGTCGATGTGGCGGAGCCACCCGAACCAGACGGCGGCGATTGCGGTCCCGTAGCCGCCGACCCAGACGGCGGCGGCGAGGGTGGGGCGGTTGGCTTGCGTGAGCGTGTAGTCAGCCACGCCGGGAATGACGATGCCCGCGACGAGGACGAGCGCGAGGAGGCGAATGTCTGGCACGCGCGAGGCTACGTGCCCGAGCGCCGTGAACCTGACTACCCGTCGTCGGGGGTGAGTTCGTTTTGCACCTCCCAGCCGCCCTCGGCACCGCCCGCCGAGCGCTCGGCGTACTCGATGGCCGTCTCCGGGCCGATAGCGGTGCCGCCCTCGACGGCCTCGACGCGGAACGTGAACCGCATCGTCGACCCACAGCAGCCCACGTCGGTGAACTCCTCGAACTCGTCGCCGACGGCGACGGCGTCGTGGACGCGCCGGAGGTACGTCCGGTAGTGGTCGCGCCCGATTTCGCGGTGGCCGCGGTCCGAGAGGTCACTGGGCACGGAGAGAACCACCCGCTCTGCCGGCGTGCCGCCGACGTCCGGGTCTGTCGCTCCCATAGACGAGCGTAGGCGACGACGGCACAAAACACCCGCGGCGCGAACGTGTTCGGCACAAGCCCCTCGCGGGCCGGTCGGGTAGTGCGAGGTGCATGACCGAGGAACTCGACCTCCGCGACGTGCCACCGCCACAGCGTCACCCGAAGATTCACGAGACGTTCGAGGGATTGGAGAGCGGCGAGGAACTGATTCTGGTCAACGACCACGAGCCGAAACCGCTGTTCTACGAGATGCAGGCCGAGGTCGACGCGTTCGACGCCGAGAACTACACCGTCGACCAGATCGGGCCGAACGAGTTCGTCGCCACCCTGCCGAAGAAGTGACTACAGCGAGCGCGTGGAGTTGGCGACGACGAGGAGACTGCTCGTCGCCATCGCGCCCGCGGCGAACAGGGGCGTGAGGACGCCCGCCACCGCCAGCGGCACGGCGACGGCGTTGTAGCAGAAGGCCCACGCGAGGTTCTGTCGGACCCGGCGCTTCGTCGCGGCCGTCACGTCGAACAGCGCCGTGACCGCGCCGAGGTCGTCGGTCGTCACGACGGCGTCGGCGGCGTCGGCCGCCAGCGCGGTGCCTTCGGCCATCGCCACCCCGAGGTCCGCGGCGGCGAGGGCGCCGGCGTCGTTGCTCCCGTCGCCAACCATCACCGTCACGCCCTCCGCGCGGAGACGCTGGACCGTCTCGACTTTGCCGTCCGGGGGGACGCCGGCGAACACGCGGTCCACGGCGTCGTGCTCGCGGAAGCGCTCGGCCGCGCCGTCGCTGTCGCCGGTGAGGACCACCACCTCGCGCCCGTCGCCGAGTGCGGTCACTGCGTCCTCCCACCCCGGCCGTGGCTCGTCCGCGAGCGTCACCGCCGCACGTGCCGTGCCGTCCCAGCCGACGAGCGTCCCGACCCGGCCCTCGTCGCGGGCCGCCGCGACGGCGTCTGTGAAACGGTCCGGAACCGTCCACCCCTCGGCGTCGAACAGCGTCGGACTGCCGACGAGGACGCGGGTCCCGTCCACGGTCCCCGCCACCCCGCGCCCGGGGAACCGCTCGAAGTCGGACACCGTCGCGTCGGGCGGGTCGGCCACGTCGACGATGGCTTCCGCGACGGGGTGTTCGGACCGGCGCTCGACGGCCGCGGCGCGCCCGAGTGCGTCGTCGGCGCCGACGACGTCGGCGACGCGCATCGCACCCGTCGTGAGCGTCCCCGTCTTGTCGAGGACCACCACGTCGGCGTCCGTCGCTCGCTCGAACGTCGCCGCGTCGGTGACGACGACCCCTCGGTCGAGGGCCGACCGGATGCCCGCCGAGACGGCCAGCGGCGTCGCCAGCCCCAGCGCGCAGGGGCAGGAGACGACGAGAACCGCGAGGCCGGTCAGCAGGGCGGCTCCGAGCGGGGTCCCGCCGAGGAGATACCACGCCGTCGTCCCGCCGGCGAGGACGACGACGAGCGGAACGAACGCCGCGGCGACCCGGTCCACGAGTCGCTGGACGCCCGGGCGCGCCGCCTGCACGTCCCAGAGGAGACGCAGGAGTCGGTCGGCCGTGCTCTCGGCGTCGGGGCCGACTTCGAGGACCACCGCACCGTCAGTGACGACGGTGCCACCCACCGCGTCGTCGCCGGGGTCGACCCGGACCGGCGTCGACTCGCCGGTCATCAGCGACTCGTCGACGGCCGCCGTCCCCTCGACGACGGTGCCGTCCACCGGCACGCGCTCCCCGGTCCGAACGACCACCTCGTCGCCCGGGCGGAGCGCGTCGAGAGCGACTGTCTCCGTGCCGTCGTCGGTGCGGCGGCGCGCCTCGTCGGCCCGGCCCCGCGCGAGGTCCGCGAGGCGGGCCGTCGCGCCCGCCCTGATGCGGGACTCGTAGTAGTCGCCGATGGAGACGGCGAGGACGACGACCACCGCCACGTCGAAGTACACCTCGACGCGGCCCGAGAGCATCGCCACGACGCTGTAGAGATACGCCGTCGCCGCCGCGAGGCCGACGAGGAGGTCCATGTTCGGCCGGCCGGCGCGCGCGCTGACGTAGGCGCCCCGGAGAATCGGCCCGCCGGTGTAGCCGAGGACGACGGCCGCGAGGACGGCGACGTTGGCGAGGAGATAGGTGCCGACAGAACTGGTCACGTCCATCAACAGGTCCTCGGCGGGGACGCCGAGATACAGCGGGTAGAGAAAGAGGACGTACCACAGCATCACCATCATGCCGAAGAAGCCGCCGACGAGGAGGCGCGCGTGGTCGTCCGACGCGTCCGGCTGGTCCTCGCCGGCGGCGTGGGCGCGGTAGCCAGTTCCCTCGACGAGTTCGGGCACCTCGTCGGCCGACAGGCGGTCCGGGTCGTAGGTGACTTTCATCGTCGCCGTCGGGTACGACGCCGCGGCGGCCGTGACGGCCGAGTGGTCCGTCGCCCGCGCTTCGAGGAACGCCTCGCAGGTGGCACAGTGCATCCCCTCCACCGAGAGAAACGCCGTCTCGCCGTCGGCGTCCTCGGGGTCCGTGTCGGCCGTGTCGAGAGCGTCCTGCGCGTCCGCCGCCGCGGGGTCGTCGAGGGTTCGCGCCACCGCCAGACAGCCCTGACAGCAAAACGACCCGGCCACGTCGTCGGCCGTCACCGGGTCGGCGGGCGTCGGCAGGCCACAGAGCGTGCAGTCGGTCATAGGTCGGCGAGGAGTGTGAGACCACGGATGAGCGGGAGCGCGCCCAACGCGACGAGAACCGCCCCGAGCGCCCGGTGGAGGAGCGAGCGCCGGGGCACCGCGGCGGCGTCGGCGACGGTGCCGAGGACGAACAGCGTCGGGAAGGTTCCCAGCCCCAGCGCCGCGAGCGAGATCCCCCCCGTCGCGGGCGACCCGGTGCCGAACGCGTAGACGAAGGCCGGATACAGCAGGGGACAGGGGAGCAGGCCGTGGAGCATCCCGAGAGCGACGACGCCCGGCCCGTCGACCCAGCGGTCGACCCGAGTGCGGAGCGCGGTCTGCGCGCGGCCGAACAGGCCGCCCAGCCACGGTACGCCGGAGACGAGGTCCGTCGCCGTGCCGCGCGTGACGTAGCCCACGCCGGCCGCGACGACGAGGACGCCGACGACGACGCCCGTGCCGCCGCGGACGGCGGTGCCGACGGCCGCGAGCGACGCCGCGCCGTACAGGAGTGCGCCCAGTGCCCCCATCAGCGCACCGATGGCGGTGTAGGAGACGGTCCGGCCGGCGTTGAACAGCGCGTGCTGTCGGATGGCCGTCGCCGTCGGCCCCCGCGCGTCGTCCGTCGACATCCGGTCGGCGTAGAGGCCCACGAGCGGACCGCACATCCCGAGGCAGTGGACGCTCCCGACGAGACCGAGCACCGCGAACAGGCCGACGCTCGCCCCGTCCGGCGGAGCCCCCGTTCCCATTCCCAGCACGTCAGGCGTGCGCGCCGCTGGCCTCCGCTTCCGGTCGGAACATCGTCCAGAGACTCCCGACGATGAGCAGGACACACGCCACTGTGAGCGTCACGAACGCCGTCTTGCTGTACGCGACGTAGGCCGCCACCGGCGCGAGCGCCAACAGCCCCACCAGCGCGACCTGACGCGGCGAGAGTGCGATCATGTTCGGACAGTCGCGAACGTATACGTAAAATTGTGGGGTGAATTCCGAGTCGTTGGGAACGCACACTGCCTTTTGTCACCCCGGCAAGCCCTGATCGGCGTACGTGTGATGAACGGGGGCAGGACAGGCGATGGACCGGAGACTGCGAGTGGAACCGACCGGCGACTGACCCGTCGAGGGACGCTGCGGGCCGCGGCCACCGCTGGCGCGGTGACGGCGGGCGCCACGGGCGTCGCGAGCGCCCAAAGCGCCTCGATCGGGGACTGGCTCAGTGACGTGCCGAACTTCGAGAGCGTCGCGGACCGGCGCGGGCAGGACGAAGTGACCGTCGAAGTCGGCGTCTCGACGAGCGCCGGCCCGTACGGCTTCGGGCCGCCGGCCGTCCGCGTCGACCCCGGAACGACCATCACCTTCGAGTGGGTGTCGAACACGCACAACGTCGTCATCGAGCAGTCGCCCACCGACTGGGAGGGCATCACCGACATTCACAACACGGGCTTCAGCGCCAGCCACACGTTCGAGACGACGGGCGTCTACACGTACTTCTGTCGCCCGCACCGGAGCCTCGGGATGAAAGGCGCCATCATCGTCGGTGACGTGGAGGTGTCGACCGCTTCCGGCGGGGGCGGCTGGTCGTGGGAGCCCCCGGGCAACGGCTTCGAGGAGACGTTTCTGGCCGCAGTCGGCACGATCCTCGTGACGAGCGTCCTCGCGGTCCTCGGCGCGGAGACGCTCCGCTCCCGTCGCGAGGCCAAACAGGCCCGCGCGGCCGAGATTCCGGAGGGGGGCGTCGACCACACCGAGGAGGCGCCCGAACGGGAGGCCGACCGCGAACTCGGGCACGACGACTACGACCCGGTCGGCACGGCGTCGCTCATCGTCGTGTACTTCCTCCTCCTGATAGCGCTCTGGGTGTTCATGTACTTCGTCGAGTTCCTCGGCAACGGTCCGACGGTGGTGGGGTGATCAGACGTGGAGATACATCGCTTCGAGAAACTCTGGACCGGTGCATCGCTGTTGCTCATCGTCCTCTTCATCTCGACGGTGACGTACGGCACCGTCGTCGTCGGCGTCGAGATGGTCGACGACAGCGGAGGCACCATCGACGCGGACTCGCTCGGTGACCATCCGCAGTTCGGTGACCCCGGCGTGCGGGCCACCACGGAGGACGGCGAACTGACCGCCGACGCCTACGTCGTCGCCCGCCAGTTCCTGTTCCAACCGGGGACCGCGTCGCCGATTCGGGTGCCCGCGGACACGCGCGTGACGTTCCACGTCACGAGCGCCGACGTGGTTCACGGCTTCTCCGTCGTCGGGACGAACGTGAACACGATGGTCATCCCCGGGCAGGTGGCCGAAATCACCGTGAAGTTCTCCGAGACGGGCGAGTACGGCCTCGTCTGTCACGAGTACTGTGGCTCCGGCCACCACGACATGGCCGGGACGATACAGGTGGTTCCGCGCTCGCAGTTCTTCAACGATACCGAGGTGACGACATAGATGACGTTCGTCGACGACTACCCAGAGGAAGCGCGCATCGTGCGGTGGAACTTCGCAGTCGCGTTCGGAGCGCTCGCAATCGGCGGCTTCTTCGGCCTGATACAGGCGCTCCACCGGACCGGCGTCTTCCGGGGGTTCGTCTCCTCGGCTGACTACTACACCATCCTCACCGGCCACGGCGTGCTGTTGGCGCTGGTGTTCACGACGTTCTTCCTCGCCGGGCTGTTCACGTGGGGCGTCACCCGGAGCCTCGACCGGAGCGCCGTCGACCACCGCTTCACGCAGGCGTGGTTCTGGACGATGCTGGCCGGCGCGGTGATGGCCGCAGTGGCCATCCTCGGCGGCGTCGTGGCCGGAATCCCGACGAGCGCGGACGTGCTCTACACGTTCTACGCACCACTCGAGGCCCATCCGCTGTTCTACGTCGGTCTCGCCGTGTTCGTCGTGGGCTCGTGGCTCGCGGGACTGGACTGGTTCCGCACGTACCGCGCGTGGCGGGCCGAGAACCCCGACGAGCGCATCCCCCTGCAGACGTTCATGGTGCTGACGACGATGCTGATGTGGTATCTCTCCAGCGCCGGCGTCGCAGTCGAAGTCCTCGTCTTCCTCCTGCCGTGGTCGCTGGGGCTCATCCCGAAGGTGGACCCGCTTCTCACCCGGACGCTGTTCTGGTACTTCGGCCACGCAGTCGTCTACTTCTGGCTCCTGCCGGCGTACTTCGTCTGGTACACCATCCTGCCGAAACTCGCGGGCGGACGGCTGTTCAGCGACCCGCTCGCGCGGGTGGTGTTCCTGCTCTTCCTCCTCCTCTCGACGCCGGTGGGCTTCCACCACCAGTACGTCGACCCCGGCGTGCCGGAGGGCTACAAGTTCCTCGCGATGACGAACACGATGTTCCTCTTGCTCCCGAGTCTGCTGACCGCGTTCACCGTCGTCGCGAGCCTCGAACACGGCGCGCGCCAGCAGGGCGGTGAAGGCTATCTCGGCTGGCTCCGGGCGCTCCCGTGGGACTCGCCGGCGTTCGTCGGCGGCGCGCTCGCGGGCCTGATGTTCGCGGCCGGCGGCTTCTCCGGAATGATAAACGCCGGCATGAACATCAACTACCTCGTCCACAACACCATCTGGGTGCCGGGGCACTTCCACCTCACCGTCGGCACCGCGGCGGCGCTGACGTTCATGGCCGTCACGTACTGGCTGTTCCCACAGATTTCAGGGAAGCGCCTGCGGCACAAGTCCGTCGCGCTGGTCCAGCCCTACCTGTGGTTCCTCGGCATGACGCTCATGTCGAACGCGATGCACCGGGCGGGGCTGGCGGGCGTGCCGCGGCGCACCGCGGAGCCACAGTACCCCGACGCGGGCATCACCTTCGAGGGCGTCGTCGGCGGCATCGGCGAGATGCGCGCCCAAATCGCGATCGGCGGCATCTTGCTGTTCACCTCGTTGGTGCTGTTCCTCTACGTCCTCGTCTCGACGTGGCTCTCCCAGCGGACCCCCACCATCGACGTGAACGGGACGATTCCGGCCCCGATTTCGGGGGCGGCGGACGGACCGAAAGTGCTCGACAACCTCCGACTCTGGGCCGTCATCGCCGTGGTGTTGGTCGTCATCGCCTACGGCGTCCCGCTTGCCGGCATGGTCATGTCCGGCGGCCCGCTCGGGCCGGGGAGCGCGCCGTTCCCGGTATGAGCGACGGCGGGGACGGCACGTCCCGGCGGACGCTCCTCCGCATCGTGATTGCGCTCGCCGTCGGCATCCCGGTGCTGGTGGAGGGGCTCACGTTCGCGGGCCTGCTCGGGAGCCAGTTTGGCGGCGGCGGGAGCGACGACGCGGAGAACGACCAGCCGACGACGCGAACCGGCGTCGGCATCGGCGACACGCTCTCCGTCGAGGGTGACGTCGTGGCCCGCCTCAGCGACGGCGCCCTCCGGCAGGGCGCGAAGACGTGGACCCTCGAACTCACCGTCTCGGTGAGGAACGAGGGCGACGTGCCCTACGAACTGGGGCTGGAGACGGTGACGACGACAGACGGCGCGAGCGCTAGCGGCGGGGCCACCACCGGAAAAATCCCGCCGGGCGAGTCGGCGACGGTCACCGAGACGTGGGCGCTCCCGCCGAACGCGACGCCGACGCGTCTGACCGTCGTCACCACGACGCACGGCACGGAGACGCGAACCCGGGCGACAGTCGTCACCCTCGGAAAAATCCCGGTCCAGGGGTAGCGTTCCGCAAAGGCTTCTTTGTGGCGCTGACCGAAGTCGGGGTATGGCAACCGTCACCCTCACCCGACACGTGGACGCGCCGCCGGAAGACGTGCGCGCGGCCATCCGCAACGTGGAACCGTTCATGCGCGCCGCCGGGTTCGACGAAGTGCGCTCCGACGGCGACACCCTCGAAATCGCGCAGGGGATGGGGCTGGTGCGCATCGAGTTGACCCTCGACGTCGACACTGAGGCCGACGACGCCCTCGTCTACGAGCAACGGGAGGGCATCTTCGACTCGATGGTCACCCGCTACGGGGTGGCGCCCGCGGACGGCGGGAGCGAGGTGACGGCGACGACGGAGTTCGAACTCGGCACCGCCGTCCTCGGGTCGGCGCTGGACGCGACGGTCATCACCCGCCAGCGCACGAGGGAGATAAAGGCACAGTTCGACTACCTCGAGGACCTCGAATAGTCAGGGCGCGACGAGGCGGTGGACCGCGCCGCTCGACCCGCTGGGACCGCTGCGGTCCGTCGAGCAGACGTACAGGTCGCCGGCCGCGTCGCGACCGAACCCGAGGACGCGACTGCCGGGCGCCCGGACGTCGCCGGAGACCATCTCGGCCACACGGACGGGCCACTGCCCGCCGCCGCTCGGGTCCGCGAGGAACAGGCGGCCCTCGGCGTTCCAGTCCGCGAAGACGTACAGCTCGCGGAGCGCCGGTGCCGCGTCGCCGCGCGCGACGTGGCCGCCGATGACGGCTTGGCCGCTGGGTCCCGAGTCGGCGTCGTGCGCGTAGGCGACGTTCGGGTCCCGAAACGGGTCGCCCGCGGGCGTCTCGCTGGGGCAGGACGAGGCGCCGTAGCACGCCCGTCCCTCGCGGACGTTCCAGCCGTAGTTGCCGCCGGCGACGAGCGTGTTCACCTCCTCGAAGCGGGTCTGGCCCACGTCGGCGACGTACACGTCCGCGCCGTCGACGCTGATGCGCCACGGGTTCCGGAACCCCCACGCGTACTGCTCGTCGTAGCCGTCGCGGCCGACGAGGGGATTGTCGGACGGGATGCCGTACGGCAGGTCGCCCGTCCGGTCGTCCACGTCGATGCGCAGGACGCTCCCGAGGCGATTTTCCGTCACGTCCTGCCCGTTGCCGCCGGGGAGCGCGTCGTACCAGTCCTCGGCGTGGCCGCGGCCGCTGTCGCCGCCCCCGCCGCCGTCGCCGGTGCCGACGTAGAGGTGACCCCTCGGGCCGAAGGCGAGGCCGCCGGCGTTGTGGTTGCCCTGTGGCTCCGGCAGTTCGAGCAGGGTGCGCTCGGAGCCCTCGACGACGCCCGCGCCGTCTTCCCGGGCCCTGAACTCCGAGAGGACGAACGTGTGGCTGTAGTCCGCTGGGGTCCCCTCGCGGCGGGGCGCGCTGTAGCGGACGTAGAGCCGGCGGTTCGAGCCGAAGTCGGGGTGAAAGGCGAGGCCGAGGTGGCCACGTTCGTCGTAGGCGTCGCGGAGCGAAACGATGTGGTCGCGGAGGTCCAGAAACGGTGCGTCGGCCACCGTCCCCTCCACGACGCGGTGAACGAGGCCGATTTGGTCCGCGACGAAACCGCCGGGTTCCCCCGGCACCGTCTCGTAGGCGATGGGGGCGGCGAAGCCCGTGGCGAGGGGGTCGACCCCGACGCGGGCCGGGAAGCCGTCGCGCGGGGGTGCAGTGGTCGTCCCGGCGTCGCTTATCGGAGCGTCGCTCGCCGTGGCCGACTCACCGCCGAGCGGCGTGCCACAGCCGGCGAGACCGGCCGCGCCCGCGAGCGCGCCGAGCAGTCGACGCCGGGTCGGGGGCATCTACTCGCCGGCGGCCGTGAGCCGGCGGACCTCGTCGTCGGTGAGTTCGAGGCCCGTCGCGGCCACGTTCTCTTCGAGGTGCTCGATGGAGGAGGTGCCGGGAATGGGGAGCATCACGGGCGAGCGTTCGAGTTGCCACGCGATGGCGACTTGCTGGGGCGTGGCGTCGTGGCTGTCGGCCACCTCGTGGGCGACCTCGGCCGCCTCGCCGTCGCCCATGTGAATCGGTCCCCACGGGATGAAGCCGACGCCGGCGTCCTCACACGCCGCGAGCACGTCCGCCGAGGAGCGGTCGTCGAGGTTGAAGCGGTTCTGGACTGTCACCACGTCCACGATGTCGCGCGCCGTGCTGAGTTGCTCGACGCTGACGTTGCTCAGACCGACGTGGTTGATGAGACCGGCGTCCTGCAGTTCCGCGAGTTTCGAGACGGAGTCCTCGAACGGCACGTCGGGGTCGGGCCGGTGGTACTGGTAGAGGTCGATTTCGTCGGTGCGCAGGCGGTCCAGACTGGAGAGGACCGCGTCCTCCAGATAGTCGGGGTCGCCGTGCTTGATCCAGTCGCCGTCGCGAGAGCGGAGCAGGCCGCCCTTCGTTGCGACCATCGCGTCGTCGGTGTCGCCGAGCGTCTGCCCGATGAGCGTCTCGCTCACGCCGGGACCGTAGGAGTCGGCGGTGTCGATGAGGTCGACGCCGAGTTCGACGGCCCGCCGGAGGACGGCCTTGGCCGCCTCCCTGTCGTCGGGGTCGCCGATGATGTGGTCGCCCGTGAGCCGCATCGCACCGAAGCCGAGTCGATGGACCGTCTCGCCGCCGACGTCGAACGTGTCGCTCTGGTTCTCGATGACCATACCCACTGCACGCGTCGGGCAGGGAAAGGGGTTTGTGGACCGGCAATCCCCTCACTCGGCCGTGGCGATGCCCGACGCGAGGACGAGCGCGGCGTCGAACGCAACGAGATAGCCCACCGCAGTGACGGCGACGCGGTGGCCCCTCCCGAACGCATCCACGTCACCCTCAGACGCGCGGCCGAGGCGGGGCGAACTGTTTTGCCCGCGCCGCGCGACCCCTCGGTGATGGAATCCGAGAACTTCCTGTTCTGCTCGCTCGACGCCGCCCTCATCGGCGACGTGGCGTGGCAGGTGGCGCGCGAGGGCCACGACGTGCGCTACTACGTCGAGTCCGAGACGGACCGGGACATCGCGGAGGGGTTCGTCGCCAAGACGGAGGACTGGCGCGCCGACCTCGACTGGGCCGACGTGGTCATCTTCGACGACATCTGGGTCGGCGACGACGTCGGCACCGGCGAAATCGCACAGGAGTTGCGGGCCGACGGGCACGCCGTCGTCGGCGGCACGCCCGCCACCGACAGCCTCGAAGAGGACCGCGGCTACGCGATGGAGGTGTTGGGCGACCACGGCGTGAACGTCCTCGACCACCGGGAGTTCTCGGACTTCGACGCCGCCGTCGAGTTCGTGGAGGCGAACCCCGCGCCCTACGTCATCAAGCCACTCGGCGAGGTGCAGAACGTCAAGCGCCTCCTCTACGTCGGACGCGAGGACGACGGGAGCGACGTGGTGGACGTCCTGCGGGCCTACGAGACGGCGTGGGGGCACCGCATGAAGGGGTTCCAGCTCCAGCGCCGCGTCGAGGGCGTCGAGGTGGCGGTGTGTGGCTTCTTCAACGGCGAAGAGTTCGTCGAACCCATCAACATCAACTTCGAGCACAAGAAACTGTTTCCGGGGAACATCGGCCCGCAGACGGGCGAGATGGGCACCTCGATGTTCTGGACGGGCCGCACGCGCCTGTTCGAGGAGACGCTCGGCAAACTGGAGGGGTGGCTCGCCGACGAAGGATACGTCGGCTCCATCGACGTCAACTGCATCGTGAACGAGCGTGGGGCGTTCCCGCTGGAGTTCACGCCCCGATTCGGCTACCCGACAATCACCGTGCAAGAGGAGTCCTTCGAGTCACCGACGGGAGCGTTCTTCCACGAACTCGCCCACGGCCGCGACCCCAAACTGCAGGTCCACGAGGGCTATCAAATCGGCGTCCGAATCGTCCTACCGCCGTTCCCGTTCGACGACGAGAAGACGTACGCCGAGAACTCACGGAACGCCGCCATCGTCTTCGAGGACGGCCCCGGCGACGGGAGCGGCCCCGACGGCGTCCACATCGAGGACGCGAAGCGAGTCGACGGCCAGTGGCGCGCCGCCGGCGAGAACGGGATGCCCCTCGTCGTCTGCGGCAAGGGCGAGACGATGGCCGCCGCGCGAGAACAGGCCTACGACCGGGTGCGGAGCGTCATCATCCCGAACCTCTACTACCGCGACGACGTCGGGGAGCGGTGGATAGACGGCGACGGCGACCGACTGCAGGCGTGGGGTTATCTCGGCCCATAACGCATGAAGAGCAATATAAACCGCCATATCGTTCGACGTTCATCTATAGAACTCGGAAACTAGACAACGATGGGCAAATTATAAGTCGTGTGAGAGCGTACCAAGGACCGAGGATGGGGCTCGTCAAAGCGCTCACGCGACAGCTCGGGAGAGAGGAGGTGTACGAGTGTGTCCTCTGCGCGAACCGCTTCGAGCGGGAGCGGCGCAACTGTCCCGCCTGCGGGTCCGCGGAGATAGAGGCCGTCACCTGACCGCCCGACGGACCTCGAAAGATTAAAGGCTGTATCGGGGCGACTGTCGGCTAATGGCGCCGTTCGTTCCGCTGCAGTTGATCGACGACCTCCTGCGGCCGTACAACGTGGGGCAGGCGGTACTCCTGTTGTTCCTGCTCGTCATCGTGGGCGTTCTGCCCCTCCGGTCACGGAAGGTCCTCTCGCTGAACATCCTCCTGTTCGGCGTTCTGTTCCTCCTTCTCCCCCAGAGCATGGCCCCCTTCCACTACTCGCTTCTGGGCATCGGGCTGATCGTTCTGGGCCCCATCCTCTACGTCACCGGTCGGCGGTAGCGCCTTTGTGTTCGGCGCGCGAACGCCCGCCATGGCACTCGCACCCGCCGACCTCGACGGCCGCGTCGCACTCGTGACCGGCGGGACCAGCGGCGTCGGCCGCGCGACGGCCCGCCGTCTCGCCGAACTCGGCGCCACCGTCTTCGTCACCGGCCGCGACCCGACGCGCGGCGAGGCCGTCGCGACCGAACTCGCGGGCGACGCGACGTTCCTCCGCGCCGACTTCGCCGACTTCGGCGCCGTGCGCGGGGTGGCCGAGGCGGTGCGCGACCGGACCGACCGCCTCGACGTGCTGGTGAACAACGCCGGGACGACCCACGCCGAACGACGCCTGACCGCCGACGGCTACGAGCAGACGTTCGCGGTGAACCACCTCGCGCACTTCCTGTTGACCCACCGCCTCGCGGACCGACTCGTCGAGAGCGTCCCGGCGCGCGTCGTCACCGTCGCCTCGGCGGTCCACACGCGCGGCGACCTCGACCTCGACGCCGTCACGGCCGAGGAGAATCCCGACTACGACGCCCTCGACGCGTACGCTCGCTCGAAGTTGGCGAACGTGCTGTTCGCGTACGAACTCGCGGACCGCCTCGGCGACACCGGCGTCACCTCGACGGCGGTCCATCCCGGCTTCGTCCCCGGCAGTCGCATCTGGCGGCACGCCTCCCTTCGCGTCCGCCTCGCGGTCAGAGCGGCCGACCTGCTCCCGTTCGTGGGCATCAGCGCCGCGGAGGCGGGCCGCCGGGTGGCGGTCCTCGGCGCCTCCCCCGACGTGGCGGACGTGACCGGGCAGTACTTCGAGGGGACCGACCCCGCCCAACCGTCACCGGGAGCCCTCGACTCGGACCTGCGGGCGCGCCTCTGGGCGTGGAGCGCGGAGGCGGTGGACGTAGCCCCCGACCTCCCCGTTGCGTGAGTCCGTAGCCCTTTCTCCCCCGCGGCCGAACGACCGCACATGTCCGACGAAGCCGAGTGGACCCTGAAGCGACTGATGAGCGACGTCGTCGGGTCCGGCCCGAAGTCCGCCGAGGACATGACGCGGACGCAGGCCCGGGCCGCGATGGAGCGCATCCTCGCCGGCGACCCCGCGCCGACGACGCTGGGGGCGTTCTGGCTCGCGAACCGGTGGAAGCGCAACACGCCGACGGAACTCGCGGCGTACGTCGACGTGTTAGAGGAGCGCTCCGTCCTCCGCGAGGAACCGAGCGCGGACCCCCTCGACTGTGGCGCGAACTACGACGGGAAGCACTCGACGGCGCTGTTGGGCGTCGCCGCGGGCGTCGTCGCCGCCGCCGCGGGCACGCCCGTCGTCGTCCACAGCGGTGACCGCGTGCCGACGGGCAGGAACCCGGCGTACAAGCACGTCCTCGACGAACTCGGCGTCCGGACCGACGTGGGGCCCGGCGAGAGCGCCGACATGGTGGACGACGTGGGCGTTGGCTTCTACTACCAGCCCCGATTCAACCCCGGCGTCCACGGCCTACTGGCGCGCCGCGACGAGATGGGCGTGCGGACGTTCCTCAACACCGTCGAGACGCTGGCGAACCCCGCCGGCGCGAGCGCCCATCTGGGGTCGTTCTACCACCTCTCCTTCGCGAAGCGCGTCGTGGACACCGTACAGGAGAGCGAGACGAGCGCCTTCGACCGCGTGGTCATGTTTCAGGGGCTGGAGGGCTACGACGACATCCGGCCGGGCGCGACGGCCGTCGCCGAGTACGAGGAGGAGTTCGACGACTTCGAGATCGCCACCGAGGAGTACGGGATGGACTTCGAGCGCGCGGACCTCGAAGTCGACGACGTGGCGGCGGACTCGGCGGCCATCACCGAGAGCGTCCTCGCGGGCGACCGGACCGACCAGTTCGCCAACGCGGTGGCGCTGAACGCCGCGTTCCGCATCTACGCCCGCGGGGACGTGGGGTCGCTCCGGGCCGGCCTCGACGACGCGCGGGCGGCCATCGACGACGGGTCCGCGGCGGCGGTGCTGAGCGACCTCCAGTCGTTCTAGTCGACGTAGCGCTTCAGCCGGCGGAGGTCGGCGTTCTCGAATCGCTCGCGCAGGTCCCCGCCCTCTTCGAGGAGGGCCGCGACGCCGTAGCCCAGCGCCGCCGCCCCAGCGACGAACGCCAGCGGAAACAGGGCGCTGGCGATGGTGAGGTCGACGACGCCGAAGAGGGCGCCGAGCAGAACGACGAGCGAGCCGATGCCGCCGAACAGGACGAGAAGCACGCCGACGACGAGGGCCGCGACAGCACGGGAGTCGACCATGTCCGGGGGTCACGGCTCGCGGCCGAAAACCGTTTGGGCCGCTCTAATCGAGGCTGACCGGTTCGCCGGACTCGATGGACTCGTTCACCGCGAGGGTGACGTCGAGGCTCTCGACGGCGTCGCTGTAGGGGGCGCGCACGTCGGACGTGTCGCGGGTCTGGACGGCGTCGATGAACGCCTCGACTTCGTTCGCGTAGGGGTCGGCGTCGAAGGACTCCTCGACTTCCTCGCCGTCGACGCGGCCCGAGACGTGGTCCTGACTGAACGTGAGGGTCGCGTCCTCGGCGACGACTTCGAGGCCGTGCTTGCCGCTCTCGGCGGCACAGGACGTGGAGACGTGGCTGACGGCGTCGTTCTCGTGGGTCATCGTGGCGCTGGTCACGTCCGAGAAGTCCACGAGTTCTTCGAGGCGGTTCGACCCGGCGGCCATCACTTCCGTCACGTCGCCCGCGACGGCGCGCACGGTGTCGAAGATGTGGGTCGCCTGCTCGACGGTCTGACCGCCCGAGCGCTCCTTGTGGCGCCACCAGTGGTCCTCGCCGCCGGGGACGCCGCCCCACCAGTAGCCGTCGACGTAGCCCACGTCGCGGCCCGCGAGGACCTCCTGCACGTACTCGACGCCGGGGGAGTAGCGCCAGTTGTAGCCGACCTGCGCGATGACGTCGTTCTCCGCCACGAGGTCACGGACCTCCTCGGCGTAGGACTGTTCGAGGGCGAGGGGCTTCTCCACGAACAGGTCGATGCCGCGTTCCGCGGCGGCCTGCTCTTGGCCCTCGTGGGCGAAGGGCGGCAGACAGACGAAGACGGCCTCGAAGTCGGCCTCCTCGTAGAGCGCCTCCCAATCGGTGAACGTCTCCGCGTCGAAGCGTTCGCCCGCTTCCTCGGCGGCGTCCTCGTCGATGTCACAGATGGCGACGACGTTCGCGTCGTCCATCGTCTCGAGTGTGTTGAAGTGTCGACCGGCGATGTTGCCGGCGCCGATAAATGCAATTCTGACGCTCATGTGTCTCACCCGCCACGGCCCTCCTACCAAAATCTTCCGGGACTGCACCGGCACGGTTTTCCGGTACCGGCGCCTCTGTCGGGCCATGACGATTACCGCAACCCTCCACACCAGCGAGGGCGACGTCGAGGTCGAACTGTACGACGAAAAGAAGCCCCGCACGGTCGAGGCCTTCGTGGACCACGCGACGCGCGCCGACGACTACGACGAGGCCGACGTCGGTCCCGGTGAGGGCGCGTGGGAGGACCCCGAGACGGGCGAGAAGCGCGTCGACCCCCTCTACGACGACGTGGCCATCCACCGCGTCATCGACGGCTTCATGATTCAGACCGGCGACCCCACCGGCACCGGCCGCGGCGGCCCCGGCTACACCTTCGACGACGAGTTCGACGACGACCTGTCCCACGACGGCCCGGGCGTCCTGTCGATGGCGAACCGCGGGCCCGACACCAACGGCTCGCAGTTCTTCATCACCCTCGACGCCCAGCCGCACCTCGACGGCAAGCACGCTGTCTTCGGCGAGGTCACCGACGGGATGGACGTGGTGCGGGAAATCGGCGACGTCGAGACGGACGCGAACGACCAGCCGAAACGCGACGTGGTGCTGGAGAGCGTCACCGTCGAGAACTGAGCGCGGAACTGCCTTTTCGGGTCGAACGAGTGCACAGCGGCGCCGGCGGTCAGCCCTCGATGGGCGCCGAGCGGTCGGTGGCGCGCACGTCGATGAGGAGTTCCACGGCGAGATACAGCGGCGCCAACACGAGGAGCGTCGTGAGCACCGCGGGTACGGCCGGGTGGACGCCGTGCAGCGTCCGGAGGAGCCACGTCGGCGCCACCGCCGGATACTGATGGACCGTGAGCCGCGTGGCGTGGCGGCCCGTCGACTCCGGGGGCGGAATTCGGGCGGTGACGGACACCGCCGAGGCGTTGCGGGACTGGTTCGTCACCGTCATCCCGTGGGCACCGACGACGCTCCGCGTGAACGGCGACGCCGACCGCTCGACGGTGAGCGTCGTCTCCTGCGGTTCACCGACAGTGAGCGTGTTCGGCGCGGCAGACGGCGTCGCGACGGCGACGAAGACGAACTGCTGGCTGATGGCGGTGAGGAGAACGACGGCGACGACGGAGGCAGCGCTGGCGGCGAACAGCGGTCGCACGACGTGGCGCACCCGCTGGACCGACCGCGACGGCCGCGCATCGCGGTCCCCGGGTCGGAGCGACGTGAGGAGCATCGCTCCGCCCGCCACGAGGAGCGTGAGGAGGCGATGCTCCTGAATCGCGATTACGGCGGCGCCGTAGCCGGGGACGGTCAGCGGCGCGCCGCCGTAGGTGACGACTTCGCCGACCACGTCGCTCTGCCGGACCGGCGCCCGGCCGGCGGCTTGGTCGGTGGTCGGGTTGTTGTCGCCCTTCGTGATGAACCCCGCCTCGGACGTCCCGACGACGCGGTGGGTGACGTACGTCTCCCGCTGAGCGTCCCAGAATGTGATGACGTCGCCCGTCTCCACGCCGTCGGAGTCGACCACGAGGAACGCGTCGTTCGTCTCGATGGTCGGCGACATGCTGTCCGAAAACACGTACGACACCTGCACCGGCGCTCCAGCGGGGGCGACCGTCAGCAGGACGAACCCGAGCACGAGGGCTGCGCCGGCGAACCGAAACACGAGAGGCGGTGTGGCGTTAGGCCGACACCGTCAGCGTCCCGGAGAGGTCCGCCGTGCTGTCGAGACCGTGGGTGTCCACGACGATGACGACGTAGTACGTGTCACCGGAGGCGGCGCCAGTGATGGAGTCCGAGGTGGTCTCCTCGCTGACCGTGGCGACGTTGGTGCCGGTGCTGTCGTAGACCTGGAACTGCAGATTGGCGTCGGCGTCACTCGTGCCGCCGGCACCCGTGTACTCGACGGTCAGGTCGTGGGACTCGGCGTCGAGGTTCGAGATGTTGAACGCGGACTGATTCGTCGGGTCGGCCGTGTTGCCGAGCGTGAACGTCGCCTCCGTGTTGACGCCGCTCGCGCCGCCCTTCGTGAAGTCGATTTCGAGGGCACCGCTGCTGTTCTGGAACACGAGGCCGCCGGACGTCCCGTCGGAGAGAGCGAGGAGACCAGTGTCGTCGTTGACCACGTTGACGCTGGAGGACCGGTCGACAGTTCCCGTCGTGAACGCACTAGCACCGAGCGTTGCCGTAATCGCGATGACGACCATCGCCACCGCAGCGAGTTTGATTCGCATTCGAGCCTACGTAGGGGCAGTTAAAGGATGGGGCTAATGCCTCTATCGAAAGCAGGGGGGCGCCGAGCGGGGCTATCTATCTAGGTCGTCGGTGAACAGCAGGTCCAGAACGTTGCGCAGGCCAGCGCGGAGGTGGCCGCTGAACGTCGGCTGTGAGATGTCGAGCGAGGCCGCCACGTCGGTGGCGGTTCGCTCGCGTGGCGTGTCGAAGTAGCCGCTGAGATACGCCGTGTGGAGAACTTCGCGCTGGCGGGGCGTGAGTTCCGCGTCGAGGGCCGCCTCGAACGCCGCCCGCGCGCGGACCGAGCGCTCGCGGCGCCGCGTAGCCAGCAGTTCCACCTCGGGATACGCCGCGTCGAGGTGTTCGACGAAGTCGCGGGCGTCGGCGTCCCGCGCGAGTTCGAGTGTGACGCGGGCGCCGTCCTCGGAGACGGAGATGGACTGCGGCACGGCGCCCCTATCGAGGAGCCAGAACGTCAGGCCTTCCTCGGTGACGACGCACTCGAACGAGCAGTCGCCGTCGCGTTCGGCGACGAGGCGGTTCTCCCGAACCGCCATCGACTCGCCCGCGAGCGCCTCGATTTCGGTGGCCGTGGCGCCGTGAACGGTGTAGAAGACGCGGAAGGCGTCGTCGGCGGGCACGATGCCGTCGAGTTCGAACGAGCGGTCGGGGTCCGCTCCGACGAATTCGAACAGCGGGTAGCCCTCCACGCCGACGCGAACGTCCAGTTCCGTCACCTCGTCGCTGACGAGGGCTTTCTTGCTCTCGACGGCGTTGATGGCGTACGCGATGGTCTCGCCGAGTTCCGAGAGGGTCCGCCGCTCCAGTTCGTCGAAGACGTTCGGGCGTTCCGCATAGATGTTGAGGACGCCGTAGAGACTGTCCCGGTAGGTGAGGGGGATGGCGATGCTCGACCGATAGCCCCACTTCAGGGCGGCCTCGCGCCACGGCTCGTGGGGCGGGTCCGAGAGCACGTCGGCGGTGACCTGTGGCTCCCCGGTGCGGACCGCCCGGCCGGTGGGCCTCTGTCCGCTCGGACTGCCGTCGGTGGTGAACGTCGCCGTCTCCAGATAGCCCTTCTCCGCGCCGGCCCACTCGCGCGGTTCGACGCGGTCGGAGCGGGGTTCGTACTCGCCGACCCACGCGAACGCGTAGGAGCCGACGCGCACGAGTTCCGAACAGACCGACTGCTCGATTTCGCTCCGGGAGGACGCCTGTACCAGCGCCCGGTCGATTGTCCGAATCGTCTCGTTGATGCGGTTCAGCCTGTCGAGGCGCTGGTTCTGCTCCTCCAGACGGCGCTCTCGGCGTCCCCGCGGGCGAGCGCCGCCATGTTCTCGCGCAGGGTCGCTCTGTCGGCTTCGACCACGAGGTCCAGCGGCGAGCGACCGATCAACTCCGCCTGCGAGTAGCCGAAGACGTCCGCGAACGTCGGATTGACGTACGTGAACTCCTCGCCCTGCACCTCGAAGACGCCGGCGATGTTCTGCTCCACGAGGTGGCGAAACGAGGTTTCGAGGTGGAACTGCGGGCCGGTCCGTCCCTCGCGGGCACAGCGCTCGATGGCGGCCGCGGCGGCGGCCCAGTCCGCGTCGGCGACGCTGACGTACTCCGTGACGCCCGCGGAGATGGCCTCACTCGCGAGCGACTCGCTCCCCGCGTCGGTGAGGAGGACGACGGGCACGCCGGCCCCCCACTCGACGAGGGAGTCGAGAAAGTCGACCACGTCCACGTCGTCGAGTGGGTGTTCGCAGACGACGCAGTCGACCCGAGCGCCCGGGTCCCCGAGTTCGTCCAGTACGGCCACCGTCTCGTCGGCCCCGTACACAGTCCGTCGGACCGCCCCGCTGGCCGCCGCGTCGAGGGGGGCCACGAAGGAGTCGCCGACGTGGAGGACGTCGACGGCGTCACCCATCGTTCGCCTCGGTGGGAACTGTGGCTCCGGGGTCGGGAGGGCGTGGCTGGCGATCGATACGCGCGGGCGCCAGTGTTCGGTCAGTGACGACCCCAGTCCGATGGGCCGCCGCGAACACGGTGGAGAGCATCGATGAGGTCGGCGGACCCGAGCCGGGTCCGTCGGATTTTCTCTATAGACGCTCCCGCGGAAGTAATGTCTGTCGGCCACGTCGGCTCCACTTCCGTCGACTCGCTGACCGGAACACGCCGGTGGCGCCGGACCTGCATCTTTACTGGTACTTTATCCCACGACGGAATCATAGTAAACCTTTAAATAATTATAATACAGTCACGGAAAAATAAAGGGTTGCAATGTCCGATACCATCGCAGCCCGACTCAAGAATCACCCCAAACTGCTCGCGAAGCTGTTCATGGTCATGATGCTCCTGTCGCAGGCAGGGAGCGCCGTCGCGGCGAGTGGCGGGACGATTCGGTGACCGGCCGGCCAGTCAGTCGTCGAGTGCGCTAACAGAGAGGTCGTAACTCCAGTGCAGTTCGCCGTCGAAACGGACCGGCACGTTCTCCATCATCAGGAACTCGGATAGTTCCTCGGCGGTCAGTTCGAACCGGTCGAGGTGCCCGGAGTTGAGATAGTACGGCGCGTCGTCGCTGATGAACGGCGTGAACAGTGCCCCCATTCCGAAGTTCGACGACGCGTAGCCGATGATGTCGAGGGCGAATCCGTCGTCCGTCCGCTCTAGTTCGTACAGTTGCGCGGTTCCGCTCTCCGCCTGCGTAATCGTCATCCCGCCGTCGCCGACGACGACGTACTGGCTCCCGATGATGTGTTCCTCCTTCGCGACTTCCAGTGCGCCCCGAATCGGGAACCCGGAGTTCAGCAGGCGCGAAATCGTGTAGCCCATCTCGACGGCCGCCTCGTTCGGCACGTCGCTGAGCGTCGTGATGCCGGCGATGGCGCCCGCGTTGATGAGTCCGAGCCCTTGGTCGTAGGACTGGCAGGCGTTCAGCAGGAAGGCGTCGACGCCCACCTCGTCGAGGGTGGTGGCGTCGAGGACGCCGTCGGGGCACCGGAAGCCGCCGTCGTCGATGTGCCCGACGTAGTGGAGGAAGTCCACGTCCGCCGCGAGCGTCTCGCGGAGTGCGTCGGTGGGCAGGCCCTCCTCGAACTCGATGTCGAACGGCAGACGCTCGCGGGTGCCGTAGACGGTCTGGAGCAGGTCCTGTTCGGCCGCCATCTCCGGGTCGTTGCAGACGACCGTAATCTCGATGTCGCCGTCCGTCGGCTCCCGGTCGAACTGGTGCTGATAGGCCGTCTCCGTGACCTTGCTCATGCCGACGGGCGTCTCCTCGCCGACCCACGCGTGTTCGAGGGCGTCCTCCTCGTCGGCCTGCACGAAGTCGCGGTCCACCGCCGTGCCGCCGTCGGTGGTGGAGCGGACGAACGAGTCGCCGTCGCGGAGGAACTCGTCGATGGCCGCCTTCGCGGAGGGAGAGGACGCCGCGGACGTCGAACCGGGCGTCCGGACGATGGCGAGGTCGTTGACGAGATACGGGAGCGTCTCGGCGGAGGTCGGATCCAGCGAGACGTGGGAGGTGAGCTTCCAGTCCGGAATCGCCGGCTCTATCGCGTCGTACTCCTCGGCGAGGTACGTTTCGAGTCGCTCCGCGAGCGGTCGGTCGTAGGCCACGGCGGGGTCGAAGTCGATGTCGTCGGCGAGGGCCTGCCGCGTCTTGAACGACACCTCGTAGAGGCCCTCGGTGCGGGTCACGCAGTCGAGGACGAACACCTGCTTGAGCACTCGCTCGACGGACTGCTCGAACGCGCGGTCGGCGCCCAACTCGTACTCGAAGCCCGCGTCAGTGACGAGGCGGGGCGTCTCGCCCGGTTCGACGGTCGCACCGAGGTAGTACGCAAGTGGCGCCACGACGTAGACGTAGCGGCGCTCCGGGGGCACCTCGATTGTCACCCCGGTATCAGGTGGCTCGACTTCGGCCGGCACCGAGAACTCGTCGGCGAGTTCGACCGCCGGCGGGTGCCCGCGGAACGTCGGGAACGCGCGCTCCGGCGAGGTGGTCTTGAGCGCGGACCCGAACGTCGAGACGGCACGCATCAGGTCCCGCGGGTCCGACGTGGTCTGGACCGTCGCGGCGGGTCGCTCGTGGTCCGAGCGCACGCCCACCTCGACGGTCGTCTCGTCACCGAAGTCGATGCGGGTGTGTTCGCCGTCGGCGACGACGTCGACGCCGCTCTCGACGCGGAGGTACATCCGAATCGGCGCGTGGAGTTCGAGTTCGTACGCGTCGGGGGGGAGCGACACCTCGGCGCTGTGTTCCGTGCGGGCGACGGTGTCCCCCACGGCGTCGCGAATGCAGGTGATGACGACAGTCGGCAGTCGAATCTCGGCGGTGGAGATCGCCGTGGCGGCGTCGACGGGGAAGACGAACCGCTCGGTGTCGACGGCGCGCGGCGAGACGGAGTCGGACGCGTTGAGGGTGTACTTGTGTTGCTCGATGCGGTCTCTCACCACCAGCCCCGGGGGGTCGTCCCGGGCGCTGAAGGCGATAGTCCCACCCTCGGTGGTCGGCGGAGCGCCCATTATGTCGCCCTATTCGCGGTTCGATGACAAAAATCCCCCGCCCGGTTTCGGCTACTCCGCGGCGAAGTGGTAGTCGCCCGCCCGAACCTCGGCGACGACTGCATCGCCCTCGTGACGGACTGCTGTCACGCCGGCCGGGAGGTCGTCCGCCGCGCCGTCGTCCCAGAGGGGGTCACCGCCCTCGGAGACGGCCGCGTCCCCGACGGGGAGCGTCACCGTCGCCGTCGCGTTCCACGGCACCGTCACGTCGAGCGAGAGGCCACCCGCACGGTCCCACGACACCGCGACGGGGCCGCGTTCGGTGGGGACGGTGCCCGCGGCGCTGTCGATGCCGGCGGCGGGCGGGGCCACGTCGAGGTGCGACCCGCCGGGGCCGACGAGGCGCACGCCGAGCAGGGCTCGCTGGATGCTCACGAGGACCGTCGCGCCCATCGCGTGGGACTCGCTTCGGTTCCGTCGACCGCCGCCCTTCGTCACGTCGTCGGAGCGTGCGTGCCACGTCTCCCACGTGAAGAAGGAGGTCTGGTCGCGCGAGAGGATGTCGGCCCAGCCGTCCTGTTCCTCGTCGGTGATGAGGTCGACGAGAGCGTCGGTGCGGCCGGTGGCCTCGAACGCCTCGCAGAGCCACTGGACCATCATCGGCCCCATCGACATCCCTTGGTCGGCGATGCGGTCAGCGAGGTCAGGCGCGATTTCGGCGGGTGCGATGCCGAAGGCGAGGGGGAGCGCGTTCGCGTGTTGGGAGGCGTTGTCGCTGTGGGCCTCGGCGTCGGCGCCGTCGACGTAGCGGCCGTCGACGAGGCAGTAGTCGTTGATGGCCGACGCGAGCGCCGCGCCCTCGTCGCGGTAGTGGCGCCGCTCGTAGTCCGGCCGGTCGAGTTCGTCGGCGATGCGGGCGGTTCGCAGGAGCGCGTTCGCACAGAGGACGTTCACCGGCGTCCGCGCGGGCCAGTCCCGGTCGAAGCCGTAGCGCATCTCCGGGGGCCAGTCGACGATGCCCTGGTGGTATGGGCCGCCGATGCCGCCAGCGAGGTTCATCACGAGACCCGTCTCGTCGTCGACGTTCCGGAGGACGTAGTCGGCGACGGCCTTCACGATGGGGTAGGCCTCCTCCAGAATCCGCTCGTCGTCGGTGACGCGGTAGTAGCGCCACACCCACTCGCCGAAGTTGGCGGTGAAGTCGGGGATGTCGCGCTTCCCGTCGTCGTTCGGATACACCGCGTTGAGGCGGCCCTCCGCGCACCAGTAGCGGTAGTGGGACTCGACGAACTCCCGAATGGCCTGCCGGCTGAGGCGGCGTTCGCCGAAGGCGTGGGTCGTCACCCGCGAGATGTTGAAGCCGTCCATCAGGAACTGTCCCTTCTCCCGGGTCGGCGTGTCGATGAACTGCTCTTGGGAGCCGTACAGCGCGGAGTGGCGCGCCATCTCGAACACGTCGTCCACCGTCTCGTCGTCGGACTCGAAGGTGGCAGCGCGTCGGTCGGGCACGTCGGTGTGCGAGGCGAAGAGCGTCACGTCCGGCTGTTCGCCCGGGTCCTCGACTTCGAAGTAGCGGATGCCCAGATAGTTGAACGGGCGGAACGTCTGGCCGCCGTCCCGCTGAATCAGGCCGTAGGACATGTCCGTCGTCTGCGTGCCCTCGTCGGTGGAGACGTGGCCGTCGTCGCGGCGGTAGCCCGCGAGCATGTCGACGCGGCGGCCCGCCTCGCCGTCCTCGAACTCCACGACGGGGACGGCGGAGTAGACGCGACCGAAGTCGTACACGTAGGTGCCGTCGTCGAGAATGTCGACGGATTCGGGTTCGACGCGGCGGCGCACGACTTCACGCTCCTGTGCGACGAGACTCGTCCACGGTTCGGTGGGGTGGTCGCCAACGACGGCGGGTCGCTCCCAGTCGCTATCGTCGAAGCCGGGGGCCGTCCAGCCGCGGGGCACCTCGCGCGCGTCGATGACCTCGATGGGTTCCGCGATTTCGCCGTTGCGGATGTCGGTGTCCTGCCACGCCGCCTCGCGCACCGCCCAATCGTCGTCGGTGGCGATGCGTCGCTCCGTGCCGTCGGCGAGTTCGACCTCGATTTGGCAGATGAAGCCCGGCTCGCCCTCGGGGCGGCCCTGTCCGCCCGCGTTCCACGTCTGGAGAGCACCGACGGCGTTCGCACCCTCCGTCAGGGCGTCGCTGAGGTCGACCGTCTTGTAGTACTGCGAGTCGGGGTAGGAGAACGAGGGGCCGCGGTCGAGTTCCACGCCGTTGGCCGAGAGCGCGTACTGCTGGCCCGCGGAGACGTAGGCCCGCGCTCGCGCCACCTCGCCGTCGAGGTCGAACTCGCGGCGGAAGTGAGAGAAGTGCCCGCGCTCGTACTGGTCCTCGTCGCGGCGAATCCACGACGCCGACCAGTCGGCGGCGTCGAGGAGTCCCATCTCGAAGGTCCCGGTGTCGCTCCACGCCGAGCGCTCGCCGTCCTCGTCCCAGATGCGCACGGCCCAGTGGTATCGCTCGCGGGAAGCGAGTGCGGGGCCGTCGTACTCGACGGCGGGGCGAGCGGACTCGCGGCGGCCCGTGTCCCACACGTCGGCCTCGCCGGGGCGACAGCGCTCGGGGTCGGTTGCGACGCAGACGCGGAACGCCGTCTGCCCGGCGCCGCGGTCGTCGGCGGCCGCCTGCCAGCGGAGTGTCGGTTCGCGCTCCCCGAGTCCGAGGGGAGCGGTGGCGTACGCGGTTCGGAGTCCGTGGGGCCTCGGCGCCATCTATGGACACCACGACCACCCGCGGGGGCTAAAAGCCGCCGACTCCCGCGCCGGACTGCCGCTAGCTGATGAGTTCCACGCCGTAGCCGTCGGGGTCGGTGACGAAGGCGATGCGGGCGTCGCCGTGGTCCATCGGGCCGGCGAGAATCTCGCTGTCGTACTCGGCGCCCAGTTCCTCGGCCTTCGCGTCGGTGTCGGGCACCTCGACGGCGAGGTGGTCGATGCCCGCGGGGTCGTCCGGCGACTCGTCGGCCGCGTACTTGAACTGAATCTCGGCGTCGCTCTCGCCGGTGACGAAGTAGTTGGTCACGCCGTCGTCGCCCTCGAACTCGCGGGAGAAGGCGAGGCCGAGACCGTCCTCGTAGAACGCCGCCGTCGCGTCGAGGTCGGACACCCAGACCGCCGTGTGAAGCACGTCTGCCATGGCCGTGCGATTCGGAGCCGCGCGCAAAGCCGTTGCGGTCTGCCGCTGTCCGTAGGCTAATACGGCGCGTCACCCAACGGTCGATATGGGTACGGCTACATTCGATTTCACCGGTGAGACGGCAATCGTGACCGGCGGCAGTTCCGGTATCGGCCGCGCGGTGGCGCGGCGCTTCGGCGAGGCGGGCGCGACCGTCGTCGTCGCCGACGTGCGCGAGGCCCCGAAGGGCGAGGGCGACCCGACCCACGAGGTCATCGCAGACGACGGCGGCGAAGCCGTCTTCGTCGAGTCGGACGTCTCCGACCGCGAGGACGTCGAGACGGCCGTCGAGGCGGCCCGCGAGTTCGGCGGCGTCGACGTGATGGTCAACAACGCCGGCATCCATCGGGGCGGCCTGTTCCTCGACTCGGTGGAAGAGGACTTCGAGATGCTGTTCGACGTGAACGTGAAGGGTGTGTTCCACGGCACACAGGTGGCGGCCCTCGACATGATAGAGCGCGGCGAGGCGGGCGCCGTCGTCAACACCGCCTCCATCAGTTCGACCATCGCGCAGGTGGGCCAGTCGATGTACAACGCGACGAAGGCGGGGGTGAAGATGCTCACGCAGAACGCGGCCATCGAACTCGCACAGGAGGACATCCGCGTGAACGCCGTCGCGCCGGGCGCCATCGAGACGGAAATCGGCGGCGGGACGCGCAGCCGGAGCGACAGGGAGCGACCCGACGTGGGCAAGCAGGTGCCGATGCCGGGCCGGGCCGCGCCAGCGGAAATCGCGGGCCTCTACCTGACGCTGGCGAGCGACGAGGCGTCGTTCGTCACCGGCGAACTGCTGTACGCCGACGGCGGGTACACGGCGCTGTAATCGCGGCGACCGACACCGGAAAGGCCACGGAGCGCCACGCGTCGGTATGGACGCCGACGAACCCGTGGACCCAGCCGAGGTGGGCGAGGCGGACGCCCCGCCCGTCGACGAAGCCCCCTACAAGGTCGTCTTCGAGGCGAACCGCTGTATCGGCACCGGCGAGTGCGCGGCCGTCTCCGACAACTGGGAAGTGTCACTCGCGACGGGCATCGCGTCGCCGAACGCGTTCTTCTTCGACGAGTCGGCCCTCGACCACAACGTCCGCGCCGCCGAGGTGTGCCCTGCGAAGAAGGGCGACGGCGTGATTCACGTCGTGGACCGACGCACCGGCGAGGAGATCGCCCCGGACCCCGAGGGCGACGGCACCCTCTCCGTGGACTGGTAACTTTTTGTACCGGTCCCTCCACCGGCCAGCATGGACATCCTCGTCACGGTCCCGGGGACCGGGTCACGCGGCGGCTTCTTCCCGGCGGAGACGCGCGAGCGACTCGAATCGCTCGGGACCGTCGAGTGGAACGAGACGGGCGACCAGTTCACCGAGAGCGACCTCCGCGAGCGAATCCCGGGGGTCGACGTGTTGGTGACCGGGTGGGGAAGCCCACAGGTCACTGCGTCCGTCGTCGAGGCGGCGGACGACCTGTCGCTCGTCGCGCACACCGGCGGGAGCGTCGCGGACATCGCTTCCGAAGCGGCGTACGACGCCGGCGTGCGGGTCGTGAGCGCCAACGACGAGATGGCGCGCTTCGTCGCAGAGCAGACGGTCGCGGCCGTCGTCGCCCACCGCCGCCGCCTCCCCGCACTCGACCGCGCGATGCGCGACGGCGCGTGGGACGCCGACGTGACCATCGAATCGCTCCACGGGTCCTCGGTGGGCCTCGTCGGACTGGGCACCATCGGCCGTCACGTCCTCGACCACCTCGCGTCGTGGGACGTGTCCGTGGCCGTCTACGACCCTTACATCGACGACGAGGCTCTCGCGGACTGGCCGTTCGCGTCCCTCGCGCCCCTCGACGACGCCCTCAGCAGCGACGTGGTGTCCCTGCACGCCTCGCTCACACCGGAAACGGAGGGGATGGTCGGCGAGGACGAACTTGCGCACCTCCCCGACGGCGCTCTCTTCGTCAACACGGCGCGGGCGGGACTGGTCGAGGCGGACGCGATGCTCGCGGAACTCCGCTCGGGCCGCCTCGACGCGGTGCTGGACGTGTTCCACGAGGAACCGCTCCCCGAGGACCACGAGTTGCGGACCCTCGACAACGTCTTGCTGACGCCCCACACCGGCGGGTCGCGCATCCGCGCGCCGCTGACGGAGTCAGTGCTCGACGACGTGGAGCGCTGGCAGGCGGGCGAGTCGCTGGCACACGAGATTTCGCGCGAACAGTGGACGCTGATGACGCCGGTGTAGGTGGGTAACCGAAAGGCAGTAAACTTCGCCGCCGATTACCTATTACCGGCGCGACTGTGAGGGGGTGGCCGAGCGGCCAAAGGCGCGGGGCTTAAGACCCCGTCTCTTAGGAGTACCGGGGTTCGAATCCCCGTCCCCTCAGTCTCGCGGCGCGTCCACATCCCCCGCATTTTACGTGACTACCGGGCGCGTGTCCGGCGATGGACGTACTCCAACGACTCCGCGACTGGGTGACCGGCCCCGAGTTCCCCGTCGTCCTCACGGCCGTCGTCGTCGCGATTCCGGGCGCCTACCTTCTGCAGAGCGCCGTGGGCGCGACGTACTCCTTTGGCTTCCTCTCGCTGTTGGCGCTCGGGGTCGGCGTGCCCCGCGTCTACGACGAGTGGCCCCGGACCTACGACCGCCCGCTGGCAGTGGCGTGGACGCTCGGCGCCTGCGCCGTGGTGGCCGCGGAGATGACGGCGCTCTTTGTCCTCCTCGAACCCCTCGCCGGCGGAACCGTCGCCGCCATCGTGGCCTTCATCGTTGCGGACCTCGGCAACGTCGCTCTCGTCACCGTCGCCGGAGGCACAACGCCCAACTGACCGGGTCGCCTACCCGGACGCGATGACCCATCCCGCACTGGCGACAGCCGACGAGTTCGAGGCCGCGGACGGCACGTACCGCGTGACCACGGCGGAGTTCGAGGCGCGCGTCGACCCCGAGTCGGACCGCTGGACCGTCGTGTGCGAGGTCCCGGCCATCGAGGCGGCCGTCGAGGGCGAGGTGGGCGACGCCGTCGCGGAGGGGTGGTTCGAGACGCTGGAGCGACGCCTCGACGGTGTGACCGGCGTCACCCGCACCGACGAGGTGGCGACACCCGACGTGCGCCGGGAGGGAGAGACCGTCGTCGTGGAAACGTCCTTCGCGCCGGGGAACGACCCGGCAGAGGAAGCGCTGGCCGTGGTGAACTACGTCGAGGGGACGTGGTTTCAGGGACTCATCCCGGGCTACGACTACGTCGAAGCGGTGGCGGCGATGCGCCAACGGGCGCGCCGCCACGGCGGCGACGCCTGACTACTCCATCGCGATGTAGGTCTCGGTGTCCGCGACGCCCGCGATGCCCTGGAACCCGGTGGCGGCAATCTGACGGACTGCGGCCGGATTCTCCACGCTGACGCGGGCGATAAAGTCCACGTCGCCGGCGACGATGTGGACGTCCTCGACGCCCTCGACGGCGGCGAGTTCGTCCCGAACGCGTTCGGCCTCGCCGGTGCTGGCCTTCACGAGGATGTAGGCGACGACCATCGTCACGCACCCCCACCGTCGCCGACGAGAATCTGGCGCACCGAGTCCAGCGCCTCGAAGTTCGAGAGAACGGCGATGCGGTCACCGACTTCGAGCGTGTCGTCAGGGAGCGGCAGACTCAAGGACTCGCTTCGCTTCCCGATGGCGAGGATGCGCGCGTCGGAGGGGAGTTCGAGTTCGCTGATGGTGTAGCCGTGCATGGGTGCCTCCTCGGTGACGGTGAACTGGACCACCTGCAGATGTTCGGCGAGGTCCGCGATGGCGGTGACGTTCCCACCCAGAAGCGCATTCTTCGCGCCGATGGCGCCCAGTCGCTCGGGGTAGACGATTTCGTCCACCTCGTCGGCGTACTGGCGGTAGATTTCCTCGCGGTAGTCCTCGTCGATGCGGAGGACGGTGCGACAGCCGTGGTGTTTGGCGACCATGCAGACGACGAAGTTCACGTTCAGGTCGCCCGTGAGTGCGCCCACCGCGTCCGCCTCGTCGAGGCCGGCCTGTTCGAGGACGTCCTCGCTGGAGCCGTCGCCCTCGATGGCCTCGAAGCCGTCCTCCTCGGCGCGTTCGACCTTCGCGGGGTCGTTGTCGACGACGATTACGTCGTGCCCCTCGTTCTTGAGAACGCGGGCCGTGCGCATCCCGACCCGACCTGCACCGATGATAACAAGTTGCATGTACGTCCCTGTTCGCCGCCCCGCGGCATATAAGTTTGCGACGGCGCGGCGGAGACGCCCGGAGCCTAATCGCCGCCAACAATATTTGGGCGGAGATGGACCCGTGTAGCCGCCATATCGGCGTCACATGGTGCCACGGTGGCGGGACGGGAGCGAGCGCGCCGTCTCGCCAGTCGTGGGGGTGGCGCTCCTCATCGTCATCGTGGCGATGCTCGTGGCCACCGTCGGGACGATGGTGATGGAACTGGCGGCCCTCGAGCCGGTCGCCCCCGATCCAGTCCTCGGCTACGAGTACAACTCGAACAGAGGGACGCTCACCATCGTCCACCTCGGCGGGGAGGATATTACGCCGGAGAACACGGGCCGCCTGCTGGTCGTCATCGACGGCGAGAACGGGGCGGCGACGCGGCGGTGGATGACCGAGACCGGGACCGCGGCCGCGGGGGGCGCGATAACCCACGGGGACCGGTTCGTCATCGACGACGCGCGGGGGAACCGCACCGGCGACGCCTCGGTACCGTTCAACTTCACGCAGGGCGACGTGGTTCGGATTCTCTGGTACGCGCCGAACCAGCCGACGGGGACGTTCATCGGCCGTCACGTGATGACGAGGGTCGTCCCGCCCGAACCACCGCTGTTCGACCAGTCGGGCACCATCGTCGCCGACGGGCCGAACGGGGTGCGGGCCATCGCGTGCGACGGCACCGTCACGACCGGCTATCCCGACGTTTCCGCCCTCGGGCGTCTCGGCGACGCCGACGGCGACGGGAACGCGGAACTGCCGATCGTGACGCTGGACGGCGACCTCGCCCTGACCGAGAGCAAGGGCACGACGCGCGTCCTCGTCGAGGACACGGCCGCCGCCGCGCCCGTGGAGTCGAAGACGCTCGTCGCGGCGGGGACGTGGAACGGCAATCGTGGGGTGTTCTACGCCGGCGACAGCACGGACAAACTGTTCCGGGTCGCGCCGGGCGGGTCGCCGACGGCCGTCGCGGATCCCAGTGACGGTGTCAGCGCCGTCCTCGGTCCGGGTGACGTCGACGGCGACGGCACCGACGAACTCGTCTTCGTGGACGGGAGCCAGTGGCTCCGGTTCGTCGAACCCTCCGGCGCCATCGAGAAGTTCGACGAGGGGCAACTCGGGTCGAACGACGGCCTCGGCGGCGGACAGTTCGCGGACTTCGACGGCGACGGCACCGAGCGAGCGGTGGGCGTGGACGGGAGCAACGACGCAAAACTGGCCGAAGCCGCCGACTCGACGAACGTCGACGCCACGGACGCGGCGAAGGCGCCGGCCACCGCCGCGGACGTGGACTGCGACGGCGCGCCCGAACTCGTCTACGTCGGCACGAACGGCTATCTCAAATATCTGGACGACGTGGGCGGCGCGAA
Organism: Halobacteriaceae archaeon; assembly: GCA_042216675.1. Taxonomy (GTDB): domain Archaea; phylum Halobacteriota; class Halobacteria; order Halobacteriales; family Halobacteriaceae; genus JBDGTS01. The sequence continues at coordinate 47,883 of JBDGTS010000016.1, read as the reverse complement.
CGACGTGCAGTTCGTCCGCGACGCGAACGGGGACAAACTGACGGCAGACGACGACGTCGGCGTGGTGTCCTGACGGCGCACCAAGGCTTATCTCGGCACCGCCTGAAGCCACGGACGATGGTCCGCGCATTCGTCATGGTCACCACCGCCGCCGGTGAGGCAGAGGCCGTCTTCAGCGTCGTGACTGCCCTCGACGCGGTGCGGGAGGCGCACGTCGTCGCGGGCACGTACGACCTCATCGCGGAAGTCGACGGCGACGAAGTGTACGACGTGCTGGACGCGGCGGCGTCGGAAATCGGGCACCTCGACGGCGTCGAGGAGACCCGAACGTACGTCTCGCTGAACTGAGACGCGGCTATTCGAGGTCGAAGCGGTCGAGTTTCATGACCTTGCTCCACGCGTCGACGAAGTCCTGCACGAGTTCCTCCTCGCCGTCGTCGGCGCCGTACACGTCCGCCACGGCGCGGAGGCGAGCGTTCGACCCGAAGACGAGGTCCAAGCGGGTCGCCTCCCACTCGACGTCGCCCGTCTCGCGGTCACGGACCTCGAACAGCTGCCCGTCGTCGTCGACTGCCTCCCACTCGTAGCCCATGTCGAGCAGGTTCACGAAGAAGTCGTTGGTCAGGGTACCCGGTCGGTCGGTGAAGACGCCGCGGTCGGAGTCGCCGTACGTGGCGCCGAGCGCGCGCATTCCGCCGACGAGCGCGGTCATCTCGGGGACCGAGAGGTTCAGCAGGTCCGCCTTGTCGACGAGTCGCTCCTCGGGGGAGTCGTAGAGGTCGTTCTCCTCCCCGCCGAGGTAGTTCCGGAAGCCGTCGACCTTCGGTTCGAGGACCTCGAAGGACTCGACGTCGGTCTGGTCCTGCGTTGCGTCCGTGCGCCCCGGTTCGAATGGCACCTCGACGTCGTAGCCGGCGTCGGCCGCCGCCTGCTCGACGGCCGCGTTGCCGCCGAGGACGATGAGGTCGGCGAGCGAGACGCGCACGTCGTCCGAGCGCGACTCGTTGAACTCCGCCTGAATCGTCTCGTACGTCTCCAGAATCGTGTCCAGTTCGTCGGGCTCGTTGACCGCCCAACTGCGCTGAGGTTCGAGGCGGACGCGCGCACCGTTCGCGCCGCCGCGCTTGTCGCTGTCGCGGTACGTCGACGCCGACGCCCACGCCGTCTTGACCAACTGCGAGCGCGAGAGGTCGGCGTCGAGAATCTCCGCTTTGAGGTCCGCGACCGCCTCGTCGTCGACGAGTTCGTAGTCGGCGTCCGGAATCGGGTCCTGCCAGACGAACGTCTCCTCGGGCACCTCCGGGCCGAGGAGTCGCTCGGGCGGCCCCATGTCGCGGTGGAGAAGCTTGTACCACGCCTTCGCGAACGCCTGCCCGAACTCGCGGGGGTCCTCCCGGAAGCGCTCCAGAATCTCGCGGTAGTCCGGGTCGCGCTTGAGGGCCACGTCCGTCGTCAGCATCATCGGCTCCTCGGACTCGTCGAAGTCCTGGGCGTCCGGGGCCTTCTCGATCTGGTCGCGCGCCGCCTCGTCAGCGGGCCGCCACTGCCACGCGCCGCCGGGGCCCTTGTGGGGTTCCCACTCGTACTCGAGGAGGTTGTCGACGTAGCCCGTATCCCACTGGGTCGGGGCGCTCGTCCAGGGACCCTCGATGCCGCTGGTGATCATGCCGGCCTTCTCGAAGTCGTGGTCCCAGCCGAGACCCTGCTCCTCGATGGGCGCCGCCTCGGGTTCGGGGCCGACCTCCGTCTCGTCGTCGGCGCCGTGGACCTTCCCGAAGGTGTGGCCGCCGGCGATGAGCGCGACCGTCTCCTCGTCGTCCATCGCCATGCGGTCGAACTCCTCGCGGATGTTCTTCGCGGACCCCTCGAGGTCCGGTTCGCCGTAGGGGCCCTCGGGGTTCACGTAGATGAGGCCCATCACGGTGTTCGCGAGCGGGTCCTTGAGGTTGCCCACCTCGCCGTCCTCGAAGCGCTCGGGCGACGTGGTCTCCCACTCGTCCTCGGGGCCCCACACGGTGGCTTCGTTGGGCTTGTAGGCGTCCTCGCGGCCGCCGGCGTAGCCGAACGTCTCGAAGCCCATCGACTCCAGCGCGACGTTGCCCGCGAGAACGATGAGGTCGCCCCACGAGAGTTTGCGGCCGTACTTCTGCTTGACCGGCTGGAGGAGGCGGCGGGCTTTATCGAGGTTGACGTTGTCGGGCCAACTGCTCTCCGGGGGGAGTCGCTGGAGGCCGCCGGACGCGCCGGCGCGGCCGTCAGCGGTACGGTACGTGCCGGCGCTGTGCCACGCCATCCGGATGAACAGCGGTCCGTAGTGGCCGTAGTCCGCGGGCCACCAGTCCTTCGAGTCGGTCATCACGTCCTCGATGTCCGACTTCACCTCTTCGAGGTCGAGTTTCTGGAACGCCTCGGCGTAGTCGAAGTCCTCGCCGTAGGGGTCCGTCTCCGCCGTGTTGTCGTCGAGAATGTCCAGATCCAGCATCTCCGGCCACCAGTCGTGGGTCCCGCGCTTCATCGTCGGTCACCCCACGTGGCCGTGATCAGGGAGCAGTCCGGGCCGCGCGCGTACTCTGTTTCAGGCGCCATTAGGAGTCACTTCGATTTTTAGTTGCCATCCGCCAAGAAAAAGTTAGCGGTTCAGAAACAGAGGTGTGGTTTAGTCGCACCGAGCGTCTCCGCCGACGACGTCATCCGCGGCGCGGACCGACACGGCAAAACCACACGAGTCCCAAGGGACGGCCATGCCCATCCCGCTCTCCACCATCGGACAGGCGGTGACGGCCGTCGCGCTCCTCGGCTTGGTGGCGCTGAACACGGTCATCGCCGGCGTGTCGGTGCGCTTCTTCCGCCTCCAGCTCGCGACTCGCTGGGGTCCGGTGGTGTACACGGCCCTGCTCGTTCCGCTCGTCTACGTGGTGACGGCACTCATCGTCTTCGGCGCGCTGGGAGTCGGGAGCGGCCTCGACTTGGACCAAGGGACCCTGCTCGTCTTCTTCTGGGGCGTCCCGCTGTCGCTGGGCGTCTCGTTGGACGTGTTCTGGCTCCCGCCGCCCGAGGACGTCGAGGTTCCCGCCCAGTGACTCAGAGGACGTCCGCGAGGGCGTCCTCCACGTCGTCGAGGACGTCCGGGAGCGGCTGGTGGCCGTCGATGCGGACGAATCGCTCCGGTTCCGCGGCGCGGAGGTCCTCGTAGCGCTCACGGACCTCACGGAGGAACTCGGCCGTCTCGAACTTGTTCGTGACGCCCGCGCGCTCCGCGCCCGTCTCCGCGTCCACGTCGAAGTAGAGCGTGCGGTCCGGCGGCCGCGTCCACGGCTCGTGGACCCGCTTGACGTACGCCATCGGGTCCTCGACGACGCCGTCGAGCGCGACGGCCTGATACGCGTAGCGGGAGTCCGAGTAGCGGTCCGAAACGACCGTCTCCCCCCGTTCGAGGGCGGGGCGAATCCGCCGCGAGAGGTGGTCGGCGTGGTCGGCGGTGTAGAGAAACAGTTCCGCCAGCGGGTCCGCGTCGTCGGCGTCGATGGAGCGCCGCACCGCGTCGCCGTACCACGACTCCGTGGGCTCGCGGGTGAACGTGGCGGCGTCGACACGCGTCTCGCGGAGATGGTCCCACGCCGTCGTCTTTCCGCTCCCGTCGATGCCTTCGAGCGTGACGAGCATACCGTTCTGTGGCTCCGGGGGACACATTACAGTGTCGCGGTAGTTTTAGGGGCCGTGCGAGCGTTCGTGGACTCATGCAGATACTCGTCACGGGCGGGACCGGATTCGTCGGGACGCACCTCTGCCGCGAACTCGCCGACCGGGGGCACGAGGTGACGGCCCTGTCGCGGGACCCGGACGACGCCGACTTCCCGTCCGGCGTCGAGACGGCGATGGGAGACGTGACGGCCTACGAGTCAATCGCGGACGCCTTCGAGGGCCAGGACGCCGTGGTGAACCTCGTGGCTCTGTCACCGCTGTTTCAGCCCTCGGGCGGCGCGAAGATGCACGACGAGGTCCACCGGCACGGCACCGAGAACGTCGTGCGCGCCGCCGAGGAACACGGCCTCGACCGCATCGTGCAGATGAGCGCCCTCGGTGCCGACCCCGACGGCGACACGGCGTACGTCCGGGCGAAGGGGCGCGCCGAGGAGATCGTCCGGGACTCGTCGCTGGACTGGGTCATCGTCCGCCCCTCCGTCATCTTCGGGGAGGGCGGGGAGTTCCTCTCGTTCACGAAGACGGTGACGCCGCCGGTCCTCGCGCCCCTGCCGGGCGGCGGGAAGAAGGCCCGCTTCCAGCCGATCTGGGTCGGTGACCTCACACCGATGTTGGCCGACGCGGTGGAGGCAGACGAACACGTCGGCGAGGTGTACGAACTCGGCGGCCCGGAGAAACTCACCCTCGCGGAGGTGGCGAAACTGGTCCGCAACGGCGTGCGCATCGTATCGGTGCCGATGTCGCTGACGAAAGTCGGCTTCAAAATCGGCGGATCGCTTCCGCTGTTCCCCTTCGGGCCGAACCAGTTCGAGGGCCTCCGCTTCGACAACACCACTGACGACAACGACGTGGACGCGTTCGGGGTCGCCCCCGGCGACCTGCGGACGCTTCGTTCGTATCTCGGAAAAGATTAGTTCATAAACGAATTACTCCGATATCTTATACCAATAGCGTATTTCGGCGTTTAGCCACACACCCGTCCGAATACGGCTGTTCCGTCCGATGTCTGACGTGCGGCATCAAAACCTTTAACAGCCTGATTGCACTCAATTCGTTTCAACGGGACCTATAATGAAACTCGCGATGATCGGGTTCGGACAGGCGGGGGGAAAGATCCTCGACAAGTTCCTCGAGTACGACCGGCGACACGACGCCGGCATCGTACAGGCAGCCGTCGCGGTGAACACGGCCCGGGCCGACCTGATGGGACTCGACCACGTACCCGAGGAGAACCGGGTGCTCATCGGGCAGTCCAGAGTCAAGGGGCACGGCGTCGGGGCTGACAACGAACTCGGCGCGGAAATCGCCGAGGAGGACCGCGACGAAGTGATGGGGGCAATCGACGGCATCCCCGTTCACGAAATCGACGCGTTCCTCATCATCGCGGGTCTCGGTGGCGGCACCGGAAGCGGCGGCGCACCGGTGCTCGCGAAGTATCTCAAGCGCATCTACACGGAGCCGGTGTACGGACTCGGCGTCCTTCCCGGCGGCGACGAGGGCGGCATCTACACGCTGAACGCGGCCCGGTCGTTCCAGACGTTCGTCCGCGAGGTGGACAACCTCCTCGTGTTCGACAACGACGCGTGGCGGCAGTCCGGCGAGTCGATGGAGGGCGGCTACGAAGAGATCAATCAGGAGATCGTTACCCGGTTCGGCGTCCTCTTCGGCGCCGGCGAAATCGACGAGGGGAGCGAAGTGGCCGAGTCCGTCGTCGACTCCAGCGAGATCATCAACACGCTCTCGGGCGGCGGCGTCTCGACCATCGGCTACGCCTCCGAGGGCATCGAGGCGGAGGAATCCTCCGGCGGTCTCCTCTCCCGGTTCACGGGCGACGACGACGCCAAACCCGAAGACGCCGCGGCGACCACGAACCGCATCACCAGCCTCGTCCGGAAGGCGGCGCTGGGCCGCCTCACCCTGCCCTGTGAAATCGACGGCGCGGAGCGCGCGCTGTTGGTCACCGCGGGACCGTCGGCCTACCTCAATCGGAAAGGCATCGAACGCGGCCGGAAGTGGCTCGAAGAGCAGACCGGGTCGATGGAGGTCCGTGGCGGCGACTACCCCGTCCGGAACTCCAATCAGGTCGCGTCCGTCGTCCTGCTCTCGGGCGTGACGAACGTCCCGCGCATCAAGGAGCTACAGCAGGTCGCAATCGAGGCGCAGGACAACATCGACGAGATCAAGGCGGAAAGCGAAGAGAACTTGAAGGACCTTGTTGAAGACGACGAAGATGAGCTGGAGTCACTATTCTAAACTCGGACTGGCGGTAGTGGTCCTTCTCGCGGTCGTCGCGACGCCGGCAGTCGCGACGACGGTCACCGAGTCGCCGGCGGCCGACACCGTCGACGTCGGCAGCGAGGTCGACGTGACCTACACGCTCACTGACCTCTACTCTGCTACCTCCGACAACTGGACGCTTCGCGTATCGACCGAACTCGCACAGCCGACGTGGACCATCGCCACGTACGACAATCAGGGGAACCAGATCGGCGACAACCGGACGGTGACCGAGTCGAACTTCACGCAGGCCATCGGCGGAAGCACGACGAAAGTCGTCATCCGGCTTCAGGGCACCGTCGAGCGGCCGGCGAACTTCACGTACCAGCCGGCACAGAACGTCACGCTCGCCACGTTCGACCGGGTACAGGGCAACGCCGTCACCGACATCAAGACGGACACCGCGCGGCCCGAGACGACCGACAGCCGGCAGGCGCGCAACGCCATCGAGAACGCGAGCGACGCCATCGAGAACGCGAGCGACGCCGGTGCGGGCGTCTCCGGCGCGAAGGAGACCCTCCAGAGCGCCATCGACGCCTACAACGGCGAGAACTTCGACAACGCCGCGACGCTGGCCGAAGAAGCCGAGACCAAGGCCCAGAACGCCAAGCAGTCCACCGAACAGCAAAACACCCTGCTCCTCGTCGGGGCGGGCATCGTCGTGTTGCTGCTGTTGGCGGGCGGCGTCTACTGGTACCTGAACCGCGGCGAAGAGTACGACGAACTCGGCTGAGTCGTCGATGCGCGCCGTGGTGCCGTTCGACGCGGCGGACCCGAAAACCCGACTCGCGGACGTGTTTTCGCCCGCGGAGCGCCGGTCGTTCGCCGACGCGATGCTCGCCGACGTCCTCGACGCGGTGCAAAGTGCCGGCGCCGACCCGACGGTTCTCGCGACGGCACCGATCGCCGCGGACGCGCCCGTCGAGGTGAACCGGCGACCGCTGACCGACGCCGTGAACGACGTTCTCGAAGCTGACGACGGCCCGGTGGCCGTCGTGATGGCGGACCTCGCGCTTGCGACGGGGGAGACGTGCCGGCGCCTGTTCGACGCGCCCGGCGACGTCGTGTTGGCGGCGGGGCGGGGCGGCGGGACGAACGCACTCGTCGCCCGCCACCCCGACTTCCGGGTGGACTACCACGGCATCTCCTACCGTGACCACCTGCGGGCGGCCCGTCGCGTCGGCGCGAGCGTCTTCGAGTTCGACTCCCACCGCCTCGCGACGGACGTGGACGAGCGCGGGGACCTCGCGGAACTGCTCATCCACGGCGAAGGCGCCGCGACGGAGTGGCTCGAATCCCGGGGCGTCTCTCTCGCCGTCGAGGAAGGGCGGGTCGGCGTCGAGCGGTAGTCAGGCCCGCGTCGCGTTGTAGGTGACGTGGACTCGCGCGGAGACGCTGACCGGTCCCACGTCGACGTTCGTGGCCGTGTCGCCGGCCGCGGCGCCGCCGCGGTCGACGATGGAGTCGGTACTGGTCGTGCGCACGGCGTGCACGCCGACGATAGTGAGATTGCCCGCCTCGGCGAGCGTCGCGGCCTGTCCACGGGCGATGCCCATCGCGTCGGCGAGCGCCTGTTTCCGAAGCGAGCGGCGTCGCTCCTCGGAGAGGCGGAACCGCACGTCGTCGACTCCGTCCGCGCCGTTCGCGACGGCGGCGTCGATGACGGCACCCACCGCGTCGCGGTCAGTGACCGTCACCGCGAACGTGTGGACGGCGCGGTAGTGAGCGACCGAGTCGTCGGTTCGGGGGCGTTTCTCCCGCTCCGGGCCGACGTCGTAGCGGACGGTCCGAATCCGGTCCTCGGACACGCCCGCGTCGATGAGCGCCGCTCGGAGCGACGAGGCGTTCCGTGCCAGTCGGTCGCGCGCCGTCGCGGCGTCGGGACCGGTGCCGACGGCGGTGAGACGGACCACCACCTCGTTTGGCTGGGCCGTCGCCGTGCCGGTGGCAGTCACCGACACGGTTCGACCGCCGTCCGATTGGGCCGCCGCGGCGGGCGACCCGCCGGCGTCGGTGAGAGCGACGGTGACGCCGGCACCGGCGACGAGCGTCACGAGAACGATAGCGACGAGTGCGGGGCTGCTGGGGCGCATAGCAAGTGGACGGTCGGCGGGCGCGACGGAATAGGTGCCGGAGACTGAGACAGCGACTGAACCCTCGAACTGAACGCTTTTGAGGGTGGAACGGTGAGAGACTGACGATGATTCCGGGGGCCGACGAGTACGGCGTCGACGTCGAACTGCCGTCGCACGAGGTGGAGCGTCTGCTCGACGTGACGCCGGCCGACGTCGAGGCGGCGGACGAACTCACGTTCGCCCGCAACGTCTTCGTCCCCCTGACGACGGCGTGTCGCTACACCTGCACCTACTGTACCTACTACGACCCGCCGGGGCAGGCCAGCCTCCTCTCCTTGGAGGAGGTGCGCGACATCTGCCGCACCGGCGCCGAGCGCGGCTGTACGGAGGCGCTGTTCACGTTCGGCGACGACCCCGACGACCGGTACACGGAGATTCACGCCCAACTGGCGGAGTGGGGCTACGACTCTATCCACGACTACCTCCGGGCCGCGAGCGAAGTGGCACTCGAAGAGGGGCTGCTCCCGCACTCGAACCCCGGCGACCAGACCCGCGCGGAGATGGCGAAAATCGCCGACCTGAACCCCAGCATGGGCGTCATGCTGGAGACGACGGCCGAGGTGCAGGCCCACGGCGGCCCGCGAGCCAAGAACCCCGGCCAGCGCCTGAACACCATCCGCACCGCGGGCGAACTCGGAATGCCGTTCACGACGGGCATCCTCGTCGGCATCGGCGAGGACTGGCGCGACAGGGCCGAGAGTCTACTGGCCATCCGCGAGATGCACGAGCGCTACGGTCACGTGCAGGAGGTCATCGTCCAACCCGTCGTCGAGAACGAACGCTGGGGCGGCCCCACGCCGGACGTCGAGGACCTGCGCCGCGCGACGGCGATGTCGCGGGCGGCCCTGCCGGACGACGTGTCCGTGCAGGTGCCCCCGAACCTCGCGCCGGTGAGGAACGTCCTCGACTGCGGCGTCGACGACCTCGGCGGCGTCTCGCCGGTGACCGACGACCACATCAACCCCGACCACAAGTGGCCCGCAGTCCGGGAGTTAGAGACCATCGCCGAGGAGGCGGGGGTCCCCCTCCGCGAGCGACTGCCGGTCCACGACCGCTACCTGCCCGACGCGGGCGCCGACTCCGGCAACGAGTGGATTTCCGACCGGGTCTGGGACGCGATTCGGGCCGACGACGACGCCGGCGAGCGCTTCCGTCGCGTCGCAGATGGCGGCAAGTAGCGCCGCCATCGACGAGACAGGGTTTTCGGAGCGAGCGGTGATTTGTCCACCGTTGAGTCATCAGCAGAGAGTATTCACTCAGAGTGGCGTCATCGACGCCGGCATCTTCTGTGGAGAACCGGGAGCAAAGGCAGGGCGTGCGGGAATGCGAGCGTTATACGTGCGTGGAGGGACGTGCAACTGATAGCGCCCGGATCAACGGGTACTCTATTATGCATTCGACAACACCGACCACGCGGAGGTGGACCCCGTGAGTCTCAACACCGTCGAGCAGTGGAAGCAGGAGAAGCATCCACTCGACGTCATCGAGGACGTCAAGGAGTACGCCGACGAGAACCTCACGTTCGAGGAAATCGAGGAGCGCGCCGGCGACGGCGAGTGGGAGCGCCTGAAGTGGGCCGGCCTCTACTCCCACGGCCGCAAGGGCGACTACTTCATGCTCCGGACCAAGGTGCCCGGCGGCTACCTCACCCCCGAGCAGGCCGAAGTCATCGGCGAAGTCGCTGACGAGTACGCCGTCGCCCCCGAGAAGTACGGCGGCGAGGAGCAAAACGACCTGTGGGGCGACGCGTACATGGACATCACGACCAGACAGGACATCCAGATGCACTGGATCGAGGTGGAGGACATTCCGGACATCTGGGCGAAGTACGACGAGGTCGGCCTCACCACGATTCAGGGCTGTGGCGACTCCGCCCGGAACGTGCTTGGCTGTCCCGCCGCGGGTCTCGACGACCACGAGTGCTTCAACGCACAGCCAGTCATCGACGCCGTCTCGGACTTCTTCACGGAGAACCGCGAGTACGGCAATCTCCCCCGGAAGTACAAGATGACCATCACGGGCTGTCGCGACGACTGCGCGCAGTCCCAGATCAACGACGTGGGCCTCACGCCGGCGCGAAAGGAACTCGACGGCGAACAGCACTACGGCTTCCACGCCAAGGTCGGCGGCGGCCTCTCCGACGGCCCGCGGATGGCCTCTGACCTCGACGTGTTCGTCCGCCCCGAGGACGCCGTGGAGTTCTGCCGCGCCGTCGCGCAGGTGTTCAAGGAACTCGGCGACCGACACAACCGCGGCGTCTGCCGCATGCGCTACCTCGTCCAGCAGATGGGCGTGGACAACTTCGAGGAAGCGGTCCGGGACCGCTGTGAGGTCGACCTCCGCGAACGCGGCACGGACCTCACCGAGGGCTACACCGGCGACCACGTCGGCGTCCACGAGCAGAAACAGGAGGGCCTCTACTACGTCGGCTTCAACGTCATCGCCGGCCGGATGGGCGGCGACGAGTTCGCCGCGGCGGCCGCGGCGGCCGAGCGCTACGGCACCGAGGACGCCAGCGTGCGCCTCGCGACCGACCAGAACTTCCTCATCACGCACGTCCCCGAGGAGAACCTCGACGCCCTCCTCGAATCGGACTTCGCCGACGCGTATCAGCCCGACCCCGGCCCGTTCTCGCGGGGCGCCGTGGGCTGTACCGGCTCCGAGTTCTGCAACTACGGCATCATCGAGACGAAGAACCGCGTGAAGCGGTGGGCGCGGCAACTCGACGACGCCATCGACACGCCGGAGGACCTCGACGTGGTTCGGATGCACATGTCGGGCTGTTCGGCCTCCTGCGCACAGCCCCAGATCGCGGACATCGGCTTCCGCGGCGAGACGGTGCAAGTCGGCGAGGAATCGGTCCCCGGCGACGCGGACCGCGAGGACCACCAGCGCCTCGTCGAGGGCATGGACTTCGGCCTCGGCGGCGCGCTGGGCGCCGACAACGAGTTCATCGACTGGGTCGAGAACGCCGTCCCCGCCGAGAGCGTGATTCCGGCCCTCGAGGAACTGTTCGACGTGTACGCCGACGAGCGCTCCGAGAGCGAGCGCTTCTACGAGTGGTGTCGCGAGGTCGGTAACGACCGACTCCGGTCGATCATGCAACGTGCCGACGCCAACGTCTCCGGGAGTGTCGCCCATGGGTGACTTCGACCCGAGCGTCCCCGAGACGAGCGAGGGCGACGACGGCTGTGCGGACGACGCCTGCACCTGTGGCTCCACGCCGGCCGCCGAGAGCGGGCACGACGCGCCCGCCGACGTGGCCGCCGACGGCGGCGTCGCGAACGTGGACGAGCAGGGGAACCTCGGCGACGTCGAGTTCACCGAACCCGCGACCGACAAGAGCCAAGACGTCGAAGACGGCGGCAACCCCGCCGAGCGAGTCGGCATCCCCGAGGGCGTCGACCTCGACACGCCGGAGTACTCCATCCGGCAGGAGATGAACGACATCGACACGCCCGACGACAAGACGTGGTTCATGGAACTCGACGACGCCGTCATCGACGAGGGGCGGTGTATCCAGTGTGGCACCTGCGTGGCCTCCTGTCCCTCCGACTCCATCGGCATCGGCGACGACGGCCTGCCGGAACTGGTGAAGATGTGTACCGGCTGTTCGCTCTGCTGGGACTTCTGTCCCCGCGGCGGCCTGCGCTACGAGCGCCAGTGGAAGATCACCGGCGGCGACGACAACGTGTCCGGCGCCGGCGACCCCATCACGGAGTTCTCCGCCACCGTCGAGGACGACTGGCGCGAGAACGCACAGGACGGCGGCGTCGTCACGTCGATGCTCATCCACCTGCTCGAACAGGGCGAAATCGACGGCGCACTCGTCGCCACCGAATCCGACGACGAGGAGTGGAAGGCCGAGTCGTTCCTCGCCACGACCCCCGAGGAACTCATCGAGAACGCCGGCTCCTTCTACAACCAGACGATGGCGCTGGGCAACCTCGGCCTCGAACAGTGGGAGCACAAACTCCCCGACAAGGACCCCGAGGACCTCTCGCTGGCCCTCGTCGGCACCCCCTGTGAGATAGAGGGCATCAAGGCCCTGCAGGACTTCGACTGGGACTACGCCAGCCAAGAGACCGGTGCCCGCGCGGTGGACTACACCATCGCGCTGATGTGCACGAAGAGCTTCAACTACGAGAAGCTCATCGGCGAGCAACTCACCGAACAGCGCGGCATCCACCCCGAGGACATCGGCAAACTCGACGTCATCGACGGGAAGATGAAGGTGTTCGACGAGGACCTCGACCTCATCCTCGACGAGGACATCGAGGAGTTCCACGGCGCCGCGCTGAAGGGCTGTGACGAGTGCGCGGACTTCACGGGCTACTGTGCCGACGTGAGCGTCGGCTCCGTCGGCTCCTCGGACGAGTACTCCAGCGTCATCGTCCGCACGGAGACGGGCATGGACGCGTGGAACGCCACGAAGGACGACCTCGACTACCACGACCTCGAGGACCGCTCGGCAATCGGCGGTCTGCAGTCGTGGGACAAGCAGAAGGCCTTCGACTCGCTGGAGCGCCCCTTCGACCCGGACGCGCCGCGCTTCATCGACTACACCGACCACGCCGAGAACTACGGCACGGAGCGCAACCCCCACGACGCCGCGCACTGAGCCTAGTTCTCGAACAGCCCCGGATACTGCTCGACCAGCGGCTTCCGGAACGCCGTGTACGCCGCCGACACCACCAACCCCGCCAGCGCCAGCCACCGCGTCGGGCCGCCGGCGAGCGCCACCGGCACCGTGAGCGCGCCGACAAGCGCGAGGTCCTCGGGCGCGCCGTCGTAGCGCACCCATCGGCGGGGCGGGACCCACCGTTGCTGGGTGTGGAGGTAGATGCCGCGGCCGTCGTCGGCCACCCACGGGCGCAGCGCGAGGCCGCCGCCGAACACGTCGACGAGCGAGTGGAGCGCCGCGCTCCCGAGAAACGCCGCCGTGGCGACGGTGGCGGTGGCCGGACGCACCGCGGCCGCGCCGACGGCCGCCGCCGTCAGCGCCGGATACAGTTCGGGGTGGTGGAGCGTCCGGCGGTGCGCGCCCGCCACGGCGTCGGCGTCGGGGAACAGACCACCGAGGAACGCCGCGAGCGTCGCCGCGGGGGCGAACTCGGGCGCGACGGCCCAGAGCGGCGTGGCCAGCGCCGCCCCCATCGCGGCGTGGGTGGTGCTCATCATCGGCCGAGACAAGGCCGCGACGGCAGTTCGGTCTTTCGCCGCTACAGCAGGGGCGTACCGTCGGCCCTCGGGCCGAGTTCGGGGCCGAAGGGCGGGTCGTCGGGGTCGATGACCCGGCGCTGCTCGTAGTCCGTCGAGCGCTCGACGGGGACGCGCCCGATGGCCGAAATCATCTCGACGTACTCCTCGAAGGAGCGGAACTCGCCGTACTCCCCGCCCGCGCGCTTGGTGATCTCCTCCGAGAGGATGGTGCCCATGAAGTCGTCGGCGCCGCAGTTCAGCATCTTCAGGCCCTGTTCGTCGCCGTACTTCACCCACGAGGACTGGATGTGGTCGACGTTGTCGAGGTAGAGGCGCGAGACGGCGATGAGCAGTTCGTCCTCGTCGGTCGTCGCGCCGTCCTCGACCATCCCCCGGTCGTGGAGGGGCGTGTCCGGGTGAACGAAGGAGAGGGGGACGAACTCCGTGATGGCGCCGATGCGGTCCTGCAACTCGCGGACCCGGTCGAGGTGGAGGACCCGATGTTTCTCGTTCTCGACGTGGCCGTACATGATGGTCGCCGTCACGTCGAGGCCGACGTTCGCGGCGGCCTCCATCGCGTCGAGCCACCCCGCCGTGCTGACCTTGTTCGGACAGATGACCTCCCGGACCTCCTCGACGAGGATTTCGGCGGCCGTGCCCGGTGCGCTGTCGAGGCCCGCGTCCGCGAGGCGGCCGTACACCTCCTCGAAGTCCCAGTCGGTGCCGCGCTTGGCGTGGTACGCCTCCTCGGGCGTCATCGAGTGGACGTGGACGCCGTCGGTCGCCATCGCCTCGATCTGCTCGCAGTAGGTGCCGGTGTCGGTGTCGTATCGCTCCGGTGGCTTGTAGTTGACCTCGGCGGGCGACTCGTGGGCGTCGAGAATCGCGAGATGCTCGTCGTCGAGGGCGAAGCCGGGGTGAAGGCCCGAGACGGACGTCACCTCGTAGACGCCCCGTTCGACGGCGTCCTGCACGATGTCGCGGGACTCGGCGGGCGTCTTCGTGAAGCCGGCGTTGTGGCCGTCGTGGTCGCTCTCGAATCGCTGTGCGGCGTCCTTGAAGTTACAGAACAGACAGCCCGTGTCGCAGGCGGTGGTGACGTTGTTGTTGATGTTCGCGACGAAGGTCACCTCGTCGCCGACCACCTCGGCGCGCCGCCGGTCGGCGGCTTCGAGGACGAGTTCCTTCCGCTCCCGGTCGATGCCGGGGTGGTCGGTGCCGGTGGTGAGCAGTTCCACGCCGTCGTCGACGGTGAGTCGCTCGCCGTTGCGCGCCTTCGCGAGGGCGTTCTCGAAGGACTGGCCCGTCTCCGGGCGGTGGTCGAACCCGAACTCCCCGCGCGGGACGTTGGGGGTGACGTCGAACGTATCGGCCATTACGCGAGAGCACCCGCTACAACCTCAAAAGTGCGCGGGTCGCGGCGCGGCTACCCGAGGTAGAGGTCGTACTTGCTGACGACGTAGCCGAGGATGAGCAGGCCGACGAGGAAGCCCACGAGCTCGCCCTGCACCAGCGCCGCGAGGAGCGACAGCGTGCGCATCGCGACGGCGAGGACCCAGCCCCACGATTTCACCGTCCAGAGGCCGTACACCGCCGTGAGGTCGACGGCGACGATCACGAGGAGGACGAGGCCAATCACTGACTCCGGGCCCCCGCCCCCGACGGCCGCGAGGCCGACGAGGAGGGCGAACAGGTCGAGGAACACCGAGAGGACGCAGATGAGTTTGATGCCGAGCGGCGCCGTCGGCCCGTCGCCGTCGCTCTCCCACATCTCGTCGCGGGCGGTGCCGGGGCTGTTGGAGGGGTCAGGGCGGGAGCGTCTCATGGGCCAAGATGTTGGCCGACTCACAAGATAGTTGCGCCTCGCGGAGTCGGAACGCACTTACTCGGGCCCCGAGAGAGGACGACCATGACGAGCGTCAAGGACATCCACGTCGACGAGGCCCCGGACGGCGGCCTCGGACGTGGGCGCTTTTACTTCACCGACGACTACTCCGTCTTCGACTGGGGGAAGATGCCCGACCAGATTCCACGGAAAGGCGCCACCCTCTGCACGATGGGCGCGTTCAACTTCGAGATGCTGGAGGCCGAGGGCGTGCCGACGCACTACCGCGGCGTCGTCGACGACGGCGAGACGGTCCCCCTCGCGGAGGCCGACGCGGCGCCCCGCGAGATGGCCATCGACCTCGTGGACGTCCCCGAGTTGCCCCACGACGGCCGCGACTACGACTACGAGGCGTTCCACGAGGCCGCCGGCGACGCCGTCGTGGTGCCGATGGAAGTCGTCTTCCGCAACACGGTCCCCGTCGGGTCGAGTCTGCGCCGGCGGAGCGACCCCGCGGACCACGGCCTCGACTACGACGAGTGGCCCGACGAGGCGGTCGACCTCGACGACCCCATCGTGGAGTTCTCCACGAAGTTCGAGGACGGCGACCGCTACCTCGACGCGGGCGAGGCCGAACGCGTCGCGGGCCCCGCCGACGTGGACGACATCGCCCGCGTCGCCCGCGAGGTGAACCGCCTGCTCACCGACCGCGCGGCCGAACGGGGCTTCGTCCATCAGGACGGGAAAATCGAGGTGCTGTTCGTCGACGGCGAGATTCGCGTCGCCGACGTGGTGGGCACCTTCGACGAGAACCGCTTCGCCTACGACGGCACCCAAGTCTCGAAGGAGGTCATCCGCCAGCACTACCGCGCGACGGACCCCGACTGGGTCGACGCCGTCTCGGCGGCCAAGGAGGAGGCCACGGAGAGGGACGTGGCCGACTGGAAGTCGCTGTGCGACGAGGCGCCCGGACCGCTCCCCGACGACGTGCTGACGGCCGTCAGCGACCTGTACGCCGCGGGCACGAACCGCTACACCGGCACCGACTGGTTCGACGCGCCGCCGATGGACGAGGCGGTGGCGGCCGTCGAGGACCTGTAATCAGTCGTCGGCGCTCGACTCGGCGCGCTTCACCGTGTCCACGGGTTCCTCGGGGAGGTCGTCCTCGAAGTCGTTTGGCAGGCCGAACTGGTACGTCTCGGGGTCGACGCCCTCACGGAGTTCCGTCTTGCCGCGGCGCACGAGGACGTCGCCGTTGAGGTGCATCTGGACCGCTTCGAGGAGCACCTCGGCTTCGAGGGGTTGGCCGCGTTCACGCAGGGAGTCCTCGTCGTCGTCCGGGCGGACGTTGAACGCTCGCTGGGCGATGATGGGGCCTTGGTCGAGGTCCGTCGTGACGTAGTGGGCCGTGACGCCGGCGATGCGGGCCCCCTCCTCGACGGCCTGCAGGTAGGCCGACGCGCCCGGGAACGAGGGGAGCAGGGAGGGATGGACGTTGATGATGCGGTTCTCGTAGCGGAACACCACGTCGGGGCTGAGGATGCGCATGTAGCGCGCCAGCACCACGAGGTCGACGTCGTGGTCGGCGAGGATGTCCAACAGCCAGTCCTCGTCGGGGACGCCGGACTCGTCGCCGATGTCGTAGAAGGGGATGTCCTCGGGGACGAGGTGCGCGAGGTCGTCGTGATTCGCGACGACGCAGGAGATCTCCGCGTCGAGGTCGCCGTCCTCGCGGGCCGCGAGCAACCGCTCCAGACAGTGCGACTCCTTGGTCGCGAGGACGGCGACGTGGCGCGCCTCCTTGTCTTCGGGGAAGCGGACCTGCACGTCGACGTCGAGGTCCTCGCCGAGTGCGTGGAGGTCCTCTCTGAGTTTCTCTTGGGTCGTCACCATCTCGGAGGCGTCGACGTGCATCCGCATCCGGAACACGTCCTCGCGGACGTCCTGATCGAGGTCCTCGATGTTTATCGAGCGCTCGAACAGGAGGGTCGTGACGCGGGCGATGAGTCCCGTGGAGTCCTCGCCGACGACGGTGATTTCCGTGTACTCCTCCGTCATGGCGACACCTCGTGGACGAACGCGGACATGGTTGGGCGTGTTGAGTCCGCGTCCGCGGAAAAGCGTTCCGCACCACCTTTTTGCCGCGATGCGCGGCAAAAAGCTGGACCAAAAAACCGCATTCTGCGGCCGCCGTCTCCGCTCGTGTCCGCTCCGCCACCAACGCGAGAGGTGCGAGGAGCGACGTTCCGCAATCCCTTTGCCGACGCACGCCCCCGCTTCTCATAATGACGGCCTACACGGCGACGGTGACGGTCCGGCTGAAGCGGGGCGTCCTCGACCCCGAAGCCGAGACGACGCGCCACTCGCTCGAACGCCTCGGTTTCGACGTGGAGGAGTTGCGGATGGCCGACCGCTTCGAAATCGACCTCGACGCCGAGAGCGAGGCCGCGGCGCGCGCGGAGGCCGACGAGATGGCGGAGCGACTGCTCGCCAACCCGACCATCCACGACTACACGGTGGACGTGACGGACCGATGACGGTGGCAGTCGTCCGCTTCGGCGGGAGCAACTGCGACCGGGATGCGGTGCGCGCGCTCTCGGAACTCGGCGTCGACGCCGACATCGTCTGGCACGAGGACGGCCTCCCCGACGACGCGTCGGGCGTCCTCCTGCCCGGTGGGTTCTCCTACGGCGACTACCTCCGCGCCGGCGCGATGGCGGCCCGCACCCCCATCATGGAGGACGTGCGCGAGGCCGCGGCCGAGGGCGTCCCCGTGCTGGGCGTCTGCAACGGCGCGCAAATCGGTGCCGAGGGCGGCCTCGCGCCGGGTGCGTTCACCACGAACCGGAGCGCGAAGTTCCAGTGCGAACACGCCCACCTCCGCGTCGAGAACGCCGACACCCGCTGGACTGCGGCCTACGAGGAGGGCGAAGTCATCGACCTGCCAATCGCACACGGCGAGGGCCGCTTCGAAATCGCCGACGACGAACTGGCCCGCCTCGACGACGAGGACCGCATCCTGTTCCGGTACTGCGAGGCCGACGGCTCGGTCACCGACGCCGCGAACGTCAACGGGTCGAAAGGCAACGTCGCGGGCGTCCTCGGCGAGGACGAGCACGTCGCGGTGATGATGCCCCACCCCGAGCGGGCGTCGCTCCCCGACATCGGCCCGACGGACGGACAGGGAGTGCTGGACGGCTTCGCCTGATCAGGCCCGGTCGAAGGTCATCGTCACGACGCTCCCCCGGGGCTCGTTGTCCGTGAATCTGAGCGTGCCGTCGGAGGCGCGCACGATCCATCTGACCAGCCACAGGCCCATCCCGCTCCCGTGGTACAGCGGCCCCACATCGTGTTCGCCGGCGAGGACGGCCACCTCGGGGTCGGGGATGCCCGGCCCCTCGTCGACGACCGCACAGCGGACACGCTCGCCCACCTCGACGCGAATCTCCACGCGGGGCGCCGCGTCGTCGGCGTGGACGATGGCGTTGTCGAGGAGTTCCCCCACGGCGCGCCCGATTGCGTCGATGGCGCGGACCCGAACCGCGTCCGGACAGGTCACGTCGACCGTGGCCTCGGGGTGGCGCTTCCGCGCGCGCCCGGCTTGCCGGCGCACGACGGCGGCCAGGTCACAGTCGACGACGTCCGGCGGGTCGGCGACGAGTTCCACGATTTCCCGCTGGTCGCTCGCCAGATTCAGGAGCGCGTCCCCCTGCGCCTGTATCTCCCGGGCGGCCGCGGCGGTGTCACCCGTCGCCCAGCGCTCGACGTCCGCCGCGCGCCCGAGGATGACGCACATCTTGTTGCGGAGGTTGTGCCGCAGCATCCGGTCGAGGACCGCCAACTGCCGGTCGCGCTCCTTCCGCTCGGAGACGTCCTGAATGGTGCCCTCGACGTAGACGTTCCCCTCGTCGTCCACGCGCCGAATGGCGGTGGTGCGGGCCCAGAACACCTCGCCCGACAGCGTCTCGAAGCGGAGTTCCGCGGTCGCGGTCCCCTGTTCAGCGAGGGCGTCGTGGAACCGAGGGCGCTCCTCCGGGTCGGCGAACAACTCCGAGAGCGGCGTCGCGAGCAGGTCGGCCGCGGAGTCAGCGTCGAACATCTCCACCAGCGCGGGGTTGACCTCGACGAACTCGTCGCGGTCGCGGGGCGCCGTGCGGAAGACGCCGACGGGGAGGTGGTCGACGAGGTCCCGGTACGCCGCCAGCGACTGCTCGCGGGCGCGGCGCTCGGTCACGTCGCGGAAGACGGCCATCACGCCATCCACGTCGCCCTCGGCGTCGAAGACAGGGGCCGCGGAGAGCGAGAGGGTGCGTTCGGCACCGCTCGCCGTCTCGCGCTGAATCTCGCGACCGGCGATGGACTCGCCGTCGGTGACCCGGCCGAACAGCGTCCGGAACTCCTCGCGCCGGTCCGCGGGCACGATGGGTATCTGCTCGCCCCGGACCTCCTCGGCCGACCAGCCGAACGTCTCCTCGGCGGCGGGGTTCCACGTCTCCACGCGCCCGTCCACGTCGAGGGCGACGATCGGCACCGGCGAGGCGCGGACGATGCTCTCGAAGCGCCGCCGCGCGTCGTCCAGCGTCTCGTGTGTCGCGTCGATGGTGCGCTCGCGGCGCCGGAGGACGGCGTACAGGAGCGCTCCCGTCCCGGCGACGAACAGGGTGCCCTTCAGCGACTGGAGCGTGCGCCCGTCGCCCAGGGCGGTCACGAGCCAGTCCGTGGCGAGAATCCACGCCAGCCCACCGACTACGTACACAGCGGTGAGCGCCGCCGGCGACAGCCTATCCCGTCGAGAGAGCGTCACGGGTATTCATCACGATTTTTTATTGGAGATGCAAAAAGCCCACCGGCTCACCGGGCGAGCGGCAGGTTGTACGCGCGTTCCCGGTCGACGACGGCGCCCCACGTCGCCTCGCAGTCGCAGGTGACCTCGTCGAACACCGAGGGGTCCTGTCGCAGGTCGAAGTCCTTGATGGCGTTCTGCACGGCGTCGTCGCAGTCCCCGCAGTTGTGCGGGCCGCGGTCGGAGCCGTGGCCGACGGGGTCGGAGACGACGAGGGCGTCCGCGTCGGCCGTCTCGGCCAGCACCTCGGCCACGCTCCAGAGCCACGGCGGGCGGTAGCCCCCGGCGCGGTGGAGGTCCTCGACCATCGTGTACGCCTGCACGTTGCAGGGGTTCATCGAGACTGTGTGACAGGCCTCGACGTCGGCACAGCGCCGCACGGAGCGTTTCATGTCTTCGACGGCCTCGCCCTCCGAGAGGAACGGGGGTTTCATGAGGAGATACGCTTTCACGCCGGCGTCGGCGTCCGCGTCGGCGTCGAGGGCGGCGACTTCCTCGCAAGCCGCCTCGAAGTCGGCGAAGTCGAAGTACTTGTTGACGCAGTCGTGGCGCACCCGGTCGGTGGCCGTTTCGAGGCCCACGGCCACGTCGGCGGCGACGCCCCGGTCGGTGAAGTCCGCCAGTTTCTCGCGAGAGACGAAGTCCGGCAGACTCTCGACGACGACGCGCTCCCGGTCCGCGAACGTCTCGGCGACGTAGTCGCGCGTCTCGGCGCCCACCTCTCGCTCGTCGAGGAACGAGCCGGAGGTGTAGATTTTGATGAGCGGCGCGGGTCGCTCGGCGTGTTCTGCCTCGTGGTCGAGGGCGGCGTCCACCTGCGCCACGAGGTCCTCGTGGGCGACGGAGCCGCCCTCGACGGACTCGGCGACGTAGCCACACATCGTGCAGCCACCGGCGCGCGCCCAGCGACAGCCGCCGGTGTTGAGGATGATGGTGAGCGACTCCCGCACGCCGTCGGGCGTGTTGTCCTCGTCGACCCACACCCGCGTCGGCTCCTCGGGGTCGTAGCTCGCGTCGTTGCGGGACCGGGCCCGGCGCATCACCTGATTGTGTGCGTCCATGCCGCGCCCGCTCTCGTACACGTCGGGGCTCGGCTCTCCCTGACTCATTACCGGAGAGAGCGGTTCGACGGGGAAAACGGTGCCGCTACCGGGCGCGCAGGGCCAGCCACGCCGCCGCGGCCCCGACGGCGTTCGTCAGCGCGTCGGCCAGCGACGCGTCGCGTCCCACCGTCGGCTGAATCACCTCGACGCCCGCGCCGGCGAGGACGGCGGCGGCGACCGCGACGACGAGCGGTCGGTCGAGCGCCGCCGCGAGCGCGGCCGTCAGCGCCGCGTAGCCGAGCAGGTGCCCGAGCGTCGCGAGCGGCAGGCCTCCACCCCCGCCCCCAGTCGGGACGAGGGAGGCCAGCAGAATCGCGACGAGGACGGCCCCCACGGCCACCCAGCGGCGAGTCACTCCGTCAGCGTCGCCGTCGTCCGGAAGGAGGCACAGCGCACGCCCACCTCGTTGTCCACGACGATGGCGAACGGGAGCGAGTCTACGGGGTGAGTCGCCCGCTTGTCCACGGCCGCGAGGATGGCGCGCCCGACGGCGCCCACGTCGCCGTCGAGCGATTCCAGCGCCGGTTCGTCGTCGGCGATAGCCTGCAGGTCCACGTCGTCGCGGGTGTGCGCCACCTCCACGTCGACGGCCACGTCCGACCCGCCGGCGGGGCCGACACAGAAGTTCACGTCGTCGGCGACCCACGCAGACTCGACGAAGCCGCTCTCCTCGTGGGCCGCGAACAGGTCCGCGACGGCGTCGCGCACGTCCTCTGTCATGGCCGGGCGTAGGCGCTCCACGCTCTTGAGACTGTCACTCGCGGGGCGTCTCCGGCAGGTGGTCGCCGACGTAGTCGAGGGCCGCGACGACGTTGAGACTCCAGATGCAGACGGTGTTCGTCTTCACGCCCGGCAGTTCCTCGACGGGGCGGACGTACTCGTCGGCCGTCTCGCGGGCCATCGGCAGGGGCACTTTCCGCTCGTCCTCGTCGTGGAGCAGCAGGTCCCACGCGCGCGCCGCGAGGGCCGGGTCGTCGCGTCGCTCGGCCGCGAACGCCGCGAGGTTCGTCGCGTACATCGGCAGTTTCTCGAAGTTGCGCTCGGCCACCTCCGGCGCGATTTCCGCGCGGGCCTCGGGGTCGAGATACGCCCGCCCCACGTCCGCCAGCATCTCCGCGAACGTCTCCCGTGTCCCCTCCGGAAGCGAGTCGAGCAGTTCCGGCCAGAACTGCGGGCCGCCCATGCAGTGCAGGAACGCGAAGCCGTAGGTGTTCTCGCCGATGTGATGAAGTTCGCCCGTCGCCGGGTCGTAGCCGAAGTTCGACCCCGAGAGCAGGCGATACGGCATGTCGGCGAGGTCCTCGATGCCGGTCAGCAGTTTGTCGCGGTAGGACTCGTCCTCGAAGCGCTCCCAGCGGGTGAACCAGTTCGCCGAGTAGGAGAGCCAGTCCGGCGCCGCCCGGGCGTGAGTGGGGTGGTCGTCCGGGTCGGTGTGGTTCCGCATCGGGTCCACGTCGAGGGTGGCGTAATCGGCGTCGCGCACCTCCTCGAACACCGCGCCCAGTCGCTCGTCGCCGCCGGTGAGGTAGTAGTAGACGCGGTGGTGGGCCGTCGTCGCGGTGCGCGGTTCGACGCAGCCACCGCCCCAGTGCTGGACGTTGTGTCGCGTTCCGAGGCCCTGCATCGGCCCCTCGTGGTACACGTCCACCTCGCTCGTGTGGCGGGTCATCGCCTCGGCCAGCCGAAACACGTCGGCGCGCCCGGTCCGGAGGAACGTGTACCAGAGCCACATCGTCGGCACCTGCTCGGTGTTCTGCCACGCGTAGCCGCCGGTGTCGTAGCGCCACTGGTGGCGGGACTCGTCGTAGGAGTGCATCACGTCCCCGTAGTCCCAGAAGCCGTACCAGCGGCGTTGCTCGACTTCGTCGCGGTAGAACTCGACGGCGGCGGTCAGTTGGTCCTCCAGCCACGCCCGGTCCGGGTCCGAGCGGTCGGGGAGACTCCACCGACCGAAGGCGTTCACGTCGTGGAGATACTCGGGCGTCGGCACGAGCATCGCTGGGTCGCGGGCGTCCGCCGCGCGGTCCCAGAGCGCGTCGGCCCCGGGCACCCCGTCCGCGACGGAGAGCGTGCACTCGCTCGTCTTCGCGATGCCGACGGCGGTGCTCGTCCCCTCACTGACGCCGCCGTAGGCCGGACCGCTCGCATCCTCGCGTTCGTCGTCGTAGAGGCGGAGGTCCATCGCCTCGGCGGCGGGCGACCAGAACCACGCCGTCAGCGTCGCCGCGTCGTCGGTGAGCCCCGAGACGGCGAGCGAGGAGGGATACGTCTCCCAGCAGTTGCGCATCGCCACCGAGAGGCCGCCGTCGGCGTCGCCCGCGAAGCCCAGTCCCGCCGCGCGCCGGCCGTGTGCGGCGTCGACCCACGCGTGGTCCTCGCTCACGCGCTTCCGAATCCGGTAGTGGTCGGCCGAGTCCTGCACGAGTTCGAAGTCGTCCCACGGCGTCATCCCCGAGATGGATTCGGGGGCGTGGACCGGGTCACCGGCGAGGTGTCGCTCGTACACCTCGTCGTCGGTCTTCGGCGGGAGCAGGCGCGCGGGTTCGCGGAACAGGCCCTCGTCGCCCGCGAAGCGGACGTGCCGGTGGTGGGCCGGTCCGGAGAGGGGCACGTCGAACGCGAGGCCGAGGCCGCCCACGAAGTCCGTCTCGGGGTCGCCGTCGTACGTGACGGTGTGCGTCACCCGGACGGCCGGCGACCCCGCGTAGAACGCGAAGCGGACCGTGAACGGGAGCCACGACCGGTCGCCGGCAACCGCCGCGTGGCGCCCCTCGACGGCGACGACGGCGCGAATCGGACCGGAGCGCTCCACGGTCACGTCGTCGACGACGCTCTCGAAAGGCTCCTCGCGGCGGACGGTCGCGCCGTCGTCCTCAGTTCGCTCCTCGCGCCGGCAGACGAGGCGCCCGTTCCGGGCGACTGTCCCCTCGTCCGTCGCGATGTGGTCCACGACGGCGTCGCCACCGAGCGTCGCCGTCAGCGTTCCCGTCTCGACCGTGACGGCGCCGGCGTCGTCGGTGTCGACGCTCAGCCCGGCCTCCGGGTCGTCTGCGACCGGGACGAGGTCCGGGTCCGTCGGCGCGTCCGGGCCGAGGACGGCCGCGTGGCCGGTCCACTTCACGCTCCCGTCGGGCCAGAACGCGGTCGGCCACGTCTGGACGGAAATCTCCGCGTCGTCGGCGACGAGCGCGAACGATTGGTCGCGGTCACAGGCGCCGCGGGGCCACGGGACGCCCCAGCGGACGCCCGTCTCCGCGGGCGGCGGGTCGTCGAGCCAATCGAGGGCAACGGCGTCGGGCATACCCGTCCCGTGGCCGGTGGTGGGCTTGAACGTTCGCCCCGCGGCAGGGGAGACGCGTGGCTCCGGGCGCGGAAAAAAGAGAATGGAATCCGGGGCGCGTCGGGTTACTCCCTGCGGAACGCGAGCAGGGCGGCCGCGATGGCGGCGACCAGCGCGGTCACCGCAGTGAACCCGGGCACGCCGCCGGAGCCGCCACCGTCACTCGTCGTGGTAGCGGACGGGGTGCGTTCGTCGGTCTGTGCGTCTTCGGTCGGCGTCGCGGCGGTCTGCGTTGCAGTGGCGGTGGCCGTCTCGGTGGCCGTCTGCGTTGCAGTGGCGGTGGCCGTCTCGGTGGCCGTGGCCGTCGCAGTCTGCGTGGCCGTCACCGTGGCGGTCGCCGTCTGCGTCGCGGTGGCAGTCTGCGTCGCCGTGACGGTGTCGCTCCCGCCCGTGCCGCCACCGGTGTCGCCGCCACCGCCGGTGTCTCCACCGCCACCGGTGTCTCCACCGCCACCGGTGTCTCCATCGCCACCGGTGTCGCCGCCGGTATCGCCGCCACCGCCGGTGTCACCGCCGCCACCGCTGCTCGTCGTGGTGGCGGTCGGGGTGGGGGTCGGCGTGGGCTCGGACTCGACTTGGAAGTCGTGTCTCTCGGACGAGTCCGAGGAGAACGTCGTCGTCCAAGTCTGGTCCTTGACGGAGACGGTGAGGGTCTCGCCCGTCTCGCCGTGCTCAGCCGGGAACTTCAGCTCGTAGTACCCGTTCGAGTCGGTCGTCGTCGAGACCGTGTTTCCGTCGCCGTCGGTGATGGACACCGTGAGGCCCGAGACGGGGTCGCCGTTCTGGTCGCTGACCGTCCCGAAGACCTCGTGTGGCGGCGCTGGGACGGCTATTCCGACGGCCGCGAAGCTGGTGACAGTCATCGCCACGACGGCGACGACCGCCAGCACCCGCAGCGCATCCGTGTTTCGTATCGAGTTAGTTGTCATCGTGTTGGATTACCTCCGATAAATTGGAGTCGGATGGGTGCGGTCGGCCGTCAGGCGAGTCGCGGCTCCTCGTCCCACCAGATCGGCGCCTCGAAGTTGGCCGCGGCGTACACTTCGTCGTCCTCGACGAAGACCCAGTAGGCCTCGCCGGGCTGGAAGGTCTCGACCGACTCGTAGGCGAACTGACCGGGCATCTTCTGGCCGTAGATGTCGGTCAGTTCGGGGTCGACGCTACCGCGGATGGTACCGAGCGCAATCCCGATCGGCTGGGCGCCTTCCTGCCAGTGGCCGACGAGGTTCCAGCCTTCCTCGAGCTGGCGCTGACCCGGCGTCGCCTCGCCCGCAGTAGAGCCGGGCTCGGCGTTCCGAACCGTCACGTCGAGCGTGACGTCCGCGCTGACGTTGACGATGTACCCCTGTCCGCCACGGAGCGCAGTGAGGTCCTGCTCACTGGTGGGCTTGGCAGGGTTGTAGCTGTGCCAACTACCGGCGTCGTACGTCATGATGCTGCGGAGTTCGCTCGTGTCGAAGGCCGAACCGGCAATCTCGAGTTTCCCGTACTCCACGGGCACCGAGACGAAGTTCGATCCCTTCGAGAGGTGAAGTTCGAGCGTGTCGAGTGCGGTCGTCGCCGAGGTGTCGACCTCGTACGTGTCGTCCGCACTCGCCATCTCGTAGACGCCGGCCGTCGAGATCGGCGGCAGGTCCGCGGTCTCGACGTGGCCCTCGACGGTGAACGTGACCTCACCGGCGCCACTACGTTCCGAGTCGGCGGTCATGATCTCGCCGTCAACGATGAGACGTGCGCCCTCATCGAACACCGGTTCGTCGAACTGCACCGCGATTTCCGTCGCGTCGTATCCGGCGTCGACGATTTCCGCATCGACCGGTTCGGGCGCGCCCGTGTCGACGACCGTGGTGTCGAGCGAGTCGCGCTCGTAGTCGTCGTACGTCTGCATCGTGCCGCCGATGCTCTGGACGGACTTGAGATCCGCCGCGTACCGCCCGTCTCGCGGGACGGATACGGTCGCGGTGTACTCGTAGCCGCCTTCGACCGCGGTGACGCTGAAGTCGGATTCGGTCAGCGTCACCACGCCGTCGTCGAGCGGCGCGTCCAGTTCGGAGAGGTCGCCCTCCGAGCTGAGGTCGACGGTGATCGTCGAGAGTTCCGTGTCCGAGAGGAAGCTGACCGTGACGTTCTGGCCGGTCGCGCTCGACACGCCGAACTCGGAGACTCGCGGAACGTCCCGGATGGTCGCCGAAACCTCGGATTCGGTTCCGACGCTGTCCTCGATCGTCAGCGATAGCGCGTCGCTGCTGAGATCGGACGGTGCGAGCGACTCGTTCAGCGTGACCGTCGCCACGCGGTCGCCAGCGGCGTGGTCGACGGACTCGACCACTTTGTCGGTGCCGCTGTTGTTCACGTAGGCGACGTCGTCAGCAGTGAGCGCACCGCCAGAGCTGTTGAACACAGCCTCGCTGAAGTGGAGCGTGACGGTCGTCGAGCCGTTCTCGGACGTCGCGCCGGCGGCACTCGGGGCCATCACGTCGGAGATCTGCACCTCGGACGTGCTGGCCGCCGTGCCGTTTGCGTCGGTGATCGCGCTCGTCGCGCTCACCGTAACCGTCTCGGAGGCGATGCCGCCGACCGGCACCGGCTCGTTCAGTTCGACATAGTAGGTGTCGTCATCGACGTAGATCTCCGACGCGGAGAGGTTCTCGAAGACGTAGTTGCCGAGGTCGCCAGCACCGGAGACGGGCTCGCTGAACTGGAGTTCGAGCCAGCTGGAGCCAGCGTTGCCGGTGACCGTCAGCGTCGGACGCTGCGTGTCCTTCGTGACGTCTTCGACCGTGGTCTGCGTCGATCGCTCGACGCCCGCGTCGTGAGCGGTCACCGTGACGTCGACCTGTCCGTCGGACAGGCTCGTCACGTCGAGCGTGACCGTCTCGGTGGACTGGTCGACGGTGACGCCCGCTTCGGAAACCGTGGTGGAGCCGTCCGTGACGGCCACGTCGACCGTGGAGACGCTCGCCGGGTTCTCGAACGTGAGTTCGACGGTGTAGCTCCCGGCCGCGTCAGCGGTGATCGTGCCAGCCGACACGGCGGGCGCTGCCGGATCGGAGGTGTCCGTGAGCGCCACCGTGGCGGCGTCCGTGGACTTGACGTTTTTCTTCTCGCGGTCGACGAGTGCGGCCTGACGGGCGTTGACCTCGTCCGCGCCGAGGTCGCTCGTCGCGACGGGCGCGTCGAGAGTCAGTTCGACCTTATTGGTGTAGCTGTCGGCACCGAGGTCGACCGGCGTGACCGACGTGATTTCCACGGCGCCGTCGCCGCTCACGTCGGTGTACGCGAAGTCGTCCGCCGAAATCGTGCCGTCGGCGGCCGTCACGTCCTCGCTGAAGTGGACCGTGACGACGTTCTCGCCGGCCTCGGCCTCGACGCGGTCGATGGTCGGGGCGGCGTCGTTGATCGTCACGGTCGTTTCAGCGCTGTTGTGATTGCCGGAGTTGTCCTCGACGGCGACGTCGAACGTGACGTCACCATCAGCGAAGGACACGCCGGCCTCCGCGGGCACGAAGGTGAGGGTTCCGTCCTCGTACTGGAGGCCCGCATCGGAGAGCGTGTAGGTCGTCGTGCTGTCGGCGTCGTCGACAGTCAGCGCGATGCTACTCGCGTCGACGCCGGACGTCGCGTCCGAGACGTCGACCGAGACGTTGGTCTGCGCGTCGCTCGTGTCGACGACGTTCCAGTTCTCGACTGCGGGAGCGGTGTCGTCGACCGTGACGAGTGCGGCCGTCTCGGCGGTGACGAGGTTGTCGGCGGAGTCCGTGACCTCGACAACGACCTTGTAGGTGCCGTCGGCGAGGTTGGGGCCGATGAGTTCACCGTCGGATAACGCGTCGAGGTCGATCGTCAGGGACTTGCGAGCGCCGTCGTCAGCGTACTGGCTGTCGTTGACGGCGTAGGTGTAGGTCGTCCCGCCGTCAACGAGTTTGACGGTCACGTCCTGCGGGTTC
Source organism: Halobacteriaceae archaeon (assembly GCA_042216675.1). GTDB lineage: Archaea > Halobacteriota > Halobacteria > Halobacteriales > Halobacteriaceae > JBDGTS01. The sequence goes on along the minus strand of JBDGTS010000016.1, from coordinate 19,509 downwards.
GTGTCGCTGTAGTTGTAGGCGACGTCGAGGGTGTCGCTGGACGTGAGGTTCAGCGACTCCGTCGGCGCCTTGATCGTCAGCCCGGACGCCGCGCTGGAGTCCAGTTCGAAGGACAGCGTCGTGCTGTTGGACCGGCCGGCCGCGTCCGCCGCTTCCACGGCGACGTCGACCGTGCCGTCCGCAAGGTCGACGCCACTGACGTCGATGGTGAGCGTCCCCTCGGCGAAGGACACCGCGTCGGTGTCCACGGCCGCTGCGCGCGTCCGTTCGATCGCCGTCCCCTCGGAGTCGGAGACGGTCGCGTAGACAGTCGACGCGTCGACGCCGGTCGCGTCGGCGATGTCGACTTTGATCTTGTCTTTCGTGACGCTCGCGACGAGGTCCGCGCTCGGCTGTGCGAGCGAGAACGTCGGCGCGGACGTGTCGACCAGCGCGGACGCGGTCGGCGTGTCGGGGACTGCGTTGCCGTTCGCGTCCTCGGCGGCCACGAGTTTCGCCGTGTAGTAGCCGTCCGCGACGGTCGCAGTCGCGGTGTAGTTCGACGAGTCACCGCTGACCGCCGTGAAGCCGCTCACAGTCGCAACGACGGTCTGCTTCTCGGTGAGGGTGAGGTTCACCTCGATGGTGTCGGAGGCGAGTGCCTCGTCGGCGTCGACGTAGACCGTGACCTGATCGCCGCTGACTTCGGTCTTCACGGTCGCGTCGGGCGCGACGGCGTCCGTCGCCGTCACGGAGGCGCCGGTGGCGTTCGCGTTCCCGGCGTCGTCCGTGACCGTCTGTTCGGCCGCGATGCTCACGGTCGGCGTCGCGTCGGGCGCGACGTCACTGGAGAGGACGAGCGTCACGGTCTCGTCGCCGTCCGTGTCGCCGGTGAGCGAGTGGACGCTCCCGGTACTCAGCGCGAAGTCGCTCGTCGCGAGCGACGTAGCGCTCACGCTGTCGTTGAACGTCACCTCGACCGCGTGGGTGTCCGTCGTCGCGTCGTGCGCGCTGTCGGCGCCGGCGACGGTGTTCGCCGACTTGATGCCGAGCGGCGCCGTGTCGATTTCGACCGTCTCGTCGTAGTCGCTGGCGAGGTGGTTGCCGTCGTCGGCGTCCACCGCGTCGGTGACGGAGACGGAGGCGTCGACCTCGGCGTTCTCGACGCTGACGTCCGCGTCAGCCTTCCACGCGGTGGCCCCGTCGAAGAACGTCCCGTTGTTCAGTGCGACTTCCTGACCGGCGACGGTGAGGGTCGCACTCGGCGCGACGCTCGTATCCATCGCCTCGGAGAACTCGATCACGACCGGCACGTCAGTGCCGTTGGCGCTGGGACCGAGCGGACCGTTCGTCACCGGCGTGCCGTCCAGCGTGACCTGCGTCACGCTCGGCACGTCAGCGCCGATGGACAGCGGACGCGCGAACTCGACGGCGGGCGTGCTGGGGTTCACGCGGATGGTCACGTCGCGGGGGCCCGAACTGCTCGGGTTCGTGACGTTGCCGTACTCGATGTAGATCGTTTCGCCGGCCTCGACCTGCGCGGAGCTACTGGTGTCCAGCGTCAGGACGTGGCCGTTCGAGCCGCCGCTGACCTGATTCAGCCCGCTCGCGGGCGACCCGCTGTCGAGGAAGTTCGTGTCGCCGGCGTCGGTGACGTCGCCGTCACCGTTCGCGTCGATGCCGAGCGCGCGGATGTCGTCGTTGTCGACGTCGCTGATGTCCGTGTTCGAGTAGACGATTTCGTACGTCTGGGCGTCCACGGACTGCGCGACGGTGATGTTCACCGAGTGGACCGCCTGCTGGCTCTTGCCGTTCGGCGTCGCAGTGATGTTCCCGCTCTCGACGTCGCCCTTGACGGCGCTGACCGTCACCGACGAGGTGGCGGCGTTGGAGCCGTCCGTGGGGTTCGCGAGCGTGAAGGAGTACGTGCCTTCGTAGCTCGGCGTGTGCGTGTAGGTGTACTCGGTGCCGCTCTCAGTCAGGTCGCTGAACTGGACCGACACGGTCCCCACAGCGGGCGAGGCGCTGAATTCACCGCCGCTCAGCGTCTCGCTCGCAGTGAAGGACACGTCGATGTCGCCGTTGTCGTTGACGGTCGCGCTGGAGGCGGTGATGACCGGCTCCGCACCGTCGGACGGCGTGACGGGCGCCTGATCAGAACTCAGACTGTTACCGGCCGCGTCCTTCACGGTGCCGGCCTTGAGCGTCACGTCGGGCGTGACGCCGGTGCTGGACAGCCCGGACACCGTGATCGTGGCCTTCGCGTCGTCAGCGGACGCGCCCGTGTCGACGGATTCGATGGTCCCGCTGGTCAGGCCGAACGTCGAGGCGCCGAGCGTAGACGTGGAGTCGTCGATGGGCTCGCTAAAGGTGACGTCGATCGTTTCGACGGCGCCATCGTCGTTCGTGTCGGCAGTGACGGCGCTATCGACAGTGGGCGCGGTCGTGTCGACCGTGTAGGTCACCGAAGACGAGGTCTGCATGTTCCCGGCCGAGTCCGTCGCGCGTGCGGTGACCGTGTACGTGTCGTCGCTGGAGATACCGGCGTTGGCCGTGTCGAAACTCCAGCTAGTCGTACCAGATGCGGCGACCCACGTCTGGCTATTGACCCACGAATTGCCGTCCCAGTAGTTTCCATTAGAGTTCTGGATCGACACTTCGACCGACGAAACGCTGTTGTCGTCCGAAGCCGTCCCGGAGACTGTCGGGTGGGACGTGAGGAGTGCGTCGTCGCTGGGCGAGCCGATGCTCACCGAGAGGCTGTTCGAGTCGACAGTGAACGACGTACTCGCTTCGCTACTGAACGACGCTCCGGAGTCCTGCTCGGCCGCGAGCGTCACCGACCCATCGCTCAGACCATCACCCGAGAAGGTGAGGCTACTCAGGTCGATGCTGACCGAGTAGCTGGTCGAGCTAATGGTCTTGGTGACGGTCGCAGTGTCGCCGTTGGAGTCCGTGAGCCGGAACGTAACGTCCTCGGCGGTGTCAGCCGTGCCAGTCACCGAAAGCGTCGCACTGGGCTGAACGACTGAGTCACCTACCGAAACACCGGACACGACGTCGTCGACGACGACAGCGCCGGATTCAGTGACCGTGTCGGTGTTCCCGGCGCCGTCCGTGACGACCAGTTCGACGTTGTAGGAGCCGTCAGCCTGCGGGCTCGGAATCGACAAGGTCGTCGATGCGTCAGTACCGCCGGAAAGGCCGGTCTTCTCGACGACCGTGTTCCCGTTTCCATCGGTGATTCGGACCGTGACGTCCGAAACAGACGACCCAGCGTCCGATGCATCGTACTGGACCGTGACTGACCCACCGCTCTGGACGGTCACGAACGAGCTTCCGGTCGGACTGTCGATGTTCGCCGAGGGACGGGTCGTGTCGACCGTGTAGGTCACCGAAGGCGAGGTCTGCGTGTTCCCGGCCGAGTCCGTCGCGCGTGCGGTGACCGTGTACGTGTCGTCGCTGGAGATACCGGCGTTGGCCGTGTCGAAGCTCCAGTCAGTGGTGCCGGTCGCGGTGAGCCACGTCTGGCTATTGACCCACGAAGTGCCGTCCCAGTAGTTACCGTTGGAGTTCTGGATCGACACTTCGACCGACGACACGCTGTTGTCGTCCGAAGCCGTGCCGGAGATAGTCGGATGGGACGCGAGGTCCGCGCCGTCGCTGGGCGAACCGATACTCACCGAGAGGCTATTGGTGTCGATGTACGCAGACTGGAGACTCTGACTCGACGCCGCGAGACCGGCGGCTTTGCTCTGTTGGTCGTTGTCCGTAATCGTCCCGCTGTTCAGCGTGATGTCCCCGAGCGAGATGGTTCCGGAGTCACCGCTCTGAACGGTGTAGCTGAACTGGAGCGTGTCGCTCCCGGATCCACTCGCGTATGAGGCGCTGACCGGGCCGAGGTCGAGCGTCGGGATACCGCTACTCGTGTCGACAGCCACGGCTTCACTGTACGTGACGTCGACGGTGATGGTCTCGTCGGTCGTGTAGCCCTGTGCATCGCCGGAACTTGACGAGGACGTGATGGTCGCGCCCGTGATGGACGGGGCGAGGTCAACCGTCGTAGGAGACGAGGCAGAAACGGTTCCGTCTCCCGACAGCGTGGAAGTGGTTGCATCACTATCAACAGTCACGGATGAGGTGGTGCTGATGGTCGCACCATCAGAAAGGGAACTCTCTCCCGCCGTCTGCACGACGACGAAGAAGTCAGTATCCTGGCCCGATGGTGCCGTGACGGCCGTAGCGCCATCATTACTCCCGAAGATCAGACCACCGCTATTGAGACCCGATGTGCTCGTTTTAGCGGATCCAACTTGCGTGTCCGTTCCAGAGCCCTGGAAGCCAGCGCTTCCCCCGTCCATCCACACAGAGATAGACGAGATTCCGGACGCGGACAACGTACCGTCATTAGTAACGGTCACATAATCGACAGCGACGCCCTTACCGTCACCTCCGCTTCCACTCGCGGGATCGCTGATCGTGAAGGTCTGAGCTACTGTCTGACTTGAACTCGGCCCGATATATCCGCCAGAGGTATTATCGGCTACGCTCGCTTCCTGTGCCGCCGCCGCCGTCCCCGCGAACGCGATGGACCCCCCTGCAACGGAGACCACCATCAGCGCCGCGAGGAACAGGCCGCGGAGTTGGTCGCTTCTGTCCGTCATGCGTGGTGTATATCCTCCATAATCGAGTCGCTGCTCGGTTGGCGCACTGTACCGCCGCGCCGCGCGTCGTCGTGTGTCGCTGTCATGTGTTTTGGATCGCGCCGACTCAGTCGTCAACGTCGTAGTAGTCCTCGAGCACGCGCTCGAGTTGCTCCGACACCGTCAGGCCGTCCGCGACGGCGTCCGACCGGAGCTCTCGCCACACCTGTCGGTCGACCTCGATGGTGGTGCGAGTCTGCGGGTCGTCGCCGTCGCCGGTGTTAGCTGTCATCTATCGGTTCCGTGCCGTGCGGTGATTCTGGTTGAGTGAGTGGCTGTTCGGTCGCGCCACTCTACTCGGAGCAATCAGTCCAGTGGCACTTATATCTACCGACAGTATGTGCTATCGGTATACGGTTGCAGAGGTGAGTAGAACGGACTCGAACCGGGATCGACGGCATGCAGGCGAGTGTCGCCACTGTCGCGACGGCGTCGAACCCCAGCGGTCACACCCTGTATCTACCAGTAGTATATCCCGAACTCAAAACAGTACCGTCTGCGAACTGACGAGTCGTCACTCGGCGGAGTCGACGCGCGCCTCGAACGCGGCCTCGTCGCGCGCGTACAGATTTCGAGTGCGCGCTCGCCACGCTCAGTGATTTCATACAGCCCACTGTTCGGCGCGGGACCGACCCGCTCCGCGAGGCCCGCAGGGACGGTGACGGCCGTGGCGGCCGCGGTCCGCGAGAAACCGGCGGACGTCGAAATCCGTCGACTCACCGAGTCGCACGGGCGGCTGCTATCGGTACAGTCCGACAGTACGTTTCCGGGGCAGAGAGTCCTATCGCGGCACGAGGACGGCAGAACAGAGTCGTCGGTCAGCGAGACGCGCTGTTCGACCCTTCGAGCAGGGCCTCGAACTCGGACTCGTCCTCGGGGTACACGTCGCGGTGTTCGACGGCGCGTTCGCCCCGAGCGGTGATTTCGTACAGCCCACTGTTGGGCGCGGGACCGATGCGCTCCACGAGATCGTAGTCGGCGAGGATCGGGAGCCGCGTGTTGATGTAGGAACGGTCCCGGTCGAGTTCGTAGGCGAGGTTGGCCGCGTTGTTGCGACCACCCTCGGCGAGGGCTTCGAGTATCTCGAAGTCCGTCGGGACGACCAACCGCATTATCGAATGGAGAGCGTTTCTACATATATATTTCACGGAACTCTTATCCAAACGTTAGTATATCCGAACGGTATGTTCTGATGATGCATGACCATCTCGAACAAAGTCGAGTGCGGGGACTACACTTCGTCGAGGGCCTCGATGGCCGCGTCGAGGTCCTCGAGGATTCGCTCGTGCTGTACCTTCGCCTGCTCCAAGTGGCTTCGAATCTCGTCGGTATCAGGGTCCGACTCGTGATAGAACGCGTACCGAGCGTGGTGCTCCATCGCCGTGATGCTTCGACTGGTCGCGTCCAGTAACGACTTCGCGATGACCCACTCGCACTCGTCTTCAGAGACTGCCACCGACCCCGAATCCGTCCCGGACATAGTTGAATCCACTACATGTCACCATAGTAGCATCCAGCCCCATAAATGTGGGGAAGAGGAGAAATAACCCGAGAGCGGGCGTCTACTGTCGAATCCGTCACACCGTGTCGACGTGCCGTGGCGTGACGACGACGCCGCGGCTGCTCTCCACCATCGCCTCGCCGTGGGCCGTCGCACGGCCGATGCCGAACGCGCTCGGCCCCTCGATGACCACCTCGTCGCCCGGGCGGATGTCGGCGTCGGCGTCGACGACGCCCGGCGCGAGGACCGAGCCCTGTGGCACGAAGTCGTCGATTTCGACGCGGCGGGTCGGCACGTCGCTGTCGACCCACCGCCGCGCGCCGGGGAGTGTGAGCGCGAGAACGCCGTACTCGGGCACCAGCGCCGCCATCTGCTCGCCGTCGACGTGGACGCGCTGTTTCGGATGGCGACCCTGTGTCTCGAAGTCGGGGAACAATTCGTCGCCCGCGCCCGCGCCGAACTGGTAGTCGGCGACGGCCCGGACCGTCGCGCGTTCGTTCTCGGAGACGCGAATCGAGCGCTCACCCTCCAGCGCTCCCGCGAGGTTCGCCAGCGAGTCGGCGTCGGTGGGGTGGCCATCGACGGTGAACTCGAGGGGGACGTCCCGGTCGGCCGTCGCACGCTCTATCACCTGCCGGTAGCCCTCGTCGGGGACGTGCGCGACGATTCGGGGGTAGTCCGTCCGGTCGAGGTAGCGGGAGAGCACGTCGGCGACGAAACGAATCTCCTCGGCGTCCCAGCGCCCGGTCACGGCGCTGTCGTAGTGCTGGGCCGGGTAGGTGAGTTCGAGTTCGCGTGGCACGACGCCGATGGGGGACGTAAGCGACACCTTGTGCGCGCGGTAGTTCGCGGCGTCCTGAAAGCGCGAGTGGCTCTTGGACTCGCCGTAGGGCTTGCCGGCCGAACACGGAACGAGGAGCAGCGGCCGGTCCGAGAAGCGGGCGCGGTAGCGCGAGGTGACTCGGTCCGCGAAGCGCCGAATCTCGACGCGCCGCATCGCGTCGCCCGTCGTCGCGGCCATCGTCGCCGACCGGAAGACGGGGGTCCGGGTTTCGAGGTAGCCCCACTGCTGGTCGAAACCGCGAAAGGCGGCCGTGAGCCACGGCTGAAAGCGGCTCTGGCCTTCGAGGTAGTCGCGGAGCGTGCCCGCCCGGATGCGCTGGCGGACGCGACTGAGTTCCGCGCGGAGGGCGTTGACGTTGTGGTCCACGCAGTCCTCGCGGTCGAAGTCGGCGACGCGGCCCGTACAGGTCGGGCAGGGACACGGGAGTTCGTCTAAGTCACCTAGTCGCGTCTCGCCGTCAGTCGTCAGATAGCGGCCCTGCGTCCCGCGTATCACGGCGCGGTCGGTGTCCACGAGGTCCACGCCGGCGTAGACCAACAGGGGGAGGTTCTCGGGCGTCGCGACGCCGGAGAGGACGAGGGCGGTGTCGTCCGGAATGGCCCGTCGCGTCTCGATGACCGCGTCGACGAACGCGCTGGCGTGGCCGACGAAGCCCGGTGCCCCGGAGAGGACGTACGCGTCCGCGCCGTAGTCGTCAGCCGTGTCGGGCGTGACGACGGCCGCCGAGGGGAAGTCGACGTCGGGGTAGTCCGGCGCGAAGGCGTCCTCGACTTCGGAGGCGGTCCCCCGGGGAAAGCCGCGGTGCGGGAGGACCGTCAGTCGCGCCGGGTCGCCGTCGGGAAGCGAGCGGTCGTCGGTCCAGAGGCTCCCGGCGTCCGTCAGAACGTCGTCCGCGACGGCGGGCGTCGTCACGGGGTCCGCGAGGCGGAGGTCGCCGACGCGGGCGGCCCCGTCCCGCGACAGGACCTCGAAGTGCTCGGTCATGGCCCCGGTAGCGCCCCGCGATTCAACTATCTTGCTCTTCGACGGTCACGCGGTCCGGCAGGGCCGCGAGCGCCCGCGTCGGCCAGCCGTCGTGGACGAGCGTCAGCGACACGTCGGGGTGCGCGTCGGCGAGACTGGCGACGCCGCGCGCGGCCATCTCTCGGGCGTCGTCGTCCACCCGTCGCGGCGTCTCGGCGTTCACGGGGTACGTCTCTCGGAGGGCGGGCGAGACGGGCCCGAAGGGCGGAACGACCGGCCACGCGTCCTCGCGCGTGCCGGTGGCGTCGAGGACGAGCGCCTCGGGCGGGTCGAGGCGCGCCAGTCGCTCGTGGTGGCGCACCACCTCGGGCCGGCGGGCGCTCTCCGTCGAGAGGTAGAAGAAGGCGTCCTTGCTCGCGGGGTCGCTCGATTCGAGCCAGTCGGCGTGGTCGAGGAGCGCCCGGTAGCCGTCGAGGAGGCGGGGGTGGCCGCGGGCGCGGGCCTCCACGAGGTCAAAGAGCCGGCCCTCGACGATGGCCTCGCGCACGCGCCGAATCTCGGCGAAGGAGGCGTTGAGGTTGTGTTCGGCGAGGAGTCGCGTGCGCTCGTCCTCGTCGGCGGCCCGCAGGTCGTCGGGGCTGTGAGCCGCACAGACCGGACACGCACACGGGAACTCGGTGAGGTCGTCGAGGTGCTTGGTGCCCCGCACCGTGAGGTAGCGGCCGTCGCGAGCGTAGAGCGCGTACGCCGCCGAGTCGAAGAGGTCACAGCCGGCGGCCGCGGCGAGGGCGAACATCATCGGATGCCCCGCACCGAACAGGTGGACCGGCGCGTCCGCCCCGAGGCCGCGCTTTGCGGCGACGACGGCGTCCACCACGTCGTCGTAGCGGTAGTCGTTGAGCATCGGCACCACCGCGCCGACGGGGAACACGTCGAGGTCGGTGGCGTAGGCGTCGCGGGCCGCCTCCGTCCGGAGGTCCGGGTGGGTCGAGCCCTGCACCGGCGCGGTGACGAGCATCTCCCCGGTGGCCGTCTCCTCGGCCACGGCGAGGCGGTCCGTCGTCTCGCGCAGGTCACGGGCCGCCGTCTGCCGGTCGGCGTCGGGCGGCGTCGGGATGTCGACCGGTGTCCCGATGTCGGAGCCAACCTCGCGCTGAAAGCGCAGGATTTCGGGCGTGTCCACGTCGATGTCGCCGTACTCGGCCAACTGGAACGACCCCGAGTCGGTCATGATGGGGCCGTCGAAGTCCAGCATCTCGTGGAGGCCCTCGTCGAGCGCCCGCCTTCGGAGGCCCTCGTTGCCGTGGATGATGTAGGAGTTCGTGATGAGCGCCTGCGCGCCGAACTCCGGGAGGCGCCCGGGGTCGACGGTCGGCAGATTAGGGTTGACGACCGGCAACAGAGCGGGGGTGCGGACGGTGGCGTCGGCCCGCGGGACCGTCAACTCCCCCACCCGGCCGGCGCCGTCCTGATCGCGCACCTCGAAGACCTCGCGCATGGCCCCGTATTTGCGACAGCGCGGGGGTAAGCGTTCCGTTTGGTGGGACCGGCAGACATTTCATCCGCGCCGCCACGACGTGGAAAGGAGACGGTACACATGGGCCGCGACTCCGCGCGACTCGAACGCATCCGACGGTATCGGTGGACGATGTACGCCTGCATCGTCGTCGGCACCCTCGGGTTCGTCGGCGCGACGCGCCTCGACCGACCGCTCGTCGGCGTGGCCGTGTACTGGACCGGCATCGCGGGCTTCCTCGCCGTGTGGCGCGGGACGTCGGTCACGCTGTTCGACGAACGAGACAAGTCTCTCGAACGTCGCGCGGGGGCGATAACGCTGTGTCTCGTCGGGGCGGCCGGCGTCGTCGGCGGGTCGGCGCTGTTCGTCCTCGTGCGGCTTCGCGACATCGACGTACCGCCCGAAGTCGAGGGTGCGCTGTACGCGTGGGCCGTCGTCTTCGGGGTGTTCGGTGTCGTCTATCTCGGGCTCAAGTACCGACCATGAGAAACGAGGTCCGCACCTACCGCGAGGCGGAGGGGCTGAGCCAAGCCGACCTCGCCGACCGCGTGGGGGTGACCAGACAGACGATCAACGCCATCGAACGGGAGCGGTACGACCCGTCGCTCGAACTGGCCTTCGAACTCGCGGACTACTTCGACTGCCGAATCGAGGACCTGTTCACGCCCAAATGACGGGCGCCAGACTTATTGTGGAGTGTAAAGTACGCTTTACTGTAAAGGAGGCGTTACACATGGTCCGACGCGCCTACCCCGCGACCGCACCGCCCGCCACGGAGGTCGAAAGATGAGCGAGAACGGTCCGCTCAGCCGGCTCCGCGCCGCCAAACACAGAGCCACGAGCTGGGGGTACCGGGTGTCCGGGTGGGGCGGCGCCGTCGCCGGCGTCGTCGCAGCCGTCGTCGTCTCAGAACTCCTGGAGGCCCTCCGGCTCACTGGCCCCGTCGCGGCCGTCGTATCGAGCGTGACGCTCCTCGCGTTGCTGTTCGCGATGTTCGGCCTCGCCGTGCGCTTCGACCGGACCGGAGGTGCCGCCTGCCGAGTCCCGACGAATCGCGAGAACTGATCACGCCCGGCCGCACTCGAAGCGGAGGACGGCCGTGGCGGCGCGGCCGTCCCGAACCTCGTCGGCGAGGACGGCGTCTCGCAGGTCCGTGTACGGCGTCGTCTCGACGCGGATGCTCTCGTCGCTGTCGAGTCGCTGGGTCGCCGTCGGCGCGCAGTCCCGCGCCACGAAGTAGTGGTGGACGGAGTCCGCGATGCCGTTCGCGGGTTCGACCGAGAGCAGGTGGTCGACGGCATCGGCCTCGTGGCCCGTCTCCTCCGCGAGTTCGCGGTGTGCCGCCGCGGCGAGGGTGGCGTCCGCGGGTTCGACGCCGCCCGCCGGGAGGCCGTGGTTCACACGGCCGACGGCCTGTCGCCACTCCGCGATAGTCACCACGTCGTCGCCCGGGCCGCCGTCACCGAGGAACGGCAACACGACGACGGCCGGCGGTTCGGAGAGGTAGTCGTAGTCCGTCTCGGTACCGTCCGGGAGGCGCACGTCCTCGTGAACCACGTCGAAGCCGGGGCAGGAATAGGCCACCTCGCGGGCGACTGTCTCCCACGCGAGTTCGTTCATGGTGGGCGCTCGGCTGGCACCCACATAAGCGCCGTCGTCCGCCGTCGTTAATAACTCAGTGCATCGTATTGTGACCGCATTCGGCGCACACGGCGCTTTCCTCCGATAGATTTAATAATTCGAGCGGCCGACCGTCAGAAAACGGATGGCAGACGGGCACTCACACGACCACGGCGACGGCGACGGGCACAGCCACAGCCACGGCCACGGCAACGGCGGCCGAAGCAACCGGAAACTCGCCGTCGTGGCCACTATCAACGTCGTGGGCTTCCTCGTGGAACTCGCGGGCGGCCTGCTGTTCGGGTCGGTGGCGCTGCTCTCGGACGCCCTGCACATGCTGTTCGACGCGTTGGCGTACGTGCTGGCGTTCGCGGCCGCCCACCTCGCCACGACGACGGAGGCCTCGGGTCGGTGGTCGTTCGGCCTCCACCGCCTCGAACCGCTCTCGGCCTTCCTCAACGGGGCCTTGCTCGTGCCGATGGTCGCGTACATCCTCTGGGAGTCCGTCCACCGCTTCCTGAACCCGGTCGACGTGGCGACGGGGCCGACGCTCGCAATCGCCATCGGGGGCCTCGTCGTCAACGCCGTCTCGGTCTGGGTGCTGGAGGGGGGCGAGATGAGCCTCAACGAACGCGGCGCCTTCTACCACCTGCTCGGGGACGCGGGCGGGTCGCTCCTCGTCATCGTGGCCGTGGTCGGCCAGCGCTACACCGGTATTCGGGCCTTCGACCCGGCGGCGGCCGTCCTCATCGCCGTCGTCATCGTCTGGAGCGCGTGGCGGCTGCTCCGCGGCAGTAGCGCCATCTTCCTCCTCCGGTCGCCCGTGGAGACGACCGCCGTGCGGGCCGCTATCGAGGACGTGGCGGGCGTCGAACGCGTCGTCGACTTCCACGCGTGGCAGATCTGTAGCCGACTCACGGTGGCGACGGCCCACGTAGAGACGGACGCGGCGTCGATGACCGACGCCGAGGAAGTGACGCGGCGCGTCCACCGGGTCCTCGACGACGAAGGCGTCGACCACGCCACCGTCGAACTGTGCCCGGCCTACGAGGACCGGCCGACCCACCTCGACGCACACGGTCACTGACCGCCGCGGGGATGACGTGGGACACGGCGGCGTACCCGACCGAGTCGAACGGCTGGGCCGACCGCTCGGGCGTTAGGACGCCGTTTTTTGCTCGCTCCGGCGGCCGTCTCACCCATGCCCGGTCCACAGGTGGACGCGGCGGAGGCACTCGAACAGGTCAAACACCTCGCGGACCTCGACTCGACCGAAGCGGCCCGCGAGACCACGGAGGCCGTCCTCCGAACGCTCGGCGAACGGTTGGCTCGCGGCGAGGCCGAGGACCTCGCGGACTTCCTCACGCCGGACCTCAGGGCGTGGCTCCTCGCGCCCGAGAACGAAGACGCCGAGGAGTTCCCGCCGGAAGAGTTCGTGGAACGGGTGGCCGAGCGAGAGGGAGTCGACACCGAGACGGCCCACGACCGCGTGCAGGCCGTCTTCGACGGGCTCTCGCTGATGGTGCGCGAGGACGAACTCGACCGCGCGCGGACGCAACTGCCCGAGAGCTACCACACCCTGCTGGCCCCGGCCTTCTAGGCCTCGGGGTGGTAGTCTCGGAGGTCCGCGAGGACGTCGGCGGCGGCGACGGCGTCGGCGGGGCAGGTCCAGAGGGTGACCTGTGGCTCCTCGATTTTCTCCTCGGCGGCGTCGTCGAGGGCGGCGACTTGCTCGTCGTCCAGTTCGCCTCGTTCGGCGGTGACGCTGGCGTTCGCCAGCAAGAGGTCGTTAGGGTGGACCTGCACGGCGAGTTCCACGTCCGGCACCGCCGTCCCGTCGATTTCCGCCTCGGGGACGCGGACCACCAGCCGCGGCGGCCCGGGTTCGAGGTCACCGAACGTGTCGACGACGTCGTAGGGCGAGTCCGAGAGGGCATCCGCCACGTCGTCTCTGGCCGACACGGCTTCGTTCATGGTCAGTCGATGGCGATATGGTGGCCCGCTTCCTCGGCGTCCGCCGCCGTCACCTTCGGGACGGTGACGGTGAGCACGCCGTTCTGATAGGAGGCCTCGGTCCCTTTCTCGTCGATTTCGGCGGGGAGATGAATCGTGCGGGACACCGAGCGGTGTCGGCGCTCCTTGCGCAGATACTCCTCTTCTTCCTCGGCTTCGGCCTCCTCCTCGTGTTCGGCCGTGACGTGGAGGGTGTCGTCACGGATGCGGAGGTCGATGTCCTCCCGGTCGTAGCCGGGCAGGTCGACCGTGATCGTGAACTCGTCGTCGGACTCGGCGACGTCGACGGCGGTTCGGCCGCGCTCGTCCGGTTCGAGGTCCTCGAAGTGTCGCTGCATGCGGTCGAACAGCCGGTCGAACTCGGTGAACGGCGCTCGTGTCATGGGTGTCACCCGGAACATCGTCACGCCGGAATCGGTAAGAAGGGCGTTCCTAACCGTTCGACTCGGGTTTCCGAGGTCAGTTAGCCGGGCGTACTATCCTGTTTCCAACCACCACACAGAGTGCATGACGACGAGGAGAGAGCGCCGACGGGCGGCACCGACTCCCGACTACTTCGACGCCGTTCTGGTCTCGATTCCGCTCGCCCTCGCTCTGGGGGTCGCGGCGTTCCGCCTCGCGGGCGCGGGGTGGCAGGCCGGCGTGAGCGCGGGTGCCATCGTGGCGATGGGCGTCGTCGGGCACGCCCTGTTCGTGGCCGCGCCGCGCCGTCGGGCGTAGGTCCCACGCTTACGTGGGCCGACGGTCTACTGCTGATACAGATGTTCGACCGGCTGCTCGTCGGCGTCGACGGGAGCGCGTGCGGTCGCAGGGCCGCCCGCGTCGCCATGCGCGCCGCCAAGGCGTGGGACGCGTCGGTGGCGGTGATTCACGTGGCCCCACCGGACGAGGAAAGCGACCGTGGCACGGAGATTCTCGCAGAGGTTCGCGAACTCGGCGACGCCGTCGGGATGGGCGTGGAAACTGACCTCGAACGGGGGAACCCCCCGACCGTACTCACCGACCGGGCGCACGAGGACGACGCGGACCTCGTGGCCGTCGGGCGACAGGGCGAGACGGGACTGACGGAGCGACTGCTGGGGAGCACGGCCGAACGGGTCGTGCGCCGGTCGGGGACACCGACGCTCGTCGTCCCGAACCGCGAGGACGTGACGGAGCGGGTGCCCCCGAGCGCCGTCCTCGCGCCGACGGACGGGAGCGAGACGGGCGAACGGGCCGCGCCGGCCGCCGCCACCGCTGCCGCGGAGAGCGACGCGCCCCTGCACGTCGTGAGCGCCGTCGACGTGCAGTCGGAAGCGGGCGTGTTCGACGCGGGCGGCGTCTCGCGGTCCTACGTCGAGCGACTGGAGGCCGCGGCCGAGGAGAAGACGGCGTCCTACGCCGACGAGGCCGTCGCGGCGGCGCCGGACGTCGAACTGCAGGAGGCCGTCGTTCGGGGACCGCCCCACGAGGCCATCGAGGACCACACAGAGGCCGTGGGGGCCGACCTCGTTGTGATGGCGTCCCGGGGCGAGGCGACCCTCGCCGGGCACGTCCTCGGGAGCGTCGCCGACCGGGTGTTGCGCGTCGTCGACGTCCCGGTGCTGGTGGTGCCGGCCGCGGACTGACCGCCGGGGTTATTTAGCCGGTAGTAGAAGCGACTGATATGAACGTCCTCGTCACCGGCGCGAGCCGTGGCATCGGGAAGGCGACGGCGCTCCGACTCGCGGAGAGCCACGACGTCGCCATCAACTATCGAGAGTCCGAAGAAGCGGCCGAGGGAGTCGCGGCCGACGCCCGCGAGGCGGGCGCGAGGGCCGTCACGGTGCAGGCGGACGTGACTGACTCCGACGCCGTGGACGCGATGGTCGAGACGGCCGTCGACGAACTCGGTGGCCTCGACGCCGTCGTCAACAACGCGGGCGTCGTCGACCCGGACCTCGTGACGGACATCGACGACGACCAGTGGGCCGGCGTCCTCGACGCGAACCTCACCGGCGCGTTCTACGTGGCCCGTGCGGCGACGCCCCACCTCGAACCGGACGGAAACGTCGTCTTCGTGTCGAGCATCGGCGGCACCGCGGGCACCGTGGACGCGAGTTACGCCGCGAGCAAGGCCGGCCTCCACGGCCTCACGCGGGCGCTCGCCCGCGAACGCGGCGAGAACGGCGTGCAGGTGAACGCCGTCGCGCCCGGTCCCGTCGAGACGGAGATGAACGACGACATCCTCGCCTATCTGGAGAGCGTCGACTTCCGCGGCCACGAGAACGTCGACACCCACCTTCCGGAGTACGCCTGTGAACCAGACGCCGTCGCCCACACCGTCGAGTATCTGCTGGAGAACCCCTACGTGCAGGGCGAAATCGTGGACGTGAACGGCGGCATGCAGTTCTAGAGCAAACCGAGGTCCTCGGCGACGACGTCGCTCAGTTGCTCGCGAATCGCCGGGTCCACTTCCGCCACGTCATCGCCGTCGTGGAGGCGTTCGTTGTGCCGTTCGATGGCGTCCCCCACCGTCGAGAGGGGTACCGCCGTCGTCGTGCCACAGGCCGAACAGGCGACGGGCACCGTCGGTTCGTCTTCGTCTGCCATACCCCCTATTCCCGTGACCTCGCGTATGGGTTTTCCGGACGGCGCCGGTCACTCGCGGTCCACGTCGCGGCGACCCACGAGCGTCGACGGGTTCGTGTGCCGGACGATGACCACGTCGTACGTGTCGTCGGAGGCCACGCTCGCACCGACGCTACTCAGCGACCGGACCACTCGGCCCGCGTTCTCGCTCCCGACGAACACCATCGAAGCATCCGCCTCGCGGGCGATTCGGCGCAAGCGGTTGGAGATGGTGCCGGTCGGACTGTTCCGGTCGACCGTCTCGTGTCGGAAGTCCGCGCTCGGGCAGTGGCTTTGCACCTGCTGGCGGAGGGTCGCGACGACGTCCGACAGGTCGTACCGCTCCGCGGGACCGAGCCACCCGCGCTCCCGGGCGTAGTCGGCGTTTCCCGCGGGAATCACGCTCACGGCGAGGACGCGCTTCTCGAACACCGTTCGGAAGGCGGCCGCTCGTCGCAACGCGGCCGCCGAGAGGTCCGACCCGTCGAACGGGACAACCAGCGTCATGCACGGGAGTTCGCGGAGGGGACGAAAAGCGGTTCGATGATTCCCACCGAGTGCGTCACTCGCGGCGGTCCGTGTCGAGACGCCGGCGCCCGTCGCTCCGGTCGGGGTCGCGGGCCTCCGCGTCGCGCATGAGCGCTCGCTGGACCGACACGCCCTCACTGGGTTCGTCGGGAGTCCGGTGGCGGTAACTGCCGTCGGGACCCATCTCCCACGCGTTCCGGTCGTCGGCGAGGTAGTACTGGAGTAGTTCGTCGAGGCGGGCCCGCACGTCCGGGTCCTCGATGGGCGTCACCGCCTCGACGCGCCTATCGAGGTTGCGGGTCATCCAGTCCGCCGACCCGATGAAGTACTCCGGGTCGCCGCGGTTCTCGAAGTAGTAGATGCGCGAGTGTTCGAGGAACCGCCCGACGACGCTGCGCACGGTGACGGTGTCGGTGACGCCCTCGACGCCCGGGCGAAGGCGGCAGATGTCGCGCACGATGAGGTCGATATCGACGCCGGCCATCGCCGCCTCGTACAGTTCTGCGACCACGTCGGGGTCCTCGAGGGCGTTGAGTTTGGCGACGATGCGGGCGTCCTCGCCGTCGCGGGCCGCCTCCTTCTCCGCGCGGATTCGCTCGACGAGTCCGAGACGGAGCGTTCCGGGCGCGACGAGGAGTTTGCGGTACTCCTCGTGGAACGAGTGGCCGGTGAAGAAGTTGAACAGGCGCGTGAGGTCCTGTCCCACGTCGGGGTCGTTGGTCATCAGGCCGAGGTCGACGTACCCCTTCGCCGTCTCGGCGTGGTAGTTGCCGGTGCCGACGTGGGAGTACAGTTGGACGCCGTCGTCCTCCCGGCGGACGATGAGCGCCGTCTTGGTGTGGGTCTTCAGGCCGATGGTGCCGTAGGCGACGTGGATGCCCTCTTCCTCCAGTCGCTCGACCCAGCGGAGGTTGTTCTCCTCGTCGAAGCGAGCCTTCAGTTCGACCATCACGGCCACTTGCTTCCCGTTCCGCGCGGCCTCGATGAGGCTCTCGATGACCTGCGAGTCCCGGCTGGTGCGGTAGATGGCCGCCTTGATGGCGAGGACGTCGTCGTCGCGGGCCGCCTCCCGGAGGAGCATCTGCACCGTCTTCTCGAAAGAGTGGTAGGGGTGGTGGACCAGCACGTCGTCCTCGCGAATCACGTCGAAGACGGTGCGGTCGGTGTCGTCGTCGGCGACGCCGTCGAAGCGAGGGTGCGCGCGGGGCGTCCACGACGGGAGCGAGTGGTCCGGCCTGTCGAGGTCCGTCAGGCGGTCCAGATGCCGGAGGTTCAGCGGCGGGTCCCGCTCGAACACCTCTCGCTCCGTGAGGTCGAGTTGGTCCATCAGCAGTTCCCGCACGGGCGTCGGCATGTCGGCCGACACTTCGAGGCGGACCACGGTGGCGAAGCGCCGGTCACGGAGGACGCCCTCTATCATCTCGATGAGGCCCTCCGCCACCTCCTCGTTGCGCCGGACCTCGGCGTTCCGGGTGACGCGGAACGTCGACCAGTCCAGCACCTCCACGTTCGGGAACAGCAAATCGAGGTTGGCGGCCACGACGTCTTCGAGGAAGACGAAGCGGGCCGACCCGCCGTCGCTCTCGCCAGCCACCGCGCCGACGCGGAGCAGTCGGGGCTGGTTCTCGGGAATCTTCACGCGCGAGAACTTCGGCTCCTCGCCGTCGCGGCGGGTGCGCACCGCCAGCGACAGCGAGAGGTTCGAGATGAACGGGAACGGGTGCGCCGGGTCGAAGGTGAGTGGGGTCAGCGTCGGGAGGACCTCCGACTGGAAATGCTCGCGGAGGGCGCGCTTCTCGTCGAGCGACAGCGACTCGTGGCGGACGACTTCGATGCCAGCGGAGGGAAGCAACTTCTCGGCGACGGTCCGGTAGCAGGCGTCCTGTCGCTCGAAGAGCGACGCCAAGGTGTCGAGAGCGAGTCGCCACTGCTCCTCGGGCGTGCGGCCGTCCGGGGTCAGTCCGGACACCTCACCGGCCATCTGCTGTTTCAGGCCGCCGATACGCTTCATGCAGAACTCGTCGATGTTCTTGGTGAACAGGCCGAGGAAGCGGACCCGTTCGAGGACCGGGTTCCGCGGGTCGAGAGCCTCGTGGAGCACCCGCTTCTGGAAGGAGAGTTCGGACAGTTCGCGGTTCAGATACCATCTCGGGTCCGAGAGGTCCACGTCGTCGGTGTCGGGGATGGGTGGCGCGCCCGAGACGCCGTGGACGACGCGCGCCGGCCCCGAGCCGTCGGGGTCACAGACGCGTCCCACGTCCGACCCCGGGTTCACGTCGGCGTCCTGAGTGGGGCGGTTCTCGCTCATCGTTCCCAGTCGAAGGCGGCGGCGTCGAGCACTTTGTCGTCGGCACGGGACTGGTACGTCTCGCCCGCCGGGACGGAGACGAACTCGTCGGCGCGACAGTCGTAGGCCGTCAGCGACCCGCCGTAGACACATCCCGTGTCGAGGCCGACGGCCCACTCCGTGCGGACGGGGGCCGCGAGGACGGTGTGGCCGAAGAACACCCGCGGCGGGCCGCGATAGCGCTCGAACCAGAACGGGCCGTCGTAGCCGCCGCCGGGCGGGACCGACCGGCAGGTGAGCAGCGACGCCGCGTCCTGTTCGGCGAGGGGGCGCGTCGGGTCGAGGCCCCCGTGGACCGCGAGCGAGTCGCCCCACGAGAGCGCGACGGGGAGCGAGGTCAGATAGTCGCGCTGGGCGTCGTCGAGGCCGTCGAGGGTCGCGTCGCCCCGCCGGAGTTTGTCCTCGTTGTTCCCCCGCACCGACACCATGTTGTCGTGGCGGCGGACGAAGTCGACGACGCCGGCGCTGTCCGGTCCCTTCCGGACGAGGTCGCCGACGAAGACGAGCAAGTCGTCGGACGACGGGTCGAGCGTCGCCACGAGGGCCCGGAGTTCGTCGAGACAGCCGTGGACGTCGCCGACGACGTAGACGGTGTCCCACGCGTCGGCGTCGATGCGTCGGTGACTCCCCGCGACGCTCGGGTGGAAGTCGGCGTCGGAGAGCGCCGCCGTCCCGAGGTCCGGGACGGCCGTGAGGTCGTCCGACGCGGCCGAGATTGGCACCATGTGCGGAGGTGCGGACGGCCCCGATAAACGGTTGCTATGAACCCTCAGTTCGGCGACGTGTGAGTATAGATGACAATGGAGACCGAACGAGCGACGGCGCCGCCGCTCGGCGAGTGAAATGCGGGAAGAAGTGGGCCGGCGCGAGTCAGGCGTTCCACCCGATTTCGCGGTTCTCGCGGCC